>CACZDC010000050.1 GCA_902779785.1 uncultured Bacteroidia bacterium
GCTGCGAGAGATGCCATACGCCGGTTGGAAAGAAAAAGCTCTCACAGTGGTATCTTAAGATCACAGATTATGCAGACAGGCTGCTTGCTGACCTTGACCATATCGGAGCCCTTACTCCGGAAGGCTGGGTGCCGACCCGCCAGGATGAGGTATTCGACCGCTTCATCCAACTTCTCAATGATTCCGACGGAGCTGAAAGATCCATCCCCTGGTTCGCCGAAAGGCTTTTCGTCACCCCGAACAGACTGAGCAACATAGTCAAGGAGGTCAGCGGACAGACCGTGATGCAATGGATCAACCGCAAAGTAGTGCAGAACGCAAAGATGCTGTTGAAACACAGCGACTTGCGCATCAACGAAGTGGCCGACAAACTAGGCTTTCCCAATCCCTCATTTTTCTCGAAGTTCTTCCACCGCGAGACCGGAATGACCCCGAACGCCTTCCGTCAATCGTAGTTCAGCACAAGTTCGTCCAGCCAGAGAGTACTCCCCTCTCCGCCTGTGAAATAGTCGCCGAGCGAAGAGGAAGCCGCAACTATGACAAGCCATTTAGGCACTCTAGAATTCCTGTATTCTACATCCACTGTGAACGGAATGAAGCCGTCGGTCGCCTCAGAAAGGGAATAGCGTCCATAGCCGATGATGCCCGGATCATTCTCGCAGTCGAGATACTTCTTGTCCGTGCTGTCCACCCTGAAAGGCTCGTCCCAGTCGGCCAGAATAATTTGTATATGACCGGTATCATTCTGGCCTTTCAGTCCCTGATAAGGAGGCTCCACATAATTTATCGGCGCCGGAGAATATGCGATATGACCGCTCAGAGAAGCAGGTTTGGAGCCGAATGGAATACCCCAGTCCAGTTTCGCGCCCATTCCGTGAAGGCCGACGTAACTGCCCATAAAGATGCTTCCCGAAGCGAATTTAACCACAGCATAACTGCTGACGAGCTTGACGCTCCGCCCATTGATTGAGAAGGAGTCGTCCGGAGTGGTCGCACTCCCGCTGAATGACGCAGTCGCCTCGTTTGCAGAGTCCCAGACCTTCGGACCGCCCTGAGGGAAGGGATACCACACCTTGCCGCTCTGATACCAGTCGTCAAAGCCCATATTGTCGGGCTGGACCGGCCTGAGCGTCCGGAATGTCACCTCAGGCGAAAGGCTTTCCCCGTCCACTATACGGCAGACATATTCCGTATCCTCTTCCAGAGATGAGATGAGAGCCGTGACTCCGACACCGTTTACACTCTCGTCTTCCACGCTTATCCACTCGCTATCACCGACCTTATGGTATTGGACATCAGGCGTTTCCCCGGAAGTGAACATACCCCTGACCCTTGCGCTGTAACAATGGGCGTCTATGTCCGAGACCAGGGTGTTCACCTCGAGCTGGAAGGCCTTCATAGTCCATACGACCGTCCCGCCCTTGACTTTCACCTCGAAACTCCTTTCCATCAAACAGTCCAGAGTCATTGGGAAACTGACCGGCTCCGTAATCTTCTCCACGGCGTCAAGGCTAGCTCTGTAACCTGTGGTGGAAACGATTTCAGAGCCTTCCAGCTCAAGTTTCATATCTTCAATCACCAGCTTCGAAAGCGGCTGATTGTCAGGAACATAGACAAAGACAGACTTTTCTTCTGGATTGACCGGCTGAGTCGCAGAAATCTTCCATCTGTACTCCTGATAGGTAGTCAGCAGGAGTTCAATCGGCTTCCTTAAGTCCAGGACTCCCGGAAGCGCCTCGCAGCTAGCCTCAGGGGTAATATCCATAGACTTGAAAACAACCGCCGAGGGGTCTGCGCTTTCCTCGAGTTCCACGACGACCTCTCTCGCATCTGTGTCGATGATGACTTTTCTCGCCCCCTCCACCTCGAAGGAAAGGATATTCCCGATGATGGTCGGATAATCCAGATCATTCCGGATACATCCCCAGAGGGCAAGCAGTCCAAGCAGCAGATATGAGCAACGCTTCGTCATTTCTTACGGCTCTGGAAATAGACGTGAGCGCCGAACTGGATGGCCAGGAGATCGATTTTCTCGTGGGCGTTGAAACGCCATACGCTGCTCTTGCGGACCTGGTTCTCCGTCTGGTTGATGCGGTTCATACTGAGGTCGATAAGACCTACCTGGACCTCGAAATCGAAGTTCTCGGCGACAAAGAAACAGATTCCCGGATTCAGGCCGATACCGATACGGATCTGGTCGTCATAGGTTCCGTGAAGGGCACCGTCCTCCTCCACGCTGTAATTCTTGGACTGAATATAACCACCGCTGATCCGTCCTTCCACGAACCATCCGAAGATGCGCGAACCGAGGAAGGGAACATAGTAACGGGTCGCTATGGCTCCGAGGAAAGACTGCCTCTGATAGTTCCAGTCGGAGATATTGAAGGCCAGGTCGTCATTCAGGGCAAGGCGTGCGCTGTCAAGGGCGAAGATGTCCCTAAGGTAATCAAACCTCAGCCCTATGCTCCAGTTATCCTTCAGGAAATATTCAAATGAAGGATGGAAACCAACTGATGTCCAAGAACCTTTCAACTCCCCCACGTGCGAAGGAAGCAGGGTGAAACCATTCTCGTCTCCGACGCCATTGTTGGAATATGAGGCGCTCAGGCCTATGCCCATACTTCCCTTGGGCACGAAGACTTTGTTCTTGCCCTCGAATCCGCGTTCGAAAATTTCCTGGGAGAGGCCCGTGATGCAGTACAGGGCCAGAAGCAAAACAGTCAGTACAGTCTTTTTCATTTCAAATTGCGATAGCCGACTTCGGTGCGCTGCGCTTCGCTGAGCGCTCCTGCGTCGAAAATAAACGAGAATTCATCCAGAAGCAGTGTCGAGCCCTTGCCGCCGGTGAAATAATCCCCGAGACGTGAGGCCGCGCCGACCACTACCACATAGCGTGGAGTGCGCTTGTCACGATAGTGGAGCGGGAAGGTGAATTCCTTATATGAAGTACATTTTTCGTTGCTTGTAAAGTCGCACATAGCGATAATGGAAGGATCGTCATCCGAGAGGAAGATCTTCTTGGAAGTATTGATCCTGAACTTGCCGGACCAGTCCAGAAGGTACATCTTGATAGAACAATGGTCGGTCTGACCCTTCTTGTCCGTGTACGGCGATTCGGCGTAGTCTATGGACTTCGGTAAGTACTTGTAATAGCCGTGAAGGGCCACCGGACGGGCGCTGTAAGGCGTTCCCCAGTCGAGTTCCGCTCCGACACCGGACACTTTGACAAAATCTCCGACATAGATGTTGCCGGCGGCGAACTTTGTAATTACGGCAACCGTGACAGTTGTGCTTTCCAGCCTTGCAGCCTTGCCGGAGACCACATCGCTGCTCTCGGGAGTGGTAGGGACACAGCCGTAAGACGCCGTACCCCCGTTAGCCGTATCCCAGATACGTGAAGACGAGTTCTTGCCTGGATACCAGGCGCTTCCGCTCTGATACCAGTCGTCGAAACTGAGGTTCGGAATGCTCTGGGCGGCTGCAGTCTTGAAGTCGAGTATGCGCGTATCTGTGTCCTTGTCGGTAATTACTCGGAACTGATAGTCCGAAGATGCTTCGAGACCATAGACTTCGCAGCTGAAGAAACCCTCGTTGCCCTCCGCTGTAAGATTTCCTGTATAGTCCGTCCACTCCGATGAGCCCGCCATCCTGTACTGAAGTTTCAGTCCCTGAGGACGCTCTCCGGTAAACCAGCGGCCGCGTAGAATCGCGAAACAGGCCCAAGGATCCGCACTCTGCGCCTCCGCCTCCACTGAAGAAGTGACATTGAAGCGGAAGACAAACTGGGAGAAATGGTCCTTCGAGTCAACCACGGTCACAGTAATCGGATAAAGGTCCAGATTCAGGCGTCCGAGAAGGGCAGAAAAGTCAATGGAGGCATCCTGCTGGCCGAAACTGACGGCCGAAGCCGCCACACCGCAGGCATTCAGCTCCGAAAGATCTTTCGCTCCGACCAGTTCTGTCAGCCGTTTCAGTCCGGCCTGGGCAAGGGCATCCGAATTATGGCTGATGACAAGGTTCTTTATTCCGTACTCTGCGTGAGCATAGACCGTATATGGCTCTGAACTGCCTTTCGGCACGGCGATAATGTCCTTCATCTCGAAAGAGGCGCTCAGCGAAAGCTGTCCTTCACCGAAGTCCAGACAGAGGAGATAGGCTTTCTCCACCATCGAGTCGTCAACGCGGATTCTCACTATCGCCCCGCCGGGGTTCTCCTTATAATCATCAAGAGAGAAACTCAGCCTGTAGTGCTCTCGGGGACGCACAGGCGAAATGACTTTCGGTCCCAGTTTATAGCTCTGGCCATTTTTGTTCCGGAGTTCCAGCTCCCACTCCAGTGAGGAAGTCCGGAAATAAGCCGTATCGCTCAGATTCTGCCGGCTGAACTGAAGCGCATCGCCCTCATCCCCCTTCACTTTCAGAGATATTTCAGGGAAGGCTTCAAGCGTCTTGTCGTCAAACTGGGCAGTAATCATCGTAGCCGAAAGTGATACGGGGACCGTCGCCCTGTTCAGGATGCCAGGCCTCACCAAGAACTCAACACTCCCCTCGTAAGAGGCTTTGTTCCAGGCGTTTGGCTCCGCAGGACCGGAGAAGGCGCGAAGAGTGTAATAAGCCGCATTCAGAGTAAGAGGCTCAGCCTCTAGCTGCCTGTAATCCGAAATCTCAATCTTGTCTCCGCCGGCCTTGGGAATGACTTCCACCCTGAAACAGGGGTCGGGAGCACCGGCCTGACTTTTCACAGCCGGAGTGACCTCTACGTCAGGGCTGAGGCTAAGTTGCAGCAAACCCTTCTCCTGCGGCAGCTTCTCCCTCTGGGAACAAGCCGCTGCAAGAAGCAAGAGAGCTGCAGACAATAGCTTTTTCATCATCCCTACGGAGCTATGAATTCAATGGACTTTTCAAGAGACTGGCCGATTGCATCCGTCACCTTCAGGGTGAAAGTATGGATGGACTGGCTCTCCGGAGAGAAACCGAGCACCAGCGGCACGAGCTGAGACAGGGAGAAGAGAACCTCCGTCTGTCCATAAAGCTGATCCTTCACCGGGATTATCCCGTTCAGAACAGTCGTAAGCGCCTCATCCTCAATAAGGTCCATCACATAGGGATTGCCGGGAGCATAGCTGTACTGACTGTCTCCCGCCATCATTGCGATAGTCTCTGAGAGCACATTGGAGTCCACAAGGACCTGGAAGGACTTGATTGTCTCCGGGGCCTTGATCAGAATCTCCACGCTCATTGTCGGCTGAATGAGGGTCGGCTGGAAGTCAGGATTGGCTTCCCAGCTCATCGTAGGCGCAGTCGAAGTGTCGTCTCCACCCTCGTCACCTCCGCCTTCCCCGCCGCCGTCTACCGGGACCTCGTCCCAGCCATCCACGACCACGTCGGAGCCCTTTTCATTGACGGAATCGTCAATCAGAAGGGAAATACCGTTGACGCTGCCCGTCACTTTGGCGTCCAGGGTGATGATGTGGTGGTCGCGAGGGGCGACATCGTTCACCATAAGTACCGCGTGAGTCTCCAGATTGCCGTCCTGGCGGTAGGCATCGACCTTGACCATCAGAGGGGCGACGGAGAAATATCCCGGCTTGGCGGCATCCACCGCGGCCTTGTCCCATACGAGGGTGTTCTCACCGGGAACAGTCTCCTCCCAGGAAGCGGCATTGGTCACGCTCACGGTATAGTTTGAAAGTTCCTTGGTGAAACGTTCTGTAAGAGAAAAAGATACCTTCATATTCTGAAGGGTCGCGACAAGCGAGATGGGAGTCAGTTCGCCGACACGGATGGTGAAATCCGCGGAGGCTCCGTAGACAGGCTGGTCCCAGGCCACATTCCTGTGCTCCGGAGAGACAACGCTGACCGTATAATCTCCGCTGCCCATTTCAAAGACCTCGGGAATCTCATCGAGACGGTCGAAATGGATCTTGTACCCGTCTTCCAGGCGGACGATGTCAACCACGAAGGCATTGACGTCCACGGGAGACGACTTTGTCACATATCCCCCTTCCGTGTCCATACTGAGGCTCAGGGCAAAAGTGCCGTTAGCGAGCTGTGCAGGCTGCTTTTTCTGGCAGGACAGGACGGCCGAAACGGCCAGCAACACTAAAAATATCTTTTTCATCTTGCGATATTATTCATAAAGTAGTTCGACCTTGTCGAGGGAAAGTATGTTCCCGGCAAATATTTCGTGGCTTCCCGACAGAGTCGAGACCGTAGTCAGACGGAAATCCTCATTCCCGTTTTTCGAGGAGCGGAAACTCAGACGTATGGAAGCGGCCTTGCGGTCACTTATGCTGTAAGTGAGCGGCACTGTGCAACGTGTCCACTGGCTTACCGAAGTTTTCACATCGTTCTTTTCCGCCCTGCCGATCACGCTGCCCGATGCATCCAGGATCTCTATCAGCACATAGAACGGAGTGGACTTGTACGGATTCAGCTTATAATAGAAGGAAAGGGCTGAGGGACGGCTTGAGAAAGAATGTCCCTCGGATATCTTCTTCCAATTATCCTGACACTGGTCATTGGCCTTCCCGAGGAAAATCTCCCCATAAGTGTTATGGTGGTCGCCGGCTCCGAGGCTGCTTCCTATAGCCAATGTACTCGTATAAATCGTAGCCAGCATCACGCTGGTGCCGGAATAAGCTCCGGAAGAGAATAGCGCGACGGCCGGATAGGTCTTCTTTTCGGCGACTCCGGTCGCGACCTCCTCGTCCTCGACCGAGCGCATCGCATTGCTGGCCCACCAGGCATCGGACTCATTCGACCACAGCTGCCACCAAGTGACCGTCCAGTCTGAAAGGATCAGCACAGGAGTCGTGTATTTCATAGTCTTATAGGACTCGAATCCATTGTTTCCAACCTGCTGCGGCGTCTCTGTACGGATGGTCGTAGGATCAGAGACCTGGGCGGGGTCGTGGCTGACTATGGTCCTGAGCATCACATCCTTGCCGGCCGGGAGGCCGCATACATCATTGAATATGATCTCGGGGCCAACGGTCGAGACCGACGAAATCTCGCCTGACCAGTTTTCGCCGTCCAGGCTCCACTGGCAGCCGATTACCGCCGAGGACGGAATCTTGCTGACCCCGATAAGCCGTGCCTTCGGACTCACCAGTTTCCATCCCCATATATCGCTATCCTCGACAGTGAATGAGGCATTTACAGGAGTCGCATTCAGGCGATAGACGGCGCTGGCGCTCTGAGCGAAATTATCCTTCACCGTGAGAGTGAAACGGGCGGCCTCGGGATTAGACGCATCAAAGGGGATATTGTCGGATACATATTTCACTGCCGAGTCGAAATTGACATAGGCCACGGGATAATTATCCGGCACGAAAAAGTCTATTCCAAGATTCTCCAGGGCCGATTTCTGTGCTTTGTCCAGGGCCATAAGGTCCACCTCGCCCAGGCCCAGGGACGCGGGTTCAGCCTTCAGGACCAGGCTCTGGAAATGAGCCTGCGGAGAAATGTCCACACAAAGGGTCTGGCCGGAAGCGGGGTCGGCGAAGCCTGAAGGAAAACTGTAGCTGTAGTCCCCGCCGATATCTCCGCCCATAGAAAAATACGGCTCCAACGCAGGCAGGGCGGCGGAAGGAATCTGTTCGTCAATGACTATTTCCTCGGCGTCCCTGTCAACTGTGACGCTCAGGTCCAGCTCACCCTTGATGGCACCGGTCCTGACTTGGAAAGTGACGGCGTCGTTCGGCTGATACTCCGCCGCGGGAGATCGGAAATAGAGTGTGGTGTCCCTGCCGTTCAGTTTCATCCTGGAAAACACTTCCAGATACAGTTCGCCGCCCGGGATATAGCCTTCCCGAAGTTCGGTTTTACTGAAGCGGACCTGCTTTTTGGCATAGCGGCCGTGGCGGACGACGGCCCAGTAATCGTCGTAAAAAAGGCGGAAGGATTCGTCGAAAGTCACTGACAGTCTGACATTTGCGAGGCGGGCTACAGCTGACACCTCATCAGGCTTCCTCCCGTTGTCCACAAAGCCGTGGACGGTAAAAGGCGCCTCGGCAAGATAATATGGCTTGTTGAATCCTGCGCCAAGAGAATCCCCGTGATGGGCCCTCAGGAGGAACTCTCCTGCATTTAGGCGTATAAGTTCGTCCTTCGCCACATCGTAGTTCTTGCGGTACAGTCGGACGGAACGGGAATTATATATTTCTATCTCGAAATCATCGACCGAAGGAAGAGCTGCCTTCGTCTGCTCCTGAGAAAGGGAAATCCGGACATAAGCGCCCTCCGCCTCATCCGCTTTTTCACGCGAACAAGAGAGCATCAGAAGCAAAAACAGAAGAAAAATAAATCGGTTCAGGTTATCAGTTTTCATCTTCGGGGCACAAAGATAGTCTTTATTTCCCGGATAAAAAAATGCCTTTGGCCGCCATCCAGCCCGTACTCCAGGCTGCCTGAAGATTGAATCCCCCGGTAATTGCATCAATGTCAAGCACTTCCCCGGCGAAGAAAAGACCAGGATACTTTTTGCACTCCAAAGTGGAAAAATCCACTTCCTCCAGGGCTACTCCCCCGCAGGTCACGAACTCCTCGCGGAATTCCGCCCTGCCCTCTATCTGATAGCTGTCCTGAGTAAGCACAGCGGAGAGCCTGTTAAGACCTTTGCGGCCACACTCCGCCCAGCGCATATCCTCCCGGAGACCGGCCCTACGGCAGAGATAATCCCATAGGCGGCGCGGAAGCAATCCCGTGGAAATCAACTTTTTAGAATTCGCTTCCTGATGCTTTGCCAAAAGCGCCGGCACATCTTCTTCCGGAAGCCAGTTGATACTAAGAGCCGCCCTGTAATCATTCTCTGCAAGATACCTCGCAGCATAGGAAGACAGTTTCAAGGCAGCCGGACCGCTGAGCCCCCAGTCCGTTATGAGCAAAGGGCCTCCGGAACGGAGTTTGGTCCCCGGAATTGAAAGTTCCGCATTCAGGACAAGGCCCATCAATTCGTTTAGTCCCCTCTCCTTTATACGGAAGGTAAACAGCGACGGAACTGGCGGAACCATCTCGATATCAAGACCATCCAGAAAGCCTATTCCCTTTGGCGCGCCGCCGGTAGTGACAAGTACGGCGTCTGCTTTTTCCTTGATACCATTGTCGAAAAGCAGCTCCCAGGACGGGCGGAGAGACTTCAGGCGCTGTCCGCAATGGATGTGGACCCCGGAACTCGAAAGAGCCCTCTCGAGAGTGCCGACAATCTCCATCGCATCCTGCGAGGCCGGGAAATAGCAATGGTCATCCTGAAGCACGAACTTGACTCCTTCGCCTTCGAAGCAGGAAAGGGTGTCTTGTACTGAAAAGGCCTTCAGAGCCCGCTTCATAAGCCTCTCCCCTCTCGGATAAGCCTCTGAAAGCGAACGCAGGCCTTCGAATGAATTGGAAATATTGCAGCGACCGCCGCCGGTAAGGGCCAGTTTCTTCATAGGCCTGGAAGCGGCCTCATAGATATGGACCTCGGTCTCAGGGGCCATCCTTTTAAGTTGGACAGCAGCGAAGGATCCGGCGGCACCGGCGCCTATTATGGCTACTTTCATTGAAGAATCGCGTCTGCAAGGGCCTCCAGGGCCGCTTCGTCAGAAGCACGCATACGGCTTCGAATAGTCACGCTCTCTCCTACGATATCGATTTCTTTCATTGTGCCGAGCATCTCCTTCATTACCTTGGCGGCCGAAGGGGCCCAGGAGCCATTCTCGATCAGGGCGACTTTACGCTTCTGCCAGGCCTTCATCTGAAGCGTATGGAGGAAATTATATGCGGGAGTAAAGAGACCGCCATCGTATGAAGCGGCCGCCAGGACCATCCTGCCGTAGCGGAAGGCATCTTCCACGGCCTCGGCCATATCGTCGCGGCAAAGGTCGGACACTGCGACTTTCGGGCAGCCCTTGGCCTTCAGGATTTCCGCCAGATGCTCCGCGACCTCGGCAGTACCGCCGTGAATGGAAGCATAAGCTACGAAAACTCCCTCTGTCTCAACGCCATAACTGCTCCAGGTCTGGTAAAGTGCGATGCACTCTTCCTTGCCCTCGGCAAGGATAGGACCGTGCAGAGGAGCAATCTTTTCAATTGGCAGCGCAAGTACTTTTTTCAGCAGATTCTGCACCGGAACGCCGTATTTGCCACAGATATTGAAATAGTAGCGGCGGGCTTCGCAGGCCCAGTCGTCGTCATCCTTATAATAGAAGCCGCATTTTGAGAGAGCCCCGAATTTTCCGAAAGCGTCGGCGGCGAAAAGCACCCCCGTAGCCTTGTCGAAAGAGACCATAACCTCCGGCCAATGGACCATTGCCGCTCCGAAGAAACTCAGGCTGTGCTCTCCGAGTTCCAGGCTCTCCCCTTCCTTCATCGCAATTCCCTCAAAGGGCTTGTCAATGAACTGAGGAAGCATCTGCAGGGCTTTCGCCCCGCCGACTATCTTGATTTCCGGGTAGAGTTCCAGAAGCTTTTCAATCATTCCGGAATGGTCGGGCTCAAGGTGATGGACCACGAGATAGTCCGGACGGCGGCCGCCGAGGGCTTCGCTCAGATTTGCGAGCCACTCCTCCCCTTTTCGGGCATCGACGGTATCCATAATCGCAACTTTCTCGTCCAGAATCAGATAAGAGTTGTAGGAAATTCCTTCTGGAACTATATACTGGCCTTCGAACAAATCGAGGTCAAGGTCGTCCACCCCGATGTAAACAGTCTTTGACGCAATCTCTTTCATAGCAAATGGTTTATGTCAATTGCCTGCCGCACCGCTCCCTGTCGCTTCGCGACCCTATACGGGCAAATGGTCGCTTGCGCGGCAGGCAATTTTTATAAAAAAAGCCTCTGTAATAGTTCAGAGGCATTTTGGGAGGTGCGAAGCGGAATCGAACCGCTGTAGCAGGTTTTGCAGACCTGTGCCTAACCGCTCGGCCATCGCACCGGAGGGAATGCAAAGTTAAAACAATTTTCTGAAACTGCAAAAATTACTTCACGTCCGTTGAATCTCTCATCGACACGACCAGCCTTTCCAGCGAATCCAGCCTTTCGGAGAGTTCTCCTATAATGCGCTCATTCTCAGCTTTTTCGATTTCAGCCTTCTCGTAGACTTCCCCGATTACCTGGTCAATTTCACTCTGGCTAAGTCCGAATGAACGCTCTTTGATGCTTATTTTGTCGGGTTTGATTCGGAAATGCTCAGCCCTTTTATTGAAATCCGACAGCTGTTCTTCACTCAGTTTCTCCCCCGCCACCATAAGAGTCAGATTCCTACCATCTATCTCATAATCATAGATATAGCTGTGGCCGACAATACGGTTCTCCCTGACGAACTCGTTCACATTCCTCTCGAAATTGTTCTCCCGTACAAGATTCACCGCAGTCCAGATGCTCGGCACCAGCACGAGCAGGATGACGCAGCTTATAATCCGACGCTGACGGGTAGCAGTCTTTTCGTCTATGCCGCTCACCGTCCGGAAGCGCATATACTTGACAGTCACGTAAGTAGCAAGGATGATGAAGACCGCGTTGATTATGAATAGGAACATCGCGCCGAGGAAGAAATGGCCGTCCCAGTTGGCAATTCCATATCCCGCGGTACAGAGCGGAGGCATAAGGGCGGTCGCGATTGCGACTCCGGAAAGCACCGTTCCCCTCTCCTTGCGGGCGTTCTCGAAAATCCCCGCGAAACCGCCGAACAGAGCGATCAGCACGTCATAGATACTGGGACTGGTACGCGCCTCCAGCTCCGTAGGATTCACAAGGTCCAGAGGAGAGATAAGGAAGAAAAGAGTCGAGGCCACGAGCGAGATCACGACCATAACCAGGAGGTTCCTGGCGGCGTCCCAGAGCAGTCTGGTGTCGTTGATGCCGAGTGCCAGGCCGGCGCCGATGATAGGTCCCATAAGCGGCGAAATCAGCATCGCGCCTATAATCACCGCCGTAGAATTGACGTTCAGGCCTACCGAGGCAATGATTATGGAAAAGGCAAGAATCCATACATTCGGCCCGCGGAACCATATCGCACTGCGTATGCGTGCATCCGCGTCGTCAGTGTCGAGCTGTCCCGAGAGCGATGAAATCTCGCGGAAACGCCGCTTCGCTTTCTCCCAAAGATTATTTGTCTCCATCCGGCATTGATTTTATGTAAAGGTCTCGCTGAGGGAACGGAATCTCTATTCCGTTGGCATTCAAGGCATTGTATATCAATTCCTTGGCCTTGGCGGCGAAGGTAAAGTGCTCCTCGACCGTAGTGAACTGGACCACCTGCAGGTTCACCGAATTGTCCCCGAAGTCCTTGAAACGCACCTGGATGCCGAACTTGGGCTCGATCACTTCGCGTCCAAACTTATCCTTGGTACGGAGCGGCTCCATAGCGTCGAGAATTATCTGCCTGACCTGTTCCACGTCGGAGCCGTATTTCACGCCGACTATGAAGTCCAGCAGTTCGTAGGAATGGTTCCTCGTGAGGTTCTTGAAGTTCTTGTTGAAGAGCGTAGCGTTGGGGAAAGCCATCACGGAGCCGTCGGCCGCTATAATTGTGGTGCTCTGGTAATTAATGCTGTCCACCTGGCCCCTCACGCCGTCGCATTCCACATAGTCCCCCACCCTCAGACGGCCGGACATAAGCTGGACACCATAGAAGAAATTGTTCAGTATGTCCTTCATTGCGAATCCGAGACCGGTCGCCAAACCGGCTGCCACGACTTTAACGGCGGTAGTAGGAATCTGGAGCAGGATGAATATCGTGATTACATAGATGCTCCATAGGATTATGCCAATGATATGTCCGGCAAGGGTGAAGTTGATGTCGGCCTCCGAGAAGAACTTGCCAGGAGCCTTTTTCATCGCGTCCATTATCTTGAAACGCCGGTACAGGGCCTTGGCGAGGTAATTCAGATAGTCGAAGGCGAAGAAAAGGGTGACGACGAAGATAATCTTGGAGAAAGACAGGCTCACATAGCCCTCCACGTTCAGGAAAGGATAGGTGTAATAGTCCATAAAGACTCCGGTCAGGTCGAAGACTCCCGAGGCCATCCTCAGACTCACCGGGATGGACAGGATTATGGCCATAGGCAGTAGGGCCTTTTTCATCAGGGAATGAGGCCAGGTCACGGCGATCAGGTCCTCGTCAGTGCGGTGAGGAAGGTCCGGATGGTTCTCGACATAGGAGCGGCGGGCTTCTTTGATATGGCTCTTGTAGAAAAGCTCCACGAGGTCATACACCGCGGTAATCGTCTGGAGCAGAGTCAGTTGGAAGAACCACCATATCAGCAGCTGGACTCCGAGGAGGACGTAGCCGCGGAAGGCCACCACCGTGGTCGCGGTCATCACTATCAGCGAGATCCAGCCATAGACCATATCCCAAGGCTTCACGCTCTTGCGGCGATGACGGAGTGTCAGGGCCTGGATTATGGTGAACAGCAGCAGGATCGGCGGGAATATGATGTTTATCAGGCTGTTGGGAATGAAGGCTATGCGCATCACTATGATCAGGAAGCACATCACCAGCACCGGGGTATAAAGCCCGACTCCGGCCCTCACCGAGTCCTCCTTGTAGCGGATGACCATTGAGACCAGGATGGCCGCGAGCATCCATACGAACTCGATCAGAAGTTTCGAGGCCATACTGAAGAAATGCTGCTTGGACAGCGCTCCGGCAACCATTATGCTTAGGGCGAAAATCACCAGGGCGGCCAGCATCGTCGTAGCGAAACGATTGTTTTTCAGGGCGCTGCGCTGGAAGAATTTTGCCTTTCGGCGGAGCACCGCCGTGATGCCGACTCCGAGGACTGCCGAGATTACCAGATAGAAGAGCACGAAGACTCCGAAACCTACCACCATAGGGCCTCTCCACTGGCTGTGCACCTCTCCGATTGTCTTAAGGCTGTACTTGTCGGTGGCGTCCGACATCGCATTCTTCCAGAAACGCGGGAAACCCCTCAGCAGTGTGATGTAGTCGGTCTGGCCGTCGATGAAGATCTTGGCCTGCACGTTCTTGTAACGCTGCTGGGCATAGTCATAGGCCGATTTCAACATATCGGCGGTACGGCTGTAATGAGTGCTGTCGCGAACCAGCCTTTCCTTCTGGCTCTTGGCTATGTCCATAAGAGCCTGGGCATAGAAGATGCAGCTGTCGCGGTCCTCCCGGCCTATTGAATCTAGTTCGAAGCCCTTACCGAAACGGCTGGTATCCGCCTTGGGCATCAACTCCGGCCGAGGCCTGCGGGCATTGAGAGTGACCACATTCCCGGCGGAATCGAGATACTCAATCTGCATTGCAGGAGGAAGGCTCCTCAGAGTATGGATAAGGCGGTCGTAGCGGTCTATGTCTATGTCCAGTCGCTTTACGATGTCGTCGAAGGGCATTTTGCGGGAAGAGAACTCCTCATACTGCTTCGAGACTTCGTTCAGGGCATAGGTCATATCGAAGGTGTAGTCCTGCTTCTGGGAGTAAAGCATCAGCGAAAGCTCGTTGCTCTGCTGCATCATATTCACCAAGCGGGCGTGCTGCCTCTCACCGTTGCCTCTCATCCTGCTGGAGCGTTCCGTATTGGTTTTGTAGGTGGAACGCAGCTCATACCGCAGTACGGAGAGCGTATGCGCGAGGTCCTTTTCGCTAAGGACCGCAAAGGCGGGGACCATCAGTAGCAGCGCCGCCGTCAGAATCAGGAGTTTCTTTTTCATAACCTCCAAAGATAACACTTTTTCGGGAAAATATTGCAAGGCTGCTTTTCCGCTTGCGGTCGGCTGTTTGGGCACTGTCGGTGCCCGCTGGAGGCAGTTTCCCGGCCCGGAATGACGTTCCGACCACCTCCGTGCCGCCAATTGCCGATTTCACGTCACGGAGCTGGCTGACAAAATCCGGACATTCCTGAAGATATCTCATCAACTGAGGATGCTCGGCAAGGACAAGCTCTCCGACTGCGGTGCAAAACGCCTTCGTTTGAATGATGAAAGGAATTCACTCATAGCTCTATACACGTAGTAGTCTTGCCGCAGAACTTGGTCCCGCAACAACCACCGCTCCCGAAGTCTTTAGTTTCAGTGCAATCTGCTCTTCTATAAGTCTTTCGTAATACATATCACTTCGCCATTTTGTGGCAAAAATACAAAATTCCCAAGATTTTCAATTTCAACTTTACTGGTGTCCCAATAACCTTCTCCTGCTCCACCCCCTCCCGCCGCAAACGCTCGGCAGGAGTTTCTTTCGGTTCCGAGAACTCGAACACCAGGTCATTGCCAAAAACCGATTCTGAAATAGTCAAATAAGAACAGCGGAAAACCATTCAGGATTGCAATTCTCTCCCCATCACACAGATACATCCTACACTGAGCATCAAATATTCTTTCCTGCGAAACGGCCTCTTTATCAACAGGCATACGCTGTACCCCTTCACACATAAAGTTTGCCTTCGAGGTATGCTGCTGTACCAGCCAAATCCAGTTCTGCCGGACTCTGGCAATCTCTTTCTTCCCGGGACGACGATGGCCGAAATCCGGCAACTCTATGAAGTTCAGACTGCCATAAAAACTGAACTCTCGCGCCAAATCCTTAAAGGACCTCTCCATACAGTCATTCCGGGAAATCGTATATTCCACAAAATGCTCGTCCGGCAATTGCTTGGTATAGCACAGGGACTCCACCATCGGATAACTGACATACAGTTTTCCATTGTCGGTTTCATCGTCAAACATTTCCAGCATCTCCTGCAACCGTTCATTCATCTGGCCCAGCGTCAGATTGGTATTCTGGAAATCATAGTCAAAGAAAAGGTAGATTTCAGAGAAATCTGACGATTTGATTCCTGCCGGCAATTGAGCATCGTTCTCGCGAAGAACAGAAACGATATCGCCATCCCCGTCTAACTCCGTTAACTGCCGGTACAATTCATATATGTTGTTTCCGAAGGAGCAGACTATCCTCTCCCCCGCACCAAAGAACAGACGTTCCAGCGTCTTAAAGATCTTCGGCTCCCTCTCAGCTCCTTCAAAGACAAACAGTATCATACCTTGAACGCGTTCCCTCTGAACATTTTTTCAATATTGTGGCCAAAGCGGAGTTCCTTCTCCGTACAGTCTACCAGCGGCTTAATCTTATTCTCGTTGAGAATGAAGTTACAATCCGGCCGCAACAAGTCATTGGTCATCAGATAGGTATTGTGAGAAGACGTAAATACCTGGCAGTCCTTGTTGAACAAGATCTTGCACACTTCAAAGGCCAATTTGAAATGGTAGAAGGCATCGAACTCGTCAATGAACACGAACGTAGCCTGCCACATCCGCTGCATCCAGAAATAGAGCAACTCGAGGGCCTTCGTGCCCGTAGAGATAATGGCCATGAACGGAATCCGCTTCTTGTCGATCTGGCAGAACAGAACCTTCTCCCCTGCCCTCGGCGGCGCAAACTCAAATTCCTGCCCACTTACGTTCAGCAGGAAACGACGGAAATCGTCAATCAGTTTATTCCTGATGATGTACTCCTCTATCATAGAAACACCAGTCTCCAGGCCGATGAACTCCCGCACATCCAGATTGCGGAACCACAGCATCCCATTTACAAACTGCTGCAGCTTTATCAGATAATGATCATGTGCCAGCGGGATGGACATCAGCAGGAAATTCACGATAGGGATATTATTTGCATTATCCGCCAGGTTCCGCTGCATGGACTTATCGATCGGGAAAGAATCCGTGTCGATAGTGAACTTTCCATCCGCACGCTTGAAAACCGGCTTGCCGTCCACAAACATGGATTCGGCCGTCAGGATTCCTTGATAATTCTTAGAATAGCTATACTCTATCTTTCTTCCGTCGAAGCAAAACAAATAGTCAAACTCCACCTTCAGGTTAGGGTCGCCAGCATAGGTAAAGTTTGCATAATAATCCGCCTTTTTCCATTTCTGAGACAGATGGTTGACGATGTCAAATATGGCAAGACTGAAATTTGTTTTCCCGGAGCCATTAGGACCATAGATAATACCATTCTTAATGATATCATCCTTGATGGCATACAGGTTAAAGCTGAAGTTGCTGTGCCTTGTGAGGTCCAGCTCAATTGCATCCTTG
>CACZDC010000051.1 GCA_902779785.1 uncultured Bacteroidia bacterium
AGTTACGAAAAATATATGTAAAAAGCAAGGCTAATTCGTTGAAAATCAATGAATTAGCCTAATTTTTAATGGATTGCATCAAAAGTGACGAAGAACCTGTTGTAGCATAGGTTGATATGCGTAAGTTATTGTTTTTCATGCGTTTCCATTTCACGCACTTTGTATCGTCCTAAATCGAGAGGCAAAGTTCAGCACGGAGACCAGGCACACGCCGGCAAGGCAACGCAGGCCGAACGCAGATGGCAATGCCCCGATGGCGTGGGAAAAGCGAAGGCGCACGGCAGCGGGCGGAATGGTGGAGCCGACGGGCCCAGTATTTCCGGAGGCCTTTTCCCGGCCGACGGACGAGGGCGGGATGGTGGAGCCGACGGGCCCAGTATTTCCGGAGGCCTTTTCTCGGCCGACGGAAGTACGGACCGGAGGCGCGAAGGCCCCGTCCGGAACGGCGCCGGACGAGCGGAGAATGGTGGAGCCGAGGGCACATATCCCCGGAGGCATTTTTCGCCGACGGGCGGTATGTGACCGCTGGCGCGAAGGGCAAGGCCGACGAGGGGCTCAGAGAGCGCAGCTCTCGTCGGTGCAGAGGCGGGCAGAAGAAACCCCGGAAGAAGCTGGGGAGGAACCAACAGCGATGGAAGACCCCAGCAATGCTGCGACCTTTTCAGCCATAACCGTAGCCAGTAGCACTTTACCCTCAGCATCAATCACATACAGACTCGGAATCCATTTCACGTGATAATCTGCCCCCGCCTTGGATTCTTTCTTCCCCGCAGGGTCGAAAAGCTGTACTCCGGGGAGTCCGTTTTCCTTGACGAAAGCCTTGAGAGTCTCCAAATCCTTGTCGTATGATATGGACACGAAATTGAGTCTGGCACGATCTGATCCATCGTAAATTTCCTTCAGCAGAGGCACTTCGGCACGACAGTCCGGGCACCACGAAGCCCAGAAGACGAGAAGCGTAGTGCTTCCACGGAAATCGCTCAGACTGAATTTCTTACCATTGATATCCGAAAGCGTGAATTCCGGTGCGGGCGTCCCCTTTTTCAGAAGTTCGCTTCCATACTGGAGGTCGAGATCCTCGGCAGGCTGGGTCGTGGCCTGAGAATAGGCATTCAGTGCGAGAGCCACGAATATGGCTATGGACAATAATCTTTTCATATTTCAAAGATATGGATTTTTTCTATATCTTTGCCTATATGAGAGCAGTAATCCAAAGGGTTTTGTCAGCCTCCGTCACAATCGACGGCAAGATTAAGTCAGAAATAGGCCCTGGTCTGCTTATTCTCCTTGGCGTCGGTCACGATGACAGCGAGGAGGATGTGGACTATCTTGTCAAGAAAAGCGCAGGCTTGAGAATCTTCAACGACAGGGACGGAGTGATGAATCTCAGCATCCTTGAAAGCGGCGGAGACATTATCGTCGTCAGCCAGTTCACCCTGATGGCCTCCACTAAGAAGGGCAACCGGCCATCGTATATCGGAGCCGCCGGGCACGAGACGGCAATTCCTCTCTATGAACTTTTCTGCCGGAAGCTCTCTGCAGCCATCGGAAAGCCGCTTGGCACGGGCGAATTCGCTGCCGATATGAAGGTCGCGCTCGTCAACGACGGTCCCGTGACCATTTGCATAGACTCTAAAAACAAGTAAGCCTATCATTTAACTCCGTGGCTTTGAGGCACTTGCGTGTCTAGACAGCGGTCAGGAAGGCGAAGAAGGCGTCGATCTCCGAACGCTCCTTGAAACGAGCGATGTAGACCTGGTCACCCAGGTCGTCGGCAAGAGCCGGGCTCATACGAGTGTTCATACAGATCGCGGAGCCATAGCGGGCCATCACCTCGTCGTGGGAATGGCGGTAGGCGTGGCAGTCGCGGCGCCCGACATAGGCGCAGTAGAACTGCTCCCCGAAGCCTTTGCGGCGCTCACCAAAGGCCACCATATCGGCCCAGATCTGGAAGACATCCGTGCTGTGGGCATAGTTCATCATATCCGGAGTAAAGCCTCCCGGCGGGCGCATATTCACCTCCAGGCCGACATAGTCCCCCTTCTTTCCAAGCCCCTCGCGGTCCCTGTCGAGCTGGAAGAACTCCAGGTGAACGAAACGGCTGGTGATGCCGAAGGCCTTCACCGTGCGGCGCCCTATCTGCGAGAGTTTCGCCGGGACGGTCTTGTTGGTCCAGTAACAGGTGTCCAGGTTCTGATGGACAATGTCCATAATAGGGGTCGGGAAGACGGTATTATTCTCGAAAACGGGTTCTCCCTTGTCATTGAAAATGGCGTCGTAGCTCACCAGAAGGCCGGTGATGAATTCCTCAATTACATAGCGGGCGGAGTCGCCGAGATGGGCGGAGAACCATTCCTCCAACTCTTCCGCAGAGTTGATTTTGGCAGTGCCGCCGGCCCCGACACCATTGTCCGGCTTGGCAATCAGCGGGTAGCCGGTCTTACGTGCGAAAGCACGCACCCGGGAGAGCCCCTCCGCAGCCTTGATCTGCCGCGCGGTCGGAACGCCGCCGAGAGCATAGTACTTCTTCATCTCGGACTTGTTCTTGATGGAGGCTATCCTGTCGGTCTGAATGCCGGTGGTGACATTGAAATCCGTACGCAGCCGGGCATCCTGTTCCAGCCAATATTCATTGTTGGACTCAATCCAGTCGATTTTTCCATATTTATAGGAAAGGAAAGCCACGGCCCGGAAAACCTCTTCGTAATCCTCCAGACTGCGGACGCGGTAGTACTCCGTGAGGGAAGACTTCAACTCCTCGGACAGACTTTCGTAAGGGGCGTCCGCGATGCCCAGGACATTGATTCCGTTGGCCTTGGCCCCAGCGCAGAAATGCCAGTAAGACTCGGGGAAGTGGGGAGAAATAAAGATTAAATTCATAAAAGAGTAAGATGAGTTTTCATAAGAAACCTGACGCATCCGCCCGTCGGAAATCTCCCAGGCGTCGCCATAAAGGGTGCTTCTGCCATCCTTTACCTTAACATATCCACCGTCAGGAAGGGTGTAGAAGCGGTGCTGCCAGCTGTCAGGAAAGACCACGTCCTCGAAAAGACGCCTTCCGTCCAGCCATACGTCCCGGACCTGATAGAAATGCGGGACCAGATTGATATCCGTAAGGCCGAGTCCGACGAGAGAGCGGCGGTACTGCGGGTCCACGGCCTCCCCGGGAAGCTCCGGATGGGAATACACCCTGTCGGCGCAGTTCATACTGCCGGCACTGCAGCCCATCACGACTCCGTCGAAATCCTTCAGAAGTTCCTTGAGTCCGATTTCATTGATGAACCTGTTCTGGGTAGGGACGTGCCCTCCGCAAAGGATGACCCAATCGGCCCGTCTGACGAGTTCCGGAGCCTCCGAGGCGTTGCGCCTGTCCAGCATCACAATCTCTTCGGTACGGATGCCCGAGCGGTGGATACAGAGGCTCATTCCCTCCAGCACGGACTCCGTGAAAGCCTGATCGTCAGGATCGGCGCTGACCAGCAGCACCCGCGGCAGGGTGCCTTGGCCAAGCCCCGAGCGGGAAACAGCCTCATCCAAGGCCGCATTGACTTCGGAAAGAAAGCCGTTGTCGCTTGTGAAATGGTCCTCCCCGTAGCGGGTCGGACTTCCCGTCAAAAACAGAGTCATAGTTCAAAGATACGTATTTTTCAAAAATAATTCTTATATTTGCAAGTGGAATGGGTACTGCCGTCGGGCAGTACTCGTTTTTAGTTGCTTAAACAGAAAAAAAGACACAATATGGCTTTAGAGTTTATGACCCAGGCGGGTTACGACAAGCTCAAGAAGGAGCTTGCAGATGCGCTGGCCCAGAGGCCGGTGATTTCCGCAGCGATTGCGGAAGCGAGAGAGAAGGGAGACCTTTCGGAGAATGCAGAATATGACGCGGCACGCGATGCCCAGGGGCTTCTGGAGGTAAAGATCGCCAAGCTGAAGGAAAAGCTTGCCAATGCGAGAGTCATCGATGAGTCCAAACTTTCAACCGATTCCGTACAGATTATGAGCAAGGTGGAAGTCGAAAATGTGGCGGCAAAGATGAAAATGCGTTTCCAGATTGTCGGCGAAAGCGAAGCGGACTTTTCCAAGGGACTGCTTTCGGCCTCGGCTCCCATCGGCAAGGCTCTTATCGGCCACAAAAAAGGTGAAGTCGTGGAAGCCCAGGTTCCCAGCGGCACTATGAAATTCAAGATTCTTGACATATCCCTCTGATGGCTACCATTTTCACTCGCATAGCGAAGGGCGAAATTCCGTCCTACAAATGCGCCGAAAACGAGGATTTCTATGCTTTCCTCGACATTGCCCCCCTCACCAAGGGGCACACCCTCGTGATTCCGAAGAATGTGGAGGACGACTATATCTTCAACCTGGACGACAAGACCTATGAGGGCCTGATGGCCTTCGCCAAGAAAGTCGCCCTGGCCCAGAAGGCCGCCGTCCCCTGCAAGAGGATTTGCGTCGCAGTCCTCGGGATGGAAGTTCCCCACGTCCACGTCCATCTTGTCCCGGTCCAGAGCGAGGCCGATATGGACTTCCGGAAAGAGAAACTCTCACTGTCCCCCGACGAGATGCAGAAAATCGCCGCAGACATACTCCGCGAATATGAGAAACTTTAATCTTTGCGCCGCAGCCCTACTTGCTGCGGCCATTCTGTTTTCCTGCTCTCCGAAAGCCTCCGTGTCCGGTAAACTGGATGGAGCCTCGGAAGAAGAGCTGGTGGTGAAAAGCCTCGATGTCAACCACTACAAGGTGGTGGACAGCATCAAGACGGACTCCAAAGGACGCTTCAGCTTCAAGATGGACATTCCTAAAGACGACCCTCAGTTTGTCTATGTCTATAAAGGAGACCGCAAGCTCACATCCCTGCTGCTGCAATCCGGCGACCGGGTAAGCGTCGATGCCGACACTCTGGGCAAGTGGACCGTCAAGGGTTCCGAAGAATGTGAAAAGCTTCTTTCCGTAGAACAGGCCTATTCCGCCTTCCTGGCAGAGATGACAGGCATAATAGAAACTTCGGAAGATGTGAACCGGGACCTTTCGCGCCGCTTCATCGCCTACCGCAGAGACCGTCTCGGCTATGTGATGAGTAATACCAAATCCCTCTCCGTCGTACCGGTCCTCTTCCAGAAACTGAATGAAAAAACGCCCATATTCAACGAGCCTTCGGACGCCATCCTCCTCGGAGCCATAGCCGATTCGCTGAAGAGCGTCTATCCGGAATCCCGCTATGTGAAATCGCTTGAAAAAGAAGCAGCCAGGCGCCGCACGGGCCTGGAGATGCAGTATAAGCTGCAGAATGCTTCCGAGATAGGCTATATCGACATTGAACTTCCCGGAATGGACGGCAGGAAAACCAAGCTGTCTGAGACGGAGGGCAAGGTCGTGATGCTCTATTTCTGGGCGACGACAGACGAGCAGAAGATGTTCAACATCGATGCCCTGCTGCCGCTGTACAATGAATTCCACGACAGAGGATTCCAAATCTATGCAGTGTCATTTGACGTGGACAAGACTGTATGGGCGACGGTGGTGAGAAACCAGAAACTGCCCTGGGTGAACGTCTGCGACACAAGAGGGAACTCCTCCCCCGTCATCGGCCTGTATCAGCTCTCTTCCCTGCCGACGGCCTACTTCATAGTGGACGGAGAGCTCGACACCGAAGCGAAAGTTTCTGACGAGGCCTCAATCAGAGAGTATCTGAAAAAGAAGCTATAGCCTCCTCGCGGTCTTTCTCCAATTGCAGTTTAAGCGCCTCCAGCGAAGGGAAACGCACCTCGCTCCGAAGGCGCTTTTTCATATGCAGAACAATCGGCAGGCCGTAGATGTCTTCGTCAAAATCGAAGATGTTGGTCTCTATGGTCCTGACATTTCCGCCCACGGTAGGCCTTGTGCCTATATTGCACATTCCCAGAAACGTTCCGCCGACGGCCTCCACCTCTACGGCATAGACTCCGTTCCCCGGAATCAGTTTCAGGGGTTCGTACAGTTGCATATTTGCTGTAGGGAAGCCAATTGTCCGACCCATCCTGTTGCCGGCCACGACCACTCCTTCCAGCCTGTAGTCATAGCCCAGCATCCCGTTCGCCTCCTCTACCTTTCCCTCCGACAGCAAATTTCTGATGACCGTCGACGACACCGCCGGGGGCACTGTGGTGAGTGAACCGCCTTCGCTTCGCTTCGGCCCCTCCCAGCCGTTGGCCGGGCCCCTCCCTCTTACGAGGCCGAGGGTGGGGTCCCCGAAAAAGCATGCTTTTTTGGGGTACTCCAGGGTGGCCACGGGTTCCCTCACCACACTGCCCCCGGCGGTCAGTGCATCGACGCTCACGATATTGACACCGGGAACGGAGATGGAGGAGAAGGTCAGGCCGTCGCAACCGATACGGTTGTCGTAGCCCATTACGAGATGGTCCACACCATAACGGTCCCGAAGCATAGAAATATACTCGTAAGCCGTCATTGCGGCAAAGTCACGGCTGAAAGGCAGGACCTCAACCCTGTCGACGCCGAGAGAAAGAAGCATCGAGCGCTTCTCCTCCAGCGAAGTCAGCAGCCTCAATTCCCTCGCATCCTGCTGCAGCACAGTGCGTGGATGAGGCCAGAAAGTAAAGACGATGGCCTCCCCGCCCCTTTCCCGGGCAGAGGAGACCACGCTCTGGAGCACAAGACGATGGCCGATATGGACACCGTCGAAAAAGCCGGTAGTCGCTACAGCCACTTCACACACTCAAAGTCCTGACGGTGAGGCAGCAGCGCATTCTTCGCAAACACCCTCGCACCGACCTGGTAGGCACCGGTCTTCTCAGGAAGCATAGTGACGGAATACTTGGCCACGCCGTCGGCGAATTCGACCACATCGAATTCCTTCACCTCCACTATATGGAGCTTGCCCTTGATATCAGTCTGGGCGAAAACCACCTCTATTCCGACATCTTCGGGAGACAGATCTCCGAGCTGGAGGGTGATTTCGGTATGGAACTGATTGGCAAGGGTCAGGTCATAGGAAGTCTGTCCCTCGGTGCGGGAGATAAGCTGGACATTCTCCCACTCACGACGGACGTGCTTCTTCCACGCGGCAATCTCACGGGCCATAGCGAAGTCATTCCCGGCAATTTCAGCGCTGCGTACAGACTGGGGAGCATAGTACTGGCTCATATAGTCCGAGAGCATACGGTTGGTCGTGAAGTTGGAGGCGACCATCGAGATGGTATTCTTTATATAGCCGACCCACTCGGCGCTGAGACCGCTCTCCTTGTCGACATTGTAATAAGAAGGAGCAATCTCATTTTCAAGAATCTGATAGATCGTAGCGGCATCCAGTTCGTTCTGGAAGTCATTGTCGTCATAGGCCTGCTCGATAGGGAGAGCCCATCCGGCGCCCTTCTTGTAACCCTCGACCCACCAGCCGTCAAGCACGGAGAAATGCATAGTGCCGTTCATAGCGGCCTTTTCTCCGGAAGTTCCGGAAGCTTCAAGAGGACGGGTAGGATTGTTCATCCAAACATCCACGCCCTGGACCATACGTTTGGCAAGGGTAATGTCGTAGCCGGGAACGAAGACAATCTTTCCGATGAAACGGGGATCCTTCGAGATGTCCACTATCTGCTTGATAAGGTCCTGACCGGCCTTGTCGGCGGGATGGGCCTTGCCGGCGAAGAAGAACTGGACAGGATGCTCCGGATCGTTGACTATCTCGCTGAGGCGGTCAAGGTCGCGGAAAAGGAGCGTCGCCCTCTTGTAGGTCGCGAAACGGCGGGCAAAGCCTATCGTAAGGACATCGTCGCGCAGGTTTTCGAGGATGGTGACAAGCTCGGAAGGAGAATAATGGTTAGAGATGCTCTTGTCCTGAAGGCGTTCGCGGACGAAGTCTATAAGCTTGGATTTCAGCGTTTTCTTGACGTTCCACACCTCGGCGTCGCTGACATTGTAGATACCGTCGAAGCAGCGCTTGTCATAGTGGTGGGTGGCGAACTCCGGACCGAAGACTTTCGCGTGGACAGGCTTCCATTCGGGGGCTGCCCAGGTAGGATAATGCACACCGTTGGTCACATAGCTGATGTACAGTTCCTCGGGGAGATAGCCCGGATACATATGGGCGAAGATGTCCTGGCTGACCTTGCCGTGGAGCATCGACACTCCGTTGACATTCTGGGACAGGCTGGCGGCCAGGTTGGACATCGAGAACTTCTCGTGGACATCGAGGGGATGGTCCTTGCCGAGGGACATCAGGGTCTCCCAGTCGATCTTGAGGCGCTCGGGATAATGGCCGATGTACTGGCGGAGCATACCTTCTTCGAAGGCATCGTGACCGGCCGGCACAGGAGTGTGGGTCGTGAAGAGAGAACTTGCACGGACGACCTCAACGGCCTCGGTGAAGTCCAGATTGTCCTTCTCGATATACTCACGGAGCCTTTCCAGGCCTATGAACGCGGCGTGGCCCTCGTTGCAATGATACATATCCGGACGGATGCCCAGTTTGCGAAGGGCACGGATACCGCCGACACCGAGCAGGAGTTCCTGCTTCAGGCGGTTCTCCCAGTTGCCGCCATAGAGATGATAGGTCACTTCCCTGTCCTCGGGAGTATTAGCTTCATAGTCAGTATCAAGCAGATAGAGGTCCGTACGGCCGACCTCGACCTTCCACACGCGGGCGGTCAGGTTGCGGCCCGGGAAGGCCACAGAAGTGGTCACCCAGTTCCCTTCGGCATCCATTACCGGAGTCGCGGGAATCTTCATAAAATCCTGGGCGTCATAACCGGCTACCTGATAGCCCTGGCCGGAAATCACCTGTGTAAAGTAGCCGAAACGGTACAGGAGGCCGACTGCTACGAGGTTGACATTCATATCGGAAGTCTCCTTGAGGTAGTCGCCCGCAAGGATGCCAAGGCCTCCGGAATAGATCTTCAGCGAGGTGTCCAGTCCGTATTCCATACAGAAATAAGCCACGGAAGGAGAAGTACGCTCCGCCTTAAGGGCCATATATGCATCGAATTCGTCCAGGACCTTCTTCATCTTCGCGAGGAATTCTTCATCCTCCGAAAGCTGACGGAAACGCTTGAGACTCACGGTGTCAAGCACGACCAGCGGATTATGGCCAGAGTTATGCCAGACCTCCGGGTCGATGCTGCGGAAGAGTTCCTTGGCGCTTTCGTTCCAGCACCACCAGAGGTTCTTGGAGAGTTTCTCGAGCCGGGAGAGCTTTTCGGGGAGGTGACGCGTCACCAGAATGGTCCTCCAGCTCGGATTGATAATATCAGATTGGGAATACTGCATCTTCTTCGATTTTGCTTTGTAGGAGTCAGAATTGGCGGCAAGCTTCTCAAGTGCAGCCGAATAAGCCTCCTGGTAATACACTAACTGATTCTGCCACAGGGCGATGCCGGCAACCTTCCGGGCATTCTCCCTGTACGTGGCACGCTGCTCCTTGTCAAGAGAAGCCATCTCGCGGATCCTTTTGACGACCCCGTCCACGACATTGTCGTAGTCGGAATCCCCGCGGGGAAGGACTGTAATACCGGGATGAGGCTCGGAGCAATGAGTCTCCACCCAGAGGCCGAAACCGGCCAGAGTCGTGGTGAGAGTGGGAACACGGAAGGCAAGAGCCTCCAGCGGCGTATAGCCCCACGGCTCGTAATATGACGGGAAAAGGGCCAGGTCCATACCGCACAGAAGGTCATAGTACGGCATATTGAACACCCCGTCGTCGCCCGTCAGGTAAGACGGGATGAAATAGACCTTGACCTTCTCGCCGGGGGCGTTGGTCAGGCCGGTCTCGCGGAAACGCCGGGTAATTATGTCATACTCGGGATTCTGGAGATAATGGGAAGTCTGGCTGCGGTAGCCGGGAACGGGATTTCCGCCGATGGCCGCCACTATGTCCCTGTCCGCTCCGTGATGGCCGGAAGGAATCATAATGAAGGCCTGGATGGAACGCCCGTCATAGTCCGAGCGCTGCAGGCGGTCAAGTGCGTCGATAAAGACATCTATGCCCTTGTTGCGGAATTCGTAACGGCCGCCTATGCAGATGAACAGGGCATTGGAAGGCACCTCCTCCCCGGACATTGCAGCGGCGACCTCGACGAGCCTCTCACGGGCTGCGTCGTGAAGGGAAGCGTACTGCTCGTCATCCGGAGGAGTGAAACTGTTCTCGAAACCGTTCGGCGTAACCAGGTCCACCGGGCGCTGAAGCAGCTGGGCGCATTCTTTCGCCGTAATTTCAGAAACCGTGGTGAACACGTCGGCGTTGTGCGCTGCGGTCTTTTCAAGGGAGTGAAGGGCCACGACATTGAAACGCCTCGCAATCTCGTCCCCGTCATAAGACGAAAGGGCGTCGTACAGGGGCAGATTGTTCCCCGCGATGCAGCGTCCAGTAACCGTGGCGTGAGTCGTAAACACCGTCGCCACAGGCAGTTTGCTGCGCTTGAGCTGGAGAATTCCCGCACCGGTCTGCCACTCGTGGAACTGGGCGACGACCTTGTTCCCCGCCTGGAGATTATACATATAAAAGCTCTCTATGACCTTGCCGGCGGCATAGCCGAAGAGGGCGTTTTCCTTATAATCCCAGTTGCCGGAGATGGAATCAACTCCGAAATCCTTCCAGAAACCCGTGAGGATTTCATCACACTCAGGGAGATAATGCTTGAAATCCACCAGTATGGCCAGGGGCTTTCCCGGAATGTTCCATTTTCCTATCCTTACGCGGAGTCCTTCGGAAGCGGCCTGCTGCTTCCAGGAGCGGTAGAGCATCTGATCCTCGATGAAATCAGGATTGTCTGAGCGGTGCATCCACGCGTCCGGGCCGATAAAGATGTGGTGACGGCCAAGCTGCGATTTGAGATGGAGCGCTTTGGTCGCTATGACTGTGTAAATACCGCCTACCTTGTTGCAAACTTCCCAGCTGACCTCAAAAAGGTAGTCCGGATTCAAAATATTATTGTTCATCTCTTAATCCAGGGCTGCACGTTTCTCATCCAAACGGATCTGGAAATCCGAAATCACGTTCATATAGTTGATAAATGCCTCGTATGGAGTGTCATAAGGGTTGAAATACTTATGGACCTCCCCGTCGGAGAAGAACTTCGTGCACATATAGTAGAAGTGGTCGCTCTCCTGAAGGTGGCCGAAGTCCTCCCAGAGTTCGGGGTCGCCGACAATGGAAAGTTTCTCGGTCATTGCATAGACCTTCTTGAAGGCTTCCTGCTGGAGTTCGTTGCCGAGCCAGGCGGTCAGATCCCTCTCTTCGTCCGCCCAGGAGATGGCGTCCTCGACATCGAGCTCACCGACTGCCTTGTGCTTCTTCACTGCCTCGGAAGGCGTAACGAAGGAGAATGTGCCGTCGGCAAGGATGGCTCCGGGAAGGGCCTCCATAAAGTCAAAGATACCGCTGTCGGCACTCTGATGCTCGCCGAAAGTCTCATAATCCATAAAGAGGTTGACTATGTCGTCGCCCGCGGCTGACTCCTTCAGAAGAGAGACATACTTTTCAGCCGTCAGCGGCCACTGGTCCCAGCTGCGGTTGGAGAAACGGAAGGCGATGTCGTCGGAAAGACCATAATTGCGCAGCAGCAGCTTCAGTTTCGGCTGAGTGGCTCCGGTGTAGATGAAGTTAGGGCTCTTCCAACCCATTATATGACGGGCGCCTTCGGTAAGCATCGTCTTGAAGCCAAGCTTGTACACCTGCTCTCCGATTGCGTCGGAATAGATGAGCTCGGTGTTGCGGAAGGCCGTGGTCTTCACGCCGAAGAGCTCCTCGATCTTGCGCTGGTGTTTGACTACCTGGTGCAGGAATTCCGACTCGGAAGCAAGCGAAGCAAGAGAATGGTAATAGGTCTCTGAAAGGAATTCCACGCAGCCGGTCGCGGCCAGGGCGCGGAAACTCTCGATGACTTCCGGAGCGAACCTCTGGAACTGGTCCAGGGCGCTGCCGGAAATTGAATAAGCAATCTTGAACTTGCCCTTGTTCTGTGCTATCAGCTTGAGCATCAGCTCATTCATAGGAAGATAGCACTTCTGGGCGATGCGGCGCAGGATGGTCCTGTTGGCGAAGTCGTCATAATAATGGGAATCCTTGCCTATATCGAAGAAACGATACAGACGGAGACGTGTTGGTTGATGGACCTGGAAATACAGGCAGATACTTTTGTTTGCCATTTTGTGCTATTTAACTATGGATTCGTAAATTTTCTTCATTTTTGCGGTAGCCCCGTTCCATTTGAGGGCGTTAACCTCGTCAAAACCCTGTCTGGTAGAGAAATCCGCCAGGGCGGGATAGTTCAGCAGGGCATAGATGTCGTCGGCCATCGCGTCCACGTCCCAGAAGTCCACCTTGAAGGCATAGCGCAGCACTTCGGCCGCGCCGGACTGCTTGGAAATGATGGACGGGACGCCCGTTCGCATAGCCTCGAGGGGCGAAATGCCGAAAGGCTCGGAGATGGACGGCATTATATATACATCCGAGAGGGCGAACATCTTCTGGACGTCGACGCCGCGGAGGAAGCCGGTGAAATGGAAACGGTCGGAGATGCCGAGCCTTGCCGCGTGACGGATGCAGCGGTTCATCATATCACCGCTTCCGGCCATCACGAAACGCACGTTCTTGGTGCGCTTGAGGACCTTTGCGGCCGCCTCGATAAAGTACTCGGGGCCCTTCTGATAGGTGATTCGGCCGAGGAAGGTCACGACCTTTTCCTTTACTCCGCGCTCCACGACGAGATTCTCCCTCCCGGAGAAATCCACTGCGTTATGGACAGTGATAACCTTCGAAGGGTCGATGCCGTATTTGTTGATCACGGTGTTGCGGGTAAGGTCCGAAACGGTGATTACCCGGTCGGCCGTCAGCATCCCCCTCTTCTCGATCTCGAAGACGCGCGTGTCGATGTTGTCGACGCTTCCGCGGTCGAAGGAGGTGGCGTGGACGTGGATGACAAGAGGCTTGCCGGTCAGTTCCTTGGCGGCGATTCCGGCGTAGTAGGTCAGCCAGTCGTGGGCGTGGATCACGTCGAACTCATCCTTGCGCTGGAGGGCGATCGTGCCGCCGACCATAGCGTAGCGGGCGACCTCTTCCATCAGGTTCTTGCCGTATTTGCCGGAGAACTTGTATTTCTGGCCATAGCTGATCGCGAAGTCCTTGACCTGGCGGGCGCGGTCCTCTTCGACAAGGCGGGAGAACTCCTCCGGGTCGGCATAAGGAACCATATTGGTGCCGATATGGATGAATTTCACCTTGTCGAGATACTGCTCCACGGACTCGGAGACGGTGTCCACGGCGACGTCCGAGGCATTGATAATCGTGGTCGCGCTCTGGTCCTCGTCGCCCGAGGCTGAAGGCATCACGAAGAGGGTTTCGACGCCGTTGGCGGCAAGTCCCTTGACTATTCCTTCACAGGCGGTTCCGAGGCCGCCAGCGATGTGGGGAGGAAACTCCCAACCGAACATCAGTACTCGCATAGTCTATTCCTCCTTGTATTTTTCAATCAACCAATTGATATTGAGCAGAGAAGCGACCGTCATCGCAGACGAAATCACTCCGTGGGCCTCGTGAGGCGGATCTCCGTCGTAGAGCTCGGAGAAGGCGCCGACGCCGTGCTTCGGGAGGTCCTCGTAAAAGCCTTCGGTCAGCCACTCAGCCCTCTTGATGAAGCTCTTGCCCATCATATTGAAACTGGCATAGCAATACTGCGAAAGGAGCCAGGGGAAGGCGCAGCCGTTGAAATAGGCCTCGTCCCTCTGGATCTGGGTTCCTTCATACACGCCCTGGTAGCGGACATCCCTCGGGGAGAGGGAACGTATGCCCCGGCGGGTGACAAGTTCTGCGTTCACCACCCTCATCACCTCGCTGATAATCTCGTCGGAGACAGGCTTGTAGTCCAGAGAGACCGGCCAGAGCTGGTTGGGGCGAAGTTCCAGATGCTGTCCGTAACCGTCCACATAGTCGGCGAGGAAGCCCAGAGAGGCATTCCAGAAGGTCTTCTGGTAATTGTCCTCGACAAGCTTTCTGACCGGAGCCCATTTGTCTACGAACGCGCCCTTCCCTTCCTGGTCCATCGCGAAGCATATCGCATTGTACCAGAGGGCGTTGGTCTCGACCTGATAGCCGGCCCGCTCGGTGACCGCCCGGCCGCCGATATAGGTGTTCATCCAGCTGAGGGCGACCCCGTCCATCTGGGCCCAGAGAAGGCCGTTGGGATGCATCACGACCTCGGCGCGGCGTCCCGGGAGATAACTCTCGATGACTTCCTTCAGCGTCTTGCCGTATTTGGCCCAAACCTTCTTCGGGGAAGCGCCCCAGGCGATGTACTGCTGGAGCACCAGGGCGAGCATCAGAGGAGCCTCGACCTGGGTAGTGCGGTGCAGCAGGCGCTCCTGATTGTCCTCGATGAGGTTGTCCAGGATTTCCTCGAACTCTTTGGCGTCGTTCTTGGCGTAAAGCGTCAGGCCGGCAAGTGAACCGAGCGTCTCACGCAGCAGGCCGGTAAGCAGCCAGGAATAACCCGCCACGATCTGCTTGCGGCCGTTGGTGATGCGGATAAGCGAATCCGCGCTGCGGACCAGCTGGTCGTGGTAAGATGTGACCGGGCCTATCTTGTCCAGCAGAGTATTGAACTTGCGTGAAAGCGAGGCGGGGACGGCGGGAGCGTCCGAGCCGGCCGACATTACCACGCTCTCTCCGGGAGCAAGGCTGACCGTGAACGTTCCGGGAACAAGCAGGTCCTCTCGGCAGTCGAAGCCGCGGCGCATCTCGTCGGAATAGGTTACTCCCTTGTACCAGAGCGGATTGGCCTCGAACTCAGCCTTGCGGCCAAGCTGGATGTTCAGCTCCGGGAAACCATCATAGAGGCAGAAGGCCACTCCGCCCGGAATCTCGCGGCCCTGGGTGCGGGCTTCCGGATTCTCGTGGGTAAGGTCGTGGACCTTTCGGAAGGCCAGGAAAGGCTTGAGGGAAAGCTGAACCTTGGCGGGTGCGCTCACCAGGGTGTAGCGGACAAGGACCTGGTTCTGGTCCGGTGCAAGGACGATCTCCTTGGTAAATACGATTTCGCCGACCTTGTAGGTCACCTTGGGGACCAGGTCGGCATCAAAATCCACGATGTACTTGTGTCCGCGCGGCTCGTAAATGTCACCGTAACAATGGATTCCGAGATTGAAGCGCTTCGAGTTGAGCGTCAGGCTCTCATCCATAGAGGACAGAAGGACATAGCGGAAGCCTCCGAAACTTTCGATCGGGGCCGCGAGCAGTCCGTGATAACGGCGCGTATTGCAGGTCACTATGGACGTGTTGCAGTAGGCACCGGTCTTCGAGGCCAGGATGATCTCCCGGCGCAGCGAATACTCCAGATTGACCAGCTCAGACTTGTTGAATTTCAAAAAAGCCATATAAAGCGTGCCTTAAATTTTCTTTAAAACCA
>CACZDC010000052.1 GCA_902779785.1 uncultured Bacteroidia bacterium
GGCCGCCGGCGGCGAAAAGCGGGTGAAGGCGTTGAAGGGCCGTATCTCATATTTGATTTCACCGAGGGCCGGGGTCTTGACGCCGGCAACTTTCCTGGTGAAGAGTTCGACATCGGTGATGGAAATTAGACCGGCGTCAAATTCGTTCCAAAGCGCTGCGAGATAATCGTAACGCTTCAAGGCCGCCTCAAGGCGTTCAAGGCATTGCTCGCTTTCCTCCTTGGCCTTGCGGACTTCAAGCCTGAGTGCGCTCTCCTTGTTCTGCAGGGTAGGGAGGGCGCGCTGGCGGACTTTCAGCTGCTTGCCGATTTCGTTCAGCGAAGTCTTGTTATATTGGAATTTAATCGCCATTCCAATACTTGTCTATGAGGGTTTGCTTGATACCGGTCTCCGCCGGGGTGAAATGCTTTGCGAAAAGCTTCCAGGCCGTGTCCAGCATCTCCGTGATGGAAATGTTGACATCTATGGCGAGCAGTTCGCGGGCGTAATCCTTGGCGTAGGCAAGGCAGCGGTGGTCATAGTCAGAAAGGTCGAAACCGTTCTCCAGTTTGGTCTTGGCGTTCTGGGCGTCGGCGTAGAGGCGGACTGATGCGTTCATAACCTGGGAATGGTCCTCGCGGGTTTTCTTGTTCTGGACAAGCTGTTTCAGACGCGAAAGGCTGCGGAAAGGGTCTATGATTACCTTGCCCGTGTCAGTGTCGGCGCGCAGGAAGAGCTGGCCTTCGGTGATGTAGCCGGTATTGTCCGGGATGGCGTGGGTTATATCTCCGTCATTCAGGGTAGTGACGGCTATGATGGTGATGGAGCCTTCCGTCGGAAGCTGCACGGCTTTCTCATAGATTTTTGCGAGGTCGCTGTAGAGCGAGCCAGGCATTGAATCCTTGGACGGAATCTGGTCCATACGGTTGGAGACTATCGACAGCGCATCCGCATAGAGCGTCATATCTGTCAGCAGGACAAGCACTTTCTCATTCTTGTCAACGGCAAAGTACTCTGCGGCGGTCAGTGCCATATCCGGAATGAGCAGTCTCTCGACCGGCGGATTCTCGGTTGTGTTGATGAAGCAGATTATCTTGTCCAGGGCGCCCGCCGACTCGAAACTGTGGCGGAAGAAAAGATAATCGTCGTTGGACAGACCCATACCGCCCAGGATGATCTTGTCCACGTCGGCGCGAAGGGCCACGTCGGCCATTACCTGGTTGTAAGGCTGGTCGGGGTCGGCGAAGAAAGGAATCTTCTGGCCGGAGACCAGGGTGTTGTTGAGGTCTATGCCTGCGATGCCGGTAGGAATGAGCTGCGAGGGCTGGCGGCGCTTGTACGGGTTCACGGACGGACCGCCTATCTGCCTGAGTTCACCGTCAATCTCCGGGCCGCCGTCGATCGGATGACCATAGGCATCGAAGAAACGCCCCGAGAGATGTTCTGAGACTTTAAGCGTGGGCGGTTCCCCGAGGAAACATACTTCCGCGTTTGAGGGGATGCCCTCAGTCCCGGAAAAGACCTGCAGGGTGACCATATCGCCCTTGGTCCTGACGACTTGGGCGAGACGGCCGCCTACGACGGCAAGTTCGTCGTTGGAAACGCCTGCGGCGCGGAGGGAAACCGTTGCCTTGGTTATGCCTTCGAGCTTGGTGTATACTTTCTGATATGCTTTATTTGCCATTGTCTGTCAGTTTTTTGACCTTCTCGAGATACTCTTCGAACTTCTCGCTGTGGAACTCGGAATAGTTCATCTGTTTCAGGTCGTTGATGATATCCTTGAAGAAACTGCGGCACTGCTCATAGTCTTCGAATTCGTAGTCTTTCCCGCAGATTTCAAGGACAAGGTCCAGCATATATTTCTGTCTCTCCAGAGGGCAGAGCGAATCGACCGGGTCGAAACCGTCCTGCTGGAGGATAGTGAAGTCCAGCAGCTCGGATTTCCAGTAGATGACGTGGTAACTCATCGGAACTCCGTCGTCGCCGAGGATGTTGATCTGCTCCATAGATTCCTTGCCCCGGCGGATAATGTTCTTGGCGTTCAGTACCTTGTCAACCCAGCCTTTTTCAATCGTTTTGTCCAGATATTCAATTATTTCCGGATATTCGAGGTATTTCGAATAGGAATCGATAGGGTTCACCGCGGGATAGCGTTTCTGGTCCGCACGTGCCTGTTCGAGAGCATAGAAGCAGCGGGCTGCCTTCTTGGTGGATTCAGTTACGGGTTCCTTGAGGTTTCCGCCGGCAGGGGAGACTGTCCCGATAAAGGTGACGGCTCCGGTTTTCCCGTTGTTCAGTACGACCATTCCGGCGCGGGAGTAGAAGTTCGAGATGATAGCGGACAGGTCCACGGGGAAGGCGTCCGCACCGGGGAGTTCCTCCATACGGTTGGACATTTCCCTCAGAGCCTGGGCCCATCTGGAGGTCGAGTCGGCCAGAAGCAGGCATTTCAGGCCCATCGCGCGGTAGTATTCGCAGATGGTCATAGCTGTATAGACCGAGGCCTCACGGGCAGCGACAGGCATATTTGAGGTGTTGCAGATGATGGTGGTACGCTCCATCAGGTGGCGTCCGGTATGGGGGTCTATCAGTTCGGGGAACTCAGTGAAGATTTCCACGACTTCATTGGCACGCTCTCCGCAGGCCGCCATCACGATTACGTCGGCGTCGCCCTGCTTGGCGATTGCGTGCTGAAGGACCGTCTTTCCGCAGCCGAAAGGTCCGGGAATGAAGCCCGTGCCGCCCTCGGCGATGGGATTGAGCGTGTCTATCACGCGGACTCCGGTTTCCATAATCTTTTGTGGCCTCGGCTTTTCCTTATAGCCTTTGACGGCCAGCTTCACCGGCCATTTCTGCGTCATCGTCACAGGAACATCTTCGCCTTCTTCATTGACGAGTACGGCGATAGTCTCGTCCACATTGTACTGACCGGCCTCCTTCACGGATTTGACCGTATATTCTCCCTTGAAAGAGAATGGGACCATAATCTTGTGGGGCAGCCAGCCTTCCTTGACCTCGCCCAGCCAGTCGGCTGCAATCACTTTGTCGCCGGCCTTGGCCAGGGGAGTGAAGTCCCATAACTTCTCGTGATTCAGTGCCTTGGTGTATTCGCCCCTCTTGAGGAAGACACCTTCCATCGTTGTCAGGTCGTTCTGCAGACCGTCGTAGACGCTGGAAAGCAGGCCGGGACCGAGTGTCACTTCCAGCATCCTTCCTTCGAACTCGACCTTGTCTCCGTTTTTGAGCCCGCGGGTGGACTCGAATACCTGGACCGAGGCATTCCTGCCGCTTACTTTGATGACCTCCGCCATCATCTTCACTCCTGCGAGGTCGATGTAGCAGATTTCATTCTCGGCGACCGGACCGTCCACCTGGACTGTCACAAGGTTCGAGACTATACCCGTTACTATTCCTCTTGTTTTCATCTATGATAATTGTTTATTTGTCAGTGTATTGCACGCCCTTGAAACTTCCCCTCACCTCATCGACCAGCTTGCGGAAAAGTTCACGGCCCTTCTCTTCGTCCAGGCGGAGCCATCTGTCCACGATATGCAGTTTAGCAAGGTATGCTAGTACCGCTGTCAGGTCGAAATAGTGGAAGAGCGAGAGGGAGTCTATCTTCTCCCAGTACAAATCGTCGAGCCCTTTTTCCCTTCCGAGGAGATCTTGTCCGTTGAGGATAGATTCGACTTTTGCCTGCTCTTCGAATTCCCCCCATTCTCCTTTCAGGACATCCTTGTCTTCCTCACGACCGAGTTCCCTGTTGAGGAAACGGACTTTGGCGTTGCGGAGGAGAAGGTCGAAGCGAAAGAACTCTCTCAGAAAGCTGTTCCTTTCCCCAAGTGCTTCAGTGTAGAATTCCGGGCTGAGAACTTCCGGCTGGAAACTTTTCAGGAAAAAGTCCAGCTTTGAAGCGTCTTTCCCCGGCAGGCTTTCACGTATCTCGGCGACGACTTTGTCGAAGTCCACTCCGTCCGAGTAATTGAAATCACGCGTCAGATAGGGCAGGGAAGCGATTATATACTCGTAATTGCTCATCCGAACAGCAATTTCTTTGTTCCGGGGCGGAGGTATTCTCCGATAAGTTCCTTCCAGGCTTCGTCAGTGAAGGAGATGAAATAACTCCCATCTTTGGGACAGATCCTGAAGCCGCCTGCGATTTTCTTTGAAAAACTCGCATCCACACCTTTTCCGACAATCTTGCCAAGTTCGTCCTTGAGGAAGGGTTCAAGCTCTTTTTTCAGGCTTTCCGGAAGCACGAGCGCAATGTCGCAGGACTCCTGGGCGGAGAAATTGCGGGCCACGGCGGCAATGATCTCTTTTATGAAGTCCTGATCCGCCAGGGCCTGTTTCAGCGGAGCGTCCACCGCCTTCGCAACGATCAGATTCTCAATCTCGCCGCGAGTCGCCTGTATGGCCTGGACAGCGGCCATCTTGACATCTCCCTCCACCTTTGTCCTGTGGTCGGTCGCGTCTTTCTCTGCTTTGGCTTTGATGGCCTCGGCCTCTTCCCGGGCCTTTTTTATGATTTCAGCAGCTTCTGCCTTCGCTTTTTCGAGAATGGCTTCACCTTCGGCCTTGCCTTTGGAAAGACCTTCTTCGTATAGTTTCTGTGTCAGTTCCTGGAGTTTGTCCATATTTATATAAAATAAGCTGTCTTACAAAGATAGTCAAAAAAGAAATTAAAACATATATGTCGTGGCCATCGATATGGTCCATTGACCAAGTTGGGGGTGAAAACCTCTTCCTGCCTCTATTGAGAGGATGAAATTGGTGTTCATATGCAGCTTCCCTCCGATTCCGGCGCTCGTCAGAATCCTCTCTTTGGATGCATCTCTCCAGAAGGCCGGGACGCTTTTCTGTTCTTCGAGCCTGTAGAAGCGCGTAATGGTTCCGGCATCGAAGAAAGGATTCAGGACCAGGTCGAATCTTTGTTTGAAGAGATTGAAACTGTACAGCCTGGCCCTCAGTTCAAAATTCGTCCAGGCATAGCCTGCACCAAGTATCCTGTCCAGGGGATAACCCCTGATAGTGTAGCGGCTTCCAAGTCCTTCGTTCTCTTCATACTGATAGAAGAGGGTGGATATTTCGTGCAGGTCGTAAAACGGCATTTCTCCGGCAAACAGCTGCTGCACTCCGATATGGTAGGCCAGGGTAAGCCGTGAGAAAATGATGGGTACGAAATGACGGAGATGGGCGACGATTTGGCCGTAATGGTATTTGCCGTGGCTCAGGTCGGCGATTCCGTTGGCATAGAGTTCTGCGTACAGTCCTTTGTTTGGCACCCATTCTATGTCACGGCTGTCATATACGAGACCGCCCCTCAGCAGGAAAGTGTCTCCTCCGTTGGCCTCTTCGCTACGGATTAGTCCCGTCGCAATATAGTCATTGTAAAGGCTGTGGCCGCTGTCGTAATTCTTAAGGTCGTAGTCCTTGACGCGGAGATGACGGTACACTGCTCCTGCGGTCCAGGAAAGGTTTTCTACGATACGTCCGCTGATTCCTACTGCGGCGCGTATGGTCTGGCGGTCATTGTGGTACCAGGCAGTCCTTGTCTCCTTGTTCAAGTCCAGCGCACTGTCATAAGGGGACCAGGGACCGTTGAAACCATAGAATGGATTCATCGTAGCTTCGCGGAAGGTCAGCGAGGCGGTCACGCGTGTGCCGGGAATAAGGGTTTTCGATTCCGCGAGGAGATGGGCGTACCAGGAACCTTTGGTGGACCAGGCGACGGTAGTCGCGATGTGATGCTGGAAATTGGGATAGTCACTCCCGTCCCCATAGTAGAAGAAGTCGCAGAAGGCGCCGAGGTTGAGGCCTATGTCGCTGTTGTAGGAAACGTCCGGCATTGGTGTGAAGGACCATCCGGTCTTCGGAGCCACTTCCTGCGCCTTGGCGGCAAGGGAGAGGAGGATGGCTGCGGAAGTAAGTAGTATGTGTTTGATTTTCATATCTTTGTCTTATCCGAGGAAACTTAGCAGGATGCCTGCGGCTACCGCGGAGCCGATAACGCCCGCAACATTCGGGGCCATAGCGTTCATCAGCAGGTGGTTGGACGGGTTGCTCTCCGTTCCTACGACTTCGCTGACACGGGCGCTGTCAGGGACAGCCGAAACGCCGGCGTTGCCTATGAGCGGATTGATCTTGTGTCTGGTGAACAGATTGATGAATTTGACGAAAAGTACGCCGGAAGCCGTCGCAATCACGAAAGACAGCAGTCCGAGGCCGAAGATCAGCAGTGATTTCCCGGAGAGGAACTTGTCGGCCTGGGTAGAGGCTCCGACCGTGAGTCCGATGAGAGTTGTGACCACATCGATCATAGGACCTGCGGCAGTGTTGGCCAGTCTCTTTGTCACGCCGCTTTCCTTTAGCAGATTGCCGAAGAAAAGCATACCGAGGAGAGGAAGTCCGCTGGGAACTATGAATGCGGTCGTCAGGAATCCGACGATAGGGAAGATGATCTTTTCCCTCTGGCTTACCTGGCGGGGCTTGGGCATTTCTATCAGCCTTTCTTTTTTAGTCGTCAGCATCAGCATAATGGGCCTCTGGATGACGGGAACCAGAGCCATATACGAATAGGCCGAGACGGCGATGGCTCCCATAAGGTCCGGGGCCAGTTTTGAACTGAGGAAAATGGCTGTAGGACCATCCGCGCCGCCGATTATGCCTATTGCTCCGGCCTCGTTGGGCGCGAATCCGAAGAGAAGAGCCAGGAGGTAGGCTCCGAATATGCCCATCTGGGCGGCTGCCCCTATGAGAATCAGCCTTGGCTGGGAAATCAAGGCGCTGAAATCGGTCATAGCTCCGATTCCCAGGAAAATGAGCGGGGGATACCAGCCCTGGCGTACTCCCTGGTAGAGAATATTCATCACCGACCCGTCTTCGTATATGCCGATATTGAGGCCGGGGAACATCGGGATATTGCCGAGGATTATGCCGAAGCCGATGGGTACGAGCAGCAGCGGTTCCCATTTCTTGACTATCCCCATAGTAATGAAGAAGACGCCTATGAGGATCATCACCAGGTTCTGCCAGCAGCAGTTGGCAAAACCCGTGAATTGCCAGAATTGCTGTAATGAATCGATAATCTGGTTCATCCTAGGCCAGGCTTGCTACGCTTTGATTCTCCTCAAGATGGTCGCCCTTGGCAACCAGTATGGCCGTAAGTTTCCCAGCTCTGGGCGCAGAGATCTCAACTTCCATCTTCATAGATTCGATGACCACTATCTTCTGCCCTGCTGCCACGTTGTCGCCGACATTGGCGCAGATTTCCACCACATTGCCCTGCATAGGGGAGACTACGCTTGTCTGAGAGGTGGAAGGGGCGGGGGCTGCCGCCGAGGAAGGGGCTGCTTTTTCTGCGCTTGCAGGGGCTGCCTTAACTGCCGGGGCCTCCGGGGCTGGAGTCTGAAGGGCGCCTTCCACTTCCACATCGTAGTCGGCTCCGTTTACATTTACCTTGAGGCTTTTGCCTTCGCTCCGCCCCACGGTCACATTATATTCTTTTCCGTTGATCCTGAATTTGTAGGCTGTCATATCTATTTGGGTAATTTTCTGAATGTCAATCTTTTGTCTCTCCAGGCCGAGCCCTCGCCCTGCCTTATGGTCAGACGGTAGGATTCCACGTCGTGGACTGAGTCCGAGAGATAGAGTTCCACGGCCGCCGCAATCGCAGCATAGATGTCCCCGTCCTGTTCCATATCAAGGGCTAGGGCTATTGCCGCCGCTTCTTCGTCACTCGGGGTCTTGCTCCGCTTGAACTTTCCGGAGAAAAAGCCGCCTGTTATGCTAAAGATTATTAGCAAAATCAAAAGGGCTCCGAAAACTACGGTTATGGACGTAAGGGTGAGGACTCCTCCGTAGCGGTCGGTCCGGGCCATCTTTTCAGCTCCGCTCTCCTCCTGCCTGTCGGAATTCATCTTCCCAGGTGTCGGTGCGGCATCCTCCGCTTCGGTAATGAAAAGGACTTTTTTTGCGTCCTTTGCAAGCTTTCTGACGGAACGGTCCACCGGAAGGTCAGAAGGAATATCTATGCTGTCCACGATAGTTTTTCCGTCGGTGCTGACCAGATACAGCGTGCTCCCTTTCACAAGAGGAAAATCCGGATGCAGGACCATAACCTGACGTGCGCCGAGCTTCATTTTCAGGTCGCCTTTCGGGACCATAAACTTCTTCAGATCCCCGGGATCGTCGCTGAGGTAGCAGCCTCCGACGCTAACGCTGCCCTGGGAACTGTTCGTAATTTCCACCCAGGGGGAATGTCTTCCGTTCTCGTCCAGAAGTCCGTTTTCATTGTCCACCACGACTTCGGTCAGTACAAGGTCGCTGATATGCTGAGCCTTCAGAACCAGGGAGACAGCCAGGAGCAGAAGAACGCTTGTGAGGATACGTTTCATACTCTACAGCGGCAGGTTGTCGTGTTTCTTGGCGGGCAGTTCGGCCCTTTTACCCTCGAGCTGAGTGAGGGCGCGTATGATTCTCCAGCGGGTGTTCCGAGGCTCGATGACATCGTCTATATAGCCTTTCTGTGCAGCCTGGTAAGGGTTGGAGAAGAGATCCACATATTCTTTTTTCTTCTGTTCGAAGATTTCTCCGGCGTGTTCCGGGTCTGCCTTTATCTCCTTGGCATAGAGTACGTTGACCGCACCGTCCGCACCCATTACCGCGATTTCCGCGCTGGGCCAGGCGTAGTTCACGTCGCCGCGCAGCTGCTTGCAGCTCATAACGATATGGGCGCCGCCATAGCCTTTGCGGAGGGTGACGGTAATCTTGGGGACTGTAGCCTCTCCATAGGCATAGAGAAGTTTTGCGCCGTTCGTAATGATGGCTCCATATTCCTGCTGGGTGCCTGGAAGGAAGCCGGGTACGTCGACAAGAGTCACGAGGGGGATGTTGAAGGCGTCGCACATCCTTACGAAACGGGCTGCCTTGCGGGAAGCATTGATGTCCAGCACTCCTGCGAGGGTGGCGGGCTGGTTCGCGACTATTCCGACGCTGCGGCCGTCCATATGGGCGAAACCTATTATTATATTCTTGGCGAAGTCTTTATGGATCTCGAAGAAATCCCCGTCGTCTGCTATGCTCCGGATCACCGAGTACATATCGTAAGGCTTGTTGGGATTGTCCGGGATTATCTCGTTGAGGGCGTCGTCCACCCTGGCGGGGCTGTCTTCGGTCGGCCGCAGGGGTGCGGTCTCCATATTGTTCTGCGGCAGGAAACTCAGCAGGCGTTTTATGGTCTCTATACCTTCCTGCTCAGATTCGGCGGCGAAATGAGCCACTCCGGATTTGCTTGCGTGGACAGAGGCTCCGCCGAGCTGCTCCTGGCTGACTTCTTCGCCGATCACGCTCTTGACAACGGCGGGTCCGGTCAGGAACATATAACTGCTGTCTTTGACCATCAGGGTGAAGTCGGTCAGGGCGGGGGAATAGACCGCACCGCCGGCGCAGGGTCCGAAAATCCCGCTTATCTGAGGAATGACTCCGGATGCAAGTATGTTTCTTTCAAATATTTCCGCATATCCTGCCAGGGCGTCTATGCCTTCCTGGATACGGGCTCCGCCGGAATCGTTAAGACCGATTACAGGTGCTCCGACCTTAAGGGCCATATCCATTACTTTGCAGATTTTCTCGGACATAGTCTTCGAAAGCGAGCCTCCGCTTACGGTGAAATCCTGGGCGAAAACATAGACGAGCCGGCCGTCTATCGTGCCGCAACCGGTCACGACACCGTCTCCGTCGAAATGCTGTTTGTCCATTCCGAAGTTGGTACAGCGGTGTTGGACAAACATATCGTATTCTTCGAAACTGCCTTCGTCCAACAGAAGTTCCAGCCTTTCGCGGGCGGTCAGCTTGCCCTTGGCGTGCTGTGCCTCGATGCGCTTTTCTCCGCCTCCCTGAAGGGCTTTTTCGCGCCTGTCCACCAGGTTCCGGATTTTATCTTTTTGAATACTCATATTTCCGAGTTGTTTGTATCATACAAAGATAGTTGGATTTCGCTTCATTTCCAAATCAAGGGCGGCGGCGGTAAGGGCGGCTCCGGCAGCAACTATCTCTCTGGCATGGCCGTAATCGGCAATGGACGAGAAGGAATCGAAGGGCATCTCGATCAAGATGTCCGGAGGCGTAAGGGCAATCTGTTGCCTTGCTATGGTTCTGTTCATCAGGCTGAAGGAACGGTCCAGAATGCCGACCATCTTGTTTTCATCCGGTGCTATGGCCTTATCGGTCTCATTGACATCGAAACCAATCAGAATGTCGCGGCCGTTTCTGCGGACGCGGTTCAGCGGGAAAGTATTCGAGACGCCTCCGTCTATCAGCGTCCTTCCGCCGAAACTGACGGGCTGGAACATTGAAGGGATTGAGATTGAGGCTCTTATAGCGTCAAATAGAGGCCCTTTTTCAAAGATGACTTCTTCTCCGGTGCAGAGGTCGGTCGAGATTGCCGTGAACGGAATGGGAAGAGATTCTATCAAGACGTCCGGGACTCGTTTTTTGATCGCTTCGATGACCCTTTCGCCCTTCATGAGCCCGCTGCGGCTGAATGCCGGGTCCATGAGTGTGACGACTTTCAGCGGGTCCAGGCCGAAGAGCCATTCCTTGAAGGCATTCAGGCCTCCGGCCGCGTAAATGCCTCCGACGAGGGCGCCCGCGGATGTCCCGGCCACGGAAGTGATCCTGAATCCTTGTGACAGCAGTTCTTCTATTGCTCCGATAAAGGCAAAGCCTCTCGGACCGCCGCTTGACAAGACTAGGGCTACATCCTTTTTCATAATTCGGGTATCAGGCAGAATCTGTATATCCTTTTGGTTTTCTGGCTTACTTTCACGCTCTTGTCCACTGCAAAACCGATTATCGCGAGTACATGGGAAGGATCCTCGGGGTCGCGCAGAATCGGCACCGCCCGTTTGTCTTCTATGGTGAAATGCCTGTCGGAGAACCAGTCCTGAAGTTTTTTCCTCCCGGGAGCGCCTATCGGGCGGAACCAGTCTCCGTCCTGCCATTTCCCGACAATGGGCTCGCCGCACAGTTCGGCATCCACGATGCTGCATCCCGTTTTCTGGCGGACATCTTCTTCCCCGCTCCATTCTTCCTCTCTCATAAGATACTCTCCGCTTAGTCCAAAGCCCTTTCTGTCAGGCGCTTCCGCCACTGTTTCCGGCTCGGAAAGCTCCCGTGAGATGCGTTCCATGTCCTTGTTGAGCGTCCGGACAAAGGAGGGGTTGATTTCTTTGAAGACAGGGAAGACAAGATTCCGGATTTTATTCCTTTTGTAGTCGTTCTCCGCGTTTGTGGAGTCCTCCCGCCAGGGCAGACCACGCTCTTCCATGAAGGCGAGGATTTCCTCCCTTGTCATTTTCAGAAGGGGACGCCTCAAGGGAATGTGGGAGTACTCCGGAACCGGCAGGAAACCTTCTTCCTTCATCCCCGTGACGCCTTTCAGGCCTGTCCCTCGCAGAAGGTTCAGAATCAGCGTTTCCGCATTGTCATTGGCATTGTGGGCTACGGCTACTGCCTCGTACCCCTCGGCAGAGCATAGTTCACCGAACCAGCGGTAGCGCAGTTCACGTGCAGCCATCTCGATGCTTATTCCGTTCTTATCGGCGTAAGTTTTTGTGTCAAAACGCTTTACGTGACATTTGACACCGTATTCCTCGGAACGCTTCCGGACAAAAGCTTCGTCGGCGTCGCTCTCTTCTGCTCGCAGGCCGAAATTGCAGTGCGCAATGGCGAAAGGCCCGCCCTCGAGGCGGACCTTTTCGCATAGGCACATAGAGTCGATGCCTCCGCTGACTGCCAGTAGAAGCATTATTTCTTGGCTGCGATTGTGTATGTGAAGCCGAACTCGAAATACTCCTTGAACTGTACTCCCTTTGCATCGGCCACCTTGTCTCCGTCAGTGTCTCTCACAATGACCAGAGGATCATAGATAAGGTTGGTGGAGAGGGTGAGGGCAAAGTATTTGGCCATCTTCCAGAATACCTTGTTGTCCCAGGTGATACGGGGTTCTACCTTCGGAGTGAGGTAGTTGTAGAAAGCGGTGACCTGGGTCGTGTAAGTAAAGTTGTCATTGATAATCCACTTGGCATCGGCCTTGAGCTGGGCACCGAATTCGTAACGGACTCCTCTGAACTGGTCGAAGCTGTTAGCCGCGATTTCTGCTTCGTGGGCGAGCTTGCGGTCTTCATAGCTGCTGCCCTTGATCAGGTCCATACCGTAGGTGTATCTCAATGAAGGGTCGTTCACTATCACGACACCGCCGGTCAGAGGTGCGAAATTCAGTTCGAACCAGGGTTTCGGGGTCCATTTGAGACCGAGACCGAGATTGATGTAAGCAGGGGAGAACAGGCCGGATTTAAGATTATTCTTGGCTGCTTCCTTCCAAGCCTTTGCCGGCTCGTCGGGATAGGCGGCGAACTGGGCGTCGGTAGGGGTGACGTAGTCATAGTTGTTGTTGAACTGCGTGCGGAAATCCAGGTTGGCTGAATAGTAGAGGTGCTGGATAGGAGTCTCATAGCCCCACTTGGATTCGAAATAGATGCGGTCCTTGTTCTTCTGGACAATCGGCTTGTCGGCTGAATAAAGGAAGCCGTAGTCCAGCTGGAGGCGGTTGTTCCACACCATCTTGCCCTTGGCGTAATTGGCATTGGCGTCAATGCCTGCGGCAAGTGAATAATTGTTGTAACCGCCGGCGGCCCACTGGTAAAGGAAGGTCTGGCCGAAATTGATGTTGTTCTGCATACTGAGGTCCCAGTATTTGGGCTTGGGAGCCACTACCGGAACATCCTCTGCTGCTGAAAGTGCCGCGGCAGCCTCTGCGGCCGCAGTCTGTGCATCCTGGGCCTTTGCGCCGAAAACGCAAACTGCCGCTGCTGCAATAGTGATAATGATTTTTTTCATATTCAATTAATAAGATCTAGCAAACAGTACTCTCTGGTGGGATGGCTTGCCGGAATAGACGCACTTGCCTTCTTCGAGGCAGACGGCGCTGTCCACGGGGATACAGCGGATCGTAGCCTTGGTCTCTTCCTGAATCTTCGCTTCGGTCTCGGCAGTGCCGTCCCAGTGGCAGAGCAGGAAACCGCCCTTCTCGATTTCTTCCTTGAACTCGTCCCAGCTGTCGACTTTGCGGATTGAGGCATCGCGGAAAGCGAGGGCTTTGGCGTAGATGCTCTTCTGGATATCGTCCAGAAGGTCAATAATCCTGTCCTCGAGGCCTTCCAGGGGCTCTGAAATCTTCTCAAGCGTATCGCGGCGGCACACTTCGACCGTCCCGTTCTGAATGTCGCGGGGACCCATTGCAAGCCTTACCGGCACGCCCTTGAGCTCCCATTCGGCGAATTTGAAGCCCGGACGCAAGGTGTCGCGGTCGTCCACTTCGACGCTGTGGCCCTTGGCCTCCAGAGCCTTCTTTAGAGCGTACATCTTGTCCAGAACGGCCTGGTGCTCTTCCTCGCTCTTGTAGATAGGGACCATTACGACCTGGATCGGAGCGAGCGCCGGAGGCAGGACAAGGCCGTTGTCGTCCCCGTGGGCCATAATAAGGGCGCCCATAAGACGGGTCGATACGCCCCAGGAGGATGCCCAGACATAGTCCAGCTTGCCTTCCTTATTTGTGAACTGCACGTCGAAGGACTTTGCGAAATTCTGTCCCAGAAAGTGCGAGGTCCCGGCCTGAAGTGCCTTTCCGTCCTGCATCATCGCCTCGATGGTTAGGGTGTCCAGGGCGCCGGCGAAGCGTTCTCCCGGGCTTTTGTGGCCGACCACGACCGGCAGGGCCATAACTTCGCGGGCAAACTTTGCATAGACATTCACCATCCTCTCGGCCTCTGCGTATGCTTCTTCTGAGGTGGCGTGGGCGGTATGGCCCTCCTGCCAGAGGAATTCGGCGGTACGGAGGAAAGGCCTGGTGCGCATTTCCCACCTTACCACGTTGCACCACTGATTGCAGAGGATGGGCAGGTCCCTCCAGGACTTGATCCAGTTCTTATAGACGCTCCAGATGATGGTTTCGGAGGTAGGGCGCACGATGAGCTCTTCTTCCAGCTTGGCATCGGGATCCACCACCACGCCCTTCCCGTCGGGGTTGTTCATAAGGCGGTGGTGCGTCACCACGGCGCACTCCTTGGCGAATCCGGCCACGTGCTCTGCTTCTTTGCTGAAGAAGGATTTAGGAATGAAGAGAGGAAAATATGCGTTCTGTACTCCGGTTTCCTTGAAGGCCTTGTCCAGTATGGACTGCATCTTTTCCCAGATGGCATAGCCGTAAGGCTTGATCACCATGCAGCCGCGGACGGCGGACTGTTCGGCCAGATCTGCCTTGACTACTATGTCGTTATACCATTGGGAATAATTCTCTGATCTCGGTGTAATTTCTTTTGCCATAAAAAAGTGAAGAAAATTCTGCGATTTTTCTCAATTATTGCATCTATTAAACAGAAGTATAGTTGAACTCCTGTCATTCTGACGGTGCAAATATACAAAAATTAAAGAGATTGGATTATGGCACGTAGGCTGATATTCATATTGACGTTGGCGGTTCTTGCGGTTTCCTGCGGGGTTACCGCTCAGAATGGTTCCGTCCATCGTTTCCAGGATGGTATCTATTACAAGGGCTTCGATGCGGATATGCAGAAGGTCGAACCTCTGAGCGAGGACGATTTCCGCAGGCTCGCCGCCGAGAATCTCCGCCGCGAGCAGACCAGCCGCCGCGACACCCTCGTGGTGGTGGTCGACGACAGCTACACCTGGGGGTGGAACTATCCCTATTATCACCCCTATTACTATGGATGGTACGGCCTTTATGGCTATTCCTGGTACCACGGTTGGCACCACGGCTGGTATGACCCCTGGTACAGCCCTTGGTACGGCAGCTATTACTCCTGGTACTACGATCCCTGGTACTATTATGATCCTTGGTACTACGGACACAGCTATTATTGCGGCTTCTACAACGAAAACTACTACCACTACAGCGGCTACAGCCGTTCCGAAATAAAGGGTGGCAACAACTCCACCACCAGGGGAATGGGCAGCAGCCTTTCGCGCGGTGGCAGCATATCCGGTAGCCGCGGGCTTTCGCGCGGATCCTCCCCCTATACCCGCAGCGGATCTTCCGCTTCCCGTAGCGGCGGTTCGTCCTATTCGCGTAGCGCTTCCTCAAGTTCCCGCAGCGGTGG
>CACZDC010000053.1 GCA_902779785.1 uncultured Bacteroidia bacterium
CGAACAAAGTGAGCGGAGTCCTCGAAGAGGCAAGCTGCCGCCGCAGCGAAGCCCTGGCGAACAAAAAAGGAGGCCGACACTTTTTAGTCGACCTCTTTTTGTATTTTTGTGCTATATTTGCAAGGTTTTATGACACAAGACTATGACCATTCATTTTTCTCTTCAGTACCGGACCGTATGGGGCGAGCAGCTTGTCCTCAGGGTCGGGAAGCATAGATTCGAAATGCATTACTGCGGCGAAGGAAGCTGGGAGACCAGCCTCTCCGGCCGCGAAATCAGGGACGGACGGCAGTATGGCTATGAACTGGTCCGCGAGGAAAAGACCATCCGCACGGAATGGCGGAGCCACAGCTTGAGGCTCCCGGAGGGGGTCCGTGAGGCGATTGTCCGCGACCGTTGGATGGACAGGCCCTCGGATTCGGCTTTCTGGTCCTCGGCTTTCAGGAACGTGATTTTCGGTCGGGAAAAGGCAGAAGCGGAGGCGCTCCGCGGCAATGTCATCCTTCGCACCGTCGCTCCGGAGATAAGGCCGGAAGAGTCGCTGGCCCTTGCCGGCAGCGGAGCCGCCCTTGGCGATTGGAAAAAGCTTATCGTCCTGGATGACAGCCGTTTCCCATACTGGGAGACCGGAGTTGAGGCCAGGGAAGCGTTCGAGTATAAATACCTCGTGGTTGAGCGCAAAACGGGGAAGATTCTCCGCTGGGAGGAAGGCGAGAACCATTACAGCGGCGTAATCCCTCCCAAGGGTATGGCGCTGATTATCGACGACATAGTTCCCAGGCTGGGCGCGATTCCCTGGAGGGGCGCCGGGACGGCCATCCCCGTCTTTTCTCTGCGCACTTCCGACAGCTTCGGCATAGGTGAGTTCCACGACCTAAGGAAGATGGTCGACTGGGCTGTCGCGACAGGTCAGAATTTCATCCAGCTGCTGCCTGTAAACGATACTATGATGACCGCTTCCTGGCAGGACAGCTATCCCTACAATGCCGTTTCCTCCTTCGCGCTTCATCCGCAGTTCATCCATCTGCCCGCTGCCGGCGTGAAGGTGGACAAGGCCTACAAGGAGCTTCGCGACGCTCTGAACGCCCTGCCGCAGGTGGATTATGAGAAGGTCAACGTCGAGAAGATACACCTGCTTCGGAAAGTCTTCGCCTCGAAGGAGAAGAAGCTAGGCTCAGATTCTGAATATCAGGCATTTGTAAAGGCAAACGACTACTGGCTGCTGCCCTATGCCGTGTTCTGCTGCCTTCGCGACGAGATGGGGACGGTGGATTTTTCCAAGTGGGGGAAATATGCGAAGTTCAGCCGTAAGAAGGCGGAGGAATACCTCTCTTCCAACTCTGCGGCGGTCGCTTTCTGGTGCTGGATCCAGTACTGTCTCGACGTGCAGCTAAAGGACGTCGTCGCCTATGCCCACAGCCATCGGGTGGCCATAAAGGGCGATCTGCCCATAGGCGTGAGCCGCACCAGCGCCGACGCCTGGATGTCGCCGGAACTCTTCAACCTTGATATGCAGGCCGGAGCACCGCCGGATGCCTTCAGCGCCGACGGCCAGAACTGGGGCTTCCCCACTTACAACTGGGACAAGATGGAGGAGACGGGCTTTGCCTGGTGGAAGGCGCGTCTGAGCAAGATGAGCGACTATTTCGACGCCTACCGCATAGACCATATCCTCGGCTTCTTCCGCATCTGGGAGATTCCCGCCTGTTACAAGAGCGGCTTGATGGGCCATTTCTCACCGGCCCTCCCTTACAGCGGCAACGAACTCAGGGGGATGAGTTTCGATCCGGAGAGTGAGCTCTTCATCGAGGATCCCCGCAAGAAGGGCTGGTACCATCCTCGTATCGACGCCCGGGACAGCCAGGCTTTCGGGCAGCTCGAACAGTGGCAGAAAGATCGTTTCAGGGCCCTCTATGAGGATTTCTTCTACCATCGCCACAACGACTTCTGGCGCGAGAGCGCACTTCGCAAATTGCCCTCCCTGCTCCGCTCCACGGGAATGCTCTCCTGCGGCGAGGACCTCGGAATGATTCCTGCCTGCGTCGCCTCGGTGATGGACGAGCTGAACATCCTCAGCCTCGAGATCCAGAGAATGCCGAAAGACCCTGCGGAAGATTTTGCCGAGCCGTCACGCTATCCCTATTTCAGCGTCTGCGCGACCGGAACCCACGATACCTCCACCCTTCGCGCCTGGTGGGAGGAGGACCGCGCCCTTACGCAGAAATTCTTCAATGAAAAGATGCACTGCCAGGGGGATGCGCCTTATTTCTGCGAGCCCTGGGTGGCTGAGGCCATAGTAAAGGACCATCTCAACTCTCCGTCTATGCTCTGCATCCTGCCCCTGCAGGATTATATGGCCATCGACGGGGATGTCCGCTATCCCGGCAATCCCGCCGACGAGAGGATCAATGTCCCCGCAATCGCCCGCCACTACTGGCGCTACAGAATGCACAAATCCCTTGAGGAACTCATCGCCGACAAGGAGTTCTGCCTCCACGTGCGCAGCCTTGTGCGAGACTCTTCAAGAGGCGTATAGTAAAAAAGTTTGCATTTCGGGGAAAATGTTTCTATATTTGAACCCCTTTTCCGCGCGCACGACCATAGCGCGCGAGAAGCGACACTGGACATAACCAATGGATAAGAACAAGCATCTTTCTTTCTGGCAGATGTGGAACCTGAGTTTCGGGTTTCTGGGCGTGCAGATTGCCTACGCCCTGCAGAGTGCCAATATATCGAGGATTTTCGCCACTCTCGGCGCGGATCCGCACCAGCTCAGTTTCTTCTGGATACTGCCTCCGCTGATGGGCCTCATCGTCCAGCCGCTGATCGGCTCCTGGAGCGACCGTACCTGGTGCCGTATGGGCAGACGCAAGCCCTACCTCATTGTCGGCGCCGTGATCGCCGTGCTGGTGATGCTCCTGCTGCCCAATGCCGGCAGCCTGCATTTCTCCGCAAGGGTTTTCCTCGGCCTCAATATGGCGATGTGGTTCGGCCTGTTCTCGCTGATTTTCCTCGATACCAGCATCAATGTCGCGATGCAGCCCTTCAAGATGATGGTCGGAGATATGGTCGGCGAGGAGCAGAAGGCCCAGGCCTACTCCATCCAGAGTTTCCTCTGCAACGCCGGCAGCCTGGTTGGCTATCTTCTTCCCATCTCCTTCACCTGGATAGGCATAGCCAATGAAGCCCCGGAGGGCGTAGTTCCTCCGTCGGTGGTTACGTCCTTCTATGTCGGGGCCGCCATACTGATCCTCTGCGTGCTCTATACCTTCCTGAAAGTCAAGGAGATGCCTCCGGCAGAATACGCCGCCTTCCACGGAATCGAGCCCGCAAAGGCCGAGCAGAAGAAGGAAGGCCTCATCCGGCTGCTTTTCAAGGCGCCGAAGACTTTCTGGACGGTCGGTCTGGTGCAGTTCTTCTGCTGGTCGGCTTTCCTGTATATGTGGACCTATTCCAACGGAACCCTCGCCTTCAACTGCTGGGACGGGGCCACCGACACCGCCTCGGCCGCCTATCAGGCCGCAGGCAACTGGGTGGGCGTGGTCTTTGCCGTCCAGGCCGTCGGGTCCATCCTCTGGGCCCTCGTCCTGCCCCGCTTCAAGAATATCCGTACGGGCTATATCGTGAGCCTTCTTATCGGTGCAGCTGGCTTCGTGGGCGTCGCCTTCGTCCACAATCAGTACCTTGCCTGCGCGGCTTATTTCCTGGTCGGCACCGCCTGGGCCGCGATGCTCGCCCTGCCCTTCACCTTGCTGACGAACTCTCTTGAGGGCAATCCCTATATGGGCAGTTACCTGGGCCTTTTCAACGGCACCATCTGCGTGCCCCAGATCGTCGCGGCGGCAACGGGCGGCCTCGTTCTGAGGCTCGTCGGCGGAGCGCAGGCCTCGATGTTCATAGTCGCAGGTGTTTTCCTGGTCCTGGGAGCGCTGAGCGTGCTTCTTGTGCAAGTCAAAACCAAACATCAATAATAAGCAAGTATAATCCAATGAAAAGATTTTTAACCGCAGTGGCTGTCGTCCTCCTTGCAGGTGCGTTCAGTCAGAGTGTATTCGCCCAGGGCGGGTATGAGGTTAAAGGCGTAGTCGTGGATGCTATGGGACCCGTAGTCGGTGCTACAGTCATCGAGAAGGGGACCACCAACGGTGTTTCCACCGGCCTTGACGGCGACTTCGTCCTGAAGGCTTCAAGCGCCTCGGCCGAGATCGAGGTGAGTTGCATCGGTTATGCGACGCAGGTCTTCCCGGCTTCCGCCGTCCCCGCCACCATCACCCTGGCAGAGGATATGCAATTTCTCGACGATGTCGTCGTGATTGGTTATGGTACGGTCAAAAAGAGTGATATGACCGGTTCGGTCGTAGCCCTCAAGGCTGACGAAATCAACCGTGGTGCCGTCATCTCTCCCGAGCAGATGCTTATGGGTAAGGTGGCAGGTCTGATGGTGATGCCCGCTTCCGGTCAGCCCGGCGCCTCCGCCACGATCCGTATCCGCGGCGCGGCGTCCCTTCACGCCTCCAACGATCCGCTGATTGTCATCGACGGCGTTCCGATTACCTCCGAGGGCGGCGCCGGAATGGGCAATCCCCTCGCTTCCGTCAACCCTAATGACATCGAGAGTTATTCCGTCCTGAAGGATGCTTCCGCAACTGCCATCTATGGCTCCCGCGCTTCGAACGGTGTTATCATCATCACCACCAAGAAGGGCAGCCAGGGAGGCGGCAAGGGAGTGAAGCTCCGCTATGACGGCTCTGTCTCCGTGAAGCACAACTACCAGTATTTCAATATGATGAACGGCGAGGAGTTCGCCTCCTTCGTACGCGAGAAGTATCCTAAGGCTGCCCAGCATCTCGGCTACGACGGAACTGACTACAACACCGACTGGCAGAAAGAAATCTATCGTCCGGCCATCCAGACCGACCACAACCTGAGCGTATATGGCGGCGGCAAGCTGCCGTTCCGCGTCAGCGCTGGTTACAACCTTGACCAGGCGACCGTCAAAGTCGGCGACAACCAGAAGGCCAATCTGGATGTCAGCCTCGCACCGAAACTCTTTGACAATCACCTGAGCCTGAATCTCAATGTGAAGGGCCTATACCAGGCCACGAGCTGGGCCAACGGCGGCGCCATCGGCAATGCCATTTCCTTCGACCCTACCAAGCCGACCCGCTTCTCCAAGGAGACCATTATCGGTTCCGCCACCCTGCCCGAGGGTACAGTATGGAACTGGTACGACAGCAACGGCGACCCCAACACCATGGCCTCCGTCAATCCGCTCTCCAATCTCTACGAATGGGTGGACAAGAACCACGTCCTCCGTTCAATCGGCAACCTCCAGGCTGATTACAAGATCCATGGCTTCGAGGATTTGAGAATCAATGTCAATTTCGGTTACGACGTCGCCAAGCTGGACGGTTACAAGTACAACGTCCTAGGCTCCCGCAGCGCCCGCGCTTCTTCGCCGGACGTGGCTACGACCTATGGTAACTTCAACTACAACACCGTCCTTGAAACTTATGCTGACTACAGCCACGACTGGAACGGCGTACACAACCTGGATGTGATGGCCGGTTACTCCTGGCAGCACAACTATAACAAGTACGATAACACCGATTATCTCAACCGCGATCCCAGATGGCAGAAAGAGGATATCTACAAGGACCTCCTGACCGATGCGAGCGAATACTATCTCGTCTCCTTCTTTGGCCGTGCCAATTACAGCCTCCTGGGCCGCTACCTCTTCACCTTCACCGTCCGTGAGGACGCTTCTTCCCGTTTCAGCCCGAAGAACCGCTGGGGCTTCTTCCCTTCGGCCGCCTTCGCCTGGAATATCAAGAACGAAAGCTTCCTCAAGAACGTCGATGTGGTCGATGCCCTCAAATTCCGTCTCGGATGGGGCCGCACCGGCCAGCAGAACGGTATCGCCTACTATCCCTATCTGGCCCGCTACACTTTCGGCACCAATCCTCATATGGAGTACAATATGGGCGACAAGCGTTATTCCACCCTCTCTCCTCAGGCCTACAATCCGAACTTGAAGTGGGAGACCACAGAGACCTTCAATGTCGGACTGGATTTCGGTCTTCTCGGCGAACGCCTCACGGGTAGCGTGGAGGCTTACTACCGCAACACCTTCGATCTGCTGAACGAGGTAGCCGCTCCGCTCGGAACCAACTTCTCCGACCGGGTGCTCACCAATGTCGGCACCATCACCAACAAGGGTATCGAACTCAACCTCAACGGTGTCATCATCGAAGACAGGGACTGGCACTGGAGCGTGGGCGGCAACGTGACCTTCCAGGACATCAGGATTACCAAACTCCTCCAGGCCGGCGGCGACGAAAAGAAATATCAGGTTGAGGTTGGCGCCACTATGGGTGCCAACGAGGGCTACAGTTCGGTTTACAAGACCGGTTATGCCCCTTACACCTTCTATCTCTACAAGCAGACTTACTTCAAGGGTGAACCTGTCTTCAATTCCGTGGAGTCTGACGGCAGCACTCCGACAGAGAGCGACCGTTACCTCACCGGAAAGAGCCCGAACCCCTGGATGTTCTTCGGTCTGAACACTCACCTGAGTTGGAAGAATTTCGACTTCTCGGTCAATGCCCACGGCTCCATCGGTAACCACGCCATCAACAAGGTCCGCAAGGGCTATGCTTCCGCCTATGGAATCAATGATCAGGCATCCAAGGCTTATCTGAACAACCTCAACAAGGACTTTCTCCATCCGGAGTGGAACGAAGCTATGAAAGTGTGGCAGGAGTATTCCGATTATTGGATCGAGAATGCCTCCTTCTTCAAGATCGATGACGTCAATCTTGGCTATACCTTCAAGCTCAACAAGAAGTGGATGGAATCCCTGCGTGTGGCAGCTTCAGTACAGAATGTCCTGACCATCACGAAGTACACCGGCCTGGATCCGGAGATTCCTTCTGTCGACGGCGTGGACCAGAACTTCATCCCGCGTCCGAGGCTCTACACCCTGCGCCTGAGCGTCAACTTCTAAAACAAGAGGATTATGAAAAACTTATCTATACTCTTCGCAAGTGCGGCAGCGCTTCTGGCGGTTTCCTGCATCAAGGACCTCAACACCTTGCCGCTTAACGATTATGACAAGACCTCGGAAGTAGCTTACGTGGATGAAGACAGCTATTTGAAGGGTCTTGCGTACATCAATGCCTACTACAGCTTCGTGAGTCAGAACGACCCTGGCACCTCTGACCTTCCTTCTTTCAAGGATGCCGGCCAGAGCGAACTTATGCGCCAGTGGATGGTCCTCAATGACCTTCCTACCGGGGCGCTGGACATCAGCTGGGGCGATACCTATGTCGAGCCAATCGAGAGCCACACTTGGACCAATGCGGCCAATACGGCCATTACCGCCGTCTATACCCGCGCCCTCAAGGGCGTGGTCCTGGTGAACGAGTACCTGCTCCAGACAACGGACAAGAAACTTGCAGACAGGGGCCACGACGCCTTCAAGCCGAAGATAGCTCAGTATCGTGCGGAAGCCCGCTTCCACCGTGCAATGTTCAACTACATTATGCTGGATACCTTCGGAAATCCTCCCTATGCGACCGAGGAAAACATCGGAGGAGAACTCCCTAAACAGTTCAGTACCAATTTTGCCGAGGGCCGCAAAGGCTTCTTCGAGGCGCTGGAAAAAGAACTGCTTGACCTCGTCTCCGATGCGAGCGCGATGCCGGCCAAGGGTGAAGTCAAATACCCGCGTCCCAACAAGGATGCCGTCAAGGCCCTTCTTGCCCGTATGTACCTGAATGCGGAAGTTTATACCGGAACGGCCCGCTGGGCGGATGCCAAGAAGTATGCTTCAGAGGTGATCGGCAACGGCTACAGTCTCCACCCGGTCTTTGACGAACTCTTCCTCCAGGACAATGGAGAGAAGTGTTCCGCCGACGAATTCATCTTCGCCATCGAATACGACGGTGAGGATGCCCGAAGCTGGGGCGGAACGACCACCCTCTCATCTGGTGCTTTCAATGACAAGATGAACGAAGCCGTGGCGAAATATCTTGGCAAGGAGGTCCCCTATGTCTCCAAGGAAAAATGGAACGGATACCGTATCCCGCCGTCTTTTGTCGCGGCCAATTTCGAAGGCATCACGTATGATAAGGACAAGCCGCTTGGATACGACCCGACGGTCGGTGACCAGCGCCTGAAATTCTACATCGAGGAGGATCCTGCCTCTTATAAGCGCAGCGGTGAGTCGGCCGGCTGGCGTCTGTGGCGCTATCCGGCGATGACCTCCGACGGGACAGTGTTCCCGAGAGGGGATGATAAGCAGCCTGACTGGAAATGCTCCAGCGCGGACCTCGCCCTCTTCCGTCTTCCGGAAATGTATTATATCTATGCAGAGGCTGACGCCCGCTTGAACGGCGGTACTACTTCGGATGCTACGGCTGTCGGCTATATCAAGGCCATCCGCGACCGCGCCGGCCTCACCACGGGCGCTTCCCTCAGCGTTGCCGACATCCTCAAGGACAAAGCCGCTGAAATGCTCTGGGAAGGACAGCGCCGCCAGGACGAGATCCGTCTCGGGATCTTCGACACGGACAAGAACCGCTATGTCTATCCCCTAATTGAGACCGACCGCAGCGTCAATACCAATCTTGCTCAGAATCCAGGTTATTGATAATCTGTACTAAAACATATAGTTAACATTAAAAAAACACGTTATGAAAAGAATCTTTTCTGTTTTTGCAGCAGGACTGATGGTCGCAGCGACCCTCGTTTCCTGCTCTGGAAAAAAAGATGGACCCGCCGCTGAAGGCGGTGATGATGTCAAGGCTCCTGTCCTCGGTGACATCCCCACTGCTGTCCTTGATGCCAAGGGCGGCGACTTCCAGATTACTTATCAGGCCGCTGACTTCGGTGTCAACGCCGCCATTACCCACGAGCTTTGGGTTGCCAAGGCCGGCGATGAAATGGTCGGCGAAGTCCAGGTCAAGGCCGACATCAAAGAGGCGGGTATCACCATCAAGCAGAGCAACATCAGCCTGGCCCTCCAGAAACTCGGCTTCTCGGTCGGCGAAGACGCTGAGGTTGAATTCGCTCTATATGCCTATCTGGGCTCTTCCAGAGGCACGGCCGCTCTCCGCTCCAATCTCGTGAAGTCCACCCTCACCGTTTGCGCGGCGAAGCAGGACGACAGCGGACTTGACAAGATCGAGGTTATCGGTGATTTCGACGGCTGGAGCAGCGACGGTGTCGCCAAGGCTGGCGCTTACCTCTACAAGTATGGCGAGACGAATGTCTACAGCGGTCTCATTTACTACTACGCCAAGTGTGTCAACGGCTGGAAACTGCGTGTTCCTACGGCCACGGGTGGCTGGGACGACTCTGCCAACTGGGGTATCGAAGAAACGAAGCTCGATGAAATCAACGGCCAGGCCAAGGACCTCTACGATTCCAATCCTACCCATCCCGAACTGACCGAGCTTGTGCTTGCCAACGCCGGTTCTTCCAAGGATATGAAGATATTCAACCACAACTTCTACTACTGGAGCTTCGACCGCGACGAGAATAAGCTGAGCGTGGAAGTCCTGGATACCTGGGGGGGTCACAAGCAGCCGATTGCCTTCGACTATATGTATCTGGTGGGCAAGGTCAACGGCTGGAAGGAGTTTGATGAGAACTTCAAGATGAAGTACATCCCGCTGCAGCACACCTTCTATGTCGACGCTACCCTCGCTGACGAAGACGAGATCAAATTTATGGCCGATGGCCAGGCTTCCGACAAGTGGTATCTCCAGTGGGGCCAGGGTGAGGAAGACGGCAAGGTGGCCTTCCAGGGAGGTAATATCAAGGTGGCGAAAGGCGGCAACTACCGCATCTACCTCGATATCAACCACGCGGAAATCAGCTTCGATGCCGATGCTTATGGCAAGGATGAGGAAGGCGGCGTAGAGGTCGCCGAACGTGCCCTCGACCGTCCGGACGAGTATTTCATCGTCGGCAGCATTATGGGCAAGACCTGGGACGACGTATCCCTCTCTCTCGGCCGTAACAACGATACCGGCATCTATACCTACTATGGCCTTTCCTACAAGGTCGGAGACGCCTTCAAGGTCGTCAAGAACCAGAAGGCCGAGTGGTACGGCGTCGGTGTAGGAGAGTATACGGGAACCCGCAATAAGCTTACCGGTACCGATAACTTCGAGTTCGAGAAGGAAAGCGGCTTTGACGTGAGCTTCAATCCTGAAACCGGCAAGGTGACCGTCGCCGACAGCGCGATCCCCGGCTGGGGCGTCAAGGGCAACATCATGAAAGACGGCAAGGATGACGGCTGGGCGACTACCTTCCCGATGACCCAGGAAGGCGATGTTTGGACCAGCGACGAGCTCGAGATTATGTACGACGGCGCCAACACCTGGGGCTTCAAGCTCTGCCTCTACGGCAACTGGGATGCCGGTGACATCGGTGTTGCAGCTGGTACCGAGCCGAAGGCCGGTGTTGCTATGCCTGCGGTCGCCAAGGTCGGTGAGGTCGGCAATTCCAACATCAACTTCAACGGCAAAGCGCGCGTGCAGTTCGATGCCAAGAACATGACCATTACTCTCCTTGTGAAGTAATCCACTTTATCCCGGAGCGCCGGGGGACGAAATCTTCCCCGGCGCTCCTTTTTCATTTAAACCACAACTGATATGAGATCCATTTTCTATCCCCTGGCAGCTCTGCTTGCCCTGCTGCTGTCTCTGTGTTGCCATCCTTCCGACAATCCCACCCAGGACGCGTCCCAGACCGCTGCCGGCGAAAGCGGCATCACCTATCAGCTGCTCGTCTATTCTTTCGCCGACGGTATCAAGAACGACAAGATCGGCGACATCCAGGGTATCATCGACCATCTGGATTATATCGAGGCGCTCGGGGCCGGAGCCATCTGGCTTTCCCCGATCCACCCCTGCTCTTCGTATCACGGCTACGACGTGACGACGTCCTCGGCGAGCCTCTCGGCCGGTCATATCGGCTACGATGAGGTCAACGCCAAATTCGGCAATGACGGAGACATCTACCTCCTCTGCCAGGCTGCGCACAAAAAAGGCATCAAAATCTACCTGGACTATGTGCTCAACCACACTTCTAGCCAGCACCCCTGGTTCCTGAATGCGAAACAATCCGCGAGTTCTCCCTATCGCGACTATTATATTTTCTCTGACAATCCAGTTTCGGACATTTCCTCCGGGAAGATTCCGATGATCGCCCGCGAAGGCGCCGCCGGCTATGATGCCGGACAGTGGTATGCCACAGGAGTCGGCTCCACCAAATACCATTCTCATTTCTGGACCGGTTCCTTTGCCGACATCAACTACGGCGCGGCCTCGCAATGCGAGCAGTCCGCCCCCTTCAAGGCCATCTGCAAGGCCGCGGAACACTGGATTGATCTCGGTGTGGACGGCTTCCGCCTGGATGCGGTCCGCCATATCTACCACCACGCGACGAGCGAAGAGAATCCCGTCTTCCTCAAGAAGTTCTACGACTATTGCAACAATTATTATAAGAACTCCGGCCATAGCGGTGAATTCTATATGGTTGGAGAGAACTGGACCAATGCCGGCGAAGTGGCTCCTTATTACAAAGGCCTTCCGGCACTGTTCGATTTCCAGTTCTACTGGGACCTTCGCGATGCGATCAAGGCCGGGGCAGGTTCGGGCTTCCCGAAAAAAGTCCTGGACAACCAGGCTCTCTACGCTTCCAAGGCAGATGCCTGGAAGCCCATTGACGCGACCAAACTTTCCAATCACGACGAGAACCGTACCGGCAGCGACCTGGACAAGGATGTGGCCAAGATGAAACTCGCGGCCTGCGTCCTTCTGACCTCCTCCGGCGAGCCCTATGTCTATCAGGGTGAGGAACTTGGCTACTGGGGCATCAAGGATAATCGTGGCGACGAATATGTCCGTACCCCTATCAACTGGAAGGCGGACGGATCTCAGCAGGCTGCTGCGTCCCTCGGATCCAAAGTCGAACGGGAAGTGCTGGATGCGGCCCATTCCGTGGAGAATCAGGAGAAGGATGAGAACTCCATTCTCAATGTCTACCGGAGGTTCGGCAAGGCGCGCAAGCAGTATCCTTCGCTCGGTAAAGACGGAGCTATGTCACAGCATCCTGTCTTCGGAAGCGGGTCCAAGATTCCTGCCGTGGCGGCCTGGTACCGCAGCAGCGGCAGTGAAAAGATGCTCGTGCTGCACAATTTCTCCGCCACCAGTGTCTCCCTGACGCTGGATCAGGACAATATCTCCGAACTGGTCGTCTCCAACGGCTCGGTCCTCGCCGTTCCGAAATTCAACGCGGTCGAGCTGGGCGCTTATGCCTCGGCGGTATTCAAACAGTAATCTATGAAACGGTATCTTCTTTTTGTCTTTGCGGCCTTGTGCCTTTCCTGCTGCGGCAAGGCCCCGTCAGAGGGGCCTTCGATGCCCGAAGATGGCCCCGTAGTCATCCATACCCCGGTTCCGACCTTCGCCAAGGGAGCCGACATCAGCTGGGTGACCGAGATGGAGTCTAAAAAATACAAGTTCTATGCATCGGACGGTTCGGCTACCGAGTGTACTGCTTTGATGAAACAGCTCGGTTGCAATGCGGTCCGCTACCGCGTCTGGGTCAATCCCTCCGACGGCTGGTGCAACAAAGAGGATGTGCTGACCAAAGCCCGTCGGGCCCAGGCGCTCGGCCTCGCCATTATGATTGATTTCCATTATTCGGATTCCTGGTGCGATCCGGGCAAGCAGCCCATCCCTGCGGCCTGGAAAGGGAAGAATCTAAATGATATGATTACGGCTGTCCGGGAGCATACCACCGAGGTGCTGACACTTCTCAAGGGAGAGGGCATCGATGTGGCCTGGGTGCAGGTCGGAAATGAGACCAACACCGGAATGCTCTGGGAGACCGGCCGCCTCAGCAGCAGCACTTACAAGGATTTCTGCCTGCTGGCCAATGGCGGCTACAATGCAGTCAAGGCCGTTTATCCGGACGCGCTCGTAATACTGCACCACTCCAATGCCCAGGACCTGAACGCCAACAAGTGGTTCTACACTCTTGTGAAAAACGGTGAAGCCAAATACGATATGATTGGCCTCTCCCTCTATCCCTCCTATTGGGACGACAAGCTTTCCGCCTACCCGGACTGGAAGCCGTACTGCACGTCTGCCGTAGCGAATTTCAAGACCTTGCACGACACTTATTCCAAACCGGTGATGCTGGTCGAATTCGGGATGCCGGCCAGCGAGCCAGTCAAGGCCAAGGCCGCCCTCGAATATGTGATGGACGGAGTCAAGTCTTATGACTGGTTCAAGGGTATCTTCTATTGGGAGCCCGAATCCGAACAGAGTCGCAACGGCTATGCTTATGGCGCTTTCAGCGGCGGTTACGCCACCATAGCGCTTGACCCCTTCAAGAATTAAACTACAGCCGAAAGGTGACAGACCTGCTGACTGGTGCTTCAACTATGATCCCCACAATCTTGGAAATGGGGGCGTACGAATATAAGATTTATGAAAAATAAACTGTTTCTCCTGACATTCTGCTGCCTGCTTGCACTTTCCTGCAAGGATGACCGTCCGCTTAGTCCGACGCCGCCGGGTGTGACCGGGATGACAATGCAGACCAACGTCCCTGCCGGCATTACGTATCAGCTGAACGTGTACAGTTTTGCCGACTCTGATGGTGATGGCTGGGGCGACTTCAAAGGCATAATCCAGCATCTGGATTATCTGGAGTCGCTGGGGGTTTCGGCCATCTGGCTGTCTCCGGTCCAAAGTTGTATGTCGTATCACGGTTATGATATAACAGATTATTCTGCCCTGAATCACAGGTTTGGGTCGGAAGATGATTTCAAGAATCTGATCGACCAGGCCGGGGCGAAAGGCATTGACATTTATATGGACTATGTCCTGAACCATTCCGGAAGCGACAATCCCTGGTTCCGTTCTGCCATTTCGGACCCGAATAGCCACTATCGCAGCTATTATGTGCTGTCGGAGGATCCTTCCGCAGACGTCGCTGCCGGGAAGATCGATAACTACGGGGGCGGAACGGATAAGGGTATGGGGGACTGGCATCCGGTTCCCGGCTACGAAAAAAGGCTGCATTTCTCCCTTGACTGGAACAATAAGACCATAACCGTGACAACGACGGATGCGGCTGTGTCCACCAACTCCGGCGCGTCCATCTGGCTGTATTACGGTGATGGCCAGCTTGCCGGCTTCAAGGAAATGTCAAGCGGAATCTATGAGGTGACTGTTGATTTTAGCTCTTCATGGGGCTTCTTGATCCGGACCAGCACCACCTCGTGGGAGGCTGCTTATAAATGGGGCGGGAACGGATCCGCCCTTACGCTCGGCACGCCTTATCCAATCAATAACACAACGGCGGCAGACATCAAGATTCCGGTCAGTTCCCTTCATTATTTTGCTTCATTCAACAGCAGTATGCCGGACCTGAATTATGGTCCCTATGCCTCCGCGGGAAGTTCGGAGGCATTCAAGGCTTTGTTTGCTTCGGCCCTTAAATGGATCTATATGGGGGTGAACGGGTTCAGGCTCGATGCCGTCCAATGGATCTACCAGAACCAGACGAAGGCCAATGTGGCCTTCCTCAAACAATGGTATGACAACTGCAATTTTGCTTACAAGGCCCGTGGCGGCAGCGGAGAATTCTTTATGGTCGGTGAATGCCTTGCAGAGGTGTCTGTCGTCACGCCTTATTTTGAGGGCCTTCCCTCGATGTTTAATTTCAGTTATTGGTGGATGCTCAAGGACCGGATAGGCAA
>CACZDC010000054.1 GCA_902779785.1 uncultured Bacteroidia bacterium
TTGAACATCCCGTCCAGGATATGCTGCATCTTTTCCCATATCGCGTAACCATAGGGCTTTATGACCATACATCCGCGCACTGCCGACTGCTCGGCCAAATCTGCCTTTACAACGAGGTCGTTGTACCATTGAGAGTAGTTATCGGACCTTTTCGTTACCTCTTTTGCCATAAAATCTTGTTTTTTTCCTTATTTTAGATTAACATTGTACCGGAAACGTGCGTACGGGCACAATAATTGCGTTACCTACGTCCGGACCGGAAATTCCGGTCACAAAGATACTTAATTTTATTGGATTATAGGAGGCTATGATATGAAAAAACGGATGTTTGCCCTTTTGGGCGCCCTGGTTTCCGTCTTGTCCTGCGGTACGACTACGCTGCAGGTTTCACAGTCTTTCGATGACGGACTATATTACACACCACGTTCTGCACCCGCAGTGTCACAGGCTCAGATGAACGCACTCGTGGCCGAAAGCCTGGACGAAGACCTTGTCGTATCCACTTCCGCGGGCGATACTCTTGTCGTTCCGAAGGGGAATTCGGTGAGACTGGATCTCGGTTCTGACGTCACGGTGGTTAACACCTACCAGCCCGACCTCTGGTGGGCCGGTTCGTTCTGGTCGCCCTGGTATTACAGCAGCTGGGACTATTGGTACAGGCCGTACCGCTATTATTCCTGGCGCTATTACAGTCCCTGGTATTATGACCCTTGGTATTACAGTTCCTGGTACTACGATCCCTGGTATTACAGCAGCTGGTATTATGATTCCTGGTACTGGAGGCCTTATCACCATCATTACTATTATGGCGGTTACTATCACCACTATGGCCACTGGTATGCCGGGCATCATCACCGTCACCACTATGGCAGGCATTATCTGGACGGCCCCAACCGTGTTGACCGCCCCGTGGGCCGCGACAACAGGCCTTCAGTCCGCGGAGAGCGCGGCTATGGTTCGCGCAACGTTTCTGCCGTCACCAGGTCTGCCTCGCGTAACAACTTGAGGCCGGTCAGCAGGTCCTCCAGCGTGGTCGCCCGCAGTTCCGGTGCAACTCGCAGCGTCGCCTCGGGTCGCAGCTCGCTGGCCTCTGGCCGTAGCGTTTCTTCCGCCGGACGAAGCGTTTCAGGAAGTGCCCGCAGTTCTGTCTCCTCCGGCCGAAGCGTTTCCGGCGCAAGCCGCAGCGTATCAGGTACAAACCGCAGCATATCAGGAAGCAGCCGCAGTTCTGTCTCCTCCGGCAGAAGTGTTTCAGGCACAAGCCGCAGCGTCTCCGGAGCGAGCCGTTCCTCTTCTTCCTCCCGTTCCTCCGGCTCATACAGCCGCTCTTCAAGCAGCTCCGGCCGCAGTTACTCCTCCGGCAGTTCCTCCCGTTCATCCGGCAGTTACATCCGCTCTTCTGGAAGCTATAGCCGCAGCAGCGGATCTTCGAGCTACAGCCGTTCTTCAGGAAGTTCCTCCGGCCGTAGTTATTCCTCCGGCAGTTCTTCAAGCCGCAGTTACAGCGGCGGTTCGCATTCATCATATTCATCGCACTCTTCCGGTAGTTCGCGTTCTTCAGGCGGGCATTCCGGAGGCCGTGGCGGAAGACATTAACACTTAATTATATGAAAAAGGTTATAGCAGCACTGCTGCTCACTTTGGGAGCAGCGTTGAATGTCGGGGCGCAAGGGTGGCAGGACGCCTATTCCTTCTCCGAGAACAATTACGTCGGTACGGCCCGCTCCGTAGGCCTGGGCAATGCGATGACCGCTCTCGGCGGTGATCTTGGCTCTCTGACTTTCAACCCTGCCGGTTCGGCTGTGGCTTCATACTCGCAGTTTGAACTCACCCCGGGAATTTCGATGGCGATAACTTCCGCCAAGGGGGATCCGGCCACCGGCGGTTATGCAGACGCCCAGACTGCTGTATACACGAGATTCAAGATGCCGAATTTCGGCTTTATGACTAATCTCGACACCAAAAACAACCACGGACTGAAGCGCCTTTCGTTCGGCTTTGTGGGCAATGCCACCAATGATTATACGCGTCAGATGAGAGCGGCAGGCACCAATGACTATTCCACCTTGGCCGGAGCTCTGGCGAGTGAAGCTTCTGGATGGACTACGGCGGAAATGACCGGCGGATGGTATCAGGACGGAGCGATGCCTTCGTGGCGGGCTATGACTGCCTTTTACGGTGGTCTAATTGACCCCTTGAAAAACAGCGAAGGCGATTATATGGGTCTTACTGAGACTCTTCTCGACAATGGTGACATTACCATGACGGACCCTGTCTATCAGCAATATGGCCGTCGTCAGCTGGGCAACAAGTATGATATACTGATGAATCTGGCTGCCAATTTCTCTGATATCTTCTACGTCGGAGCAAACCTCGGCATAACTACTCTTTCATACCAGAATGAGGAGTATTGGATTGAAGCTCCGGGCAATACTAAGGTGCCTTTCCCTGTGGATTATGGCGACGCTCACGGTAATTTCGAGGACCTCAGTTTGCGTTATTCATACAAGGCGAGCGGCAGCGGGATTTATTTCAAGACGGGTTTTATACTCCGTCCTTTCGCCGGCCTGAGGATAGCTGCGGCAATCCAGACTCCTACTGTATTGGAGATTAAGGAGCGCTACGGCTACGATGCCCAGTCCTCGGTTAGTTCTCTCAAACGTGACCGCACTGCCCGCACGTCCGAAGAAGGAGACTGGTCGTACCGCCTCCGCAGCCCGATGAGAGTCAACGCCGGCCTGGCTTATTCCTTCGGGAATGTGGCTGTCCTCAGTGCCGATTACGAGTTTGTCAATCAGGGACGTTGCCGATTCAAGAAGGCCTTCTTCGAGGATGATGTGGATTTCGGATTCGTGAATCAGGATATTGCCGAGAATCTCGGCGGCAGCCACAGCCTTCGCGTCGGTGCGGAAGTGAAGCCGTCTTCCACACTTGCGTTCCGCCTTGGATACAACTATATCACCGGTGCGGAAAAGGGACTTGTGAACGAAAAAGGTGCGAATTATGTTCCTGTACGCCATAATGCATCCCTGGGCGTCGGACTGTCTTTCGGCGGGTCTTTCTTTGCCGATTTCGCCGTGCGTGTGAGTATTCTTCCTGACGAGTATCTGCGTCCCTACAGCTACTATTGCTGGTATTATGGTTTCGATGGAGACAGCAACGAGTATTCAGCCGTCAACGTCCTCAACGTCAAGGATCCCGCACCTTCTAGGGCGGTCCAGGCCATAGACGATTCTGTCATTACGCCGCGCGTGAAAGTGCGTCCTTTGCTCCTGGACGTGATTGCGACGGTTGGCTGGAGATTCTAAGCTGGAGTTCTTGCTTTTGAAAAATCATTTTTTTAACTTTGTCGGAAGTTTGAAAATTGATAAAAAATAGAATAATGAACAAAGCAGTCAAAATCACCGTAGAGATCCTCCTTGCACTTGTAGCGGTCGGACTCGTTGTTTTAATTGTCCGCAGCGTCAGTAAGCCTGTAGAATTCAAGGACGAGCAGCAGCGCCGCGAGTCCGTGGCCATCCAGAGGCTGAAGGATATCCGTACCCTTCAGGTCGCCTTCAAAGGTGTGACCGGACACTATACTCCGAGTGTAGACTCCCTTATACAGTTCTATAACGACGGCAAGATGGAGATCGTGATGCAGATCGGTTCACACGATGACTCGCTGGCAGTAGCCAATACTGCGGCCATCAAGAAAAAGAACCGCAAGATTACGAATGAACAGCTCTTCGAGATGTATAACAACGGTATGAAGGATCTGGTATTCTCCATCTCCACGAAGATCGATGTCAAGGATACTCTCTTCAAGAGCCGTACGGACTTCATTCCCGATTCTCTGGCATTCATCCCGTTCTCCGGCGGTCAGAAAGTTGAGATGGAGTCGATCGTCAAGACTGTTTCCGGCGTCCAGGTTCCTCTCTTCGAGGCCCGTATGCCTTATGTCGCCCTCCTCAACGGAATGGATCATCAGTTGATCGTGAACCTCAATGCCGACAGGGAGAAATCAAACAAATATGTCGGCCTGCAGGTAGGTTCCATCTCGATGCCTAACAATAATGCCGGCAACTGGGAGTAGTCTCCTGTCCATTCAGGTTTCCCTGAGTGGTTTTTCTTTCAATTCCTCTCCCTGGTTTGGGGCAGAGCGTATTTTCACTACGCCGGAGTTCCTTCGACGCTACGAGCTAGTGGAGATTGCTCTGCTCACGCCTAAATGTACCCTTGTTCCGGAGTCTTTTTTCTCCGAAACGGTGGCACGCACCCTTCTGGAGGATGTATGCAGCCTCCGGGACAGCGATGTGGTCTCCTGGGTCAGGGTTCCCCGCTTTTCTTCGGTCCTCATTTATTCCAACAGCATTGACGAGTCCCTATCCAAGGCTATCGCCGGTACGGTCCTTATGACATCGGGCGAGCAGGCACCGGTGCTTCCGGAGATGTATTATCTGCTTGAGGCCAGTGGAAGCTGCGAAGAATATAACAAGATTCTCTGCTCATATATGGACGGATGGCTGTATCTGGTCATCGCTCAGGGGCGCAGCCTCTGTCTTGCCAACGTCTACAGGGCGCAGGACTTCACTACCGCCGAGTATTTCATTTTCCTCTCGCTCAAACGCCTGCAGATGAATCCGGAGGTCTCGACCATCTGTTTCCGTACACCTCTGGACATAGAGGCGGAAATGTCCCTGTATCGCTATTTCAAGTCTGTTGTCCGGATATGAGGATTATCGGAGGACGTCTGAAGGGGAAGCAGATTCTTCCGCCGCAATCCTACAAGGCCAGGCCCACTACCGACTTTGCGAGGGAGGGGCTTTTCAATACCCTCGGCAATGAATATGAGTTCGATGGCCTGAAGGTCCTCGACCTTTTCGGCGGAACCGGTGCAGTCTCTTTCGAATTCGCTTCAAGGGGTGCCTCGCGGGTTTACTGTGTCGAAATGGCGAGGGAGAATGCCAGTTTCATAAAGACCGAAGCACTCAGGCTCTCTCTGGAGAATGTCACGATGGTCCGGGACAATGTCTTCGATTTCCTGGGAATCTGCAGGGAACGCTTCGACATCATTTTTGCGGATCCTCCGTATGATCTCGATGGTATCGCTACTCTTCCGGACAAAATATTTGAATTGAATCTTCTTTTCCCCGAACGCACTTTCATCCTTGAGCACAGCGAGGCCTATGACTTTTCCTCCCACCCTCATTTCAAAAAGGTGAAAGTTTACGGTAAGGTTCATTTTTCTTTTTTTGAATAGAATATGGTCTCATTCCTTCTCAGCATCGTCGCTCTCATCCTGGGGTATTTACTCTATGGGGCTTTCGTGGAAAGGGTCTTTTCTCCTGATCCGGCGGCTCAGACCCCGGCTGTGAGAAAGGCCGACGGAGTGGATTTCATCGCCCTCCCTTCCTGGAAGGTGTTTATGATCCAGTTTCTGAACATTGCCGGGACCGGACCCATCTTCGGCGCGATTATGGGCGCAAAATTCGGACCGGCGTCATATCTGTGGATTGTCCTGGGCTGTATTTTTGCCGGCGCGGTTCACGACTATATGTGCGGGATGCTTTCTATGCGTAACGACGGTGCAGGTTTTCCCGTGCTGGTGGGGAAGTATCTCGGGAATACGACAAAAAACGTGATGCTGGTATTCTCTCTTGTACTGCTGCTCCTGGTGGGTACGGTTTTCGTCTATTCCCCGGCGCTGATTCTGGGAGATATAGCCGGTGACGGCTCGCGTGTGTCGATAATGATTTGGGTAGGAGTGATTTTCCTGTATTATGTGGTCGCGACTCTCCTCCCCATTGACAAAGTTATAGGGCGTATCTATCCTCTTTTTGCTTTCGCCCTGCTGTTTATGGCTGCGGCCCTGATGGTCTGCCTCTTCATAAAGTGGCCTTCCCTGCCTGAAATCTGGGACGGCCTGGGCGGATGGAGAGAGAAGACAGGCCTTGTAAACCAGCCGATATTCCCTTGCCTTTTCATAACCATTGCCTGCGGGGCCATCAGTGGTTTCCACGCGACCCAGAGCCCGCTTATGGCACGCTGTCTCAAAAATGAGAAGATGGGTCGTCCCGTGTTCTACGGTTCAATGATTACGGAAGGACTGGTCGCTCTTATATGGGCGGCGGTGTCCTCCTGGTTTTTCTTCGATGGGGGAGCGGCCGAAGTGGGAAGCAACCTTAGCGCTGCAGCACCCACTGTGGTCACAAAGGTTTCCGAGAGCTGGCTCGGGCTCCTTGGCGGCATTCTGGCAATCCTCGGCGTCGTCGCGGCCCCGATCACTTCCGGAGACACTGCATTCCGCAGCGCCCGCCTGATTATCTCGGATGCAGTAAAACTTGAGCAGAAGGCTATCGGCCGCAGACTCCTGATAGCCATCCCGATTTTCGCCTTGTCCGCTCTGCTGCTTTGGTACAGTATCGCCGACTCTGACGGTTTCAATATAATATGGCGTTATTTTGGCTGGGCCAACCAGACTCTTGCATCCTTTATGTTATGGACGGCCACCGTCTACCTTGTAAAGAAAAAGGGTGGGGCCTGGTATCTTGTGACTCTCCTTCCGGCGCTCCTGATGACTTCCGTCTGCGTCACCTTCATTTGTGTGGACAAGATCGGGCTCCGTCTTCCGCAGGTATGGAATTACTCGATAGGACTGATCACTTTTGTGATTTCCGCTTTTTTGTTCTATCTTTGGATAATCCTCAGAAAACATAAATCATCGGACAATGTTAGATAAAGAAAGAGGGCTGTATGTAGCCCACAGCGAGAACGGGCCTATTTCGCTCGTCGGTAAAATGGCAAACCGTCACGGACTTATCGCCGGTGCCACAGGTACAGGTAAGACTGTCACCCTTCAGGTCCTTGCCGAGACTTTCTGTCAGGCGGGAGTGCCTTGCTTTATGGCTGATATGAAGGGCGACCTGAGCGGTATTTCCCAGGCAGGAAAGCTTTCCGGCTTCATTGAGAAGCGTCTTCCTGAGTTCGGAATCAGCGACCCTCAGTTCCAGAGCTGCCCGGTCCGCTTCTTCGATGTCTATGGCGAACAGGGTCATCCTATGCGCTCCACCATATCCAGGATGGGCCCCGATATGCTCGGCCGCCTTATGGAACTGAATGAGACTCAGACCGGTGTGCTGAACATCGTCTTCAAGATCGCTGACGACAACGGACTCCTGCTGATTGATCTCAAGGACCTTCGCGCGATGCTCAACTTTGTCGGAAAGAATGCGGCGGAGTACACCACCCAGTACGGCAATGTCACCTCCGCTTCCATCGGAGCCATCCAGCGTGCCCTGCTTGCACTTGAGAACCAGGGTGCGGAGAAGTTCTTCGGAGAGCCGGACTTCGACATCTACGACCTCCTCCAGTGCGAGGGAGGGAAGGGCATAATGAATGTGCTTGCGGCTGACCGTCTTATGCTTCAGCCCAAACTGTATTCGACCTTCCTGCTGTGGCTGCTTTCAGAGCTTTATTCCACCCTTCCGGAGGTCGGCGATATGGATCTTCCGAAACTTGTCTTCTTCTTCGATGAGGCCCATATGCTCTTCGAAGGCACGTCAAAGGCTCTGGTTGACAAGATCGAGCAGGTCATCCGCCTTATCCGTTCCAAGGGTGTCGGCATCTACTTTATCACCCAGAGTCCGACCGATATCCCCGAGAATATCCTCGGTCAGCTCGGAAACCGCGTCCAGCACGCTCTCAGGGCCTATTCTCCCAAGGATCAGAAAGCCGTCAGGGTTGCCGCCGACACCTTCCGTGCGAATCCGGCATTCAATACCTATAATACTCTCCTCGAACTTGGTACCGGCGAGGCGTTGGTCTCCTTCCTCGACGAGAAGGGAACTCCTTCGGTAGTTGAAAGGGCGAAGATTCTCTTCCCGCTCAGCCAGATAGGCGCAATCAGCGAAGCAGAGCGTTCGGATATTATCCGCCGCAGCCGGCTCTATGGCCGTTATGACCATCCCGTCGACCGCGAAAGCGCCTATGAACTCATTACTGCCGCGACTGAGGAGGCTGAACGCATCAAGGCCGAGATGAAGGCAGAGGAAGAGGCCCAGAAACAGGCTGCGGCCGAGGCCAAGGCTGCCGAAAAGGCTGCAAAGGAGGAGGAAAAGAGGAAGAAGGAAGAAGAGAAAAAGAAGAAAGGCGGGATTGGCGCCAAGGTCCTCAAGTCTGTGATGATGGCACTTACCGGTGTCGCCGCAGGCGCCGTAGCCGACAAGGTCACTTCAAAAGTCACAGGCAAGGAGACTAAATCCAAGAAGTCCTTTACTGAAAAGGCTGTGAGCCGCACTACCAGATCCGCCACCTCGACGCTTACACGTTCCCTTCTCGGCAATCTTTTGAAATAATAATCACGATTTCTTCGAGCCACAGGGCGTCGGAGAGAGCGAAAGTACTTAATTCATCGCTGTCCATATCAAGGACGGCGATGATTTTTCCGTCTCTACGGACAGGTACGACGATTTCGCTTCGTGAGGCGCTGCTGCAGGCTATGTGGCCAGGGAATTTCTCTACGTCGGGAACTACTATGCTCAGATCCTGCTTCCAGGCGCTGCCGCAGACGCCTCTGCCGAAGCCGATTCTCTGGCAGGCGGGTGAGCCTTGAAATGGCCCCAGGACAAGCTCTTCGCCATCGACATTGTAGAAGCCAATCCAGAAAAAGCCCAGCCTTTCCCGTATAAGGGCGGCGGCATTCGCCTCTCTGGCAATGAGAGAGGTCTCGTCTCCGAGAAGATAGCGAAGGTCCTGAACTAGACGCAGATAAGTGAAAGTCCTCAGGGAAATATGGCAGTAGCCTCCGGGGTTTTTCTCGAGATATGCCTGGTGCCGCTCCTCTGCCGGATAGAAGTTTTTCAGGGGAGTGCATTCCGTGACTGGCTTTCCTCCGAGCCTTGCTTCTACTCTTGCGAAGGCGGCCCTGATGTGTGGAAGGTCCTCATCCTTAGTATAATACACCCCGCTGCGGTAACGGGTCCCGCGGTCCTCTCCCTGACCGTTCAGGCGGAAAGGGTCGATGCTGCGGAAAAAACAGTCCAGCAGAAAATCCAGACTGACAACCTCGTCCTCATATACGACTCTGACCGTTTCGGCAAAGCCGGTAGTGTCGGTGTAGACTTCTTCATAAGAAGGGTTTTCTCCGTTTCCGTTGGCAAAGCCCACGGTAGTCTCACGTACCCCGTTGATCAGGCGGAAGAAATGCTCTGTGCCCCAGTAGCAGCCTCCTGCAAAGTAGATTTCGCGTTTCATATACAAAAACAGCGGCCTGAGTCATTTGACTTCGGCCGCCTCGGAGCCACTCAAGAGATTCGAACTCTCGACCTGCGCGTTACGAATGCGCTGCTCTACCGACTGAGCTAAAGTGGCTTTGTCCTGATTTCTTGGAATCAGCGATGCAAAGGTATGAATTATTTTTCTAAAAACGAAACTTTAAGTATTTTTGCATTATGAAATCTGACATTATCGTTATAGGAGGTGGCGCGTCCGGCCTGATGGCCGCAATAGGTGCCGCAGATGTTCTTTCCCGCAGTGAAAACGGAGGCGTCGTCACCGTTCTGGAAAAGATGCCGAAACTTGGCCGCAAAATAATGATTACGGGTAAAGGCCGCTGTAATTTTACCAATGTGAAGCCCTGGGGGGATTTCTCCGGCCATATCCGCAGTGATGTCAATTTCGTCAGCCCGTCCTGGCATAACCTCACACCTGAAAAACTTGTGGATTTCTTCAAGTCCAACGGTCTGCCCTCAGTGGTAGAGCGTGGTGACAGGGCCTTCCCGGCCTCCCACAATTCAGGCGACGTTGTTGACGCCCTCCACAGGGTATGTACTCTCGGGGGAGTCAAGATAGTCACCGGCTGCGAGGTCAAGACCATAGACAAAACGGCTCGCGGCTTCTCCCTGGACTGCATCCAGACCACTGTCAAGGAGCGCCGAGTGAAGGATCCCGAGCGCCCGTGGGCAAAGCCCCAGGTCAAGACCGAGACTACCATCGAGCCTGTGGAATTCAGCTGCTCCCGGCTCATCATCGCTACCGGCGGACTCTCTTATCCCGGGACCGGCTCGACCGGAGACGGATATATGTGGGCGGAAGAATTGGGGCATACTCTGGTTCCTTGTTTTCCTTCGCTGACGGCGCTTGTTCCGGAGGGATACAAGAAAGAGGGAAGTACTCTCCCCGGAGAGATCAAGGCGGTGTTCCAGGGACGCACGGCTTTCGGCAAAAAGAAGGAGCGCAGGATTGCTCCGCTGCCTTCCTGGTACCCTAAATTTGAAAAGCATATAGAGAGGATCCAACCTCTGAGTGAGCTAGGAGAGATGTTCAACGGAACGACGCTGGAAAACGTCCAGCTTTCGCTTCTCGTCAATGGAGAACAGGTCCAGAGCGAATTCGGCGACATAGAGTTTACGGACGGCGGCCTTGAGGGCCCTCTTGGCTTCCAGCTCAGCCGCAAGGCTGTCAAGGCCCTTATAGACAATCAGAAAGTCGCTGTGTCCATAGACCTTAAGCCGGCAGTGGAACTTGAAAAGCTTTCGGAAGATATCCACGCAAGATGGGAAGAAGTTATCCACGATCCGCGTTCCAAGGGCCAGTCCTTCCAGAGAGTCTTCCGTATCCTTCTCGGCAAGCTCATCCCCTGGAATCTCACCACGGCGTTCCTGAGGATGAATCCCAAGGTCAGTGTCGATACTCTTGCGTCGGCCTTGAAAGACTGGAAGATGGAGATTGCAGGCTTCGTCGGTTTTGAGCGCAGTGTGGTCACTGCCGGTGGAGTCTCAACCGGAGAAGTGGTTGCCAAGACTCTTGAGTCCAAGAAAGAGCCCGGCCTGTATTTCTGCGGGGAAGTGCTTGATATGGACTGCGATACAGGTGGATATAACCTTCAGCTGGCTTTTTCTACGGGCTATCTTGCAGGTGAGTCTGCGGCGAAGTCCCTATGAGTCTGATTGTCCGCCGCTCGGCGCGCCTCCGGCGTATTTCAATACGTATTACCGCAAAGGGAGATGTCATTCTAAGCTATCCCTGGCTGTGCCCAAAGTCGGAGGCTCTCCGTTTTCTCGAATCCAAGAAGGACTGGGTGGAAAAGCATCTTTCCCGCATTTCCTCCGTCTCTCCCAAGGAAATCGCTGATGAGGATTTCAAAAAGGCTGTGGATTATCTTCCGCCCCGTCTGGCTGAGATATCCGGCTTCTGTGGTTTAGAGTATAGCCGCGTAAGCGTAAAGAATATGCATACGCGTCTTGGCTCCTGTTCCCGGGACAAGCATATTTCCCTTGCCGCTTCCCTTATACTCCGTCCCTGGTACCTTGCCGACGCCGTGATTATCCACGAACTCTGCCATACCGTCCATATGGACCATCAGGATGGCTTCCACCGCCTTATGGAAGAAAAGTGCATCGAATGGTTTTCACAGTATAAGGAGGACCCGGAAATCGGCGCCATCCTTCAGGAGGCTCTCCGTTCCCGGGCCCGTTATCCTCTGTCACACGCCCTTAGGCGCAGGCAGCTTAAAGCACTTTGATTAGTTCCACGACAAACTTCAATGCGCAGTAGGGAGGAATGGAACTTCCGGCTCCGCGCTCGCCGTATGCGAGATTGTAGGGGAGATAGAGCTCATATTTCGAGCCTTCCGCCATAAGCTGAAGACCTTCCGTCCAGCCTTTGATGACTCCGTTGAGGGGGAATTCAGCGGGCTCGCCCCTCTTGTAGGAAGAATCGAAAATCTGACCGTCCGCGAAAGTGCCTTCATAGTGGCAACGCACGGTGTCGTCGGCAGTAGGCTTGCGGCCGCTGCCTTCCTTCAGAACCTTGTACATCAGTCCGCTCTTTGTCATACGGACCTCCGGATCCTTGGCGATAGCGGCCAGGAATTTCTCCCCCTCCGCTTTTGCGGCGGCTCCGGCGGCTTCAGCCCTTTCGTTCTGCTCTTCTTCCAGTTCCTTGTAGAACTGTTCCAGAGCCGTTCCGGCTTCTTCCATAGACAGCACTGTCTTGCCGGTCATCATATCTTTCAGTCCTGCGATGAAATCATCGAGGTTCAGACCGTGGATTCCCTGCTGATAGAGGCTGGATGCCACGCTCATTCCGAATGCATAACTCTTTTTGTCCATCATTGATTATTTTGTTCCTGCAAAGATAGCTTTTTTTGTTGATTATTTGCCGTGTAATTCTTACATTTGGAAATCGAATAAATGCATATATGAAAAAGATTTATCTACTTGCCGCAGCACTGAGCATCTTCGCCTGCGGACAGCAACAGGAAAAGAACGTACCGCTTTATCTGGATCCCGACGCCCCGATAGAGGCACGGGTGGAGGACGCCCTTTCCCGAATGACCCTCGAGGAGAAGAATGCGATGACCCACGCCCAGTCCAAGTTCTCATCTCCGGGAGTACCCCGTCTGGGCATACCTGAGCTCTGGCATTCCGACGGTCCTCACGGCATCCGTCCAGAGGTGCTCTGGGATGAATGGAACCAGGCCGGATGGACCAATGACTCCTGCACTGCCTTCCCGGCCCTGGTGAATCTTGCCGCCACCTGGGACTGTGAGCTTTCCAGGCTCTATGGCGAGTGCATAGGCGCCGAGGCACGCTACCGCGAAAAGGATATCCTGCTCGGCCCCGGTATCAATATGGGCCGTACGCCGCTCAACGGCCGTACCTTCGAATATATGGGTGAAGATCCATACCTTGCTTCCCGTCTTGTCGTTCCATACGTCCAGGGCGTCCAGTCCAACGGAGTAGCGGCCTGCGTGAAGCATTTTGCCGTTAATAACCAGGAAACCAACCGTACCGCCACCAATTCCGTCGTGGATGACAGGACCTTGTACGAGATTTATCTCCCTGCTTTCAAGGCTGCCGTGGACGGCGGAGCCTGGGCGATAATGGGCTCATACAATCTCTATAACGGCCAGTTCAACTGCCATAACAAGAAACTTCTGTGTGATATCCTCAAGGACGAGTGGGGCTTCGATGGGGTGGTAATCAGCGACTGGGGCGGCTGCCGGGACGACGACGAGGCGGTTACCAACGGTCTGGACATCGAGATGGGCACGTGGACCAACGGTCTTCGCGGCGCGGCTTCTGACAGTTATCAGAACTATCATCTTGCCCGTCCGTATCTGGAGAGGCTGCGCGATGGCCGGGCTTCGGAGGAAGTCCTGAACGACAAGGCCAGGCGCATCCTGAGGACGATTTTCCGTACCTCGATGGGGAAGGAGCAGCATTTCGGCAGCTTTACTTCTCCCGAGCACTTCGCCGCCTCCCGCAAAATTGCGGCCGAGGGCCTTGTCCTTCTGAAAAATGACGGCGTCCTGCCCCTGCAGGTCCCTCAGGACGGAAAGATTCTCCTTGTCGGAGAAAATGCCTACAAGATGATGACAGTCGGAGGCGGAAGTTCCTCATTGAAAGCTAAATACGAAGTGATTCCCCTGGACGGTATCAAGGAAGCTTTTGCCGGAAAGGCGGAAGTGAAGTGGGAGAGAGGCTATGTCGGTGATACCCAGACCTCATACAACAAGGTCAATACCGGTCAGGATCTGAGCGAAAGCAGGAGCGCCATCCAGCTTGGCCAGGATGCTGTCGCCGCTGCGAAAGAAGCTGACTGCGTGATATTTATCGGAGGCCTGAACAAAAGCAAGTACCAGGACAACGAGGGCACCGACCGGCTGGATATCGGTCTTCCATATTGTCAGGATGAATTGATTGAGGCCCTGTCGGAGGTAGCAAAGCGGCTTGTGGTGGTGAATATTTCCGGTTCTCCGGTTTCGATGCCCTGGGCTGACAAGGTAAATGCTATCGTCCAGGCCTGGTACGGCGGTTCGGAATTCGGACACGCCCTTGCAGATGTGCTTACGGGAGTCGTGAATCCTTCCGGAAAGCTTCCTTTCACAATTCCTTATGCCCTTGCCGATGGTCCCCTGAAGACCGAACGTCAGTATCCCGGCATTATGGAGGAAGGGAAGCAGTGGTGGCAGGAGTACTACGACGAGGGAGTTTTCATCGGCTACCGCTGGTATGATACCAAGCAGATTCCAGTCCAGTTCCCCTTCGGCTATGGCTTGAGCTATACCGACTTTGAACTGTCCGGTGCAACTGTCAAGCCTTCCGGTAAAGGATGGACCGTGACGGCTGTCGTCAAGAATGTAGGAAAACTTGCGGGAGCCGAGGTGGTCCAGCTTTACATCTCTGATACAGAGGCTTCCGTTGAGCGTCCTGCAAAGGAACTCAAGGGCTTTGAGAAAGTGTTCCTGAATCCAGGGGAGTCAAGGAAACTCAGTTTCAGTGTGGACCGTCAGGCCCTCAGTTTCTTCGATGCCGAAAAGCACGAATGGGTAGCGGAGCCGGGCGAGTTCCACGCCCTTTTGGGAACCTCCTCGGAAGATATTAAGGCAGACCTGGTTTTCTCTCTGAAGTAGGGGACTACTCCATCAGTTTCTTGTATTTGAAGCGCTTGGGTTCGGTATCGCCCAGGCGCATCTTTTTATTGGCCTCGTATTCCTGATAATTGCCCTGGAAGAAAACGACCTGTCCTTCTCCTTCGAAGGCCAGGATATGTGTTGCGATGCGGTCCAGGAACCAGCGGTCGTGGCTGACCACGACAGCGCAGCCCGCGAAGGAGTCCAGGCCTTCTTCGAGAGCGCGTATCGTATTGAGATCCACGTCGTTGGTAGGTTCGTCCAGAAGCAGGACATTGCCTTC
>CACZDC010000055.1 GCA_902779785.1 uncultured Bacteroidia bacterium
CTGTGAGGTGAACCTTCCCATGTCTTTCCGGTCCTGGAAATACACGTTAAGGACTGATTTCTTGTAATCATCCATTTTCTACCCTTTCTATTTTCATATCCATAAGTGTCTGATAGTTTCTCTTCACCTCCGTCAGCGTCCTGAGGTTGTCGAAGATTTCCGTTTCCAGACCGCAAAAATCGTCGGTCAGCTCGAAGAGTTTGTCCTGCAGCTCCGTGATGTCAGCAATAATCCTGGGTGCCGACTGGCAGATGTCGCTAAGCTTCTCCCAATTACTTTCGCTAATGCCGAAATTACTCATGACTCGCCTCCTTCCTTAAGCTGCTCTCCTCCACATAGGAGGGGGTAATTCCGTGTTCCTCACGCCACTGATTCACCACTCGGGCGTTCTCGAGGTGAAGGCGCATACGCTCGGCCTTCCACTTGTCGCTGATAGCCTTCGCCTTGTCGCGCTGAATTCCAATCAGCGACGACTGCTCTTCCAGATAGCGGCGTTTGGCATCAGCCATGCGAGCGTTTATCTCCGCCTGTAGCCGCTGCTGCTCTTCTCCCTGCTGGCGGCCGCCGTATTGCTGACCTCACCCGGCAAGCCGTTTATTTACCAGGGCGAAGAGCTGGGTTACTGGGGCAGGCAGACCGGTGGAGACGAGTATGTCCGTACGCCTATTAAATGGACAAAGAACGGTCAGGTTCCTTTCGCCGCTTTAGGCGGGAAGGTGGACCATAGTATGCTGTCACCGTCTATCTCGGTCGAGGCACAGGATGCGGACGAAGCTTCCCTGCTGAATCATTACCGCGCCTTTGCTGCCGTACGGAACGCTCATCCTGCCCTTTTGGAAGGAGAAATGACCGCTGTTGCGAGCAGCTCGCCCAGTGTCGCCATCTGGAGGATGTCCGGTGGCGGCGAGACCCTTCTTGTCCTGCATAATTTCTCTCCCTCTACCGTCTTGGCGGGAAACTATACGACGGTGGAACAGATTATTTCCAATGGATCCGTTACGACCGAGGGAAAGAAGATTACCCTCGGCCCCTGGTCATCAGTAGTTTATAAAATATGAAAAAATTGATTCCGGCCATTCTGGCCATTCTTGCCTGTGCTGCCTGCAGCCGTACTTCCTCCCCAGCCCATCATCCTGACTGGACGTACAATTCCGTAATCTATGAAGTGAATATCCGCCAGTTCTCCCCGGAAGGGACCTTCGCCGGCGTTGAGGCCCAGCTTCCGCGGCTCAAGGACCTGGGCGTGGACGTGCTCTGGCTGATGCCTATGTACGAAATCGGCACCGAGGGCCGCAAGGGCTCGCTCGGCTCTTATTATGCCATCTCCGACTACTGCAAGGTCAATCCTGAATTCGGCACTATGGAAGATTTCGACCATTTGCTGGCAGCGGCCCACAATGCGGGCTTCAAGGTGATTCTCGACTGGGTGGCCAATCAGACTGCGCCGGACCATATCTGGATGACCCAGCGTCCCGGAGACTTCTATGAGCGCGACTCCCTGGGTAATGCCATTTACGAGTTCGACTGGACCGACACCCGTAGCCTCAACTACGAGAATGAGGCTGTGTGGGAGGCTCAGGACAGCTGTATGCGCTTCTGGCTGCAGAAAGGCGTCGACGGCTTCCGCTGCGACGCAGCCGGCGAAATGCCCGCCAAATTCTGGCAGAGCGTGATGCCGAATATGAATGCAGACTATCCGGAGGCCTATTTCCTCGCGGAGGCGGAGCGTGTGAACCTTTCCAACCCGGACAGCACCTTTGACGCCAATTACGCCTGGGAACTGCACCACATACTCAACGATGTCGCCAGCCATAAAAAGACCATTTCCGACATCAAAGATTATCTGCTGCGCGATGGCGAGCGCTTCCCTGAGTCAGCCTATCGCCTGACCTTCACCTCCAATCACGACGAGAATTCCTGGCAGGGGACTGAGTTCGAACGTATGGGCGATGCGGCCAATGCCTGCGCCGTGCTCTGCTTCACTCTTCCGGGCAGCCAGCCGCTTATTTACACCGGCCAGGAGATTGGTCTGGACCGCCGTCTGGCTTTCTTCGAGAAAGATCCCATCACCGACTGGAGCGAAAATTCCTACACGGTCTTCTATAAGAAACTCGTGCAGCTCAAGCATGCGCATCCTGCGCTGAATGCCGGTGAAAAGGGCGGCGTTTACTCGGAGATTGAGGCCCCGGAGGGTGTGTACGCCTTCTCCCGCGAAAGGGATGGAGACAAGGTGATTGTCGCTGTAAACTTCAATGATACGGACACTTCTGTTGCTCTTGACCTGGACGGGAACTACAATGAACTCTTCAGCGGCGAAAGCCTTAATGGCAGCATCTCCAAGACCCTCAGCCCGGGCGGATATCTCGTTCTCTGCAAGTGATTCTTTTATGAGAAAATGCATTGTCTGGCTCTCGGCCATCCTCATGCTGGCCGTATCCTGCGCCGAAAAGGCCCCCGTTCTGGATGAAACCCTCCTGTCCAGTCCGGACGGCGCTCTGACCCTCCGTTTCGGCCTCTCTGACTCCGGAAGGCCATATTATGCGCTGAAAAGGGGCACTGAAGATGTGATTCTTCCGAGCGCCCTTGGCTTCGACCTTATGGACGGGACCTCTCTCAAGGAAGGTTTCTCCGTGGTGAGCGTCGCCAAGGATAGCCTGGATGAGACCTGGACTCCGGTCTGGGGCGAAGAGGAGCGGATCCGTAACCATTACAACGAGGCTCTGGTTTCCCTCAGGGACAGCCTTGGCAACGCTATGGACATCCGTTTCCGCCTCTATGACGACGGTCTCGGTTTCCGCTACGAGTTCCCGCTGGAAAACCGTCTGGTGTATTTCAAGATCAGAGAAGAACTGACGGAATTCGCCCTCGCGGGGGACCACACGGCCTGGTGGCTGCCAGGCGACTACGATTCCCAGGAGTACAATTACAAGGAAAGCCGCCTGTCTGAAATCAGCCGCTACTGCGAGACGATGCGCATCCACAATGCCTCCCAGGAAGGTTTTTCGCCCTGGGGCGTACAGACTGCCATTCAGATGAAGACAGATTCAGGCCTCTACCTGAATATCCACGAAGCCGCCGTGCTGGATTATCCTACGGCCAACCTTCTGTACGATCCTTCCCGCAGGACTTTCCGTATCCATCTAACTCCTGACGCCGAGGGTGTCAAGGGCCGCCTCCAGGCTCCCTGCAAGACCCCTTGGCGGACTATGATGGTCTGCTCCAAGGCTACGGACGTTCTCGCCTCCCGTCTGATTCTCAACCTCAACGAGCCCTGCGCCCTGGAGGATGTGAGCTGGATCCATCCCGTCAAATATGTCGGCGTGTGGTGGGAGATGATCACCGGCAAGACAAAATGGTCCTATACCGACGACTATCCCTCCGTGCAGCTTGGCGTCACTGACTATGCCGCCTCGACTCCGCACGGGAAACACGGGGCCAATAACGAGAATGTCCGCCGCTATATCGATTTCGCTGCGGAAAACGGCTTCGACGCGGTCCTGGTGGAAGGCTGGAACGAAGGATGGGAGGACTGGTTCGGCAAGCAGAAGGACTATGTCTTCGATTTCCTGACGCCGTACCCCGACTTCGACCTCCCGGCGCTGAACGCCTATGCCCACCGCAAGGGTGTCCGGCTTATGATGCATCACGAAAGTTCCTCATCCACACTTAATTACGAGCGCTGGATGGAGCGGGCCTATAGCCTTATGGACCAGTATGGCTATGACTCGGTCAAGAGCGGCTATGTGGGCGACATCATACCCTACGGGGAGCACCACTACAGCCAGCCCCTTATCAATCATTATCATTATGCCATCGTCGAGGCTGCCCGCCATCATATTATGGTGAATGCCCACGAGGCCGTCAGGCCGACCGGCCTCTGCCGTACCTGGCCGAATATGATCGGCAACGAGAGTGCTATGGGGACAGAATTCCGCAGCCGGATTAATCCAGGCCACACCACTGTTCTGCCCTTTACGCGCCTCCAAGGCGGTCCTATGGACTACACTCCAGGCATCTTCGAGCAGGATATGTCCGTCACGGCGCCCGGCCAGAGCGGCAAGATGCACCATACTCTCTGCAACCAGCTGGGACTCTATGTGACCTTCTATTCACCCCTTCAGATGGCGGCCGACCTGCCGGAGAATTACGAGCGCTTCCCGGACGCCTTCCAGTTCATAAAGGACGTGGCGGTCGACTGGGACAGGAGCCTCTATCTCCAGGCCGAGCCGGGGAAAGTCATAGTGACGGCCCGGCATCCTAAACTCTCGACTCTCAATGCTTCCGCCGAGTCTCTCGCAAAGCTTCCTGACGGACGTAAGGACGCTATTTCCGGAGCCGCACGCTTTGTCTATGCCTTGCCGGAAAATGCCACATCGCTTAAGGGCGCCCTGCCCCGCGATGTCTGGTATGTCGGCGCTGTGGGCGGGCCAGAGGAGCAGGTCGTGAACTTCAAACTCGATTTCCTTACTCCCGGAGTGCAGTATGAGGCTACGGTCTATGCCGATGCTCCGGAGGCTGACTATGAGACTGCTCCACAGGCATATACCATAACTCGCGAGCAGGTAGACTCCTCCAAGGAATATTCCCTGCGCATCGCCCGTGGCGGCGGCTTCGCGATATCTCTAAGGGAAATCCTATGAGAAGAAGCATTTTTTTGATACTGCTGCTCGTCAGCCTTTCGGCTATGGCACAGCCTTCTGGTCGTGTCCTCTGGAACGCGGGGTGGATTTTTTCCAAGGACGGGGAAGTCCGGACTCTGGACCTTCCGCACGACTGGGGTGTGGAAGGACCTTTCCGCCAGGAATATCCCGGAGAGACCGGGAAACTCGCCTGGTGGGGCAAGGCAAGCTACTGCAAAAAGCTGCAAGTGACCGAGGCTCAGCTTCAGGGCCGGATCAGTCTGGAGGTGGACGGAGCTTTTTCCAATGCTCTGGTCAGCGTGAACGGCGCCGAGGCCGGAGGCTGGCCCTATGGCTATTCGTCCTGGTCTGTGGACTTGACGCCACATCTGCGCCCTGGCGAAAACTTGATTGAAATCCGTCTCGACAACAAGCCGGAAAGTTCGCGCTGGTATCCAGGAGGCGGGATTTACCGCAATGTATGGCTCCGCTACAGCGCGGCCCTTTCGGTAGCGCACTGGGGTACATACATCACAAGCCGCAGGGACGGGGACAGGGCCAGAATAACCCATAGACTTACGCTTAAGGCGGATAAGCCCGGAATGGCCGTGATTACTACGCAGATTCTCCGCTCCGGACAGGAGGTAGCCCGCTGCAGCGGCACGGAGCCGGTCTATGACGGGCGTGTCATAGTGCAGGAACTGGAAATTGACAATCCGAAGCTCTGGAGTCCCTCCACTCCGGAAATCTACATCGCCCGTACCTCCATCAGCGGGGCCGGGGCGGATGATGAGGTCTACGAAACGCCTTTCGGCATCCGCGAAGCTGTGTTCAAGGCAGATGGTTTTTACCTTAATGGTGAAAAGACCTTCCTGAAAGGGGTATGCCTTCATCACGACGCCGGGGCGCTCGGCGCGGTCTGGAACGAGGACGCCTGGGTCCGCAGACTGCTGAAACTCAAGGAGATGGGCTGTAACGCCATACGCTGCAGCCATAATCCACCGGCCCCCGAATTCCTTGACCTCTGCGACAGGATGGGCTTTCTGGTAATGGACGAACTGACGGACACCTGGACCTGGTCAAAAAAGGAAAACGGCTATGCCACGCTCTTCAACGAGTGGGTGGAAGAAGACCTCGTGGCTATGATCCGCCGGGACAGGAACCATCCTTCCGTCATCCTTTGGAGCATCGGCAATGAGTGCGGCGAACAGGGCGACAGCAGTCGTTGGTGGATTCCCAGGATGCTCACTGACATCTGTCACCGTGAAGACCCGACCCGCCTTACGACGGCAGGCAACGACAATCCCTGGGCGGCCGGCCAGCCCTATGCGGCGACCCTGGATGTCTATGGCTTCAATTACAAACCTCATCTGTATCAGGAGTTTGTGGATCAGCATCCCGGGCAGCCAGTGTTGGGTTCGGAGACCTCTTCCTGCGTATCCACCAGGGGCTATTACCGTTTCCCGGTAGAGCAGGATAAAGGCAAGGGATGGTCGATGGAGCCGCCTTTCCAGGTGAGTTCCTACGACCTTTACGCGCCCGGATGGGCCTCCTGTCCGGACTATGAATGGGAATATGAGGACAAGGTCCCTGAGTGTGCGGGAGAGTTTGTATGGACAGGATACGACTATCTTGGGGAGCCGACGCCCTTCAATATGGATCCATCCGTATTTACGAATTTCCATACCGAGGAGGAGAAGGAAGCCTACCGCAAGATGGTTGAAAGCTGGGGCCAGTCCATCAGTGACGTCCCGCTCCCTTCCCGCAGCAGCTATTTCGGCATCCTCGACCTGGCCGGATTTCCCAAGGACCGTTTCTGGTTGTACCAGGCCCGCTGGCGTGCGGAACTGCCTATGGCCCATATTCTTCCGCACTGGACCTGGCCCGGCCGCGAAGGGCAGGTCACGCCGGTGCACGTGTACACCTCCGGCGACGAGGCCGAGCTCTTCGTTAACGGCAAGTCAATGGGCCGGAAGGCCAAGGGCGATGCCTATAGGATCGTATGGGACGAGGTTGTTTATCAGCCTGGAAAGGTGGAAGTGATTGCCTATAAGAATGGTCTCGAGTGGGCCAGGGACAAAGTCTGTACTGCGGGAAAGGCTGTGCGGCTTTCCGCTTCGGTGGATTATGCCGGCGAGGACCTGGTCTATGTGAACGTCGACATCCTTGACCGCTCCGGCGTGCCGGTCCCGGATGCCGCTAATGTGCTGACATTCAGCGTTAAAGGCCCCGGTAAAATCCTCGCTACTGATGCCGGAGACCCCACTTCGCACGTGCCGTTTTTCAGCCACACGCTGCCTGCTTTCCACGGAAAGGCTTCCGTGATCCTGCGCCGGACAGCCCCCGGCCCCATCACCCTCCAGGCCCGTTCCGCCGGCCTTAGACCCGCCATTGTCAGGGACGCGGAAAGGGGGCTGTAGCCCTTATTTATGTGTCAACGTGAGACCGGAGGAAAAGGATGCCTTCAGGGGGAACTCCGCATTGTCGTGTAGCAACGTTGGTGTGTCGGAATAATTCGTTAAATTTGCATAATATGTAAATGAATTGATGCTTTATGGCATTGGATGTTGACACATTGAAGCTTCTGAGAGAGAGCGAAGATCACGTGGAGTTCAAACGGGCTATCCACAACTTTCCTTTTGATGGCGGAGACAGACATAATGACAGACAGACAGGTCCGTGTACTGATTACCAAGATGGAGTCGCTAGGTCTGATTCAGAGAGAAGGTGAAAAGAGAGGTGTGCGTTACCTGCAGACAGAGCGCTTTGAACGGTTGTTTTGATGTCCAAATTGTCCAAAACCGGCAGAAGTTTGCTTTAAGGCGCTGATTAATAGCTTGTTACAAAATGTCCAAACAATGTCCATAATAGCTATGAAAAGAATTCAGTCACTGGACATTCTCCGGGGAGCCACTATGGCCCTGATGGTCCTTGTCAACAACCCCGGCTGCTGGAAAACAGCCTGGCCGCCGCTGCTCTGGTGTGGCTATGCGCCCTGCCGCTGAGAAAGCGTGGCCTCTACCTTAAACTGTAACGGGTTTGGACCTGCATTATTTTGTTCAATTATACTTGCTATGGATAAGAATTACAAAGACAAGCTTCTCGAAGCGATGAAGGCAAGCGGCGAGGAAAGGAAGAGGGAAGAAGAGGCCCGGAAATACAACGGCAAGGGATTGTTTATCGTGATGATAGTCATCCTTGCGGTAATTGCCGTCGCTGCGCTTATTTCCAAGTTTTGAAAAATATCCAAAACCAACCTTTCCACATTTGGACGAGTCCGCGTACGACCTGCTAGATTTCCGTTTTCGAAATGACGGTAGGTTATCTTGTGTTCGACGATATCCCTAAAATATAACTTTGCATACGTAAATTTTTATTCGTATCTTTGGGCAGTATGGAAGAAGTGATTGCATATGGCACCATCAGTGTATGGATTGATGATATAACTCCTTGTCTCAAGGATAATTTGACGGGGGAATTCATTGATACTGAAGTTATACGTATCCGTCGCAAGAGCTTTCTTTCGAAATTTACTAAAGCTAACGGTTGGTATGTTGACTGGGCTTCGTTGGCAGGCTCTGAGACTAAAATATTTGCGCTGGTTGTCAAGGGGTCTGTTGACATACAGGGGCTTGTTGCCGTGAGGATTGAGGAAGACAATAAGGCGGTTTATGTCCAATGGATGTGTACCGCTCCGTGGAATAATCCCGAGCTTACAGAAACGCCGAAGTACTCTGGGGTTGGTGGGCACCTTTTTGCGATAGCAGGCCAGGAGTCCGTCAAAGCCGGTTTCGAAGGTGATATTTATGGTTTTGCCACCAATGAGAAAGTGTTGAATCACTATATAGACAAGTTGAGTGCGGTTTATATCGGCATTTTGCATCCGTTCCAATTCGTAGTGTATTCTGATGCTATGTCAAACATAATAAGTACCTATACGTATGATGATACCGAAGACGAAATATGAAGAATATATGGCAAAGGAGTATGTCGCGGTCAAGCCTGAGGATATTCCTTTCTATGTGGATTTCCGTGGTTTGAGGAGTTATGCCGAGAGCCAAGGGAAAAGTGTATCAAGTTTGACGGATGAGGAAAAGCGAAGATTTGTTTTTTCCCGGTCTTGACCCGGTTATGAAGTCAGATCCGTGGCTCTCATATAGAGGAACTTCCTTCCATTATGGCCGTTCTTGAAGTGGCCAAGGCTTTGTGCTTGAGGACGGGGGTGGGATTGTGGGCTATTTTGCCTATCAGAAACTTACGGGGATAAAATAGACGATATCAGGTCGATAAATACATCATATCCCCATTTATGGTTAGTCCCGCAGGAGAATCTCTCTTGCGGGGTTTTATTTTTCCCTAAATATGGGGATTGTGTAGCTGCCGGGGCCGGGGTAACTTTGCGTTGAAAAAAAAGACTGCCTATGAAGCAAGTGTTGTTGAGCTTTTTTTTGATCACCGTTACCGCCTTCGGAGCCGCATCTGAGGAACCCGGCTCTCCGCGTCTGTCAATAGGCGGTTACGGCGAGGTGGCTATGAGCCGTAATTTCTTCAGTGACAATGTGTACCGTTATTCTTCCGCCGCTTCCCACAAGGGGGAGCAGCACGGTCGTTTCGACATCCCCCACGCGGTGCTCTATATTGGCTATGATTTCGGAAAAGGTTGGAGTATGCAGATGGAGGTGGAATTCGAACACGGTGGCAGCGGAGGCGCCGTGGAAAAGGAATTCGAAGAGGCCGGAGAATGGGAACAGGAGGTGGAAAAAGGAGGAGAAGTGGCTCTGGAACAGTTCTGGATCCAGAAGACTTTCTTCCCTCAGCTGAATCTCAGGATCGGTCATCTGGTGGTCCCGGTCGGAGGACTCAACAATGCCCACGAGCCACTTAATTACTTTACCGTGTACCGCCCTGAAGGGGAATACACCATCCTTCCTTCCACCTGGCACGATACGGGTGTCAGCCTTTGGGGGCGTGCGGGGAATTGGCGCTACGAACTCCTGCTGGTCGCCGGACTGGACGCATATATGTTCAATACGGAGAATTTCATCAAATACGGCGCCGGCTCTCCTTTTGAGTTCAAGGCCGCCAACCAGGGTGGTGTCGCAGCGCGCATAGACAATTATTCTCTGCCGAATCTGCGGCTTTCGCTGAGCGGCTACTATGGCCGCAGCTTCAACAATACCTATCCCTACGAGGCCATTCCGGAGTCTTCACGCTACTATGGCGTGCTGGGCCGCACGGCTGTGGGCGCCTTTGATTTCGCCTATCAAGGCCGCCGCTTTATTGCAAGGGGCAATGTAGATTATGGCTATGTGGGCGATGCCGCCGTAATCAGTTCGATGAAGCGCAACCGCAGTGCCAACAATGCCCCGTATAAAAAATCCGCCGTGGGGAAGGCTGCTTTTGCCGCCGGATGCGAGGCTGGATATGATCTGCTGTCGCTTTTCGCCCCCCTCGAGAGCCAGCTCTTCCTTTTCGGCCGCTATGAGTATTATAATCCCTACATCCCTGATACGGGGCAGGAATCTGCCCAGTGGACGGCGCGTCACCGAATGGCTGTGGGCGTCAATTATTATCCTATGCCACAGATAGCCATAAAGGCGGAATACTCCCACCGCTTCCTGCGTGAAGGCTATAACCCTGAGCCTTCTGTCAGTCTGGGAATCTGTTATATGGCCTTTTTCAAACGATAAACTAAAAAAAGTGATGTATATGAAAACGATTCGAATTATCTTAGTGGCAGCGGCCTGCCTGGCGGCTGCCTCCTGTGAAAAACCTTCCGACGTATCGGAGAATGCTCACGACGCCCAGCTGAAAGCGGCTGTGGAGCAATATGTTCCCGGGGTTATCTATAAAATCTATGGTAATCTGGCCGATGCTTCCGAGCAGCTCTATACCAAGATTGCCGCAATGAAAGAAGCCGGCACTTATACTCAGGCCCAGATTGACGGAGTGTGCACTAACTTCCTCGAAGCACGCAAGTGGTGGGAGCAGAGCGAGGCCTTCCTCTACGGGGCGGCCAAGACCTACGGAATCGACCCCCATATCGATTCGTGGCCTCTGGACAAGGACAAGCTGGCCAAAAGCCTCTCCAATGCCGAAACCATCGCCGACCTGGCGCAGGATGGCGCCGGTGCCGTGGACGAGGTCGGGGCTGCTTCCCTTGGCTTCCACGGGATTGAATTCATCTTTTTCCGCGAAGGAAAGAACCGTACGGCAGCAGCGCTCAACGCCGAAGAGGACGATGAGGCCTTTTCCGGCCGCCACGTCACGGGCAAGAGTGAAATCATCTTCGCCGCGGCGGTGGCGGAGGACCTGCGCAACTATTGTTTCGAACTCCAGGCTGCCTGGGATCCGGCCTGTCCCGAGGCTCGCAGGACTATGGTTGAGGACGAACTGGAACTGAATACTACTATGGTCAACGGCTTGACTTACGGCGAAAATCTGCTTAAGACCGGACAGGCCGGAAGTACCTACAGGGGTTGGCCGGAGGCTGTTTCCGGCATTCTGGTCGCCGGCTGCTCCAATATCTGCAACGAGGTGGCCAATACCAAGATCGGCACGGCGCACTATGTGAGCAGTTCGGACTATGACCCGGACTATATCGAGTCTCCATATTCGAAAAAATCCTACGAGGATTTCAAAGACAATATCCTGTCCATCCAGTACAGTCTCTACGGCGCCCAAGGTGCGGCGGCTCCGCTCGGAAATTCCATAGCCTCCTTCCTGAAAAACAACGGATGGGGAAAGGCCGATGCTATGCAGAGTGCCCTCGTTGCGGCGATAAAGTCGCTGGATGATGCGATGGCCAAAGGAGCTTTCGTAGACAATCCCAGTTCTGCCGAGGCAGGGGTGTGCATTGACCGTATCAATGAACTGGACGCCTTGCTCAATGAGGCTGCAGACTGGATTTCTAAACTGTAAGGAGTATGAAAAGAGTCAGTATTGTTTTGGCTATGCTGCTGGCAGCGGCCGCCTGCGCTCAGAAGGGGGGAGAAAACATCGCCCTGAATGAGCCGGATGCAAAATATGTCGGCCAGGCCGTAGGTAATTTCTCTGCAGAGGAATGGTACCCCGGAGGAGAACTCGGTACTACGCTCAATATCTCCGAAGGTTGTTACGAGGATGAGGCTCCGGCCGTGACCAGGCAGGGATTGAGTACCCAGTTCAATCACGGTGAAATGTTCTTCGAGCGCAATGTCACCCTGAATACCGCTCCGTTCAAAGGCCTCGGTCCGGCCTCCGTCCGCAAATCCTGCCTGGATTGCCATCCGGGCTATGGCCACGGCAAATGGCAGAGCGTCTATGAGGCCAATACGGCCAGAGCCTTCGGCAACGGCTATCTGCTGGTGGTGTACTATGCCTCTCAGCCCGGCAGCAACGACGGCGCTTATGTGTCGGAAGTCACCGGAATGCCCCAGACAATGGCTGCGGAACCTTTCCTTCCGCCCATCGACGAAAGCGGCATCTCCATTTCCTGGATTCCGGTTACGGCAATGGAAAGCGGCCTGCCGATGAGATTCCCGGACGGAGAGACCTACAGCCTCCAGTACCCTGAAATGACCATTGCGCGCAGCGCCTTCAATACGGACCCCAATCCTTATGATACCGCTCAGGAAAAGGGCCTGACTATGGGCTTCCGCCTGGAATCCACCATCGGGGTCATCGGTTCAGGACTGATTGACGCTATTCCCGAGGACGCTATCCGGGAGCAGTATCGTGCCGAAGCCCCTTATGTGGAACTGAATCCGGCTTTCTGGAATAAGGAAGCCAATGATTTCGCGGCCTCGGCCTTTTATTCCAACTGGCAGGCCGGTTCCAACGGAGACGGTATTCTTGCGGACGGAACGGCTGTGGCAAGGGGAGAATACAAGCCGGTGAAGCGCTTTACCTATGCTATGACCCGCGGCACGCTGCAGGATGGCGCCGGGGCCAATGCCATCTGGAATATCACCAATGTGTCCCGTCCGGACCGGCCGTTCCTCTATACGACCAAGGCCTGGGCCAAGAAGATGAGCGAGACCCCTTCGGTGATCGCCGCCATTCGTGCGGAAGGTACTTCTTCGCCTTACTATGTGGATGTGGACAAGAACGGCAGTGTGACGGATGATGAGATAGCGGAGGCTGTGCTGGCGCTTCTGAGCCCTACGACCAATCAGTTTGACAACCCTTATCATTGCTTTACTCCGGAAATGACGGCGGACCAGTTCTATGATTTTATGATCTGGCACCGCGGGCTTTCCATTCCGAGAGCCCGGAATCTGCACAAGGCCTCCGTCCAGCGGGGCAAGAAGCTCTTTGCCGAACTCGGCTGTGCCTCCTGCCACAAGCCTTCCTGGAAGACAGGGGATGACAATTACTGGTCTCCTGCTATGAATAAGGGTAAAGCCCTTCCGCGTTATGCCCACCAGACCATCTGGCCCTATTCGGATTTCATCCAGCACCGCCTGTATATGAAAAACGACATCCACGGCAGCTGGTGCCGCACGACTCCTCTGTGGGGCCGCGGGCTCTCTGCCCAGAATACAGGCGCTTCCGACCGTCTGCACGACTGCCGCGCCCGCAATGTGGTGGAAGCCATAATGTGGCACGCCTGGTCCAGGCAAAGCGATGCTTACGCATCAACGGAAAAATTCTATAATCTTCCCAAGGAGGACCGCGACGCTGTCGTGGAATTCATTGAATCAATCTGATGAATAAAATCTATAAGTATTTGAGTTATACGGCGATGGCCGCTGTCACCCTGGCGATGATGGCGGCTACCGTCTTGGAAAAGCTCCGTGGAAGTGACTTCGCGCTGGAGCATATTTATCACAGTCCCTGGTTTATCGCCCTCTGGGGGCTTGGCGCCGCAGCCGGAATACTGTTTCTGCTCAGCCGGGAAACTGCCCGGAAACCCTTTACCCTGGGGCTGCATCTTGGTTTTGTGCTCGTCCTGTGCGGCGCCCTCGTGACGCATCTTGACGGGGAAAGCGGTATGTTGCATCTCCGGCAGGGGGAGGAGGCCCGTGCCTTTGAGTCCGACGGCGGAGCGGAGCAGCCGCTGGATTTTGGACTCCGCCTGGAGCAGTTTGCGATTGACTATTATCCCGACAGCCGCAGGCCTATGGATTACCGAAGTGAGCTCACCATCCTTCCTGAGGAACAGCGGGTGACCATCTCTATGAACCATATCCTGAAATGGAAGGGCTATCGTTTCTATCAGGCCGATTACGACCAGGACCTGGAAGGCAGCATCCTCGCCGTTAGCCACGATCCCTGGGGCGTCGGGATTACTTACGCCGGCTACCTGCTTATCTTACTCTGTATGATAGGATTCTTCTTCCAGAGAGGAACTGCTTTCAGGGCGCTCTGCTCCCGTGCGGAACTTTCCAGGGCGATGAAAATCATCCTTTTTGTTTTCGGTGGGGTGCTGCTTCTCGGCTGCTTCTGGATGATAGGGCGGAAACTGCTGCTGGAACCCCTTCTTCCCGTACTTCGTTC
>CACZDC010000056.1 GCA_902779785.1 uncultured Bacteroidia bacterium
CGGCTATATGACAAAAGCCAGCTTCGGAATATATATAGTCCATTATCTGGTGATTGCCGCCCTGGGCTATCAGATGAAACAGTATACCCAGCTGCCGCCGGCGGCCATATATCTCATCCTGACCGTAGCCGTGTTCGTCCTGTCTCCTCTTCTTTACGAACTGATCCGCCGTATCCCCTTTGTCCGCTGGTGCGTTTTGGGCGAAAAACATCAGTAACCGGCGGTCCCGGAAATTTCCTGCCGTAAGAAAATCTGCGTTTAGCCACTCGTTTGGACATTCCTATTGCGCCGGTCGGGCATACCAGGCGGCAGAAGTTTCAGGCAACAAGGTCCGCCTCTCCCAGTTCGACCTCGCGGTGCTGCTTTTCGAGAGAGCCGAGTAGATCTCCGCCCTTTGTTACTGCAGCAGGCTCTTAAGGTCAAAGAACATCAGGACAGTTTCATCCTCAGGTTCAGGATTTACCAAGCGCTTGAAGAAATTCTTGCCATAGAAATCCTCGGCCTCACGAAGAGCATCAACCGTGATGAAGCGGCATCCTGCGCGTTGATCCTGGAGGTACAACCATTCAACAAAGTTGATGATTTGAGTTCCCAGACCGTGAGACTTAAGCTCCTGGCTTACGGCGAGTTTGCCAATCTTTAGCGCAGGATACGAAGATCTGCGCTTAGAGTTCGGAATCTCCCGTGAAAGTTTGTTCCAAATGGTCTTATCAGCAATTTGGCGGTCGATTTTATCGTGAAGCAAGCTGAAATACCCAAGGATATTATGAGTATGATTATCTTCCACGATGTACGTCGCGGCCAATAGCTCTTTCTTTGATAGTGTAGCGTTCGGCTCTTTGGAACCTGTCTCTAACAAAAAACCGTTCAAGTCGGAGTTTCCGCAATCGAACGGTTTTTCTGTATCTGTTTCCGGACGGAATTTCCGGATGGTGTAATCAATCATAGGAATGTGCAATGCTTCTTAACCTCCTCATAATTCCGTCTGATCTTTTCTCGCTCCTCTTCCGGAAGAGGAACGACATTGTGAGCCGCCATTTCGAAGCGGTAGGCATCCTCATCGTAGAGGATAGGCGTTTCTTTAATAGGTTTTGCCATAATTCGTTTCTCCTTTTCTTTACTTGTCCCTACAGATAGATGCAAGGAACATTGCAAATGTAGCAAAATAATTTCATCTCATTGCAAAAAAGAGCAAGTCTATGAATTGCGGGAGTCATCAAAGACGACTTTAAGTCGGCTGGCTCCTGATATTATGCGTATATTTGCACTCAGCAACTATTTTAGTTTGCTTTCTTGCTTTCGCAAAGTTAACATTATTCCGTTAATTTCCTATATTTGTACGTATAAAACTGATGCTATGCGTACTTCTTTTTATGAATTTTTAATTGCATTTTGCGTTGTATCAATAAGTTCTTGTGCCCCTCAGGAGGTCCCGCCCGTCGCTGATGGACAAGGGGAGCAGCCGTCAGGGACAGAGGTCCCGTCCACTCCCGGAGAAGATGGCGTCATACACGTGTCGGAAGTGATCATAGGCCCGGACGAGGACATTGTCCTGGAGGTCGGAAAGACAGCTCAGCTGACTTGTACCGTCATTCCGGAGGACTCCGCCGACAAGAGTATCAGCTGGCGTTCGGACCATCCGGAATTCGTGACGGTCAGCGACAAGGGGCTGGTTACGGCCATTGCCGTCGGAAAAGCAAGCATCTCCGCCGTTGCCAATGACGGGGGAGTCAGCGGTGTCAAACTTGTTACTGTGTATGAGCAAAAGGCTGATTCGTTTACTTCTGTCCGGATTACCTCTCCGCAAGACGGTGACAGTCAGTTCGTCTGGGGAGGAAGTTACTCGGGAAACATAGAGTATCTTCTTGAATTCAAACAGTTTGATGACTTCCAGATCAAGGCTCAGGGATATCCGGAGAATGCAGATGACGAGCTGGAGTTTGTCCCCGGCTCCAATTCGCCTGCGTTCAAAATCACCAGCGACGGACACTTCACTTCGGAGGCAGGTTGCGGGATGAAAAGTACTACTGACTATAAGAATCATTATTTTTTCGTACGCTCCAAGAAAAACCCGAAAGCCAGCGCCAAGGTCTATGTCAGGACTCCCGGTCCGTATGTCAAACGTTTTGTGATCGAGGACCGTCCCGCGACCTTCCCGGCGGCATTTATCCATCCGGGGGGTGATATGGTCCGACTCCGTTATTCCTCATATATCGGCAAGGATGTCGTCCGGAAATTTATCTTTAACCTCGAGTGCGTAAGTCTAAATACGAATATCACGGAATACAGAAGGCAGAAAGACTTTACGATTGTTTCATCCACCGGCCCCGTGACCTTTACCAAGGTTGACAAAGTGCTTGAAGCAAGGGTCAACCCCGGAGCCGTGACGTCTTCCTCCACCAATCAGGTGGATGCGTCAGTGACTATCCGGGTCAATAACGGCGAGCGTACGATTCCGTTTATAGTATGCGACCTGGATCCGCTTTATCCAAAGATCGGAGACGGTATTTCAAACCAGAAGAAAGGCTATCTTGACGGCGGCTACCGAGGGAGAGGGGTTTTCGAGACTCCCGCTTACAAGGAGGAAGAGATGCAATCCTCTGTGATTATCGCCTATGTGGGAGACAATCTCTATGAATATGACAAGCTTTACAAGAATTATTGCAAAGGCGGTATTCCCGGCGTGAATGACAAATCATACCACGGCATAGTGATTCCATCCAATGTCAGCCGTCTCTATCGCAAGTCCAAACCGAACGGAGAGTGGTTCTCTGAAGACTTGGACGATCTTAAGAATTCGGATGCGTGGCCGACAAGCTGGTTCTTTCCCACCTGGGTCCTCTATGAAAATGCATACAACATCCGTGGCTACGCCATTACCTGCGCTATGGTATACAGGAACGGCCGCTGTGGAAGTTCCCACGACGTGCTTCCTGCAAATTTCTTCGTCACTCAATCTGTGCTTGACCCCAGCAAAACAGATAAGGACCTTAAGGTCAACGATTTCAGTTGGGAAAGCGATTTTTATGGTTCCTTCAACGTTGGCAACTTAAAAAATCCCAAGGACGATCCCTTCAACGCCGAAGTCGCATATTCCGACGGTCTGAATTATTGTTCCACTTGGATATGGCCGTCTTTCCTCGATATGAGTTTTATATTTGGCGCCACAGGTCTCGACATAAGCAAACTCACAGACTCAAAAGGAATATCATACAGGGATCCCGTTATCGATGAGAGGATCAATGTTTTCCAAGTTTGCGGCCGGCGTTTTTCCGGTGTCGCGAAGCAAAACTATTACAATAAATACTGGCTTCCTCATTGCAGCTCTGCCGGCAGATACGCCCTTATGATGACTGTCGAAGAGAGCGTCGTCAGCGCCAAAATGGTCGTAAAGAATCAGGACCAGGCCTACGTCCTCCCGATTGCGTACTTCTGATTGTTCCCGTGGACGCTACTCCTTCATCGCCAGGTACATCCCTCCGAGAATAAGTGCGGTTCCGATGGCTGTAATCCAAGTGAAGTGTTCGCCGAGGACCGGGACCGCGACCAGGGCCGTGGCTATGGGGTTGAGGTAGAGATAGAGGTTCATTGAAACCGGTCCGAGCCTGGACTGGGCCAGGTTCCATCCTACATAGCCCAGGAACGACGCCACGACTCCCAGGAAGACCAGGTTCGCCAGCACCGGGGTCTGTCCCAGCATTGCCCAGGTAGTGCCCCATGGCTTGAAAATGAAGAAGGGGAGCATCGTGAGTATGCCGTAGAAGAATACTTTTCGGGTAATCATAGTCACGGAATACTTGCCGTCCAGATTCTTCAGGACCAGGCTGTAGAGCACCCAGGTGAGGGCCGCTCCGAGGGTAAGCAGGTCTCCGAGAGGGTGGAGGTTAAGTTCCATCCTTCCGTTGAGGACGACTATGACGACGCCGGCAAGAGACAGCAGGGAGAAAAGGGCTGAGCGGAGCGTAACCCGGCTATCCCTGAGGAAGATGGCCGAAGCCATCATAGTCAGAAGGGGAGTCGTCGCTATGAGTATGGACACATTGGAGGCCTGGGTATAGACCAGGGCGGTGTTTTCAAGCAGGAAATACAGGCTCCCGCCGGTGATTCCGAGGAGGACTAGCAGCAGTTCGTCCTTTACGCTGCCGGCAAAGACCCTCCTCTCTTTCTTGTCCGCGAAGGAGAAAGGCAGCAGGCAGAGATAGGCCAGGGCAAAGCGCAGCGTCATTATTTCCGCCGGCTGCATTCCGGCATTTATGAGTACCTTCGACGAGACAAAGGTCACACCCCAGGTGATACCGACCGCTGTCGCCATCACGTGATACCAGAAATTACCCTTCATCTCAGTCGAGTTCGTCAATGATGTCTCTAAGCAGACCGTTGAAATCTATCACCCTGTCCGGCTTCGGAGAATAGCCCAGGACCACGACCACCAGCTCCTTCGAAGGAATGATGAATATCTGCTGACCGTCGTGGCCGACGCAGGCGAAAGTGTCCGTCGGAGCATCCGGGTATCTTCCTCCCAGGTTCAGCCAGAAGAATGCCCCGTACTCGCCCCGGCTGTCCGAGGCGGGACTAACGCTGTATTCCACCCAGCCTTCCGGGAGGATGCGTCTGTCGCCGACACGGCCGTCGTCCAGGAACATCTGGCCGAAACGTGCATAGTCCATAGCCGTGACATACAGGTAGGAGGATCCGACCGGGGTTCCGGACATATCTGTCTCGAAAACGGCGTTACGTATGCCCAGGGGGGCGAAGAGACGCTCCCGTACATAGCCGAGGAACTCTTTGTCGGAGGCGAATTTGCCCCTCAGCCAGCGCATTACGATATTCGTGCTGCCGCTGGAATAGTACCAGTGCGTGCCCGGTTCGTATTCAAGTGGCTTGGAAAGGGCGTAGAGGCCCATATCCTCTTCGACGTGGAGCATCAGGTTGACGTCGGAGCGGTTGCCGTAGTCTTCGTTCCACTCAAGTCCGCTCTGCATCTGCATAAGGTTGCGCAGAGTGATTGCCTTGCGGCCGTCGCCCTGCCACTCGGGAATGTCCACGGGCGCGTCTATGTCCACGAGACCATCCCCGGACATAATGCCGATCAGCGCGTTGGTGAAACTCTTGCCCATACTCCAGCTTAGGAGTTTCGTATCGGGACCTATTCCCTCGTCATAGCGTTCAGCCACCACCTTCCCCTTGTGAAGGACCACGAAAGCGAAAGGATGTCCATTGTAGTCCCGCTCGTCCACCAGTTCCTCGGCGATGGATTCCAGTTCGGCGCATTCGAGGGAATCTCCCTTGGGAAGAGGCTCTGCCGGAACGCTCTCCGGAGGGAGCGGGAAGGCCTTTTCTTTCAGCTCAGCGGCCTTGGCGCCGCGAAGCAAAGTCACTCCGTAGCCCTCCCGGTAAAGAGCGGTCGCCTTTCTCCAGAGGAAACGGCTGGTGACCGTCTTGTTCTGATAATCGATCTTGAAGCGGTCGAACTTGATGAAAGAGAAATTGAGGTCCAGCGCCTTAACAGTCTCAGGGTCACGGCCGGAGACGAAGACGGCGGAGGCCATATTCTTTGCTCCGTAACCTGTGATTATGGGCATCAGGCTGTCCAGATAGATGCATCCGCCGATTATTCCGGCAAGCAGCAGTGCCGCTATTATGCGGAGAACTTTTTTCATTCAGCTTGTCTGTTTTATTGTCTTTTCCCCTCTATCCTGACTTTCCCTCCGAGGGACCAGGCTCTGGTTGACATTGTGCCGAGAATGGGAATCTTTATGTCCATAGTCATTACAAGGCCGTCGTTTTTGTGCTCGTCCATAACCTTAGTCATATTGGCGACGATATCTTCCGCACTCTGGGCGAAGGCGGAGATGGTCAGGACAAGTGCTGCAAGCACGGTGATAATTCTTTTCATTTTTTATCTCCTGATCTTTTTACCCCCCAAAGATACGAATTTTCAGAAAAAGCCAAGCATTTTCAGAAAGCAAAGTGGCCAACTCTGACTATCCCGTTGGCCGCGGCTGTGGCGACGCATTCCACGATGCTGTCAAAGCCGAATTTCCCTTTGATGCGTTCTTTGTAGCTGTCTACAGTGTTCACGGAGATTTCCAGAGCGGATGCTATCTGGGCATTGCTGTAGCCGGATGATGTCAGCTGAAGCACTTCCAGTTCACGGGGCGTGAGCCCCTGCGGCTTGCGCGCCTGAAGGTTCTCCTTCCCGCCGAAAATGCGGAGAATCTTTTCCGAATCTATAGTCTCCCCGAAGAAAAGGCATTTGCCTTCTGCTACATCGGCTATGGCCTCGACGATGGCCTCCGGAGAGGAGTCCTTGGCCAGATAGGCACAGGCACCGGAGGTTATGGCCTTAAGGATATAGGATGGAATTTTATAATGGGAGAGCACGAGTGGCTTTACCCCGGGGAAGGCGTCCCTGAGGATGCCCAGAAGGGTAAGCCCGTCGGTCTCCGATTCAAGCGTTATGTCCACGACGGCAATGTCTGTTTCAGGATGGGCGTTGAGGTAGGCCACCGCCGCTCCGGGGGAAGCTACGGACTCTATGCTTCCAAAGGATGGATTTGCGCCAAGGGCCAGTTTCAGGCCCATTACAAACACGGCGGAATCTTCGATGAGAAGGACATTAATCATAGGTCAATTGTTATTTGAAGGCCTCCTTCGGGCCGATTTTTCATTTCCATCCCGGCGCCCAACTTGTCCAGAAGTTCGCGGGTAATCACGAGGCCGAGGCCGTGACCCCATTGCGCGTTGCCTTCCCGGAGGCCCGGACCGTTGTCGGCAATGCTGATTCTTTTCCCGCGGCAGTGCAGTTCCACTCCCTCCGGACTTGCCTTCACTGCGTTGTCCAGCAGGTTCCGAAGGACGGTCAGGAGCATATTGCGGTCGGTGCGGACAGTGAGTCCGGAAGGAATGTCCACAGAGATGACTTCTCCGTTCGGGATTGTCCCTATTGCCTCTGCCGCAAGCTCCGCCAGGTCTTCCTCCCTCATCACGGGCTCCAGCATCCCCTTCTGGTTCAGGGACCATAGAAGCAGGTTTTCCAGCAGGTTTGACGCATTGTCCGTCGAGGCCGACAAGGCCTCAAGGGCACTTTTTAACTGCTCCGGTGACAGCCCGTCGACCTGTTTGAGCAGCTGGTGCGCCAGAAGACGGTTGCCGGATACGGGGGTCCTGAGGTCGTGGGATATGATGGAAAACAGCTGGTTGCGCTTGTCCAGCTCCTTTTCCAGCAGCCGGCGCTCCCGAAGCTTGATTATCAGATAGATAATGGCGGCAATGAGCAGGATATACCCCGGCAGGAATGGCCAGCGGAGCCATAGCGGCAGCGGAATCCGGATGACACGCTCTTCAGTTTCCCCGCGGTCCCAACGTCCGAAAATATCCGAGCTTTGCTCCTGGAGAACATAACGTCCCGGCCTGACATTGTCCTGAAAGCCACTGAATGTCCCGTTCATCCATTCTCCCTCGTTCAGACGGTAGCGGTGCCGGACCAGATTCCCGAGCGGCAGGTTTCCGCCCGCCTTGATGGAAAGAAGGCTGTCGGGGTGGAAAGCGGCGGCGCCTTCAGAGCCTCCGAAAGCCAAGGACCCGCCGGCAAGGCGGCAGGAGACGTGCTCTCCATAAATGTCCGAAGGAAAGCCCAGCTCTTTCGGCACGCGTCCCGTACTGCCGTCCGTGTCTATGAACCATAGCCCGTCCTCCGTCCCGGCCCAAAGTCTGCCCTTGTCATCGGCCTCCACCGACTGGACCAGCATCCCGTCCAGGAAATGCTCTCCCGAAGGGCTCCAGAGTCCGCTGCGGGTAGCTGCCCAGACGCTGCCGTCCGCTCTGAGACAGAGGTCGGTGACATAGTCGTCCGGGATGGAGGAATTGCCCCGGAAGTATTTGGTTACAAGTCCATTATCTTTATCGATGATGTTGAGCCCGGCCTGCGTGGTGGCATAGACCAGCTTGCCCTCGGCATCCTCTATGATGCGGCTTCCCAGGCGGGAGGAGACATAGATATTGGAGTCAAGCTGCGGCGAAGGGTATCTGAAGGGGCTGAGCCAGCGCGGCGGAAGGCTTCTGCGGGCCTTGCGGTCCCACTCGTTGAGGCCGACGCCTTCCCAGCTTACGACCCAGAAGCGTCCCTCGCTGTCTTCCAGAAAATCCGAAATCCAGTTGGCTCCGTCCAGGTACCTGGCTTCTGTCTGCTCCTCGGGAAGGGGACCGCTGAGTCGGTCCTTATGCACCATTTCCCCATCTTCCCAGACCTCCCATCCGGTATTGTTCCACAGGCCCTTGTAAACGCGACCTGAACTGTCTTCGTACAAGGATGAGACACGCTCGTCCGCCGTCCCGATCCAGAGCCGGCCATTATGGTCTTCCATAAGGGCCGATACCTGGGCGGTAGAGACAAGCCTTACCTGCTGCAAGGCAGGAGACAGCACGGAAAGGCCGTTGTCGCCGCCCACCCAGATATTTCCCTGTCGGTCTTCAAATATACAATAGAGTTCTCCGGAGGACAGGCTGGACGGATTGTCCGCTTCGTGGCGGAAGACCTCCGACAGTTCCGGATGGTCGGTGTCCACAATGCCCAGCCCATAGGATCCGGCCGCCCAGAGCGTTCCGCTATGGTCTGTAAACAGTCTTGCGTGGGCAATGGGAAGGCGGCCGAGGGGGATGGGTAGACCGGCCTCATAGCTGTGCAGGAGGGAGGTATGGTCCTCGAAGGAATACAGCTTCCCGCCTTTTTCTGCATAGCTCCCGTTGCAGAGCATACCTTCCCACGAGGGGAGCGTGACCTGCGGGGCCGTCCGATCTTGCACATACTGGTTATGGACAAGGCGGCCGGAGAGCCAGAGTTTTCCGTCGGAGGCTTCAAATATCTGATAATAAGGATAATCTCCCTCCGAGTCCCGTTTGTCATAGAAGCATCGGGCCTCCTCCCGGATACCGCCGTTGTAGGATAGTTTCAGGAGCAGACTGTCTCCGACGGTGGCCCATACAAAGCCTTCATTGTCGGCGTACAGGGCCCGGATATAGCCTTCTGCCTTTTCGCCATCCACCCGCAGTCCGTCCGTAGTGCCGACCCATAAACGGCCATCCCTGTCCACTGCAAGGGCATTCACCCTTCCATATTCTTTATAGGCTTGAAACTGCCTTCCGTCAAAACTCGCCAGTCCGTTTCTCGTGCCGGTCCAGAGGACGCCGTCGGCATCCTGCGTGATGGCATAGACGGTGTTGGACGGCAATCCGTCGGCCGCGCGGTAGTTGACAAAGCGCGGCGCAGCTGCCAGCACCGCGAGTATGAGGACAAGGCATTTCATTCCATTGCAAAGATATCATTTCCTCCCGAAATATCCTTGCAAATCAGCTCCTTGTGGCGGATTCCGCCACAAAAGAGTCGGTATGAACTTCGAGTTTCTCAACCGCAAGGTTCCGGACGGCTTCAAATCCAATGGATTCGGAATGGGACCTTATGCCGGCATTATCTACAACGACTGAAAATCAAACATAGTAAACGGTCTCGTATAGGTTATTTCCGTCAATAGTTGTATATTTGTCTCGTAAACTATTGACCTTGACTATGATACCTGGACGAAACTACGAAAAGCCGCTTGTCGGGAAGTGGCCGATAATCCTGGAAAGGAATATTCTCAGCGGGGAATTGACCGAAGACGTCACCCCCGGTGGTCGTTATGGTGATGACGATTTTGAGTAGGAGGCGGCTATGAAGACATCTGAATTTTTTGCAATCTCCTGTATGGTCCTGGCTATGGCCTGCAGCAAGGAGGCCCCCGTCCAGGACGAAGTGGCCGTCGAAATCCCTCAGGAAATCGGAACCATGGTCTTCGAGGCCAGCACCGAGGCTGTCAAAACCTCCCTTGTGCCTGACGGGGACCTTTTCCACGTGGTATGGTCCGCAGGGGACAGGATTGATATCAACGGGACAGTCCTGGAGATAGAAACCGGGAGTCAGCCTTCAGGTTACGGGCCGGGGGAGAGAAAGGCCCGCTTCACAGGCCTTGCGCCCAGGAAAAACAACACTTCTCCCTTCTATAAGGCCATTTACCCGGCCTCGTTCCGTGACAACTATGGTTATTACAATCTCCCCGCGGAGCAGAGCTATGTGGCCGACAATATCTCGGCCTATCCGATGTATGCGGAAAATGATGAGGGAACACTCAATTTCAAACACCTCTGCGGCATCGTCCGCATTGGCCTGAAGGGAGACAAGAGCGTCACGAGCATAGCCCTTGCCGACAAGGGCGCTGAACCGAAAGCTATGAGCGGCCGCTTCAATGTCGTTGAGGACGCGGCCGTGCCAGTCTCCGGGACAAATGGGACAGCCCTGGTATGCTCCTCCCCGGTAGCCCTTAATACTGAGACCTTTACATATTTCTATCTCAGCGTTCCGCCGGCAACTTACGGGAAACTGTCCATTCTCGTGGAGGCTTCCGACGGGACCATATGCTCGGTCTCCAGTAAGAACGCCATCACTGTCGGCCGCAGCCAGCTTACGGAAATCAATCTCTCGCACCCCACGTTCAAGGACGAGAGTGCGAAGATTACTTACACCACTACAAACACTACTCAGGTCAACAAATACGCCGGCGGAGCAGATGCCTCTGTTTTCGGAGACGGACTTACCGTAGTCAGCCACACTTATGACTCTTCCACCAAGACCGGAGTCATCACCTTGTCCGGCACCGTAACCACAATAGGCTACTACGCCTTCCGCGGAATCAATAATATCGAGACCGTAACTATCCCTAACACAGTTACTTCCATTGGCAACCGCGCCTTCGGCGAATGCGGCGGTCTCGTAAGCGTCAACTTCCCGAGAGGCCTTACCTATATCGGAAATGACGCCTTCGTGAACTCGAGCAAGTTCGTCCCTGATGATCTTTCCCATATAACATATATCGGTGAAGAGGCCTTGATGCACACCAGTATAGCCGGTATCCTTACGATTCCGGATGGTCTCGAGACTCTCGGGCGGAAGGCCTTCGATGACAATGATAAGTTGACCGAAGTGATATGGGCCCATACCCCCGCGACCATGGGCATAGAAATCTTCGCGGACTGTGACTATATAACCACCGTCACGTTTGCCGACGACATCGCCATCCCGGCCTCTATGTTCAGCAGCTGCGACAGGCTCTCGAATATTGTGTTCGACGCCTCGGTCACGACTATCGGAGACGGCGCGTTCAGCGCCTGCAAGGCCCTGACCAGCCTGACTTTGCCGCCGTCGGTCACTTATCTGGGCAATTCCGTATTCTCCTATTGCACCGGCCTGCAGACGCTCAACCTCTCCGACAACATCACCTATATCGGCGAGGGCGCCTTCTCCAACTGCTCCTCCCTGGAGGAGATAGTTCTTCCCGCAAAGCTTGAGACTATGTATAATCGTTACCATTTCTCCGGCTGTACCTCCCTCCAAAGGGTTGTCTTCCCGGTGAACGAGACCTTCCATACTATCCCATATCTCAGTTTTGACGGCTGCACCTCCCTTGTATCCACATCAATACCGGCCAATGTGACGAGCATCGCGGACCTGGCTTTCCGCAACTGTGGATTCATAGCCCTGCCGGAGGGATGGGGCAGACGCAGCCTTTACGCGGCCAATGTCAATCCCTATGCCGGCTGCCCGATAGTGTCCATCACTTTCCCGAACGACTGGACATCAATTCCGGAAAATTTCTGCAACGGCTGGAAGAGCCTCGCTACGGTCAACCTCGGCACGGGAGTAACCAGCCTTGGCGCAGGCGCATTCCGTAACTGCACCGCCCTGAAGGGCATAACCATACCTTCACAGGTGGTTTCCATGGGCAGTTACTGTTTCAGCGCCAGCGGCCTTACAAGCCTTCCCGATGGCGCCAACCGCGCCGACATCAGCCTCAGCGACCACGTCTTCTCGAGCACCCCGATGTCAACGATTGATGTTTCCAACTGGACCATTGTTCCCAACGGTTGCTTCCAGGAGTGCAAATCGCTCTCGAGCGTCACTCTTGGGCAGTCGCTCGGGACCATAGCGCAATACGCATTCTACTATTGCACGGCCCTGACCTCAATCAGCATTCCCGCCTCGGTCACGACAATGGGCCAGAACTGCTTCCATTTCAGCGGCCTGACCTCCCTGCCTGAAGGCCTGCACGACTGCAGCAGCTGGGGGACCAACATTTTTGCCGCAACGCCGATGACATCCATAGCTTTCCCTGCCGGAATGACCACGGTGCCTGCAAATATGTTCAGCGGCTGCGCGAGCCTCACGACGGTGGACCTCAACGACGTGACTTCTATCGGCAACTACGCTTTCAGCAGCTGCAGCCAGCTCTCTGCTGTCACGGCACCGAAGCTCGAGAGCGTCGGCCAGTATGCGTTTACTGACAATAACGCATTGATTTCCATAGAACTGCCTCTTGTCCGGACTGTCGGCACGGGGGCCTTCAATATGTGCAAGAACCTGCAAAGCCTGGATTTTGGCTCCTCCATCCAGAGCATTGGCACGGATGTCATCAACTGCAATCCGTCTGCGCTCACCGCAATTTACATCCGCAACGGAGCCGCTATATGCACCCTTGGTGGCCGGCTGAGCGGCTATGCGATGAATTCAGCCCTAAAGATCTACGTGCCGGAGGCTCTTCTGGACTCCTACAAGGGCGCGGCGCAATGGAGCAATTACAAGGATTATATTTTCGGGATTGATGTCCCGGTCACCCTTCCTCCGATTACTTCAATGAAACTCGGCGACGGAAGCGTTCCGTACTACTCCATTGCCGGTATCACCAACGCTTTCAGCGAGAACGGCGGCACCCTGACCTTCCTTGAGGATATCACATCCGAGCTGACTTTCACCGGAAGCGCGACAGGAGTAATCGATATGAATGGGCACAGTACCAACAAGGTCTTCTGGATGCAGAATACCGGCGGGACCATCACCATCCGCAACGGGACCTTCACCCAGACGGGCGACTGTTTCGACGGCAAGACCGGCTTCAACGACGGCTATGGCGGGACCATAATCCTTGAAAACATTACGGTCAATGGCATACTATGGACCGACAGCCATCCCTTCATAATCCGTAGCGGTGATTATAACCAGCTGCGCAATATGAAGAGAACTTCCGTTACTTCCGCAGGCTCCGGGACCATAACTGTCGAGGGCGGCCGATTCAAGAGTTTCTACAACTACTCCTCCTCCGGATGGACCTACGGAGACTACATCCTTTCCGGCGGGAAGTACGCTTTCAATCCGACGAGTGCGACCAACGTGACCATAGCCTCAGGCTACCATGTGGCCTCCAACACCGACTCGGACAGCGGGACCTACCCCTACGCAGTCGAGGCGGATTAGGCAGGCCGTGCGGTGGATTCCGCCACAAGAGAGTCATTCAGATGGAATATCTTTGCACAAAATACCAAGACGTATGAAAAAGATTCTTTTTGCAACTCTGCTGCTTGCTGCCTTCCTGTCTGTCTCCTGCAACAAAGACGGAGACGGAGGAAATGCCAAGGTCACTTTCCGTAAAGCGAATATCTCCGGCGCCAGGATGCTGGCCATTGCCCAAGGCGGCCCGGCTACCAAGGCGGAAGGAGACATACACGTGGGCCCGAAGGCCCTTTACACCGTATCCGAGGATGGAACGATGGTACAGGTCTCATATGATATAGATGTGGAAGGCGTCAACGGAGAGGTTGCCGAGACCATAAAGGCCGAACTTATAATCTGCCCCAATTTCATCTTCCCGGTGGGAGAAGGCTGGATATGGCTTGCAAACTGCCACCTGGACGTTAAAGAAGGATGGTCAAACGGCACGATCCCGCAAGGTTCCGCACGGTCGGCCCTTAGCAAGATAATCAACGGGTTCAGCGAAGAGTATCACGACGACGGCGCCCTGTTCGAATGGACGCTCGAAGCGGGCGCTCCCAACGGGATGGACGACGGCTTCAAGCAGCCCACCTTCCTGAATGGCTGGTTCCACCAGCTGGGCAAGGACCTGTTTGTGAGGACCGGTGGCTGGAATTATGAGGGCATTAACGGAGGGCTTCCGTCACTTATCCGTCTGCAGGACAATGGAAACACGCTGGATGCCGTCAACGTGCTAGGAAACAATATCTCCTGCTGGAAACTCTATCCTGTTGGCGGCAGCTGTCTTGGCGGGACTTTCGGCTATCCTGGCGCTAATGGCGGAATGCAGGGAATCATCGCTCCTCCTTCCTTTGAGCCGGTACTCCTCCAGGTGGAAGCCAGCAAAGAGTCTTTCCTTCTTTCCATAGGTGGAAAGCTTTATTACGCAGATACTTATGAGAAAGAAATCGAGGAGGGAGATGGTAAAGATTCCTGGACCAGGACCGTAGCCTGCACAGACTTTTATAATCTTAGCGTATCCGCAAGTTCAGTCTCACTCGGAAACCTCATCTGCACATTTAACGGGAGAGTGGATCCGGGCGGGGTTTATATCTCCACAACGGACAAACTCAGCTGGTGGGGCGGAAACGAGTATGACGGTGCTGAGATTCACACTCTGGATCCAAAGGCCGGCACCGTTTCCACCAGAAAGTTGCCCGCCCATTATCCTTCAAATCAAGGTGAGTATGTTGACGGGGTGGCTTATACCATCGACGGCACGGCCGGCTACTGGGAGTGTGATCTTTCCAAGGATGCGGCCGAGTATGTCACGCTTGACTGGAGCAGCGCCTCGGAGTATCAGGGAAAGATCGTTCCCGGGACCCTCAAGCTCGAACGCTTCGAAGCGGCTTCGCTTACCCTCCAATTCGTGGCCTATATGACGAACGGCACGCAGCTGAATTTCTACACTTCCGTTACGGGGGCCGACAAGGGTGTTATCAAAACCACCGTCGGTTCTGACAGCAACGCCGGTATGGTCGTGACCACTATGGTGCGGCTGAACTAGCTTAAATCGGCTGGTAAGTCACGGAACAGGTCTGCCACAGTCGCCTGCTCTGCTTTGTATATCGCTGACAGTTAGCGCGTTACGTATTAGTCTCTGTCCCGTTCGGGACAGAGACTGACGCGTATACTCTTGTCATTCAGCGACTTGCGCCGCGGTTCAATATGCAAATTATTGTTCGATTTTACTAAAAAAAGATTGATTATATGTATATTTGTCGTATGGAGCGGCGCTTCCATTTTCTTGCTTTAAGGTTTTGGAATCATTTTGAAAAAAAACAATGGCAATTATGAGAAAACTTTTCACTGTCGGATGTCTGGCTCTTTTGCTCTCCGGCTGCGGCAGAACTCCCAGTAGCGACAAGGTCCTGTTTATCGCTGTCGACGGAATGGCCTCCTGGTGCCTTGAAACGGCTATGGACAGCATTCCGGAGCAGATTCCGAATCTCTGCGCTCTGAAGGAGCGAGGTCTATGGACTATGGATAAGAGGGCGGAATACAAGACTTCGTCAGCTATCAACTGGGCCACGATTTTTATGGGAGTCCCGGTTGAAATGCACGGATTCAGCAAGTGGAATTCCTCAAAGAGTGATTTTGAGCCATATTATACCCACGGGCACGGCATCCCGCCGACCATCTTCACCCTTTTGCAAGAGCAGCGTCCCGAGGCTTCCTCGGTCTGCGTCTATGACTGGGACGGGATAGGAAATGTCATAGACACTCTCGCCGTCGGCTCTTTCACCTGCGTGCCCTACGACCTCCCTTCCTATGACCACGTGGCTTACACCATGACTTACGGCATTCCGGTGATTGAGGCGGGGATGCCGGATATCTTCCTTTTCTATATGGTGGACCTGGATGAGACCGGACATAAGTTCGGCTGGGGCTCCCCTGAATACTATGCTTCTCTCCGCAGAGTCGACGAGTCTGTGGGGATGCTCCTGGAGGCGCTCGAAAAGAGCCCGGACAAGGACAGGACCATCGTCGTGCTTTCTTCCGACCACGGCGGCCGTCCGGAGGGAAAACACGGCTCCTATGATATCCGTGACTTCCGCACTCCTTTGATCGTAAGCGGTCCTGACATCAGCGCAGGCCACATCAGGGGCACTATGATGCAGTACGACCTTACTGCTATGCTCTCTAACTGGCTCGGACTGAAAATTCCTGCCGAGTGGCGTGGAAGGATAGTGGAAAAAGAATAGCTTGTTTATTGATCGCTAAAAGGCTAATACTTCTTCTGGGCGTTTTCTTTTGCCTTGCCGCCTGCTCTCCTGCAGGTGATGTGCAGGATGTCTTTGATCTTCTGGACCTGGACAGGCCAGGGCTTGAGGAAGTTAAGCTGTGCTGTGACAGAGAGCAGTGGGGGAAGGCCTCCGAGGCCCTGCTTGAGTATTACCGCAGCCGCCAGGGTGTTTACATTCCCGGGGAAGACTCGAGGGATGCGTCGGAGAAGGACTTCCTTTGGGCCGACGATGCCTTGAAGCATACTTTCCACGTTCTGGAAGATACCGTCTGGAACTACGGAAAGGACATAAACTGGGAATACTGGCCGGTGAAAGACATAGAGATGCGTGTGCAGCTGCACCGTCAGGGATGGTGGACCTCACTGGCGAAAGTTTACTGCACTACCGGCAAGGAGAAATACTCCAGGGAGTATGTGGCGGAGTTCCGCGACTGGGTAAAAAAGAACCCATACCATCCTTTCGGCATAGACCAGGACGGGACGGTGAGCAGCGGAGCCATAGGCCTCGATTCCCCCAACGAATGCTTTGCCTGGAGGCCTCTGGAAGTGGGAATACGCCTTCTGCGCTGGAGCCGGCAGTTCGCCCTTTTCCTGGACTCCAAGAGTTTTACGCCGGAGTTCCTGATGGAATTTCTGCGCTCCTACCACGAGAATGCGTCCGTCCTGATGCATTCATTCAGCCCTGCAGGGAATCACCTTATCCATCAGTCTTCCGGCATTTTGCGTGCAGGCATCTGCTTCCCCGAGTTCAAGGATGCGCCCTCCTGGATAAAGGCGGGCGTGGATAATTTGAACGAGGAAATCAAGCGCCAGTCATATCCGGACGGCTGTCATTATGAACTTGACCCCGGCTACCACATCGGCTTTGTGGAATCATACGACGAAGCCATCCAAGTGGCCGTGAAGAACGGACGGAAGGACCTCTTCCCTCCGGAATGTATTGAGCAGCTGGTCCGTATGACCAATTACTATCTGGACTATTGCTATCCGGATGGCACACACCCCTGCTTCAGCGACGCCCGCCGCCGGGACGACCTTCCGGACAAGGATCTTCTGGAACATTTTGGAATCGTCCCTCCTGCATACAAATCCTCCGGCCACCCGGATAGCGGATTCTACTGCTTCCGCAACGGCTGGACGGAGGGCAGCATCATTATGCCCATAAAAGCCACGGAGCGCGGTATGTGGCACGCCCAGCCGGATTTCGGCACCTTTGAACTTTGGGCGTACGGCAAGGTGCTTATGCCCGATGCCGGGTCCTATACCTATTCCGGGGACGATGAAATAGAGCGCCAGAGGGCCTATTTCAAGGCCACGGCGCGTCACAATGCCATCACTCTCGACGATAGGGATTACGACGACCCTCAGCCGAAGGTAATAGAATGGACCCCGGAAGGACGCGTCCAGCGTCTCACAGTGCAGCACGAGGCCTATGAGGGCCTTACACGCCGCCGCAGCATAGAATTCGTGGATGAGAAATACTTTGTGGTAACCGACGTGGTAAAGGGCCCCGCTTCCGGCCGTCTTACGCTTAGAAACGGCCTTGGCGCCGGTTCTGTTGAAGAAATCGCTCCGGGCGAGTATGTTTACAGGGACGGAGATGCCGGTCTCCGGATACAGGTTTCCGGGCCTGCGGTATCTGAGGTGAGCATTGACCAGGATTGGTTCAGCGAAGCTATGCACGAGAAGTCTCTCCGTCCTGTAATCCGTCTGGATGTCACCCGTGAGCCCGGAAGCGGAGAGCAGCGTTTCGTTACCACTATTATTCCGTTTTCAGAAGCTTCTGGATGGCTTCCAGAAAATAGTAATCCGCATAGGTAAGGGGAATATCCACCCCTGACCATTTGTGCAGATTGGTCACCCCGTGCTTGAGAAGGAAATTGCCGTTTTCGCCCGGGGTTGCGAGGTATTCTGGAGAGGCCAGGGTATTGACTATCCTGAGCGCGGTCTTGCGATAAAGCCTGCTTTCCTTGCCGCTGGTGTAGGTGGAAAGCTCTGCCAGTGCGGAGACAATGATAGCTCCTGCTGAAGAGTCCCTCAGAACTGGATCCCCCGGTTTCCACTTGTAATCCGATGCCTTAGGGGCGCCTGCGGCATCCATCCCGAAGGCGTTCTTTGTGCCGGGAGCGTTGAAATCCCATTCCGGGATACCGTCCTTCGGCAGGAGGGGAATCAGATAAGCCGCGACCTTGCGGGCCTGCTCCAGATACACGGAGTCCCCGGTTTCGCGGTACATCATCGTGAATCCGTATAGCGCCCAGGACTCTCCGCGGCTCCAGGTGGATTCGTCGCTGAAGCCCTGGGATGTCTGCTTTTTCACTACCTCACCGGTCTGCTCGTCATAGGCCACCACGTGATAGCTGCTTCCGTCCGCACGGAAATGGTTTTTGAGTGTGGTATTGGCGTGACTGCGGGCAATGTCCATATACTTCTGCTCACCAGTGAGGCGGGACACCTCCGCCAGGAGTTCAAGGTTCATCATATTGTCGATGATGACCGGGAAGTTCCACTTCTTTCCTGGATTCCAGCTGCGGGTGCAGCCGACGACAGGGCTGAAACGGGTACACAGCTTGTCGGCGCTTGCCTTCATTATCTCAAGGTAGTCGGGATTCCCTGTCGGCCTGTACCCATTGCCGAAACTGCAGTTTACCTGAAAACCGATATCGTGGTCGGTGTCCATTTCTGTTATTCCGCTGAGTTTGGCAGTCTGTCGCTTCGCCATTTCCAGTATATCCGGATTGCCTGTGTGCTCATAAACCAGCCACAGCGAACCCGGGAAGAAGCCGCTGGTCCAATCGTTGAGTTTGCCGTCCCTGACTTCGCCTTTTTCGAAAGTAACAGGCATAGCATCGGGCGCGAGCCTCGCATCAAGCGCAGTAAACTGCACTACCGCCCTGTCGAACACTCTGTCGGCGTTTTGTTTGAGAGAACTGCAGGAAAATAACAGCAGAATGGCTGTGAGATAATGGAGAGCTTTCATTTTAGTACATATTTGTTCAAATATACACTGATGGTACAGGACTGCCCTGAAGGAATACGGACTGAGTATCCCACGATGCTTTTGCCGGGGTTGGGGACATCCCATTCCTCGCTGCCGGCAGCCGGCCAGATTTTGTATTCCGGAGTGACGGCAGGGTCATCGGAGGAAGCGGAGAGAAGCATTCTGTATCCGCCCTGCTCCAGGAGAATCCCTTCTTCCGTTATCCTGGGAGAAGCGTCCGTGACCATCCTCCATTGAATGTCGGCAGGACTCTCCGGAAGGGCCCGGACGGTGTCCGCGACAAGAAGCGAATCATTGTCGAGAAGCAGAATTTTCCGACGGGCGGAGGAAAGCTGTCCCTGGAAGACTTCGGACAAGTCGATGACTCCGCCTCTGGCCGCGTCAGTGTCCATAATATCGGAAATCGTCGCCCTGCCGCCGACGCAATGCTGCATTGAACCTACCGTGAGAGTGTTGTGCGCCGTATTTCCCATACGGAACACTTTCCATCGCCAGGATTCCTGCTTCATACTCCAGAAACTCTTTTTGTGTTTCTGGAACGCTTTCTCTACATCCGCATACGGCTGGGTGCCCAGGTCGCAGGCCCATCTGAGGCCGAATGCATCGTACACAAAGGATCCTGCATCCATATGCCCGTGGTTGTCGGATGCACTTCCTCCTTTGAATGCCAGATATCGCTCCTCCGGCAATCCTTTCCAGCCCGTACGGATCAGCACGACGGGGACGGGGCCGTTTCCGGAGAATAATTTTTCCCCGTCCGTCCCGGTTTTTCTGCGTGAGACGGCGAATTTGGAGGCCATGCAGGCTGCAAAAGGAGCGAAGCGCATCCAGTCCCGGTCCTCGAAGTACTTCCCCTCGCGAAGCAGGGCAATCTCACCGTCCAGAAGCTCCGGCCGTGACAGCCTGGCTGCGAACCACCACATAGCGTAAAGGGGAACCTGCTCCTCGTCGCTGTCGGAATAGCTGAAGCACTTGCCGGAGGTGCCCATCATATATTTCATAAAAGTCCCAGTGCGCATAAAGCCCGGGGCGTCCGAAAGGCCGAAGTCGGTCGCATAGACTCCGTTGAGCATTTCCAGCAACATAGTCTCGAATCCGGTCCCGTACGACCAGTAGATATATCCTTCGGGATAGATACCGTCGGGTCCATACATTTTCATCGCCTTCCGGTTGTCGGCCACGGCAGTTTCAAGCAGTTCACGGCTGACCTGCGGATACCATTCGTATGCGGCGACGGCCGCCGCCACCAGGCCGCAGTAACACACCTGGTTCCAGTTTGTTACCCGGGTGGTGAACCATTGTCCCTTGTACCTGCTGAGTGCAAAACGCTCCAGGGCGGCCGCAGCTTCGTCGCGGACTGCAGGGGGAAGGGCGGCGTAGCACCAGTCAAGTCCGATGGCCACGGCCAGGGCCATTTCCCCGGTGTCGAGAAAATGCTTTGTATGCCAGTCCGGAAAGGCGCATACGGTGAGGATGTCCTCCCGTACCTGGGAAAGGTATTTGTCCTTGCCGCTCATCCTCCAGGCATAGGCACAGAAGAAGATTCTTTCGAGAGCGTAGCGGGACTGCTCAAGCAGCCGCACCCCGGAGGCATCGAGCCTGTAGGAAAGCCTCACGGTATCCGTCACGCATTCGTCCGCGTGTGAAATTATGGATTTGTGCAGCAGGGCGATATCTTTATTGCGCCGGATCTGCCTGCGCAAGTTCTTCTTTTCCGTGTCGTTCATCAGAAGACGCGGGTGTGAGGCGTCCATCGCTTTGCCCCAGTCGGGAATGCAAGAGGCGCTTCGGGCAGAAACAGTCAGGCCGATAAATAGTGCCAGAAAGATGGGAATGAGTTTCTTCATACTGCCTATGTCAACAATAGGTCTCTTTTTGCAAATATATAATAAAATCCCTCAATGAGCGCTGTTTTTTGTAAAAACGTTCACTCAAAGGCCGCCTTTTCAGGCGGCTCTTTTCGTTCCGTTTGCTTTTGCCGCGTCGACACACAGAACGCACAGGATGCCGTGCCGATCCTGTATTTGCCTTTTGGTTCCACCGTGAATACTGTAAGTAAATGAAGACATCATCGACCAGTGCTCCGGCGCTGGTGAGATTGCCGTGCGGAAGATGATGCGAGACTACTGCGCCTATTGCGACGGTGTACTCTGAAACATTTATGTCGGTTAGTGTCTTTCTATGGCATTATTTGGCGTTTTTTTTGTTTTTTCGTGCCGTGTTGCTATCTTTGCGGAGAGCGCTTAACCGCCATTTTTATGAACGTAGACACTTTACTGAATCAGTACTTTGCAGATATATGATAAAGATTACTAGCCACGCAGCCCTTTGCTGCATAATGCTGGTGGCGGGCCTGGCCGCATGCACCAGCCGGCAACCATCCGCCCTGAAGTATCGCTTTGCCTCGCAGGAAGAAGGACAGCAGTTGAAATTGGTTAACACCTCCTATTTCGAGGCTTTGACGCAGAACGATATTGATTGGAAGTTGCAGTCTTCCGGCCAGTCGTTGGAAGAATTCAAGGCCGTTGCCGCAGAGCAGATAAGGGAGTTTTCCGAAGAGGAAAAGAAAGCCATCAGCAAGGTCATGGACTTCATTGAAGGCCGCGCAGCCGAGTTGGGCTTCCGCCTGCCTGTGTCCGGAGAAATAATCTTTATCAAAACCGACATGGGGGATGAGGGGCATATGGGCGGCTATACGCAAAAGAACGAGATTTACCTCAGTGCCGATGAAGCCGAGTATCTGGCCCGCGCATTTCAGGCAGATCCGGAATTTGACGCCGACTACCTGGAATACCTCATCCATTTCGGCCGCGGGCTCATATCCCACGAAGTCTTCCACTGCCTGACCAGAAATAATGCTGAGTTCAGGGAGGCGATGTATGACTTGATTGGCTTCAAGGTGATGGACCATGATGTGGCGTTTGGGCCCACCGTCCGCAACCTGCTGCTACAGAACCCGGACGTAGAGCATAATGACTGCTGGGGAGAGTTTACTATCGATGGGCAGAAACGCCGCTGCGCCCTGGTTTCCGTTTATCCCGGCACATACGCGGAGGCTGCCGCGGACGACCCCGACGCAAACTTCTATGCCTGTATGAAAAGCGTTCTGGTGCCGCTTGACGCTCCTGATACCATGATCCCGATTGAGGATGTGCCCGGTTTCTATGATGTGATGGGCCGTAACACCGACTACATCTGCGTGCCGGAAGAATGCCTGGCCGAGAACTTTTCCTTCCTGATTTCCTACGGCTTCTTCGGCCGCTACGACCTCACCCTCGACACCCGCAAAGTCCTATTCGTCCCCTACACCACCCCGACTCTCATCCGTAACATTCATTCTACGCTTCTGGAACACTTCCCCGGGCGTTAGATGTTTTCGTATTCTTATAAGAAAAAATGCCGCCCAGTCTCCAAAGTGACCCAAAGTGACCGAAAAAACTATCTGGTTCTAGAGGGTCTGAAGAATAATGATTAACTTTGAGAGTTAGATAAATCGAAATAATCGAATACACTGAACGGTTTACCCCAATGAGAATCAGAATCACGGCCATCAGGAAGGCTTCGTATCCGGATTTGATGGCAAAATATGAGAACCCTATCGAACACGCCTGCGATGTGACTGAGGGGCAGGAGTGGATTTCAGTTGACGGCA
>CACZDC010000057.1 GCA_902779785.1 uncultured Bacteroidia bacterium
GCCCACCAGGAAACCGTAGATCCATTTGCCCGTTTCGGTCTGGGCTGCGGTCACAGGGTCGGTAGCCATAAATACGGAACCGAAGAGGAAGCCGCCCATCACTATCTGATAGTAGCAGGGGAGATCCGTGGCTCCGCCGATCTGGCCAAGCCAGCCGATCAGAAGACCGCCGGCGACCGAGGAGACCATTATCTTCCAGGAAGCAACTCCCGTCCATACGAGCAGAATGGCGCCGAGAAGTATGGCCACGACGCTGGTTTCGCCGGTCGAACCGGGGATGAAGCCCCATACCATATCCATAAAGGAATACTGGGCGTCCAGGGCAGCCACGCCGCCATCGTGTGCGATTGCAAGCGGAGTGGCCGAAGAGACCGCGTCAACGCCTTTCAGTTCCGGGACCCAGGTCTTGGATACCCATACCGAGGAGCCGGACATACTGGAAGGATAGGAGAAGAAGAGGAAGGCCCGGGCCACCAGGGCCGGATTCCAGATGTTCATTCCGGTGCCGCCGAAGACCTCTTTTACGAAAATCACGGAGAATGCGACCGCAAGGGCGAGCATCCACAGGGGAACGTCTACGGGAACGATCAGCGGAATCAGGAAACCGGTCACGAGATAACCCTCGTTGACTTCTTCGCCGCGAATCTGAGATGAAGCGAACTCAATGGCCAGACCTACTAGGTAGGAAACCACGAAGAGAGGAAGCATACGGAGCAGGCCGTAGAAGAACATCCTCCAGAAGCCCCAGTCGAGGCCATAGGTGAGGGAGGTCTGAAGGCCTACATTGTACATACCGAAGAGGGCGGCCGGAACCAGTGCGATCACGACCATAATCATCACCCTCTTGAGGTCTATGCCATCACGCACGTGAGCACCTTTCGTGGTGACCGTGCCGGGCACGCGGAGGAAAGTATCGAAAGCATCGATGGTAGAATGAAGCCAGTAAAGCTTGCCGCCTTTTTCAAAAAGGCCAGTTTTTTTCTCGTCTGCCATAACTTATGCCATTTCTTTGATCATCAGGTCAATACCCTTTTGGATAATAGCCTGGATTTCGTTTTTGGACGGATCCACATAGTCGCAGAGGGCCAGGTCCTCGGGAAGGACTTCGTAGATTCCGAATTTCTCCATCTTCTCGATCTCGCCGGCAAGGCAGGCCTTGATAAGATAGATGGGGAAAATGTCGATCGGAGTCACGTCCTCGAAGCATTTGGTCTCGACGAAAGCGCGGGGACCGCCGTGGAGATTGGTGTCCATATCGTATTTCTTGCCCGGGGTGAGCCAGGAGAAGTAGCACCAGGAGGAACTGTGGACCTTCGGACGGAAAGGCTTTGCCCAGCCGAACCATTCCCTCTCGGTCCCTTCGCGAAGAAGGGTAAGCTGGTCCTGGAAGAAACCAAGATAACCCTCGGCACCGAGATTCTCGCCGCTGAGGGCGTCTCCGCCGACGACGCGCACGCCCTCAGCCACTTTGACCACTTCGCTTACGGGAGCGCCGGGAAGAGTTTCAACATAGGCGGGATGCTCGGCTGCAGGGCCTGTCACGGCTACTTTGCGGCTGAGTTCAAGCTTCCCGCTGAGAGCGAGATGACCGATTGCCGCAACCATCAGAGGAGACACGGTCCAAACTGTTTCTCCTTTCAGGATAGGGGAGATATGGCTGATCTGGACTCCGACATTGCCTGCAGGATGCGGGCCGCTGACGCTGTGGAGGATAGCGTTCTCGACTTTGTGGAAAGGAGATTTGGAATAGACCGCTTTCGAAATGCACAGGTGTACGCCGCCGTCGGTCAGAAGATTCAGGGCGTCAACGCCAGCCTGGAAATCGATGAACTTGTCACCGAGGGTGAACTCCGTGTCGGGAGCAAGGGGAGCAGTGCTGAAGCTGGAAATGAAGATGGATTTCGGTCTGAGCTGAGTGTCAGCGATGATTCCATAGGGGCGCTGGACTATGGCGCACCAGAGTCCGCTCTCCTGCAGGAGTTTTTTCAATGACTGGGCGTCAGAGGCCCTTCTGGTGCCGAAATCTACATACTCCTGGACTTCGTCTGTTTTGATAAGGACGGCAAGAAGCTTTCTTTTTTCTCCTCGGACTATGCTTTCCACGACACCGCTTGCGGGTGAAGTCAGAAGCCAGTCCGGATGCGTCTTGTCTTGGATCACGGGTGAACCGGCCAGAACGCGGTCGCCTTCTCTGACAAGCAGTCTGGGTAGCAGACCCTTGAAGTCATCAGGCTTGACGGCTACGATCTTCGGGAGCACTTTTTTCGTGACCTCCAGGGCTGCGGCACCCTTCAGCGGGATGTCGAGGCCCTTTTTAAGATCTAGATTTTTGGACATTATTTGTGAGTTTTACGTATTTACCTAAAATACCGCGCGAAGATACGAATTTTTTTGCTATTTTCGCGGAAAATATGAAGGATATGAGCGGTATTTTCGATGAATTGAATCCGGAACAGCAGAACGCTGTAAAGTGTGTGGAAGGTCCTGTGCTGATTGTCGCAGGTGCGGGTTCGGGAAAGACCCGGGTACTTACTTCCCGGATTGCATATTTGATTGAACTTGGCGTGGAACCGGACAGGATCCTTGCCTTGACCTTTACCAAGAAAGCGGCGACCGAAATGAAGGAGAGGATTGCCGCAATGGTCGGTGAAAGGAAGGCCAGGCGTCTGTGGATGGGGACATTCCATTCTATTTTCATCCGCTTTCTACGCGATTATGCCGAATCGCTGGGCTTTCCCCGTGATTTCACTATATATGACAGGGGCGACTCTGAGAGCGCGGTGAAGACTTGTATCAAGACCCTCAATCTTGACGACAAGACATATAAGCCGAGGGATGTGCTGGCACGTATCTCCAAGGCCAAGAACTCCCTGGTGACCCCGACCCCGTATATGAACGGGGCCAACGGCTATCTTGAGGAAGACAGGAAGCACAAGAAGCCGGATATTTTCAGGATATACAAGGCCTACGCCGATCTCTGCAAACGTTCCGGAGTGATGGACTTCGACGACATCCTCCTCTATATGAATATCCTTCTGAAGGGGAACCCTGCAGCCCTGGAAGATATCTCTGCCCGTTTTGACCATATCCTGGTGGACGAGTACCAGGACACCAACTATGCCCAGTATCTGATTCTCCGCAAACTCTCACAGGGGCACCGGAATATCTGCGTGGTCGGAGATGACTCCCAGTCCATCTATGGTTTCCGCGGCGCCCAGATAGAGAACATTCTTAATTTCAGGAAGGATTTTCCCGGGATGAAACTTTTCCGTCTCGAGCGCAACTACCGATCGACCCGGGTAATAGTCAATGCCGCCAATTCCGTGATCGCCAAGAACGAGGACAGGATTCCCAAAGAATGTGTGTCAATGGGCGAGGAAGGCGAGAAAATACGCCTCGTACGCTCTTACACCGAGGGTGAGGAAGCGTCCCTTATAGCCTCCGGCATCATCTCCAGGATGCGTGAAGCCAAGGCTGAATATGCAGATTTCGCCATTCTTTACCGAACCAATTCCCAGTCCCGCGCCCTCGAAGAGGCCCTTCGCAAACGCAATATTCCTTATATAATATTTTCCGGCAATTCCTTCTTCGAAAGGGCCGAGGTCAAGGATATGATGGCCTACCTGAAACTGGCGGTCAATGTCAACGACGACGAGTCCTTCAAAAGGGTGGTCAACAAGCCGGCAAGGGGAATCGGCGGGACCTCGATGGAGGCCTTGGCCAATGCCGCCGCAGCCATCGGGACTTCGCTTTTCAAGGCCGCCTATGCCCCGGGACTTGAAGCCTATGGACTTAAAAGCGCGGCAATCCAGAAGATCCGTTCATTCTGCGCAATGATAGACGGCGCGGCTTCCCGTGTCCATACCGACGACGCCTATGCCGTAGCCTCCTCGCTTGCCGACCTTTCAGGTCTGTATGTCTTATATAAGCAGGACGATTCCATCGAAGGGCAGGCCAGGGCGGCAAATGTCGAGGAACTGATCAATTCCGTCAAGGGCTTTGTGGAAGAGCGTCAGAAGCAGCTTGCCGATGAAATGGCCGAGGATGGCGCGGAAGAAATCCAGGTACGGACAATTACCCTCGATGAATTCCTCGAGGATATCTCCCTGCTGTCAAGCGTCGATGTCTCCGAGGACGAGACCAGCAACAAGGTTGCCCTTATGACCGCCCATACCGCCAAGGGCCTTGAATTCCCTTATGTCTATATAGCCGGACTGGAGGAAAACCTCTTCCCGCTCGGAGGCTGGGGGATTACTCCCAAGGAGCTGCAGGAAGAGAGGCGGCTTTTCTATGTAGCCCTGACGCGGGCCAAGAGAGTCGTGACCCTGACATATTCAGAGACCAGGATGCGCAACGGCCGTCACGAGAGCAATTCTCCCAGCCGTTTCCTTCGGGAAATCGCGCCCCAGTACCTCCAGAATCCGCTCCGGCGCGAGAGCGAGGAGCCTTTCGCTGCAAGGGAAGATACTGAGTTTTCCTGGAAAAGACCGGCCCAGACGTGGCAGCGCCCGCAGACTCCGTCCCCTGCCCGCCCTCTCAGCGGCCTCAAACCTCCGGAAATCCCGAACTTCGTCCCGGATTCAATGCTGACTTTCAAGCAGGGGGACCATATCGAACACAACCGCTTTGGCCGCGGACTGATACTGGAGATAAGCGGAGATGTCCCCGACCTGCGTGCGGTCGTGGTCTTTGAACAGTATGGTCAGAAGATTTTGATGCTCAAGCACGCGAAGATGCGTCACCTCTAGCCGCAGTAGAAATACTCGTCCACAAGCCGGCTCATCAACTGAGGATCCTTGCGGGCGGCCTCGTGAAGTCCTTCGTCCTTATGGGCACGGAGGGCTTTCAGTATGCCGTCGATCATCCTCGGAGTGAAGACGCCCTCGGCTTCATAAGCGCTCCTCGCCGCCTCAAGGCAGTCGGCCGACTCCGCACAGCAGGTCGGGAGAGCGTCTAGTGTGGCAAGTTTCGCCTTATTCTCGCTCTTGTGGATATCCATATCCACATACTTTTCAGCCGCGAGCTTAAGAGCCTCGTCGACAGGCATTTCCAGACCTATTCTTGCGGCGGTGCAAAGTCCTGCCATAAGCTGGTAGATATCTGCGGAGCAGTCCGGAGAGCGCATTTCGAAGGTCTGCTTGCCCTGCTTGTGGGACCAGCCCAGCGGCACCCTTACGAGGGCCGAACGGTTGCAGTCGCCCCAGCATACATTTGTGGGCGCTTCCTGGTGCGGGACCAGACGGAAGTATGAGGTAGGATTCTTGTTTCCGAATGCGGTGATCGAAGGGGCCATCAGCATCAGCCCGGCGATTGCCCTGCGGGCCTCCTCGCTCAGACGGTCGTCGCTGCCGAGAGTGATGTTCTTCCCGTCTTTCATAAGCCTCATATGGATATGCATTCCGCTTCCGGCCTTGCCGGTAGTGATCTTGGGAGCGAAAGAAACGTCCAGTCCCCACTGGTAGGCGAGATTGCGGATTATCCATTTGGCCAGAAGCAGTTGGTCCGCCGCCGTGTCAAGGGGGCAGGGGAGGAATTCGATCTCGTTCTGCTCGTAAATCCTGCCGTTGAGGCTGAAGTTGCCGACCTCAGAGTGTCCATACTTGATCTGCCCTCCGGCCCTAGCGATATGGACCATACAGGAGCGGCGGAAATCATTGGTCTTTGCAAAAGGTTCGGACTCGTGATAGCCTTTCTGGTCGCTGGCAGGGAAGAGCGGATCTTCATCCGTAATGACGTAATACTCAAGCTCTCCCATTGCTTCGAAACTCAGTCCGGTCTTTTCCGTGAACACTTTGCCGGCCCGGCGCAGAGTCTCGAAAGGCGCGCAGTCGAAGGGTTTTCCGTCCTTTGCGAAGAAGCTGCAAAGGAGGCAGAGCGTCGGAATCTCGTTGAAGGGATCCACGAATGCCGTATTGTAACGCGGAATCACGTAGAGGTCCGAATTGCCGGCTTCGACAAAGGAAGGGAAGAGGCTGGAGCCGTCGACCCTTTCCCCTTCAGAGAGAATCGTCTCCGCATAGGCGAGGGAATTGACGGTGAAATTGAGCGTCTTCACCCGGCCGTCTTCAGCCGGATACATAAAATCTATCATCTTGATACCTTTCTCACAGATGAACTTGAGAAGGTCTTCACGAGTGAATTCGGAGGATGGTTTGCCCAGATGAGCAACTACATCGTTAGGGCAGAGAGCAATGTTTTTATCCATTTGGAGCGGAATACGAGATTCGAACTCGCGACCCTCAGCTTGGGAAGCTGATGCTCTACCAACTGAGCTAATTCCGCGTTGGTGGGATGCAAAGTTAGGAATTATTTTTTGATTTGCAAGCTATTTTCTGCGCATTCCCCTCATTTGCTGCATAAGGCTGCCGGTCATAGCGCCTTTCATAACTTTGCGCGTTCCCTCGAACTGTTTCAGCAGGCGGTTTACTTCGGGGAGAGAGGTCCCGGAACCGTCGGCAATCCTCTTGCGGCGGCTGCCGTTGAGAATCTCCGGATGCTCCCTTTCCTCGGGAGTCATACTGAGGATAATCGCCTCGACGCCCTTGAATGCGTCATTGTCTATGTCCACATCCTTGATAGCCTTGCCGACTCCCGGAATCATAGAGGCGAGGTCCTTGATATTGCCCATCTTTTTGACCTGCTGGATCTGCTCGTAGAAGTCCCAGAGGGTGAATTTATCCTTGGCGAGCTTCTTTTTCAGCTCGCGGGCCTGCTTCTCGTCAAACTGCTCCTGGGCCTTCTCCACGAGCGAAACGATATCGCCCATCCCGAGGATACGGTCGGCGATACGAGAAGGGTGGAAAACGTCCAGGGCCTCCATTTTCTCGCCTGAGGAGACAAACTTGATCGGCTTGCCTACGACTGCCTTGATGGAAAGGGCTGCGCCTCCGCGGGTGTCGCCGTCCATCTTGGTGAGCACCACGCCGTCAAAGTCCAGGCGATCGTTGAAGGCCTTTGCCGTCTCAACGGCGTCCTGGCCGGTCATTGCATCGACTACGAAAAGGGTCTCAGTGGGCTGTACGGCCTGATGCAGGGCGGAAATATCGTCCATCAGCTGCTGGTCCACCGCAAGCCGTCCGGCAGTATCGATGATAACGACTGAGTAGCCCTCGGCCCTTGCCTTAGCTATGGCGTTCTTAGCTATCTTGATCGGATCTTTCTCACCTTCTTCAGTATAGACAGGAACTTCGACCTGCTCGCCGAGGACTTTCAACTGCTCTATTGCAGCAGGGCGGAAAGTGTCGCAGGCTGCAATCAGGACCTTCATTCCGCGCTTGGACTTGATATGGAGTGCAAGCTTGCCTGTGAATGTCGTCTTACCCGAGCCGTTCAGACCGGCGACCAGCACCACAGCCGGATTCCCTTTTATATTGATGTCCTGTGCACTCGAACCCATAAACTCGGCCAGCTCGTCGTGCATTATCTTGACCATCATCTGCTGAGGCTTGACGGCGGTCAGTACATTTGCACCTATGGCCTTGTCCTTCACACGGTTGCAGAAATCCTTGGCGACCTTGAAGCTCACGTCGGCGTCAAGCAGGGCCTTGCGGATCTCCTTGACGGTTTCTGCAACATTGATTTCGGTGATTTTACCTTCACCCTTCAGTATCTTGAAAGACCTTTCCAGCCTTTCGCTTAAATTTTCAAACATAGTCCTCTATTATATTGGCGTGCAAAGATACAAAAAAAACTGCTTGGTACTATAAGAAAACCGTGGCCACCCATGGCCTCGTAAATGGGAGGGGCCCAAACTTGTTTGGGAGGGATAGGGCCGAAGGCCCGTAGTTTTCGGTAGTACCAAGCATTTTTTTTGATTTCATCTTTCTGCCCTCATAGGGTTGGTAAGAAAGTCGTGGTAAGCGAGGCGGATGCCGTCCTCCAGCTCAGTCTTGTAGGTCCAGCCGAGAGACGTCGCTTTCGATACGTCGAGCAGCTTCCTCGGAGTGCCGTTGGGGCGGGAAGTGTCCCAATTTATCTCGCCTTTGTATCCCACTACTTTGGCGACAAGTTCGGTCAACTCCTTGATGCTCAGTTCCTTCCCGGTGCCGGCATTGACCGTCTCGTCCCCGCTGTAATTATTCATCAGGAAAACGCAGAGATTGGCAAGGTCATCCACATAGAGGAACTCCCTCAGCGGAGAGCCGTCGCCCCAGCAAGTGACGGAGGGCGCCCCCGCAAGCTTGGCCTCGTGGAAGCGGCGTATAAGGGCCGGAAGTACGTGGCTGTGTTCCGGATGGTAATTGTCATTCGGGCCGTAGAGATTGGTCGGCATCACGCTGATAAAGTCGGTCCCGTACTGACGGTTAAGGAATTCGCAGTATTTCAGTCCGCTGATTTTCGCAAGGGCATAGGCCTCATTGGTCTTTTCCAATGAGCCCGTCAGCAGGCAATCCTCCTTCATCGGCTGAGGAGCAAGACGGGGATAGATGCAGCTGGACCCAAGGAATTCGAGTTTCCGGCAGCCGTTCTTCCAGGCGGAGTGGATCACATTCATCTCGAGGATCATATTCTCATACATAAAGTCGGCAAGTGCGCTCTGGTTGGCAACTATACCGCCGACTTTGGCTGCGGCAAGGAAGACATACTCCGGTTTTTCGGCTTCGAAAAAGGCCTCGACATCCGCCTGCCGGGTAAGGTCAAGCTCTTTGTGAGTCCTCGTTATCAGATTATTGTATCCCTGGCGCTGAAGTTCGCGCACTATCGCGCTCCCGACCATCCCTCGGTGTCCCGCAACGTATATCTTACTGTCTTTGTTCATCTTAACAAAATTTACCCTCGCAAAGATACGGAAAAAATGTGTTGTTTCATTGGAACAACACGAAAACATTTCACCACATTTTAACGTTTCAGGGGGTTCTGTTCCGACAACTGTCCTTATATTCGCAAGCGTCCCTGCAACGGTGCCGGGGCGTAAAGGAAAATGATTTATGAAAACGAGAAAATGGATTTTGCTCCTGCCGCTGTGTGCGGTCGTAGGAGCCTGTGAAGACTTCGGCGCGCAGGCCGAAGCCGGGATGGGAGAACTGAGATGGGTCGTGGACCGCTCTTCTGAACTCTTTACCAAAGCCTATTCCGAAATACCGGACACCAACGACTTCCTGCTCAGCGTGAAGGATGCCTCCGGAAATCCCCTCTATGACGGAAGTTTCGGAGCTTCTCCGGAATTCCTTTCCGTCGAGGAAGGAACCTATTATGTGTCAATCCGTTCCATTGCCTTTGCCGCTCCGGCTTTCGCGCGTCCGCAATATGGGGACGACCAGGTCGTGCTGGTGAAAAAGAACTCCTCGGTGACGGTGAAACTGAAATGCGTACTCGTGAATTCGGGAGTAAGGCTGAAAGTTAATCCCAACTTCCTCGATTCATACCCGGACGGAGTGCTTTACCTCAAATCTGCCGAAGGAAGGCTGATGTACAGTTATTCGGAAAAGCGGATTGCCTATTTCCTGCCCGGGACGGTTTCGCTCACGCTCTACGACAAAGGGAAGGATGAGACTCTTTTGAGCCGGACGCTTGCTCCACAGGAAGTTCTCAACCTTTCCGTATCCGCCCCTGAACCATCTTCCACGGGCTCCCGTTTCGAAGTCGCAGTGGATACGACAAAAAACTGGATCTCAGAGACTTATATAATTGGCGGGAATTCCGGAGGAAATGAAGGGAACGCCCCTTCTGATGCCATTTCGGTAGCCGATGCCGCCGCCCACGCGGGGGAGAATGACCTGTGGATCTACGGCTATATCGTCGGGGGGGACCTGACTGCCGCCGGGAAGAGCGTGAAGACTTCGGAGATAACGAAAAACACCCATATCGCCCTTGCCGCCCGATCCTCCATTACTGCCAAGGAATCTTGCCTTGCGGTAGAGTTGCCTAAGGGAGAGGTCCGTGACGCGCTGAACCTGGTTGACAATCCGTCGCTTGTAGGGAAGAGAGTCTATGTCAAGGGAGATGTGGTGTCGGCCTATTTCGGAACCACCGGGCTGAAAAACACTTCTGAATACTCATTTAAGTAGTTTTTTGTCTTTTGGGGTGAATATTTGGCAAAAAAAACATATATTTGTGTGTTGCAAGTAAAAATAACCATTATACTTATGAAACGCACAGCTATGTTTTTTGCTGCCTTGACGCTATGCGTCGCGGCATCGGCTCAGTCGTGGTCGTCGGAGTGGGTTCCGAGACACGAGTTCCATATTGACGCTTTCGGCGGCCTTTCAGCACTCAATTATCAGGTGGCGGACCGTTTCGCCCCGAATGCCAGCGTGGATTTTCTTTCGAAGAATACACTTGGAGGAGGAGCCGGTCTCGGCTACACCGTCCATTTCAATGAGAACTGGGGTATAACTACCGGGGCTGAGCTCGCCATTTATCGTGGCGCTTTCTCCGCTTCGAAGAATCCCTGGATTTTCATGGCCTTGGATAAGACCACAGATCCGGACAATCCCGGGGTCGGCGCAGTCATATTCGGAAATGCAAAACCGGATCCCCAGACCCTCTCCGATGATTTGATGACACTCAGTGAGAATCAGACTCTGTATGCCGTTCAGGTGCCCTTGATGCTCCAGTTCATGGCCCCGCTCAACCAGCGTAAGTCCAATCACTTCTATATCGCGCTCGGTGCCCGCCTGCTTTTCAATATAATGGGCAATTATGAACGCAGTTTTACCGGTTTTTACGGCGAACAATACGCCCAGCAAACCCCTACCGGAGCCCCCACTTATCAAGATGGCAAGCAGGGGATTATTTACGGCTCAAGCGCAAATGCGACTACTGTCGCCGGTTTGCCTACAACCACTTCCATGGGTACGACCGTCGATGCTACTATTCTGTACGATCAGAATCAGCGGCAGCTTGATGCCTCCCAGGCTCAGGATGCCCTTAACGACAAGACTTCCTGGCTGTTCTTTGACCGCCTTGGTATCTATGGAACCTCGACCTACCAGCAACTCTTCGGGGAGGAAGGCGGAGACGACGGTGTTATTCCCGGTCTCAATCAGAAAGGCCGTTTCAAACCCGAACTCTTCAACGTCGCAGCTTCCGGAGAACTTGGTTTCCGCTGGGGACTTGGCAACGGCTGGGGACTTTATACCGGGCTTTATCTGGATTATGGTTTCCTCTCTCCGGTCAATCCCAAGACCAGTTTCATGACCGTGGCCACGGATGATCAGGGAAGAACAACTTTCGCTTTCTCCAAGGGCAGTGTGCTGGAAATGACTTATGACGATGTAAGTTTCAAGACTACCCCCAAGGAAGGTGATCCGACTGCCTACTATATCAAGGCCACTGGCACGACTGAGAATATCGCATCAAAGTTCGCCAACATCGGCGCCGGCCTGAAACTAAAGCTCGCCTTCGGCAGCGTTGCAAAGAAGCCGCAGGAGCCGCAGATCGTCTATGTTGACAGGATTATCCGCGACACCGTGACCAATACCGTTACCGTGCGTGACACCGTCGTGAAGACCAATACCGTCATCGAGAAGGAAATCATCCGCGACACTATCACCATCATCAAGGAAATCCCCGTGGAGATCCAGAAGACGATGGCAGACCTCTCCAACACGATGTTCGACTTCAACAAGTCCGTCATCAAGGAAGCCGCCAAGGGACCTCTCAACTCTGTCGTTAAGTGGCTGCAGGAGAATCCTGAAGTGAAGGTGGAGATTTCCGGCCATACTGACTCCGTCGGTAGCGCCGCATACAACCAGAAGCTCTCCGAGGCCCGCGCAAAGGCTGTTTACGACTACTTCGTCTCCCAGGGCGTCGACAAGTTCCGCCTGGCCTATGCAGGCTATGGCAAGGAGAAACCGATTGCCACGAATGAAACCGAAGAAGGCCGTGCGCAGAACCGCCGCGTCGAACTGAATATAATTCAATAATGAACAGGACGCATTTCTTTTCAGTGGCTGCAGTTTTTGCAGCCACTTGCTTTTTTTCCTTTGGCTGCGGCCGTTCGCTTAAGGACGGAGAGTATTCTCTGACCATCCTTTCGACGAACGACGTCCACGGAGCCTGGTTCGATTCCACTTACGTGGACGGCCGGGTGCGGAAGTCTCTCTTTGCCCTTAATACAGTGATTGACAGCGTAAGGACGGCCGACGGGGCCTCAAATCTGCTTCTTCTGGATGCCGGAGACTGCCTGCAAGGGGACAATGCAGCCTATTATTATAACTATGTCGATACCCTTTCTCCGCATCTATGGCCCTGTCTGATGGAGTATATGGGCTATGACGCAGTGGCGGTCGGGAACCACGACATAGAGACCGGCCATCCCGTCTATGACAGGATAGCTGCGGATCTCAAAGAGAAGGGGATAGCCTTTCTCGGCGGGAATGCGGTAAAAGTGGCTGACGGAAAGCCGTATTTCCCTCTGTATAAGATCTTTGACAAGGCTGGATTAAGGATAGCGGTGATAGGCTATACCAATGCCAATATCAAAGGCTGGCTGACCGAAGAGATATGGCGCGGAATGGACTTCAAGAGCATAGTGGACGAGATCCAGGGTGATGTGGACAAGGTCAGGGCAAAGGAAAAGCCCGACGTTGTGGTTGCCCTTATGCATACGGCGACAGGCAAGGGGGACGGGTCAATACCGGAGTCCGAGGCCCTTGACGTTATGAATGCCGTCAAGGGTGTGGACTGGGTCCTGTGCGGCCACGACCATCGCCCCTATGTAGAGGCCAGGGACAGTTGCGCCCTGCTGAATTCCGGCAGTCACGCCCGTTTTGTGGCAGAAGGGAAAATGAAACTCTCCGTCATAGGCGGAAAGATTGTATCCAAGACCTATGAGGCTTCCCTCATTCCCGTCAGGGCGGAGGCTGTGGATACGGCAATGCGTTCTCATTTCAGAAAGGAATATCTTGCCGTAAAGGAGTTTACCCTCAAGGAGGTGGGGGTCCTTAATGTGGACCTTCTGACCAGGGATGCCTATATCGGACCCTGCCCGTATATTGACCTTATCCATACCATCTGCCTTCGCTGCGCCCCCGCTGAAATCTCCTTCGCCGCTCCCTTGACCTACAATGGCTCAGTGAGACGCGGAATATTGAGATACAATGACCTCTTTACTATCTATCCATTTGAGAATCAGCTTTTTGTCCTCAAAATGTCAGGCGCCGAGATCCGACGCTACCTGGAGGCTTCATACGACAGATGGATACAGACGGTCAAGGGGCCGGGGGAGACCCTTCTTAAAATCAAGGCGGGAGATGATCCCCGCACCGGCCAGAAGAGATGGTCATTTGAAAACCGTTCGTACAACTTCGATTCCGCCGCCGGTATCTGCTACACCGTGGATGTGACAAAGCCCTTCGGCGAGAGGGTGACAATCAGCTCTCTGGCCTCCGGAGCCCCCTTCAGTGAAGAAAAAGAGTATAATGT
>CACZDC010000058.1 GCA_902779785.1 uncultured Bacteroidia bacterium
GGATACGGTTTATCTTATCAATAGTATATTCCGATGTTTGTGAAACGGCTTCGAGCATATAAAGAATCCACGCCTTCCAGTCCCTGAGTCCCGTCACGCTGTTGAGGGCGTAGTAGTATGCATCTTTGTTCTGGAGGATATAGGCGCTCAGGTATAGGATGGGCAGGTCCAGAAGCCCCTTTTGGATCAAATAAATAATGCATAGGATTCGGCCTGTCCTGCCATTGCCGTCCCGGAAGGGATGGATGGCTTCAAACTGATAGTGAGCCATTGCCATTTTGAGGAGCGGATCAACGGGGTAGGCTGAATCGTCGTTCAGAAAGTCAATCCAGTCGGCCATCTTTTTTTCTACTACTCCTTTCCCTCTTGGGGGAGTATAGACGGTCTCCGCAACCAAAGACCCCCAGCCTCTCTTTTTGATGACGATTTCTGCCTGATAGGGGCGAATCCCCTCGTGCGTCTTTTTTACTTGACGGAAGACATCTACCACCGTATCGATGCTGAGGTTTTTCTCCTTACTTATGTCTTGGAAACCTTTCCAGAGTGCTTCCCTGTAATGCAGGATCTCCTTCGCAGGCCCTTCCAGGCAGTCGTCTTCCTTATAGGATAAGCTACGATACAGTTCATCGTCCGTGGTGAAAATATTCTCAATGGCGCTACTGGCCTTTGCTTCCCGCAGGGCAATGGTATTGACAAAGATGGACTGGTTGGGAAGAGTGGCCGCCAGGCCTTTCAATTCGGCCAGACGCCTGCTCGCTTGCACCAGTTTGGCTCCTACTTCCGCATCTATGTACAGCGCCTGGTCAGGAGGAAGGGGCGGAAGTTGATTGAAGGGAGTATATCTATCGTATGCTTCCATTTTGATAGTTTTCTTTTCAACTGTCAAAAATAGTAAAATTTTGACAGATTGCAAAATTCCCGTCAAAAAACCGGCCCCCGAAGAGGCCGGCTTGTGCGGGCGAAGGGACTCGAACCCATACGCCTTGCGGCACCAGATCCTAAGTCTGGGTTGTCTACCAATTCCAACACGCCCGCAATAGGTGGCGGCAAATTTACGCAGATTTTTTGGCCTGTGCAAATCCAAGTATGGAATTAAAGCAGTATATTTGTCCCGCAATAACGCTGAGACTATAATGACAAAACATATTGCTCTGCTGATTTCAAGCCTCCTGCTTTCAACGGCGACCGCCTTTTCGCAGGGCGGGAACACCGGTTTCGGAGACGGGGACAAAGAGAGCGAATCCCTTTCGGCTAGGCTGCTTCATCTGGAGAAAAAGACCGATGCCTTCAATCTCTACATCAATGCCGCCGCTTCCGCCCAGGCGACTCAGACAGGCGACAAATGGGACGGAGCATTCCGTGCCCGGCACCTCCGCGTCGAAATGAAGGGCCAGATCGGCGAGAGAATCCATTACCGTCTGCGCCACCGCCTCAACGCCCCCAATGCCCAGAACTCCCTGGAGGGCTTTTCCGACGCCACCGACATAATGATGATAGGATGGTCCATCAATGAGCACTGGACTCTGTCCGGGGGCAAGATGTGCCAGTTCTGGGGCGGTTTCGAATTCGACGAGAATCCGCTCTATATCTACCGCTATTCCGACCTTCTGAGCCATATGGAAGTGTTCTTCGCCGGAGCGGCCATAAGCTGGACTCCGCTGAAGTCCCAGGAATTCGTGCTGAACGTAGCCAACTCATTCAACCACAGCTTTTCCGAGACCTTCGGCCCCGCTCCTGTCACCGTCGCCGGCAACGCAATTTCCCCCGCCGCCGTCCCTCTGACCTACATCCTCAACTGGAACGGCCACTTCCTGGACGGGAGGCTCAAGACCAGATGGGGCGCCGGAGTGATTACAGAGGCCAAGGGCCGCTACAGCAAGATGGCCTTCCTCGGACAGGCGCTGAGTCTCAGCCGTTTCCAGATATATCTCGACTATATGGGCGCCTGGGAGGATGTGGACCATTTCGGGATAGCCTCGACGGAACTTGGCGGCCTGCAGGAAAAGGTCAATTACAACAGCCTGGTCCTGAAAGCCAACTGGCAGCCTCTCCCCCGCCTCAATCTGATGGGCAAGGGAATGTATGAGACCGCCACGGCCCCCGGCGCAGGAACATACAGGCAGTCAGTCGGTTACGCGGCAGCCATAGAATATTTTCCCGCTGACGGGCAGGACCTGCGCATCTTCCTCGCGGCCAGCGGCAATGAAAGGCAGTTCAAAACTGATGTAATCAACCCTATAAAGCACGAACTGAGAATAGAACTCGGTTTTATGTACAGACTTAAAGCATTTTAATACTATGTCAGAAAAATTCAGGGTCGAAAGCGACCTTCTCGGAGAACTTCAGGTTCCCGCAGACGCTTACTACGGTGTCCAGACCCAGAGGGCGCTGAACAACTACAGGATTTCCAACACCCGGATGTGCGACTATCCGGAGTACGTAATAGCCATAGCCTATGTCAAGATGGCTGCGGCGGAAGCCAATGCCAGGCTCGGAGCACTGGACCGCAAAATCGCGGACGCGATCGTCGCGGCCTGCAAGGAAATAGTCGGCGGAGCCCTTCGCGACCAGTTCCCCGTGGATATGATGCAGGGCGGCGCCGGAACCTCGGTGAATATGAACGCCAACGAGGTGATCGCCAACCGCGCCCTGGAACTTATGGGCCATAAGAAAGGCGAATATCAGTTCTGCTCGCCCAATGACCATGTCAACTGCGCCCAGTCCACCAACGACGCCTATCCGACCGCCTTCCGCTATACCTTCGTGAGGATGAACAAGCTTCTGGTGAAATCCCTGCAGGAGCTCATCGCAGCCTTCCGGGCCAAGGGAGAAGAGTTCAAGGACATAATCAAGATGGGCCGCACCCAGCTTCAGGACGCCGTGCCTATGACCTCCGGCCAGGAGTTCAATGCCTTCGCCAACAACCTTGAAGAGGAAATCGCCAACCTGGAGCGCAACGCCGTGCTCCTGAGGGAAATCAATATGGGCGGAACAGCCATAGGAACCGGCCTGAACGCCGTCCCGGGCTTCGCGGAGCTCTGCACCCAGCTGCTTTCCGAATTCAGCGGCGACTCTTTCAGCAAGGCCCCCGACCTTGTCGAAGCGACGCCTGATACCGGCGCCTACGTAAGCTACTCCGCCGCCCTCAAACGCCTGGCCATCAAGCTTTCCAAGACCTGCAACGACCTTCGCCTGATGGCCTCCGGTCCCCGCTGCGGCCTCGGCGAAATCAACCTCCCTCCTATGGCCCCCGGTTCGTCCATAATGCCCGGCAAGGTCAATCCGGTCATCCCGGAGGTCACCAACCAGGTCTGTTTCAAGGTAATCGGCAACGACACCTGCGTCGCCTTCGCCGCCGAGGCCGGACAGCTCCAGCTCAACGTGATGGAGCCGGTCATCGCCGAAAGCATCCTGGAGAGCGTAACCTGGCTCCGCAACGCCATTGACACTCTCCGCACGAAGTGCGTGGAGGGCATCACCGTCAATGCCGAGCACTGCTACGAGATGGTCCGCAACTCCATCGGCATAGTCACTGCCCTGAACCCCTACATCGGCTACAAGGCCTCCACCAAGGTCGCCAAGGAAGCCCTGCACAGCGGCCGCAGCGTCTATGACCTCGTCCTCGAATACGGCCTTATGTCCAAGGAAAAACTGGACGAGGCCCTCGATCCCAAGGGGATGACGGCCTCGCACGAATTCTTGAAGTAAGCTTTACCTATTCGTAGGTCACCTTGATACTGGTGGCACGGACCTGTCGAGCCGTTTACACCACAATATGGCAGATATAGGCATTTATTATAACAAAAAGCATTATATTTGTCGTATGAAGAAAGTTTTATCCATCCTGCTGCTCGCCGCGGCAATTCCGCTTGGCGCCGCCAATCCCCACCAGGTCCGCATAGGCTGGGGCGACATGCTCTTCGAGACGCTGGCTTTCCACGCCGGATACGGCTCTGACGGGCTGCGCAAGTCCAACTTCGGCTATACCGGCCATATTTTCGCGGAATACCGCTACCGCCTCACTCCGGTAGTCGGCCTGGCCGCCAAGACCGACTTCGAGGGCATATTCTGGAAGGAGACTCCCTGTGACATCTACCGCCAGCCCTCCGGAGAGACCACCTCGTCGCGCAACTACAACCTCTGTTTCATACCCAACGTCCAGTTTACTTTCCTGGACAGGGAGGCGGTGGAGCTTTACGCCGGGATCGGGGCCGGGCTTCTTGTGGCCTTCGACAACGCCGGCGGCAGCGGTCTGGCTCCGGCCATTGACTTCAACCTGCTTGGAGTGCGCTTCGGCAAAGGTCCCTGGTGCGGAGCCGTCGAACTCGGCGGCCTGAACGCCCTGACCGGTGCCAACAATATATATATGATAAGCTCCAGGATACTCTCCGTGAGCCTCAACTATCGCTGGTAAGATGAAGAAAATCAATTATATCCTGCTGATATGCCTCACTCTTGGGGCCTGTCATCATCCTGAGGTGGAATTCACGGACTTTGATACTTTCAAGGTCTATTCCGTCAAGTCTTCCTTCGCCTTCAGCGAGGATGGGAGCCTGAATCCGGACATCGCAATGATGGAAGATCCTAATATTGACGAGCCGGAAACCAAAGTGGCCACAACCCAGTTCGCAACGATAGCGCGCGACCTGCTCGGTGTGGTCCACAGCAACGACCTCATCCACATAGCCGGGATTTACAAAGGCCACGACACCGACGGCTCCCCGATTGAACTTTCCGGCAAACTTATCATCCCCGCCAAGGGCAAGATCAAGAACCTGATCCTGGTCAGCCATTACACCATAGGCGCGAATTTCGAGTGCCCGAGCGAGACTTTTCCTCTGGAAGGCCTGTTCGCGGCCAAAGGCTATGCCGTAGCGATCGCCGACTATATCGGCTATGGAATCACCTCCGACCGTGTCCATCCATATATGCACACCGAGAGTACTGCCGGGAGCGTCGTGGATATGGGACTTGCCGTAATACCTTATCTGGAGCACCTCGGCCGCAAGCCTGAAAGCCCCGAAGTCTATCTCGTCGGCTATTCTCAGGGCGGTTCCACTACCCTGGCGGTGATGAATATGTTGCAGAAGAAGCACTCCGAGGACCTCCCGATCAAGAAGGTCTACGCCGGCGGTGGCCCGTATGACCTTGCCGCGACCTTTGACGTGTCTATGGAAACCGGCCTGACAGGTATTCCCTGCGCCATCCCGATGATTGTCCAGGGCGTCAATATCGGCGAGGGACTTGGTCTGGATATGAAAGATTTCTTCAAGCCCAGGCTTTTGGAGAACTACAATTCGTGGATCAACTCTAAAAAATTCACGGTCAAGCAGATAAACAATAAGATTGACTCACGGGACCTGCACGACATAATGACGGACGCAGGCCGGGACAAGACAAGCAAGGAAACCGCTCGCCTGTACAAGGCGCTCCTGGACAATTCCGTCCTTTGCTTCCGCCCGCTTGCCCCGATCTATCTCTTCCATAGCCGTGATGACCAGACGGTTCCTTTCGTCAATGCCCAGAGAGCCGAAGAGTTTTTCACAAACTGTGACATCCACAAAGACTTCGGCGACTATGGGATCCACTCGATGGGATGTGTCAGATTCATTTTCACCGTTTACAAAGACCTGCAATGAAAAAGAGCATAATCATAGCCTTCCTCTGCGCCCTCACCCTTTCTGCCTGTACTGAAAAAGTGGTGCTGGTGACTACACCTGTCAACCTGAGCGTAAGAATCGACGAAATAAAGGGGACTAAGGCCATTTTCACCATCACGGTAGACAATCCGGACGCATATTACTCCTATTGCCTCTGGAATGACCCGAATGTCAGCAACGAAGGCCTGATGGATTATATTTTGACGGCTTCAAGGGAAGATTACAAAATCAAGACGGAAAACGAGGCGCTGAAGATTGCCACCTATGTCGATTACAACTGCTACAGGGGGACCCGCACCCTCAGGGCGACAAGGCTGAATCCGGACACGGAGTACAAGTTCATCGTGTTCCAGATGAATCCTAAAACCGGAGAACCTATCGGGGATATTATTTCTCAGACTATCAAGACCAAGCCGGTGAATATGAAGCCGATGGATTTCCAGTTCGAGATACGGGGCAGGAGCATAACAGTCATCCCCTCGGACCAGAACCGCAGTTATTACTGGGAATATGACAACCTGACGCTTATGTACGACAACTTCAACTGGGCCTTCGGATGGTATCTCAACGTTGTCGATATGTACGAGCACTATGGATTTATGGAAAATCTGCTCTCCAAAGGAACGGAGGTCTACGATGCCAGCCGGGATTCATTCGACGAGGGAGAGATCTGCACTATCGTTGCGGCCGCCTACGAAGACGGAGAGATAACTTCCGAATACAAGGAATTTGACTTTATCTGCGAAAAGGGCCAACTGTTTCCCTACGCTTCCAATGACAACAATCCTGAAGGCAATTAATCCAGTGTTAAAGTGTTAAAATGACAAACTTCAAATACGCACCTATGTTCCAGCTCGGCGAAGACAAGACCGAGTATTACAAGATCCCCGGCTCAGAAAAGCTGGTGAAAAGCACAAGCTTTGGAGACAAGACCATTCTGGAAGTGTCTCCGGAAGCCCTTACGCTGGTAGCACAGCAGTCTTTCCACGACTGTCAGTTTATGCTGCGCCGCGCCCATAACGAGCAAGTGGCCACCATCCTGAAGGATCCGGAGGCATCGGACAATGACAAATACGTGGCCCTGCAGTTCCTGCGCAACGCGGAAACTTCCGTCAAGGGCGTCCTCCCCTTCTGCCAGGACACCGGCACTGCCATCATCCACGGAGAGAAAGGCCAGAGGATCTGGACCGACTTCGAGGACGAGGAAGCCTTGAGCCTGGGCGTATTTAACACATACACGCAGGAAAACCTGCGTTACAGCCAGAACGCGCCCCTGGATATGTACAACGAGGTGAACACCAAGTGCAACCTCCCGGCCCAGATTGACATAGAGGCTACCCGTGGTGACGAATATCGTTTCATCATGGTCGCAAAAGGAGGCGGCAGCGCCAACAAAACATATTTTTATCCGATGACAAAGGCCACCATCCAGAACGAGGGTACCCTCATCCCCTTCCTGGTGGAAAAGATGCGCTCACTTGGTACAGCAGCCTGCCCTCCCTACCACATCGCCTTCGTGATCGGCGGCACATCGGCGGAGAAGAATCTCCTCACGGTTAAGCTTGCCAGCATCAAGTTCTACGACAGCCTGCCCACCACCGGTGATGAGACCGGCCGGGCTTTCAGGGACATAGACCTGGAAGAAAAACTCCTCAAGGAGGCGCAGAAAATCGGCCTTGGCGCCCAGTTCGGCGGCAAATACCTAGCCCACGACATCCGCGTCGTACGCCTGCCCCGCCACGGTGCCAGCTGCCCCATCGGGATGGGCGTGAGCTGCAGCGCCGACCGCAATGTCAAGTCCAAGATCAACGCCGACGGCGTATGGATCGAGAAGCTGGACAGCAATCCTTCCGAGCTCATTCCCGAGGTGTTCCGCCGCCCCGGCGAGGGTCCAAAGGGCATCGAGATAGACTTGGACAAGGGCATCGACTCCGTTCGTGCAGAGCTCAGCCGCTATGCAGTCGGCACCCGCGTCAATCTGAAGGGCACCATCATCGTGGCCCGCGACATCGCACACGCCAAGCTCAAGGCCCGCCTGGACGCCGGAGAGCAGATGCCCGCCTATTTCAAGGATCATCCCATCCTATACGCCGGTCCGGCCAAGACCCCTCAAGGGATGCCCTGCGGCTCGATGGGCCCCACCACGGCCAATCGTATGGACCCGTATGTGGATGAATTCCAGGACCACGGCGCTTCCCTGGTTATGATTGCCAAGGGGAACCGTTCCAAAGTGGTCACCGACGCCTGCCACAAACACGGCGGCTTCTACCTCGGAACCATCGGCGGCGTGGCTGCGGTGCTTTCCCAAAGCAGCATCCGCAGCATTGAGTGCGTCGAGTATCCCGAACTCGGAATGGAGGCCATCTGGAAAATCCGCGTCGAGGACTTCCCCGCCTTCATCCTGGTCGATGACAAGGGCAACGATTTCTTCAAAACCATCGGTCTGTAAGGCCACGGAGGGTATTTTTCTCCGTCGCCGTGTGCATAGTGTCCCCAAATCCGGGACACTATGTGCGTTTTTAGGGTGTTTTCGTCACCAGTGTCCCACAAAACGGGACACTATGCACACGGCACGGCATCCCGGAGACGCTTACTACGGCACTCTTTAAAAACGGCTCAGTAAATCAGCTGCGTCCGAGTAATCCATACCCGTTACTCTGGAAAGTTGCTTTAAGTCTGCACTGAAACGGCGGCGAAGTTGTTTCAGAAGCTCAGCCCTCTGCCCGTCCGACAACTCATCCAGCGAGGCTTTACGAAAGAGTGACTGACATAAATCCGGGATAGAAAAGATGATGACTTGGTCTCGGAAGGCCGGGATGTTATCATCTGAAGAAAGGCGAATTTTGGCTTTTGATGAATTTTGCAGGAAGAAGTTCATTCTGGACGGTTTTCGAAACACCTTCTCAACAAATTCCACCTTCACATAAGATGAAGGGAGAATATATCCGTCTTTCCCGACCATATATTTGGCAGGCAGGCGATATGAGGAATGAAGAATCTTCCGCTGCTCCCGAAGCGAAAAGCTCGATATCGATTTTCCCTTTTCCGCTTGCTGGTTATAATAGACACTACCTGTTCCCCAAGGGTACTGCACACAGCTCAAACAAATATTAGCAGCCACGCAGTTCATCAAAGTATATGCAACGGTGCGTTCAAATGACTCCTCGGAAAGACCTATTTCCTGGATATTGTTTCCGTTCCCACGCAGGAACTCCTTCACGCCATAGCGTTTTTGGTAATACATACTATAGCGTTTTTTGAAGTCATTGATAAAGAAAAAGGCCTCATCCCTTTTACATTCCATGACGAAGTGAACGTGGTTTGACATAAGGATGAATGCCATAACATTGACACCGGTGTAATCGGCCTCAATGGCAACATAGTTCATCCCCACTTTAAAATCTTCATCATCCCTGAACCACACCGCGGACTCGAGATGATCTGTCGTAATAAAATAGAAATTCATCTTCCTCAGAATTAAACCCTGCATTTATCCGCTGCCGGCGTCGGAATACCGACAGTGGAACAAATATAGAGTATTCCTTCCGCTTTTCCAAAATCATTTTCAACGTCGTGTGCATAGTGTCCCCAAACCCGGGACACTATGTGCGTTTTTAGGGTGTTTTCGTCACTAGTGTCCCACAAAACGGGACACTATGCACGCCACGGAGGGTAACTAGCGGGGATAGAGGCGGGTGTAGGCGGCGTAGGTATCGAGGACGGCGTCTACGTAGGCGATGGTCTGCTTCCCCTTGGAACCGGGGATCTGACGGATTTCAGCGGCGACGGAATCCCAGCGCGTGGAGTCGGCGTCGTGCCTGCCGGCGTAATGGATATATTCCTGGACCTTGCCTTCGCCGGCATTATAGGCGGCAAGGGCGAATTTCAGCCTCTCGGTGGTGTCGGCGGCTACTTCCTGGAACATATTCCCGAGGCGGGTCAGATACTTAGCCCCTATGGACAGGTTCACCCTGGGATCAAGCAGGGTATCGACACTGTACTTGCCCGAACGGATCTGCATAAGACCCACCGCCCCCTTCTTCGAATTGGCCCCGAGTGAGAAACGGGATTCGTGATAGGCCACAGCAGAAAGCAGCCTCCAGTCCCATCCGCTCTCATCGGCGGCCTCCCTTATAATAGCATCGTAGGGACTGATTTCCTTAAGGTTCGGGACCTTTCCTTTCATATACTGACGGATAAGCTTACGGAAGTGCTCAGATTCAGTCAGTTCCGAAAGATAGGTATTGAGGCGGCCAAGCTCGTTGCTGTTGTCGTCCCGCACTATCCACACGTAGTCGTCAGAAATATGCTTGGCTTCGCAGAGACCCTCCGGCAGGCTGTCCGGACGGGCCATCACCACCACGTCGGCCAGCTTTGCAAGCAGTGAATCAAGGGGCAGGACACCGTCTTTGACTATCCTTATCTCGTTCACATTGCCGCTGTACTGCCCGAACTGCATCAGCATAGCCTCGGAAATACCGCGTGCGAGCGAGTTCCCCTGGATGTCGATGTAGCATACACGCTGCGTGTTTTCAAGAAGTTCCTCCCGTACCTGACGAGTAGTGAGCGGCACAAACAGAAGTGCCGCGAGGCTGAATACGGCTGCCAAGAGGTATTTCCTAAGATTCGTGCCCATACTACATCCCGCCGAAACTGCCGCCGCCAAGACCGCCCTTCAGACCGCCGAGCGCCCCGCCGAGACCACCTCCCAGGCCGCTGCCTCCGCCGCCTCCCATACCGCTTCCTGCCCTCTCCGACATAGTCCTGTTCTTGCCGAGCATCGGATGGAAGGGCCAGGAAATGCCGAATTTGAGAGCCCCTGCAGGCTGGATGTAATGATGGGCGGTGAAATAGTCGTGGACCTTGAGCGGCCAGCCGCGGCCGGCATTCTCATATTTGAGGAAGACGGAGCAGTTTTTCCACTGCACATTGATAAAGGCGTCGAAGATGGGGCAGTTGCCGTATTTTTCCTCCTGCTGATTGAAGAATACGCCGGCGACCGGATTGAACGACGGGGTGTACCAAGATGTCGTGTAACGGGCGTTGATACCTATCTGCATTTTCATCACATCTTCCCGGACAATGGGGAACTGGACGAACCAGCGGAGGTTGGCGGCCACGGTCGGGAGCGGGATGACATCCTGCGCGCTGCTGTACTGGACCAGAACTCCATTCTCCAGATGGACGGGGCCAAGGACGGCATTCCACTGCACCCTGCCGGAAATGACACTGACCGGGGCGTCCGTATACTGACTTGCAAAGCCACGGCTGTCATAATAGACCGGATTGGCGACCAGAGCGTAGTTCGCGGCCAGGTAAAGGCGCCATCTCGGGATATCCAGCGAGCCGCCGATACGGGTGTTCGAGACCTTGGAGAAGGCATTTTCCCAATTGAAATGGTTGGAATAGAAATGCTGCTCGTAGAAAGACGGTTCCTTAAGGGTCTGGCTGAAATGGGCCGCTATGGACAGAGGACTGTCTTTATGGCGGCGGAATGGATACAGGTTCAGGCGGGCATTGGCCTTCAGAGAGAAGTCATTCACCTCGGCTCCGGCGAAATTGTACTCTCCGAGGGCATCCCAGGCGACATAGCGCTTGATCATTCCCTCCGCGCCGGCATAGACATAGGCAGTGTTCCATTTGACCGGAGAACTGTGGCGGATATAGTCGCCAGGACGAAGGATATAATGAGTCTGGTAACGGTCGCCCACGCCACCTTCTATCTTCGACACTACGGCATCCTCTTTCCAGGGCTGGAAACGCACGAAGATGCGGTTGTCCAGGAGAGTGGTTCTCAGCGAATCGGAACTCTGGGAAGGATTCATATTGAATATTCCGTTGTAGAAACTCCGGCCGGCCGCATCGGAGGACGAAATCTTGTCGGCATAGAGCTTGGAATACATCGAATACTCGGACGAGGTACCTACGAAAAGGGTCGTAATGTCTGTTTCCAGGGTATCCGAAGGGGTATAAGTCGTGTCTTTCCGGTGGATGAAATCACGGAAGAACGAGAAAGGAATACGATAACTCTGGTCAAAGAAAAACGTATTCTTCTTATACTGATTGGCGGCAGAGGCGAGGTTGACCGATATTTCCCGCACATCCACCGTCGTGTCGCGGATCCACATATTGTCCTGGACGCCGCCGTTTTCCGTGCGCGTCATCTTGTTGTGGATGAATCCGCCGTGGGCAAGATATTTCTTCCCAAGGTAGTTGCCCGCGACGACCGCTGTCTGGTTGGCCGTTTTCTCGTTCTGGAGTATACCGGCGCCGCCATAACGCTTGATTTCCAAAGTGATGTTGAAAGCAGGCATTATGTTCTGCGTGGTGAAAACCCTGAAGGCGTCGCTCGATGTCGTGGATGAGTTGAAAAGATTGCCGTAGTACTCCAGTTCGGTGTACGGCATCTTGGTATTGAACATCGGGAGAGTCTCGGGAGAATAGGTCCAGGACTCCAGAGGGGCATAGAAACTCACGTCCCTCTCGGTCCCGCGCTGGAAGAAATCGAACTGCTGGACAGCCGAGCCAGGCATTCCGAGCCAGGTCGCACCGACATCCTTGCGCATAAAAGGATAGTCGTAGAAGTGGTAGTCGGCAGTAGTGTCCCAAGGGAAGACCTCCACCTTGTTGAAGTGTCTGTCCACTTTCCAGGAGACGAGCCTCTTGTAGTAGAGGCTGTCCGGCAGATAGGAAGTCTCCAGAATACGCGGAGTACTCTCGAAAATACTGTCTTTTATGTGCTGAAGGCTGTCCTTACGGCGGAGGATGGAGTCCTGACGGTGGAGCAGCGCCGGGAGTTTCTGCTCATAGTCATAGCGCTTGCGCTCGGCCTTGCTCAGGCCGGAATACCACTTCAGGAACTTCTCCCTGGCCACAGCCGTCGAGTCCGCAAGGTACAGGGAATCAATCCGTGGCCATAGGAGACTGTCCCCCTCCGCCTTCAGGGAGTCGATGACGGTGCGGTGAGTGAATGAATCCTTGACGGCGATGTACCACTGATAGAGGAAAGGGTCTGTCAGTTTCAGGCTGTCCGGCACCTTCATCGTGTCGCGAGCATAGATCTTCGGAGTTGTGTCCTTAGGAGCTTCGCCGAAGATATCGAAGTCATCCTCGAGACTGTCTGCCTGGGCCTTGACGCTGTCAACGGCGGAGGTGGCAGAGGAAGGCGTGACGGAGGCGGCGGGCGTGTCAACAGCAGGCGTGATACCGGCAGGCTTGTCAACGGCGGAAAACGCCGAGGAGTCAGCTGCAAGGGCGGTTTTCAGCGTGTCGCTATGCGGCAGGAACACCCCCAGCCGCACCGCCCGGGAAGTCTCTACCCCGACAGTGCCGACCAGCGTCATTCCGGCTATCGCCACCGGAACCAGTATCTCGGTCCACTTCATATCTTGCAAATATACAAAGAAATTCTCAAATGCCACTCGTCCACAGCTCATCGGCGCCTGACGTTTTCACCCGCAAAAAACGCCCAAAGTGAGGGTGAAACGTTAACCAACCTCGGCTTCACCCTCAAAAACAATCAAAAATGCGGGTGAAGCTGAGCACGGGCGGGCAGGATTGTGGAGCCGAGGGCTCCCGGGCGAAGCCGACCATTTCCCGGTCGGCAAGGCCGGCGGCCCGAAGGCGCGGGGGCCAGTCAGCGGCCGAGCAGCACGGCAAAAAGCGGCAGAAAGGCGAGATGACCGGCGTAGGCGGGCGGGCAGGA
>CACZDC010000059.1 GCA_902779785.1 uncultured Bacteroidia bacterium
ATTGTAAGTATTGGTCAGACTCAAGATGGTTTCACGGCCACTATTAACGAGATTCTAGACGGATTCACGTACAGCTGGGTGCTATATCATGGTTCTGTAGCCGCTGCTAACATTGTCAGCAATAGCAACAGAACTGCGAGTTCCGCTACAATCAACGCTACTTTCGCTGATGACCTTTCAATCAGCAAATTCGATGAAGGTGATGATTATCTGCTCGTAGTAACTGCAACTAAGGGAACACTTAGCGCCAGCTCAGCCAGTGCTTCGTTTACTGCCGCTGACCTTAGCAACATCACTGAAGGAGCAAACTGGAGTTATACTTTTGATGCTTCTCAATGGTCTGCTGAAGGAGATGCAACCCTTAATGGAAAAACATGGACGATGGCTGGTACAGGTGACGGATACTGGGGATATGACTCGACCAAGGGTCAGCAGTTTGGTAGTGGGACTCATCCTTATTCCGCTTTGACTCTTACCTCTAATTTTGGCGCTTCTTATGGTGTCCGCGAAATTCGTGTAAGCACTTCTGGTGCAAGCAGCATTAATGCAACGGTATCTGTCTCAGTTGGAGGAACAGCGTTTGAATGTAGCGGAAGTACTACTGCCTCTCTGACTACTACAAATACCGTCTATGCATTTGTAACTCCAGATGGTAATCTCAAGGCAGGGGATATCGTTATCTCCTATGCAAACTCTTCTTCCAAGGCAATCTACATCAAGAAGATTGTTGTAAATCCCGCTGCTGCCACCCAGCTCACTATGTCTGACATCACCTGCACTGCTCATACTTCATCGTCACTTACCTTTGGATGGAGCGCTGTTGAAAACGCGGTAGGTTATCAAGTAAGCACCGATGGTTCTACATTTGGTGATACACAGACCGCGACTTCATATACGCTTACTGGTCTGAATGCTGAGACCGATTATTACGTTTGGGTTAAGGCAATTGGCGATGGAGTTAATACTACGACTTCTGAGGCCAAGAAGAGTGCAGTTGGAACAACCGACGCAAGTGTCGTCACTCCAACCGTGTATACTATTCAGTGGGGCACCGCTTATAATAGTACTAGTGTAGGCGACTATACGTCCACTTGGAATGCTACTATGGATGGGTTCACCGTCAATATGGCCAATTTTAATAACAATCAAAATGGTTGGAATTATGTGAAGTGCGGAAGAAAGAATACAGCATCAGTTGCAACTATTATTACTGATGCTGCTATTTCTGTGGCTATTAAGACAGTGACCATTACAATAGATGCATTAACTGCGAGCAAGATCAATTCAATCACGCTTTACGTTAGCAGTTCCAAGACTTCTGGTTGGGCATCTGCAGGAACATTTACAAAAGCCACTGGTGACCAGTCTGTTACTATTGCAAGTCCTGCTGCCAATAAGTATTACAAGTTAGAGTTTGATTGCGCAAGCGGCTCTTCAAATGGCTTGTTAACTCTTTCAAAGGCTGTTTATTCAGCCAATTGAAGCGGAACCGCCGGGGGCGGCGGGGGGCAAGAGCCCACAGCTTCAGTGACGACCGCTAGCACTCCGAGTGGAGTGAGCTCGACAGGGGCAACCCTGTCGGGCTCCTACACAGGAGCGACTCTTGCGGTTTCCGAAGTAGGCTTCTACTACGGCACTACAAGCAATCCTTCAACGAAGGTAGCAGCAACCGGAACGAGTTCTCCTTTCAGCAAGGCCCTTACGGGTCTTACCCAGAACACTACCTATAATTATAAAGCTTACGTGATCGAGGGCGGGGAGGAGCGCACGGGAAGCGTACAGTCCTTCACCACCAAAGCTGTAGCTACAGCGACGGTAACGACAAATGCTGCAAGCGGTGTCTCCTCCAGCCAGGCGACCTTGAATGCTTCTTTCAGCGGTGCTACCGGCACGATATACGACCGTGGTTTCCGCTACAAGGAGGAAAACGGAAGTTGGATTACGCCTTCCGGCCTTGGCAGTACTACCGGGACTTCCGGGAACTTCTCTATGGTGATAAGCTCTCTGAAACCGAGCACTACCTACAGCTTCCAGGCTTATGTGACAGAGTGGGATGAGGCGCAGAATCAGTATGTGGACAGCTGGGCTTCTAATACCCTGAGCTTCACTACTGCGGCACAGCAGACTACTACCGCAGGCGGATGGCTGGAACTTCCTGAAGTGACTGGGAACGAGGACTTCGTCGGTAAGTTCTACGGCAGCGGAAGCACCGCAGGGACGAACAGGAACTATAGTTACAGTTACAACTATAATTACTACGCGTCCATGTGGGTTGCCTATCCTTTGACCGCAGCGCATACCAGCGGCAATGCAAGTACTTCGAGCTGGCGCTATAATCCGAATATTGCGGACAATAAGCAGATCAATATTGTCAGCAACGCTTACGGCACGATGTACGGCGCATCTCAATACGCCCGTGGTCATCAGATCCCGAATGCAAGCCGCAAGAGCGATGACACGATGAACCTTCAGACTTACTACTCGACTAACCAGACTCCTCAGCTTCAGAACAAGTTCAATGGCAGTATATGGAGTGCCCTCGAAGGGGCGGTACGTAATCTGACAAGTAAGGTGGATACCGTGTATGTAGTCACCGGACCTGTTTACCGCAAGGTCGGAGGCAGCGAGACTATCAATTACCTGACAGGTGCATCTTCGAGCGCGAATCCTGCAAGTCTGCCTATTCCTAATTATTATTGGAAGGCTCTTCTGAAGGTGAAGAGAGACAGCAACGGAAACGTTACGGCCGCATCCTCCATCGGTTTCTGGTACAATCACAGGGAATATGACTCGAATTCGGAGCACTATTATGATTCCGAGCATATTGTAAGCGTGAACCAGATTGAGACCTGGACAGGATTGAATTTGTTCTGCAACTTGCCGGACAGCATTGAAGAGTCCGCAGAGTCCAATACAAACTGGACTTCATTCCAGTCGTATTCCAACATCAACTCGGTAAGTGGCAATAATTGGGGTAGTTTCTAATGACAAAGAAGATATTAAGATTTTTCGCTGGGGCGGCGCTCGCAGGAGTTGCCGCCCTTGCGTGTTCTCGCGAGGCGGTGGACCCCGCGGAGGAGATGAACTCCGCTACGACCCGGACGGTTGTTTTCCGGGCGATGGGGTCTCAGACCAAGGCGCAGTTCGGCCAGAAGGACGGCGAAACCTGGCCGACCCTATGGACCAGCAACGACAGCGAAGTGAAGCTTTCGCTTAACTATGGCAGCGCGACAGCGGCGTCGGTCACTACGTCGGAGGACTTCCGCAGTGCGACTTTCAGCGCGACCATAGATTTCAGCGAATTCAGCGCGCCTTATACCTATTATTCCGTGTCGCCCTCCTCAGTGGCAAAGGCGCTTAGTCCGAGCCGCGAGGCGTGGAAGGTGAGCATCCCTTCGGTGCAGACTCCTTCGGCCGGATCTCCGGACGAGAGTGCCCTTATAATCGCCTCTACCAGCGATACTTACCAGGATGCGGATGCAGCTAGCAACGTGGATCTTTATTTCAATCACCTGACGGCTTACGGCTGCATCAGCCTCACCGGACTCGACCTAAGCGGGCAGACTGTCAAGGCGGTGGAAATAACCGCTACGGAGCCTTTTGTCGGTGACTGGTACTGGAAATGCGTAAGCCACGAGCTCATCGACTATGGCGCATCGTCCACGCTGACCATCAACACCAACCACGCTGACAATGTCTGGTTCGGCTGCGCCCCGGTGAATATGTCAGACCAGATCTGGTCGGTTTCGTTGATTACCGATGCCGGAACCTATACTAAGGAAATCTGGCTCGACGGTAGCTACGAGCTCCAGGCTGGTGTTGTCGCTGTCATTTCGGTTGATATGTCCACGGATACGGACTTCATTCAGGCTGGCAGCTCCGGAAGCGGGGGAAACGATGTTGTTGTATTGAGTGAGGAATTCGATAATAGCACGACAGGTGATTCGTCTTCGGAATTTGACTCAACTAAGTTCTCGAATTTTAGTGGTTCGACTTCAAAAGCCTATACAAGTAAGTATGGCGGCGTAAAATTAGGTTCCTCTTCCGCAAGTGGTTATATCACTTCCAAGTCGCTGGATCTTTCGAGTAGCTTTACCGTGACTCTTAATGTGCTTCAATATGGTTATGATACAGGAAAAGTACAAGTTACTGTGGGAAATGTTATCAAAGAAATCACACCGACTGAAACGGATACCGCTTATTCGTTAGATTTTGACGCTGCAACAAGTACTTCTACCGTTAAAATCGGAACAAGTACAAAGAGGGCATATATTGACAATGTCATCATCACTCGGCATGATGGTGGCAGCGGCTCCTCAGCAGACGATCCGCTGCTTCAGAAAAGCGTCTACGGCTGCTACCTTGGCAGCGGTCTCGAATGGGAATATAACCCCGGGACGGACCAGGTAACGCGTAGTTACGACAGCAATGGTTTCCAGACTTACACCCTGATTGATCCTTCCGATGTGGAGGAGCTTGAAATCACCGGCTATAAGAAAGTATACGTAAAAGATGGCAGCAATATTTCCATTAGCGTGAACTGGCGCCGTGGTGCAAGCACGGTTCTCTCTGAAGTCTATACTATGACTATCATCAAGGAGGACGGCCCGAAGGTCTGGCTCAGCGACGGCACACACGGAGTTATCATTAAAAAGTAAAGGGCTATGAAAAAGATATTTACAATTATTCTTGCAGCCCTTTGCTGCTTTACACTTGCCCAGGCGGTTCCGGCACGCCGTGGGTTCATTACCCATACCCAGCCGGACGGGAGCGTAATAAAGATTCAGAAGTTTGGCGATGAATTTTTCCATTGGACCACGGATGCTTCCGGGCAGGTTGTCGAAAAGGACGCGGACGGATACTATCGTCCTGTGAGTGAGGCTAAACTTAGCGCTCGTCGTACAGCAGCCAATATCCGCCGCGCAGCCGTAAACCGGGCGCGCCGTTCTCCGGCGAAGGCGGGGATCGCAAATGGCACGAAACACTTTCTCGTGATTTTGGTGCAGTTCAGCGACCTTTCCTTCCAGAGCAATACCGCCAATGCGGATTTCTCCGCCTTGCTTAATAATCATGGTTATGACGTCAATGGAGGAACTGGTTCTGCTCGGGATTTCTATTACGAAAACTCCTGCGGAGTTTTCGAGCCGGTTTTCGATGTCTATGGTCCAGTGACTCTTTCCAACAACAAGGCCTACTACGGAGGGAATGACTCCTCCGGTAATGACAAGGCTCCGGAGAAAGCGGTTCAGCAGGCCTGCCAGTCTCTCGATAGCCAGGTTAATTTCACGCAGTTCGATAATGACAGCGACGGAGAAGTAGATCTTGTGTTTATGTACTATGCCGGTTTCGGAGAGGCGGATTCTGATGATGAGGATGCTATCTGGCCGCATCAGTGGGAACTGACCAGCGGCGAAATCAGCCTCACGCTTGACGGCAAGAAGATAGACAAATATGCCTGTACCAATGAGCGAGAAGGCGATTCCGGCAATATGTGCGGCATTGGAACAGCCTGCCACGAGTTCGGCCATGCCATGGGCCTTCCGGATTTCTATGACACGGATTATGCCACCAATGGCCAGAGTGCCGGTATGTTCTTTTTCTCGACCATGGACTCGGGCTCATATAACAATGACGGCAAGACTCCGCCATATTTCACAATTGAGGAACGCATAATGCTTGGCTGGTTAGACGAGAGTGCCTTCCAGGAGTTTCCCATTTCGGGGAACTACACGATTCCGAGCGTCAATAATAACGTTGCATTTCGGACTCCGACCGACATGAACGGGGAATATTTCGTCTACGAGTGCCGCGGGAGCAATGGCTGGGATGCCGGCCTACCTTCGGGCGCTAACGGACTAGTTGTCACTCACGTGGATAAGTCCTCCCGCTCTGTCAAAATTAGCGGAGGCACGTATTCTGCCTCTTATCTGTGGAGTAATTGGACTGCTAATAATTCCATTAATGAGAATGGGAAGCATCCGTGCTGTTACGTCATCCCGGCTCCGGAACAGTCGAATCTGTTGTATGGACATACCCTGTACCAAGGCAACTACTATTTCATCTCGAGTAACAGCGACAAGATTCCATTCCCCGGCAGCCAAAATGTTCGGACTTACACTGCCAAGAGCTGGAACGGGGTGGATTCCGATATTCAGTTGTCGAATATTGCTTATTCCAACAATCAGGTAACGCTCTATGCTACAGTGCCTTCCACTGTGCTGAACTATAATGTCATCGCCAATCCGGGCAATGGCTCTTACAGCGCCGGGAGTTATTTCACTCCGGAGCTCGAAGTGAGTCAGGCACAGCCGGTGAGTTCGGTTCAGTGGTACATTGACGATGAGCCCGTCGGGGAAGCCATAACGACTTCGCCTTTCCAGGGACCCTCCGTTCAACTCAGTGCCGGGCAGCACTTGATAGAAGCGCATCTGAACTTTTCGGACGGCAGCACCAAGATCCTTGAGCTGAGCGTCACCGCCAATTAAACGAAAGCAGCCTGTCGGGCTGCTTTTGTTTTATGAAAGTGGTCCGGGCGAAAAACGGGAGTCCGTGCCGTGGAATGGCCTTCTGCGGGCACCGATGGCTTGAAACCGATGTTCGGTGCCGGGAAACCCGCATTTGGCGGCACGGAGGTGGTCGGAATGGGAGTTGAGGCCGTTTTTGCTGTTACCCTGCCACCAACGTGCACCACTAACCGCAATAGCAAAAGGCCGACGGTGGCAATCAGTCGGTGCCGGAAGCAAGTGATTAAGAATTAGAGGCGGTGGTTGACTCATTAATCTTTCTTTCTCCGTATAAATTTACTATTTTTGCCATACAGACCTTGGATCAGATAACTACGCTGCAAGTCCAAGGTTTATACTTGAGGATGAATTTAGACCTGTATTGTTTGCAGGTGCATATTTTTTTATAATATGATCAGTATTTTCGAACTATCTTCTTTGACGAAGCTGCAAATATCTGATATTTTGGCTCTTATGGGAGAGTTGGACCCTGAAATTGAGGTGAGCTCAGAAATGATCGAGGCCGTGGTCCAAGCGGAAGGGTCACACTTGTTTGTGGCTGCGGAGGGGGATGCCAAGTCCGGCTCGGAGCATATCGTCGGCTGCGCTACCCTCTGTGTATATGAATCGCCCACCGGAAGAAAGGCAAGTGTGGAGGATGTGGTTGTCAGTTCGGCTTACCGTGGGCAGCATATCGGAAGGAAACTGATGGAGCACGTGATCTCGTTTGCCCGCAAGAATCTGGTCAATGTGGACCTGTGCCTTACCTCTCGTCCTCACAGGGTTGCCGCCAATAATCTTTACAACTCGTTGGGTTTTCGGAGGAAGGAGACTAATGTGTATAAAATGTCCATAGGTCAATGAAACTAACTGATATACAGGCTTCTGGAAGGGTGTTTGGGCTGGATTTTATCCGCATCAGTCTTGCCATTTTGATCTATGCCTTCCATTCCAGTATCCATTTTTCCTGCAACTACTATTGGCTTGATGATTTTGTCCGGCTGGGAGCTATTGCGATGACCGCATTCTTTATCTTGTCCGGATATTCGCTGCACTTGTCCTCTTCCCGCAGGGATTTGACCAAGGCAGGGGAGATTAAACAGTTCTATATCAAGCGGCTTATAACGATTCTTCCCCTGTATTATTTCGTCGCTCTGACAAGCGTCATTCTTGACCTGTCTTTCGGGCGGGACACTCTTGAACAAGTTGCAGTGCTCTTTCCTGTAGAATTGTTCGCTACTCAGTCAAGCTTCACGACATTGTTTTACCACTCTCATAATGGTGGGACCTGGTTCATCTCTTGTCTGCTCATTTGCTATCTGGCATATCCGTTTATCCAAAGTCTCTTTCAGCAGCTTTCGGTCAGGTCCAAAGTCATGAGCCTTTTGCTATTGTCCGCGATCCTTTTTTATGCCCCTTTCATCCAGCATTATTTCCATCTGAACAGCGTCTCTGTCTATACCAGTCCGTTTTACAGGCTGATAGAGTTCATTATCGGGGTGATAATTGCCCAGATCAACACGTCCGGGCTGGAAAACAAGTTCTTGACCATTGTCAGAAAGCCATACAGCTGGGCCATTTCTTCAGTGCTGCTGATTCTTGGCCTGACTATGGGCAGGAGGTTTGGACTGCCTGATGACTATATGCTTTACAATATCGTCGTTGTCCCTTGCTTCATCGTGATAATAATGTCGTCCGGCAGTATGAAATTTGAATCTATAAAGAATCCGGCTTTCATACTGTATCTGAGCAAATTGTCTTTCGCTTTTTTCCTCTGCCAGACACTTCCACTTTGGGCCGTCAGCCGGAATTTATGTCGCTGGGCCGGTGTGGAATCAAATATCCTTCGCATACTCTTGTCTTTCGCAGTCTGTCTGGTCGGAGCTGTCCTTCTGCATCATTTTGTTGAGAAACCCTCCGGTGCGTTTTTGAAAAAGAAATTTCTGCGGCAGTAAAGTTTTGATCACCAATAATAATCTATGACTATGTTTACACTTATCGATTTGCCATATGCGCCGGATGCGCTGGAGCCTGTAATCAGCGCACGGACGCTGGAGTTCCATTACGGGAAGCATTTGCAGGCTTATGTGAACAACCTGAATGCGGCTCTTCCGGGAAGTCCGTATGATGGGCTGCCGCTGGAAGAGATTGTACGCCAGTCAGATGGGCCCGTTTTCAACAATGCGGGGCAGATACTGAACCATAATATGTACTTCACACAGTTCCGGGCACCGGTGGAAGGCAATGCTCCTGCCGGAGCACTGGCTGAGCAGATCGACAAGCAGTGGGGGAGTCTGGAGGCTTTTCAGGCTGAGTTCGTTGCCAAAGGCGCCGGTCTTTTCGGCAGCGGATGGGTCTGGCTGTCAGCCCGGCCGGACGGGACGCTGGTCATTTCCCAGGAGCCTGGAGCCCATAATCCAGTGGAAAAAGGTCTCAGGCCGCTCCTGACTTTCGATGTGTGGGAGCACGCATACTACCTTGACTATCAGAATCGTAGGCCGGATCATCTGAAGGCGCTCTGGAGTATTGTCAATTGGGACGTGGTTGAACAACGGCTCTAGCTTCGCCCGGTTCCGCTGTTACCCTGCCGGTTAGATGCGCCACTAACCGCATTCGGAAAAGGCCGTCGGCTGCAATCAGTCGGTGGCGGAAGCAAGAATTATGACGAAGCGTTTGAGGCGGCGGTCGTAGATGCTGAGGCAGAGGGCGCCCCACCATTCGTGCCCGTCGTCGAAATAGTCGGACCAGTCGGTGGACCATTCGTGGATTTCCAGCGAATCAGTGCCGCTGGGGAAAAGGGCTTCGTTGACCATCCTGAAGTCGGAATCCGTATAATTGCACCCATACGGCGGCTCCAGAAATGCGCGTCGGTATGAAAGCCTGCCCGGAATCTCCACGCCAGACAAGAATTCCCTCGCATCAAGCTCGGCAATGATTTCGGCCTTAGATAGATCGTAGTTCCATCCGTCTGTCTCTTCATCTCCGGCCATCAGGCTTCTGCACGCCACCTCGAGAGCCTTCCTATGTGCCTCACGCCCGCCTTCGCTGCCACTCACCAGACAGTATTCCGGTACGGCGTCCGGATATAGGCGGATCAGCTCGAGAAAAGGATCGTCGTCCTTTATAACGCCCGCGCTCGTTTTCATCCCGAACACTTTCTCAGCGTCGTCAATGCCCAATTCGCCCTTCCCGGCGGCATATTCGACCATCCGGCAGAAGTCTCTTGCCCCATAACGCCGGCCGGTAATGGACCTCAGCGTCCGTCCTTCGTGGACCAGTTCCAGGACGACGGACGGGTCGAAGGAATTATGGACAATGGTCATCTTTCCGGCCTCGTCGGTAATATAGAGGCAGGGCTCATAGGGATGGCAGGTCAGCTTGAAACGGCGGCCGCCGGCGACCAGGCAGGGGATACCGTCCATCTGGCCGAGCTCATACTCGTCGTCTTTATAGACAAGGGAGATTTCGGAATTGTCCATTTTGTCCGCTGTTGTTAAGCTCAAAGATGAAAATCTAGACATAGGCTAAGTCCTTGCCCTCCAAATACTTCTCAAGTAGTTCCTGCGTTCGGAGTTTTACGAAACAGGTAGCAGTGCCGTCGGTGCAGGCGAAAAATTCGGCTTCGGCGATAGTCTTGTCCATTACCAGGTGGACATTCGCGGCGGAGGGGAGTATGGCGCTCAGGATGGTGGTCGCGCCCACTTTCACGCCGGTCAGTTCCCATAGTTTTTCGGCCGAGGCGAAGGATACTCTAGGAATGCCGAGCGCTCTGCAGAAATCGCGGGTCACGAAGGGCTTGTCGTCGCTGGTGACATAGAGGTAGAATTCCGTCTGCTGGCGGTTGCACAGGAAGATGGTCTTGACTATATGGACCCCGATTTTCGCATCTATGTGCTGGCAGTCTTCCATAGTTATTCCGGGGTCGGTGTCGACACGCTCGAATTCTATTTCCTTGGCGGTAAACGTCTTATATACAAGTTGTTGCAGCTGGGTCTGGAACTGCTTTGGCGGGGTGGAAACGGGGTCGCTGACGTAAAACATTTCGCTAAATTTCGTTTTTCAGGTATTTGCGGCGCTCTGGCTCGGGGAACTTTTCGATGGCGTAGCGGAGCATTGTCCGCGGCATCTGACGGTAGCGGGGGAGTGCGCCCTGCCCGGAGGCGTTGTTGGCGCCTTGCGGAGGGACGCCCTGCAGCCAGGACTCCAGTGCGGCCCTGTCACGCTTTCCCGCCTCGCGAAGCAGCCAGCCGACGGCTTTGTGGATTAGGTCGTGGGGATGATGGAGGAGAATGTCGGAGATGGCAAAGCAGTCTTGGAGCTGCCAGCTGCGGATGAATGTCATCGTAGAGACGATACCGATCCGCTGTTCCCATATAGTCTTTCCGCCCCTGGCCAAATCGTACAGAATCGAACGGTTTTTGTCCATAAGCCATTGACCCAGAAGTGGATAGCAGCTCAGGTCCACAAGGTCCCAGTTGTTGATCGAGGCCGTATGGGCAAGGTAGAAATCGACGCATTGCTGCCGGAGAGCTGTCTCCTTCCCGGGCCGGGCGTGCCTGAAAATTTCCACCAAGCTCAGAAGTGCCGCCAGACGATGCTCGTGGTATTCGCTGCGGATGCAGCGCTCAAGTTCGGTGAAGTCCGTCTGTCGCCAGCAACGGCGCACAATTACCCGTGTCACCGGCACCTTGATGCCCAGAAACTTGTCGCCCTCTCCATACTGCCCGGGCCCGGTTTTGAAAAAACGGCTCAATCCCGGGACTTGCGACGGATCCGCCGCCGCGAGCATTTCTTCATAAAGTGCCATCAAAGGATCTGCCCGGCGGCGTTTTTCGTGTCCACTTTCTCAATAATCTCTTCAAGAATGCCGTCTTCTGAGAAAATGAATGTGCGTCTCAAAGTTCCATAGACCGTTTTTCCATACATTTTCTTTTCTCCCCAGGCACCGAATGCCTGCAGCATCTGCGTCGAAGTGTCCGAAAGCAGGCGGAAGGGGAGTCCGTATCTGGCCCTGAAACCGGTGTGCGACTTGACGCTGTCCTTGCTCACTCCTACGACATTGTAGCCGGCAGCGCTGAGGGCGGCATAATTGTCACGGAACGAGCAGGCTTCGGCTGTGCAGCCGGAAGTGTTGTCCTTGGGATAAAAATAAATAATGGTCTTTCGACCTTTTCCGATAAAGTCTTCAGACTTAACGACATTGCCGTCCTGGTCCATAACCTCGAACTCCGGCATCTTGTCTCCGATTTTTAGCATAATCTTCTATCATTTTCTCAAATGTAGATATTTTCCCTGGAATGTCAAAATCATATTTTCCAGCAATGGTAAAAAAACAACTGTTTGCAAAGAATGAAGAATTATTCGTATCTTCGCGTAAATTATTGCTTCGCAAAATGGATATGGCAAAAAAGATACTTGTCACAGGCAGCGCCGGCTTCATTGGCTCCAATCTGGTCAGACGCCTTTTCAAGGATATGGATGGAGGTCTCATAGTGGGCGTCGACAATCTTAACGATTATTACGATCCCTCGCTCAAGGAATATCGTCTAAGGGAACTGGAGAAGGCCAGGCCCAAGGGGATTGACTATGTGTCAGTAAAGGGAAATATTGCAGATAAGGCGCTGATTGATAAGCTTTTCGCGGAGTATAAATTCGACATCGTGGTGAATCTTGCCGCCCAGGCGGGGGTGCGCTACAGCATCGAGAATCCGGATGTCTATATCGAGAGCAACATAATCGGTTTCTACAACATTCTGGAGGCCTGCCGGCATAATCCGGTGGAGCATCTGGTGTATGCCTCGAGTTCAAGCGTCTATGGCGGCAACAAGAAGGTTCCTTTCAGCACGGATGACCGCGTGGACAATCCCGTGAGCCTGTATGCGGCAACGAAGAAGAGCAACGAACTTATGGCCCATTGCTACAGTAAGCTGTATGACATCCCTTCCACCGGCCTGCGCTTCTTTACGGTCTACGGTCCTGCCGGCCGCCCCGATATGGCCTATTTCGGCTTTACCAACAAGCTTCTCAAAGGCCAGACCATCCAGATTTACAATTATGGCAACTGCCGCAGGGACTTTACCTATGTCGATGATATCGTGGAGGGTATAGTCAGGGTTATGGCCAAGGCCCC
>CACZDC010000060.1 GCA_902779785.1 uncultured Bacteroidia bacterium
GAAGTAATCGTATGGGGTGTCAATGCCGTCGCAGAACTGATACACGACGGTTGATTTGCCAACCTGGCGGGGCCCCATGATGATTTGCATCCGCCTGCGGGGCTCAGCCATCCGGCTCTTCAATATGGCTAAGTGTTGTCTTTCGTAATTCATCTTTCAAAAATCTGTTTTACAAATTTATGAAATATATTTTACAAAATTGCAAGGCTTCGCAAAAAAGTCTATTATTATACCTGTTGTCCATCCAATCAATACTACATAAAAAAGCCATCGTCTTCCACGATCTTTCCAGCCTGTAACTGACCCTATTGTCGATACAGATTCTTTAGCTTGTGCAATGGTTTGGCAGAAGCGCGGTATATCTTTGCAGCAACAAAAAGAATTGAGTTATGTTAGAGATTATCATTTCCGTCGCTGTTTATGTAGGCGCTCTTGTCATCCTGGTCAAAGATGCCATTTCCTTTTGCAGTCAGGACCATATCGCCACCGAGCCGTAGGCGGACACCACTGAATGATGGAAAAGACCAAGACAAAACTTGACGGGCTCACCCCCGAGCAGCGCTCCGCCGTCACGACGACGGAAGGGCATATCCGCGTGGTCGCCGGAGCCGGGTCCGGAAAGACCAGAACCCTCGTTTACCGCTATGCCTACCTCCTGAATGATATGGGCATCCCGCAGAGCGACATCCTCTGTATGACCTTCACCAACAAGGCCGCCCAGGAGATGAAGACACGCATATCGGCCCTCTGCCCCGGCGGAGTGGTCGGGGACTTCGTCACGACCATCCACGGCTTCTGCGTGAAGTTCCTCCGGAAGGAGATCTACCGCCTGGGGCTCCCGGAGAATTTCATCATATACGACGAGGAGGATATGAAGGCCCTCGTGAAGGAAGTCCTGGAAGAGGAAGGGATCGCACGCAGGAAAGGCATCGTCGGAAACTATATGGAAGAGCTCGGGAAGTTCAAGGCGATGACCCCGTATATCGAGAGGTTCGTCATCCCGACGGCCCCCTTCAACCTCCCGGATGTCCCAATCTTCGGGAAGATGGTCCTCCGGCAGAAGCGCTACTTCGCCCTGGACTTTGACGATCTCCTCTACTACACCCTCCACATCCTGGATAACTTCCACGAGGTCAGGGCCAAATGGCAGCAGCAGTTCCAGTACATCATGGTTGACGAGGTCCAGGACTGCGACAGGGAGGAATGGCGGCTCTTCACCACCCTTAGCGAAGCCTTCGGGAACCTCTTTGTCGTCGGCGACGCTGACCAGGCCATCTACGAGTGGCGGGGGGCGCATCCTGAGCTTTTCGTCAACTGGCAGCCCAATACGGACATCTACCTGAAGGAGAACTTCCGCTCCTTGCCTAACATCGTCTGCCTGGCGGACTGTATCATAGAAAACAACCGCAACCGCCTTCCCCGCACCTCCATAACGATGCGCCCGCCGGGAGGCATCCGGACAAAGTTCTACCACAGCAGGAACGAGAAGTCCGAGGCAGACAAGACCGCGCAGGTACTCAAAAGCCTCAACCGCAATGACGGCGTCGCGTGGAACGATATGGCCATCCTCTACAGGGCCACCTACCTTTCCCGATCCATCGAACAGACCTTCATCCGGGAGAAAATCCCTTACGTCGTTTGGGGAGGGGTCCGTTTCTTCGAGCGGAAGGAGATCAAGGATGCGTTGGGATATTTGCGGCTCATCGCGCTGGATGACGACATGGCTTTCAAGCGGATGGACAGGAATGCCGCGGCAGGACGGCTTGTCGCCACGATCCTCGAGGCTCGTCAGGCCTTGGACAAGAAGTCCATCTCCGCCCTCCTGGAATTCATCCTGGAGAGCAGCGGCCTCCTGGAGATGTACCGTGTGGACACAGAGGAGGAGCGCCTTGAGAACCTCCAGGAGCTCCTGAAGTCCATCCGCCTGTATGAAGAGGAAAACAAGAATGAGGAAGACCTGGGAGTCGAGAGATATCTGCAGGATATCGCCCTGTACACCAATGCCGACTACCGTAAGGATGACGACAAGGTCCGCCTGATGACGGTCCACCAGGCCAAGGGGCTCGAGTTCCCTCTTGTATGGATTTACGGACTCAACGAGGGCGTCCTTCCTAGCCACAGGACCATCCGCGAGCGGGGCGAAGCGGGGCTGGAGGAGGAGCGGAGGCTGATGTATGTCGCCTGCACGCGGGCGATGGACCGGCTCATCTTCTCGGACTCCGAAGGGTTCAACGTCCAGAACTCCCAGGCGAAGTACCCCAGCCGGTTCATCCGCGAGGCCGAGGACTGTTGCGGTCCTCTGTATGACATTGAAGGATCCTTCTCCCCCACCCTGTGGGACGGGACGGACGGCCTCATACGCTCGCTGGAAGAGCCGGAGAGGGGCGGAGATCCGGTTTTCGGTGAAGGCGAACTTGTCCACCATCCCGTCTTCGGCGACGGGGTCATCACCGATGTGGACCCGGACTGCGGAGTCGTGACCGTCCGCTTCGAAGGTTTCGGGGCACGGAGGATAGACCCGAAACTGCTTGTGAGTGTTGAAGATTCCAGTAATAATTGCTAGATTTGTTATGGCAAACGAGAGAATTTACAGCGGCATCCCAAGGCCGCAATACACACCGGATCATATCGACTCTCTGAAAGAGGACGAGGTGTTTCCGGGGTATGCCTTCCGGGAAGGGCTAATTGAAGGTATCCTTCAAAAAATCGCTCGTCAAAACAAAGGATTGTGCATCTCATTGAACGGGACTATCGTCCCCGAATCCTTCTGAGTTCCTCAAAATAGGACACATTAAGAATATCGCACTGCTCGCTACGAAATAGAACAATAATCATTGGCAAATCGCATCAAGTAAGGAAAAAATCTCCGCCTCTCTCTCATACGGATGAATCTGAAAGTACTTGTCGCCCGTGAGCATAGCGGAGAGATTAGCGCGGGGCTTGTTGTAGAATATGTGTACCGGGATGCCGCGGGCTTCGGCGTAGGCCAGTTCGTAGCCGACACCAAGAGACGGCGTGGTGCATTCGGCAATCACGACATCTGCCTCGCGGAGCCAGGCCGTGTCCTGCTCATAGATGGCCACTTCCTGATTCGGCAGACCTTCGGTCTTGCTCTTAGACAGGTCGCCGACGTGCTCTGTCAGGACGATATGGTTCCTTTGGATATACTCGATGATCCGTTTGTAAAGGTCGGCATCCTGGCGGCCGCCGCGGATGGAACCGGCGAAATAGACTTTCTTCTTCATTTTATCACGGGGTCTGGACAATATTCTTTCCTGCCGCAGTTCTTGCACTTGAATCCGGCCCAGACGGAATCGAACTGGTTCATCGCGGCCTCCACGAGCTCCGGGTCGTCGGTGAGGATTCCCGCCTCGAAGTTGCGGGTACGGGCGCTCTTCATCCCGAGCCCCGCCCCTGTGAGGTTCGCCGAGCCGATATAGGCGGTCTTGAGGTCGAAGATGATGATCTTGAAATGGACACGCGGGCAGAGGACGCGCTCCAAGCCGGTAAAGAGGACCGGATAGCGGTCAAAGTCCTCCCGGAAGTTGGGTCCCGGCTCCTTGGCATGGATCAGGCGCACCTCCCGGCCCTTTTTGATAAGGTCGGCCAGCACGCCGAGGAACGGGCGTTCTTCCACGTAGAGGTCCTTGATGTCGGCCGTTCCGATCCAGAGTGACCTTTTCACCTTGGTGGCCCTTTCGATGACTTCCTTGAAATGGGCCTCGTCTGCAATGTACTGAGTCATACGGTGTAAATATAGTGATTTTGTCGCTGTTTTGGCACAAAGATATGGCATCATCCTGCCAAAACCTTACATCTGCCTAGTTTTGGCAGAACCGTGACATAATTTTGCAGGCGGGAATGAAAGGAAAGCAACTCTTGTCAGTATATGAATGTGTATGGAAAAGACGATTATCGAACATATGAGCTGCATCTCGGAGAAGCTGCGCTCAGAAAAGCCGGAAAGGCTAACCCGTATGGTGCGCTCCTGCATCGACATTTCACCTGAAAACCTCGCGAAGGCGGAGGAGGACATCGCCGCTCTCCGCGACATCCTCGGGATGAACACAATGCAGGTGCTCATCATGACCGCCATCCTGCAGAACTCCTCGAGGAGAAACATCGACTGCGATGACATCTCGGCCTTCCTCGGGCTAGATTACCTCAAGTTCCTCACCTATTCGCAGGACCTCGAGGACCTCAAGCGCCGAGGCTATGTACGCATAAAGAATGACGGGGACATCGTCCTTCCCGGCGAGGTCCTCCGAGCCCTGAAGGAAAACCGCGCCGTCGAGCCCGAGAAGACCTCCGGTCTCGACACGACATCTATGCTCGCGCGAATCCGCCGCAAGCTCAAGCTCCTCGACGATGACCTTCTCACCCAGGATGAGTTCATCGAGATTGTCGGCAGGCTAATGCACGACAATCCCGGAACCAGCCTTGCAAAGGCCTACAAGCGTTACTGCTCGGGGGTCAGCCCCGACGAGCAGGTATTCTTCCTTGCCGTTCTCATCATTTACTACGGCGAGGATGACGACCAGGTCTCCTGGTTTCAGGTCGACGGTTATTTCACTGGGGACGAACTCGATGCCATACGCTTCTCCTTCAACCACGAGGCAATGAAACTCCAGATTGACGGAGTCATCGAGTACAGCGGAGACGACGGGATGAAGACGAAGGAGTACTTCAAAATCAAGGACAGCGTCAAGGACGAGATTCTCGCGGACGTCGGCGGAGTGAGGAAGAATACCGCCAAAGTGTCGGCCTCGCGCAGGATTGCCGCGGACTCCATCCGCCCGAAGGAGTTGTTCTACAACCCCGGCGTGCAGCGCCAGGTCGGCCAGCTGCACGAACTGATGGGAGAGAACCGCTTCGCCTCCATACGCGCGGCCCTTCAGGACAAGGGGCTCCGCACCGGCTTCACCTGCCTCTTCTACGGCGGTCCCGGCACCGGCAAGACCGAGACCGTATATCAGATTGCGCGTGAGTGCGGGCGCGACCTCTTCGTCGTGGACGTCTCTCAGATAAAGAGTTGTTGGGTCGGGGAATCCGAGAAGAACATCAAGGACGTGTTCAACAAGTACCGCCACGCCGTGAGAGCAGGGGGCACCGTACCCATCCTCCTCTTCAACGAGGCGGACGCCATCTTCGGCCTTCGCAAGGAGGGCGCCGGCAGCGCCGTGGACAAGATGGAGAACTCCATCCAGAACATCATCCTCCAGGAGATGGAGGACCTCGACGGCATCCTCATCGCCACCACGAACCTCACCTCCAACCTCGACAAAGCCTTCGAGAGGCGCTTCCTCTACAAGGTCCGCTTTGACAAGCCGTCCGTCGAGGCCCGCAGCCGCATCTGGAGCACGATGATTCCCGAACTGAGCGAGGAAGAGGCTCTCAGCCTCGCCGAGGACTTCGACTTCTCCGGAGGGCAGATAGAGAACATCTCGAGAAAGAGGACCGTCAAGGAACTCATCGACGGGGTGAAGCCCACCCTCGCGCAGCTTCGCGAGTACTGCGCCGAGGAGAATATCGGCGGACAGTCCAAGCGCCGCAGGATAGGATTCTGAAAAAATCTGCCAAATTCGAGCAAACTGCCTGAATTTGGCATTTTAATTCATTATCTTTGCGGCAACAAACGGAAAACACAATGGCAAAGAACTATTTCAACAGGTATGTCTGGCTGATCGACACGATCAACCGTCGCGGCCCCATCACCCTGGCGGAGATATCCCGCCAGTGGCAGCGGAGCGCCATCAACGAGGACGGCGCCCCCCTGGCGGAGCGCACCTTCCACAACCACCGTATTGCCATCGAGGACACCTTCGGCATCGAGATCAAGTGCGACCGCTCGCTTGGGTACTACATCGCCAACGGCGACGACCTTGAGGGTGACGGCGTGAGGCAGTGGCTCCTCGAGTCCCTGTCGCTGAACAACATCCTCAACGAGACCAAGGATATGAGGGACCGCATCCTTTTTGAGGACATCCCCTCCAGCAAGCGCTGGCTCACCGTCATTGTCAACGCAATGAGGGACGGGAAGGCCGTTCAGATGACCTACAAGAGTTTCTGGAGGGATGAGGAGTCGACCTTCGTCGCCCATCCCTGGTGTCTGAAGCTCTTCAAGCAGCGCTGGTATGTCCTGGCGTACAGCGAGGACAAGAAGGAACCGCGCATTTACTCCCTCGATGACAGAATGATAGGAATCACCGTCCTGAGGAAAACGCTCCGGATGTCACCGAAGTTCAATGCCAGGGAGTTCTTTTCGAACTTCTTCGGGGTGTTCGTGGGAAAGGAACTGAAGCCCGAGAAGATCCGCCTGAAGGTCGACGCCTACCAGGTGAACTACTTCAACTCGCTCCCGCTGCACCCGAGCCAGACTCTGGTGGAGTCGCACGACGACTACTCCGTCTTCGAGTATTACCTGGCCTCCACCTTCGACTTCAAGCAGGAGATTCTCCGGCACGGCCCCCAGGTCGAGGTCCTCTCCCCGCAAGACTTTCGCGAGGAAGTCATGGAAGATATCCGCCAGATGGCGGAAAAGTACGGGCAACCAATCCGGTAAGGCAGATGATAGACTTTGCGGCAATAGACTTCGAGACAGCGAACGAGCAGCCCTCCAGCATATGCAGCGTGGGCGTTGTCATCGTCCGGGGCGGAGAGATCGTGGACTCCTTCTACTCACTTATCCATCCGGAGCCCGAGTACTACCAGTGGTTCTGCATGCAGGTCCACGGGCTGTGCCCGGATGACACGGAGGATGCGCCTGTCTTCCCGAAAGTGTGGGAAAAGATCGCGCCGAAGATCGAGGGCCTGCCGCTTGTAGCCCACAACGCGCGCTTCGACGAAGGCTGCCTCAAGGCGGTCCACAGGGTCTACCGGATGGACTATCCGGATTACGAGTTCCGCGACACCCTGGTCGCTTCGAGGCGCCACTTTGGCCATAACCTCCCCAATCACCAGCTCCAGACCGTCGCCGCAGCCTGCGGCTTCGACCTCACGCAGCACCACCACGCCCTCGCCGACGCCGAGGCCTGCGCCCATATCGCTATGAAGCTTCTGTAGCGGTAATTTCATATGACCATTTACCCATACTGCCTAAGTTAGATACACTGCGCGAATATCATATGAAGAAAACTGTGTTTGTGTTCTATAATTAGCTATTCTTTGGGCGAATCGTTTTCGTATTTCTACTTTCAAAATAAAAAAGCTGTTGAGTTCCGAGATTATTTGACTATCTTTGTTTATGCTTTAGATTATTTGGCGGCACTAATATAGTAACTGTCAATACGATATGTAATTTCTTAAAGAAAACAGCCATAGCTTTGTTTACTACTTGCGATATTAAGTAGCAAACGAACCAAACAAAAGAAAAATATATGAGTACAACTATCACCATCGCCATCGTCGCAGCAGTCATCATCGTCGCCATCGTTATCAGCTGGATTCTCACATCCAACAAGGCCAAGGCCGCCTTCAAGGACGAACTCAGCCGTAAAGAAATAGAGGTACGCACAGCCGAAGCCATCCGCGACAGCGAGAGAAGACAGCACGAACAGGCAATGGCCGAGATAAAGGCCAGCCACGAGAAAGCTCTTTCCGACCTCCGAACAGGACAGGAAAAGGCAATCGAGGCAGCCAAGACCGCACTTGCCCTTGAGAACGAGAAGTTGCTCAAAGCCCGCGAGGAAGCCCTCAAGAAAGAGGCCGCCGAGACTATGAAGAGCATCACCGGCGGCCTGGACCAGACCATCAAGGGAATGACGGAAGCCTTCGAGGCGCAGAAGAAGTCCCACACCGAGGAGACCTCCTCCATCAAGACCCAGTTCGCCGAGACTGTCAAACATCTGAAAGAGCAGACCGAAGCTATCGGGACCCAGGCCGAAGACCTGGCCAAGGCCCTTAAGAGCAAAAACAAGATGCAGGGCAATTTCGGAGAGACCATCCTGGAGAACATCCTCAAGGAACAGGGCTTCCGTGAGGGTCTTGACTACGAGTCCGAGTACTGGCTCCGCGACAAGAGCGGCAACCGTATCCGCAACGAGGAAACCGGCAAGCTTATGCGCCCGGACTTCGTCCTGCACCTCCCGGACGGCACGGAAATACTCGTTGACTCCAAGATGTCCCTGACCGCTCTCACTGACTACTATGCCGCCGAGACGGACGACGAGCGCGAAGACGCCGCGGCCCGTAACCTGGAATCGGTGAAGAGCCATATCAAGGAACTCACCGGCAAGGAGTATCAGAAGTACGTGGTCGGCCGCAAGACCCTGGACTTCGTCATTATGTTCATCCCGAACTACGGTGCCTGGCAGCTAGCCAAAATGAAAGACGCCGGCCTGTTCAACTGGGCCCTGGAACGCAACGTACTCATCACCACCGAAGAGACTCTCGTTCCATTCCTGCGCCTCATCCACGGCGCCTGGGTTCAGAAGGAACAGATGGAGAACATCGAAGGTATCGTGAAAGCCGCCGAAGAGATGGTCAATCGTGTAGGCATCTTCTGCCACGCCAATGCCGAACTCGAAAAGGACCTCGAAGATGTCCTGGAAGGGTTTAAAGAGAACTCCAAACGTCTCGTAGACGGGAAGCAGAGCATCGTCAAGGCAGCTATGAAGGCCATCGAGCACGGAGTTCCCGCCCCAAGCGGCAAGAACGCCCTGCCGGTCCTCGACCCCACTTTGCCGGAGGAATAGACGGTTTTTGTTTTTTCAGACTAATCCGTATCTTTGCATTGAATTGTAACGCGCGTTACAGTAACACGTGTTACTATTCTTGACCAACCTACCCGAGTTCATCCGCCCAGGTTTCAATCTTCCTTATTTTCAACTCGTTTTTTGCATCCCCACAATTCTGGTCTTCTCCGGGAAACCGTCAGCTCCGTCTTTGTAGCAGCAATGTGAATGGCCGCCATCATCCAGATATTGAATATCGTTATTTGCGTCGGTCGGCATTATTTCTATTTTCTTACGCAATAGATACGACTATAGTTTTAAAAAACTATCTTTGTAATCGCAAGAAAGAATTAATACATAAAAAAGTGGACTTGTCCTTGAAGGATATGTAAGCAATATGAAGCATTTTGGCATATGGGCTGCGATGGCAGCGCTGATTGTAATAGGAACGTCCTGTGACAGGTTTGCTAAGGATGGAGACTGGCCCCCCATTAAGATGGATAAATCTGAGGTCCACTTTACATCTGAAGGCGGTGAGGAGACTGTTACTGCCAAGAATTACAGCGGCTGGTGGATTAACGGCGGGTATGAGGATGTCCTGTATATGAATGGTCAGTTGGAATATGTGAATTACCTCTATGCTGGTTCCACAGACGGCGAAGACGCCTGTACATATGACATTCTTGACGGGGGGTGGTATCACGCATCTGTCCCCAACAAGGGCCGTAGTAACCAGCTGATTATCACAATTGACCCGAATTATACGGCCAAACCGCGCCAGGCGTACATTGCTATGGAAGCCGGAGATGCGTTCACCACCGTGAAGATTTACCAGAATTAGCCCGGGCATATGAAACGCACAATAATCATTTTCGCGTTTCTCCCAAGGTATTGATTTCCCGGTTACGGAAGACCTCTCCGCTGGATTCCATGGACTTCCAGAGGCTCATTGGGCACATCTTGGCGATGCGGCCGTTTCCACTGTGCTTGATTTTTTCCTGACTTTATCAATGCGTCACCCATTATTGTTTAACCAGTCGTCGGTTTCGATGAGGTAGGCGATGTCGTGCTCTTTTGACACGGTTTCTTGCTTATACTCCCGAAAACGGCTATCTTTGCCTCAAGATAAGTAAGAACGTCCAAGAACAGCAAGAAGCATCTCAAAAATGATAGCACTTGAAAACATCTCAGATATTGTCCGGGAGGCATCGCGACTGATGGTGCGGGAAGGATTCTCGGTGAAAGAGAAGGGGACGGTCGAGAACATCGTCACTAGCTCGGACCTTGCCGTCCAGGATTACCTGACGGAAAAGCTCTCAGCCCTACTCCCCGGGAGCGGCTTCCTCTGCGAAGAGGAGGACCTGGAAGACCTTGACCACGAATACGTATGGATCATCGATCCCATCGACGGGACGGCCAACTATGCCCGCGCCGATGCGAACTGCTGCATCAGCGTCGCCCTGTACCGCAGATGGGAGCCGCTGATGGGCGTCGTCTACAGCCCCTGGCGCGGGGAACTCTACTGCGCCGAACGGGGAAAGGGCGCCTTCTGCAACGGGGAGCCCATCCACGTGTCCGGGCGTTCCTTCAAGGAGGGCATCCTCTTTTCCGCTATGTCCACTTACCGGAAGGAGTTTGCAAAGGCCTGCTCGGATATCATCTACGACCTCTATATGGCGTGCAACGACTTCCGCCGTGTTGGAAGCGCAGCCGTCGAACTCTGCCTCCTGGCCCGTGGTTTTGCCGACCTGTATTTCGAGATCAGGCTGATGCCCTGGGACTATGCCGCTGCGGTGCTTATTCTCCGGGAGGCCGGAGGGACGGTCGTCGGTTTTGACGGAGAAGCGCCCTCCCCGAAGAAACCCTCCCCCGTCATTGCCGCCAATACGCCCGAAAACTGCCGGCGCGTTTTCGACACCGTCAGGCGTCACATCAAGCAGATTCCTTACCTGTGATGACTTATCGCCTGTGAGGCCAGGGAAATCTTGTTCTTGAACATTGTCTTCCCCTTGTAGTATACCACATCAAGGGTAAAGCCGTCACTCTCGAAGTAATAAGATTGGATATACTTTTCCGTTCTCTTGTTCCTGCAAAGCGGTTCACACCAGATGAGGGCATAATCCCCTCCTGACACGGACACGATCACCGTATAGCCCCGGATGTCAAAGACGGCCACCCTGGCCTTCTTCCCCTTTTCTTTCTTCTCTTTCTTGCACTTTTCCACGATGGACGACTCGGGATCCAGTCGGCCGAAAACCAGTTTCTTTGCGCTAGTCTCGGCATTGGGGTTTCTGGAGAGCCACCAGCGAATGGACTGGTCAGTGAGGATGTCCGCCCTGGAGATGACCACCAGGTCGGGGTTCTCCCTGAGCCTACCGGCGAGCCACATCAGTTCGGCAGTCTGAAGGCTACCTTCCATCATCTCCGGCGACTCGCCCTCGATCTTCCCTCCGGGAAGCGGGGAGCCATAGAAGATGGCCTGGTAGGAAAGGTCCTCTCCTGGGAGATAGAGCACTTCGACGTACTCTGAGTCCCCGTTCCTGTAGGCGAAATGGACATAATTCCTATTCTCACTTATCGGGGAAATCACCTCAAGGGGACTCACAAGGGAGAAGGCGGGGGCTGTGTCGGACATCGTATAGACTTGGATTGAACGCGTGTCCAGGAGATCCCCTTCCGGGGAGAGGATGCGCAGTGACAGGCCCTCGTCGAGAGCGATGACGCTCTCCACTCCGTCTTTCTTCCAACCGACGGCCGAAAGGGCGTTGCCGGCAAGTCTCTTGGCTTCATCGGGAGAAATCCTGCTGGTATTGGCTTCCAGATACTCGGCACGGAGGAGGGAGTCCTTCATCTCCCGGATCTTCGGCGCATAGACGGAGCCGGGATATTTCTTCAGAAACTTATCGGCGGCCTTGACGGAGAGGGCTTTCACCGTCTTGTCGTATAACCTGGTCTCGCCCCGTGATTGGGCAGCGAGGAACAGCGGGATCAGCAGCAGGCTGATGGCAAGGATAGTTCGCAGTGTTTTCACAAGAGGCAAATATAGCAAAAAAGAGCCTGTTTTCTTAAAAACGTACCCGAATAGGATGCGTTTCTCTCATTTAGTGTAAACAGGTATATCGTTCCCTCTTTTTATGGCAAGAAATATCGCCCCCCCCCCGAAAAACAAACGAAGAAAAGGACATGCTGGAATATTCCGAGCACATGTCCCTGCTCCGGCAGATTATCCGGATTGTCATCCGTCGCAACAGAGTAAAGGAAAGACAAAGGAATTACTGAATAAGTGATAGATTTCCATTGTTATTCCGTCTTTATATCGTAACTTTGCCAGCCGAAGCAGAATCTATGCACAATTGAACATTCCATAAGCCATAACAGGCACGTATTTCAACCAGCACCGGACGAAGGTCCACTCCCGGGGTGTATTGTACCCTGACGCGAGCGGCCGAGTGGCCGGTGAAGTTCTTTGAAATACGTGAGAAATGTACAGCTTCTTAAAAAACAAAGAAGGTGAGCTCATGCTCATCTTCAACCCTTCTCTCGGGGAAGCCCCCGAACTCTCCATGTTCCTCTACGACGATTCCGGCACTGGCCTGCTGCAGGACCAGTTTTCCGGCATCCGCGTGAAAAACATCAGTCCTGAGACGCTTGCCGCCCTGGACGATGTCACACACATCCACGTGGTGGAAAAGGACGGCGATACCGTTACCAGAGATTATCTCGCCGCCGTCAAGAAAGTATCCGACACAAGGTCGCTGGTACTGTAAGTCAAACCTTTAAATTGTACACTGTTATGGCAAAATCCTATCAACTCGTAGCGTGGACCGACAAAGGCCAGGTCCGTATGATTCCTTCCCAACTCAAAGCTTACATCAGTGAAGAAATAGAGCATCTCAACCGCATCAATGACAGCGTTCGCTATGGAACTTATCACGAGGTTAACGACCTTCTCAAAGTGAGCAGTGCATACGAGAAGCTGGCGCTAAATCTCCTGGACCTGGGAAAGGTGGAAGAACCATTCCTGCTCCTTGCCGAAGCTGCCCACTGCTGCACCGCCTCGCCGAACAACTGGCGGGAAACGGAATGGGGCGATGTGCTAGAAAAGCCCCTTCGGGGCCGATTCTTCGCGATGTTCTGCGCCTGCAAGGACCTGGTCCGCAAGTATCCGCGGCTCCAATACGTCTGGGAGGACAGCGGCCTCCAGCAGACCTGCAACCACCTCACTTATGCCGACAGATGCTTTGAAATCGCCTGGAACGGCGATTCAGGCGACTTCTGGGAAGCCTGGAACTACTCCAAGGCCCTGCAATTCGGCAAGAATGAAGTCTATCGCCGCCGAAGGGCGTAAAGTCAATTCACCCTCCTCGCCCCATTCACATCCCCGGCCGAGAGCGTCAGCATAAAGTTCCTGGCACCTCCCTTCTCATAGAAGTACACCCGGAACACCTGCCCCCTTGTCAGGGCAATCTTGTCAAAGGTGAAGACCATTTTCCAGCGCCATACGGCTGGACAATCCCAAGCCCGTATGACTGCTTGGGAAAAACATCCTTCTCATACTGGAGTCCGAGCCGTTCTTGAGAGAAATCGACAGATGTGCTCCTGTGATTTTACTTGCTGGGTACCTGCTGGAGAACATGGCGACAAAAGAGCCCGTTTCCAAAAACGGGCTATAAAAGATAATTATTTGATTATCAAATCAATATTCTTCCTCGTTCCAAAAACAGAGTAGTATGCCTCTCAATACGTACAGGGCGTGTTTTCTTAAAATGCGTCCGGTTTTGCGTCCGTTAATTCGGCCATACATGGTCCATAAATGTCCTCAAAAATCATTTCTGAGGGGCCTTCAAGGCCTTTTCTGGCCGCATACCCGCTCGCCAAAAGCAAACTGGAACGCTCTCCCTTGCAGGATTAACGCAAATATACACTTTTTGCAGGGTACGTCAAAGTATAAATAGTTATCTTTGTACTTGTAATCCTTGTTTTAATGAATAAAACACAACTGAAGAAGTCCCTTGCTTCATTGCCACAAAAAGAGTTGGTTCAATTAGTCGTAGATCTTTACGGCTCTTATCCCGATGTGAAAGAAAATCTCGATTCCCTTTTTGCCATGGACAAGGAGGCCGCCCGAAAAGATGCATTGGAGAAGTATAAGGCCATTATTCGAAATGAATACTTCCCCGCTAAAGGTAGGGAAATGTGCCGAGTTTCCGTTTGCAAAAAGGCAATTGCAGATTACAAGAAACTAAAGCCCCGTCCCGTGGATGTGGCCGATTTG
>CACZDC010000061.1 GCA_902779785.1 uncultured Bacteroidia bacterium
AAATACCAACAAACCTCTCCATCTCGGCCATATCCGTAACAATCTCCTCGGAGACAGCGTCTCACGCATCCTCAAGGCCAATGGCAACGAGGTTATCAAGGCCACCCTTGTCAACGACAGGGGCGTGCATATCTGCAAGTCTATGCTCGCCTGGCAGAAATGCTTCGAGGGCAAGACTCCCGAATCGACCGGCATCAAGGGCGACCATCTGGTGGGAGACTGCTATGTGGCTTACTCCAAGATGGAAAAAGAGCATCCTGAGATAATCGACGAAGCCCACGAGATGCTCGTGAAATGGGAACAGGGGGACAGCGAGGTCCGCAGTCTCTGGGAGATGATGAACTCCTGGGTCTTCGCGGGCTTCGACCAGACCTACAAGGCTCTCGGCATCAGTTTCGACAAGGTGGACCGCGAGTCCGAGACTTATCTTCTGGGCAAGGAACTTGTCCGCAAGGGTCTGGAAAGCGGAGTCTTCGAGAAAGAGCCGGACGGCTCTGTCTGGTGCGACCTTACCGCCGACGGCCTGGACCGCAAGCTTGTCCTCCGCGGCGACGGAACCTCGGTCTATATTACCCAGGATCTTGGTACCGCCGAGCGTCGTTTCGCCCAGTATGACCTCCAGTCCCACGTCTATGTGGTCGGCAATGAGCAGGACTATCATTTCCAGGTTCTCAAGCTGATTCTCAAGAAGTTGGGCTTTGCTTGGTCGGACCAGATCTACCATCTCTCCTACGGAATGGTGGAGCTGCCCAACGGTAAGATGAAATCCCGCGAGGGAACGGTGGTCGACGCCGACGAGCTGATCGAGGAGATGTACCTTGAGGCAAAGAAGACTTCCGAAGAGAGCGGCAAACTCGCCGACCTCCCGGAGGCCGAGAAAGACAGGCTCTACCATATGATCGGCCTGGGTGCGCTCAAGTACTTCATTATCAAGGTGGATCCCAAGAAGACTATGCTCTTCAATCCTGAGGAATCCATCGATTTCAACGGCAATACCGGTCCGTTCATCCAGTACACCCACGCCCGTATCTGCTCTATCCTTAGAAAGGCATCCGTCAGTTACACTCCGGAAGATATCACAAAGGATATCTGCCCCGAAGCCAAGGAAATCCGCCTCGTGAAGCTGCTCAGCCTTTATCCCGGCAAGGTCGCTGAGGCGGGCGCCGCGCTCAGCCCGGCTATCATCGCCAATTATGCCTATGACCTCGCCAAGGAGTTCAATCAGTACTATCACGACACTCCTATCCTCAAAGAGGAGAACCAGGCTCTGCTGAAATACCGCCTGGAGCTTATCGCAGTGCTTGCAAGGACGCTTCGCAGCGCAATGGGCCTGCTTGGAATAGAACTACCCGAAAGAATGTAATCAATATGAAAACTGAATTAGCAAAGATCCTCTCGGTCCGTGGCCAGCACGGACTTTTCCAATATGTCGCACAGAGCCGCAGCGGTGCCATCGCGGAATCCCTTTCCGACAAGAAGCGCACTAATTTCGCCGCGACCAGCGGTATCACCACACTCGAGGACATCTCCATCTATACCCAGGAAGGCGAGGTGAAACTCCGCAAGGTTTTCGAGAAACTCCACGAAGTGCTCGGAGACAGTGACGCTCCCACTTCCAAGGCCTCTCCCGACGAGCTGAAAGCCCTCTTCGCCAAGGCCCTTCCGGATTACGACGAAGACCGTTTCTATGTCTCCCATATGAAAAAGGTCGTCGATTGGTATAATGAGCTCAAGGCTTATGCAAGCCTGGAATTCGTAGATCCCGAGGCAGAGCAGGAAGAAGGCGCCGCTGAATAATGAAGACCCTGAAGGTCATCACCCTCGGCTGCAGCAAGAACACGGTCGATACCGAGCATCTCCTATTTCAGTTAAGGGATGCCTATACCATTGTTGCCGAGCAGGACGATGGTCCTGTCGATGTCCTTCTGATCAATACCTGCGGCTTTATCGGGGATGCCAAGGAGCAGTCCATCCAGGTGATTTTCGATGCTGTCCGTCTGCGCCGGAGCGGTGCCGTCGGACGGCTTATCGTATTCGGCTGTCTCTCACAGCGTTATCCACACGAGCTTGCCGAGCTGATTCCCGAGGTCGACGCCTGGTTCGGTGCGAGGGACCTGGATCCGCTAATATGCGAACTCGGCTGCACTCCGAAGCCGGAGAACGGGCATCGGCGCTACCGCTATGACGGGCATCATCCCTACGCTTTCCTGAAAATCTCGGAAGGCTGCGACCGCCGCTGCTCATACTGTGCCATCCCCTTCATCCGGGGCGCACACCGTTCCGTGCCTGTCGAAACGCTTGTCAAAGAGGCAGAAAGCCTTGCTGCCGACGGTGTAAGGGAATTGGTGCTCATCGCCCAGGATACGACCTTCTACGGTCTTGACCTGTATAAGAAAAGGGCTCTGGCGGAGCTTCTCCGCGCACTCTCTGCGGTCGAGGGTATAGAATGGATCCGTATCCATTATTCCTATCCGGCTGATTTCCCCGAGGATGTCCTGGACGAGATGGCCTCCAACCCGAAAGTGTGCCGTTATATGGACATCCCCCTTCAGCACATCTCCGACAATGTCCTGAATGCAATGCACAGGGGAGTGGACGGAGCCTGGACCAGGGAACTCATCCGCAAGATGAGGGAAAGGGTCAAGGGAGTGGTCCTTCGTACCACGATGATAGTGGGCCATCCCGGAGAAGGGGTCAAGGAGTTCAGGGAACTGCTCTCCTTTGTCAAGGAAGCCCGTTTCGAGAGGCTCGGCGCTTTCGCTTACTCCGAGGAGGAAGGAACCTTTGCCGCCGAGAAACTTGAAGACAAGACGACTCCGAAAACCAAGAAAAACAGGCTGGACTCCCTTATGGATCTTCAGCGCGGCATATCACTTGCATATAATCAGTCCCGGATCGGGAGCGAGGTGAAAGTTCTGGTTGACGACTTTGCCGACGGCGTGCTAGTGTGCCGCAGCGAATTCGAAAGCCCGGAGGTGGACGGAGAAATCCTGGTCCGTTACGACAGCGCAGCTTTTGATAATGTGGAGCCATATTCACTTGTGGGTGAATTTATTACGGTCCGCATTACGGCTGCTGACGAATATGATTTGACAGCGGAACTTGTATGAAAAGATTCGTATTCATTTTAGCCGCCATCCTTTCTGCGGCGTGTTCTCCTCAGTTGGTCACACTGCAGGTCGAGATGCGCTATCCTTCCCGTTCCGGACTGGAGCTGAGCGGAAAGACCATTGCAGTCGTGTGTATGGATGCGGCTGACACCGTGGTAAACACGGCTCTGTCAAACGGCCTTGCCCGCTCGCTGGAGGAGGCTTATTTTGACAGCGAGGAAGTGATTCCCATATTCCGTATTCCCTCCGACAGCGTCAGTTTGGAAAAAATGCATTCTCTGGTTATGGACACGGGAATGGATGTTGTATTCCTCTTTGACAGGCCGGAGTTGGGAGACACACTCCTCCGGGAGGTCCCGATGTCTCTGCAGATGTATGTCTACGACAGTATGGAAAAGGCAGACTCTCTTCACCGTTTTACCGGCAGCGCTATTCTGGAGCGTGATTTCGCGACTAATGCCGAGACTATGGGCCGCCAGATTTCCCGTCGTTTCAAGCCTATGTGGAAGCCTGAAGCCTATTCGCTCTATTATTACGAATGGGGGAAAGACTGGAGCGATGCGCTGGATTATGCCTACAAGCATAAATGGGCTGAGGCCATAGAACTCTGGATGAAGCGTCTTGACGAGAGAAATCCGATGTATTCGGCCTGCGCCTCATACAATATCGCGGTCGGATATTATATGACCGGCCATCCTTCCCTGGCGTTGAAGTGGCTGGACCAGAGCGAGAAACTGAATCCGGAAAAGACATATCCTACGCTTAGGAAGCGGATTCAGGAACGCCTGTAGCTATCTGATTCCGAGAAATTTATGCATCTGGAGTGAGAGTGACCACTCCGGATGTTTTTTTATGTAGTCGATGGTCTCCTCCAGGCAGAGGCGGTTCTTCTCACTGTCGCCGAGGTCGCAGGGCTGGAGGAAATGGAACTCCGTATGGACGGAAGCCCATTTTTCAATGCTGTCTTCCTCCATACCCGGGACATAGACCAGTTTAAGTTCATCTATATGCCGGATCTTCAGCGCGGCATTGCCTTTCACCCCGGGGAGCCCGAGTTTGGGACTTACGGTAATCCAGTCTATCCCTTCAGGAACTGACTTAGTCCCGTTAGTTTCAATATGGATGCTGAATCCGGCTTTATGCAGGGCGGAGACGAGCTTATCATCCGCCTGGAGCGTCGGCTCTCCTCCCGTGAGGCAGAGCATACGGCATTCTTCTCCTGCCTCAATTGCCTTTGCCACAATCTGTTCCGCGCTCATCTCGCGGAAAGCCTCGTGGGCGGTGTCGCAGAAGGCGCACTTTAGATTGCAGCCGCTGAGGCGGACAAATACCATAGGCGTCCCGCTCCAGGCTCCTTCGCCCTGGAGGGAATAGAATATCTCGTTGACCTTGTACATCGCGGCTTAACGCTCGTAAGCGGCCATATTCATTTCTGACTCCCAGACTTCTACCCGGTAGGCGTTCTCGACATTGTCGCAGATCCAGTGGGCGATGTTTTCTGCCGTGGGATTGAAGTCGAAGACATCGTTCAGGTTCTTATGGTCAAGTTTCCCTTCGATGGAGCGCTTGATATGGGTGAAGTCCGTGACCATCCCGTCGGCGTTGAGCGTCTCGCTCTTGCAGTAGATTTTCACAATCCAGTTATGGCCGTGCAGGGTCTCGCACTTGCTCTCATAGGACAGCATCAAGGAGTGTGCGGAAGATATTTCCAGTCGTTTGCAAACGTAATACATAGCTTTAATCTTCGTATTCAGTCGGGTCGAAGCCTTCCAGGGCTTCTTTACGCTCGGTGCAGGTTCCGCAGCGCCCGCAATGCTTTTCTCCGCCCTTGTAGCAGGAATAAGTGAGGCTGTAGTCAATGCCAAGTGCCTTGCCCCTCAGCGCGATGTCCCGCTTTGTGATATTGCAGTATGGGGATACGATGCGCACGCCGTTGTATGTCCCGTTTCTGGCGGCCTCGTCGAATGCATCGATAAACTCCGGGCGGCAGTCAGGATAGATCTCGTGGTCGCCTCCGTGATTTGCTATCAGGACGCAGTCCAGATCATTGCTTTCTGCCAGCCCCGCAGCTATCGCGAGCATAATCCCATTTCGGAAAGGGACCACGGTGGAGCGCATATTCTCGTCGGCATAGTGGCCTTCAGGAATCTCTTCCGAGCCTTGCAGCAGACTGCTCCTGAAATAGTTCTTTATAAAGTTCAGGGGAATGACCAGATGGGGAATATTAAGGCGGGCGCAGTTTTCGGCGGCGCACTCGAGCTCTTTCTCATTGTGTTTGGAGCCGTAGTCGAAACTTACGGCAAGCTCTATGCTGTCGCGGTACTCATAGAGCAGGGTAGTGCTGTCAAGTCCTCCGGAGTATATCAGAATTGCTTTCATTTCGAACAGTGGGCTAAAATGGCGTCGACGCTCTTCCTTGCGGTCGCGACTGCTTCCACGACGGTTTTGGGGCCGCTTGCAAAGTCGCCTGCGATATATACATTGTCAAGGCCGCCGAGCAGGCCGTCTTCCCCGAGCACGGGCCATCCGTCCTCTCCGAAAACAGCCCCGGAGCCTTGTAAAAGCGTGAAATCCGGTTTCTCGCTGATAGCGGTTATCAGGCTGTCGCATTCGACGAAATGGTCAGTGCCATCGATAATACGGGTGACGATTTTGCCTGTTTGAGGATCGCTGACATTCTCGCAGTCGCGGAAAACCACTCCGCCGTCCCTTATTTCCACCGGCGCCTGGAACACGCGGAACTGAACTCCGTCATCCTTCGCCTCTTCGACCTCAAGAGGATTGGCCGGCATATTCTCAAAAGTCTTGCGATAGTAAACCCAGGTCTCGGCTCCGTTTCTTGCGGCGGTCCGGCAGGCGTCCATAGCTACATTTCCGCCGCCTATGACGATGACCTTCTTCCCGATAGAGAATGCCGAGGAATCCTTGAGATAGGGGAGAGCCTGAATCGCCCGTTCTTCGCCGGGAATCCTGAGAGTCGAAGGCTTCTCCGCTCCGGCAGCTATGATGACGGCATCGAATTGTTCGGACAAGTCCTTGACCGTGAGCTCTTTCCCTATTTCCGTGCTGCCGTGGAAAACGACTCCGCCGCTTGCGAGGAGACTTTCATACTTGTCGACAAGTGCCCTGTCAAGACGGAACGGGGGAATGCCATAGCGAAGAACTCCGCCTATGCGGGGATTGGAGTCGAACAGATGGACCTCGCCTCCGGAGCGTCTCAGCCAGACTGCTGCGGCTATGCCTGCCGGACCGGCTCCGACAATGGCGAATCTCTTACCCTTGAGAAGCGTGTTTTCCTCATCGAGCGAGACCTTGTCCAGATATTGCCCGGACACTTCCTGCTCTATTTCATACCATTTTACCGGCGCCTGCTTAACATTCAGGATGCAGGCACCGTAGCAGAACTGCTTCCAGTCGCATACCCGGGACGTGACGGCGGAAAGGGGATTGCGCCCGAAGAGCAGTTTCCCGGCTTCTTCCAGCCTGCCTTCCCTGTAAAGGGCCATCGCTTCCGGCACGGCTGTATGTACAGGACAGCCCTGCAGGGAGCATTTCGGCTTCTTGCACAGCAGGCATCTCAAGGCTTCTTGGTTCATCTTAATCTGTTTTGGCATTGCAAAGATAGCAATTCTTTCTTATTTTTGCTTTCGTGAAAGCCCGTACATACATCGCCATCGACCTGAAGTCCTTCTATGCCTCCGTAGAGTGTGTGGCAAGGGGACTGGACCCATTGACCGCCAGGCTTGTGGTCGCCGACCCGACCCGTACGGACAAGACTATCTGCCTTGCAGTTTCTCCCGCCCTCAAGGCCTTCGGGATTTCCGGGCGGCCCAGGCTTTTCGAGGTCAACAGGGCTGTAGCGCGCATCAATGAGTACAGGCCGGAGTCAAAGCGGATTGACTTTATCGTCGCTCCTCCGAGGATGGCCCTTTATATGAAAGTCAGTTCCAGGGTTTACGAGGTCTATCTCCGTTATGTCGCTCCGGAGGATATCCACGTCTATTCCATCGACGAAGTCTTTATAGATGCGACGCAATACCTTGAAATGTACGGCCTTACGGCTCACGACTTCACGCGTAAGTTGATACGGGAGGTACTCTCCGAGACCGGCATCACCGCGACTGCCGGCATTGCGGAGAATCTCTACCTTGCCAAGATTGCGATGGATATCGAGGCCAAGCACCGAGAGGCGGATGCGGACGGAGTACGGATTGCCGAACTGGACGAAATGAGCTACCGGCGGAAATACTGGAACCATCAGCCGCTGACCGATTTCTGGCGTGTCGGAAGAGGAATTGCGGCGCGTCTGGAATCAATCGGCATAAAGACTATGGGAGAGATCGCAAGGATGTCCCTCGACAGCGAGGAAGTCCTCTATAAACTCTTCGGGGTCAATGCCGAACTGTTGATAGACCACGCCTGGGGCTGGGAGCCCTGTACAATGGCCCAGATCAAGGCCTACCGTCCGTCGGCGAACAGCATCTCGTCCGGCCAGGTCCTTTCCGAACCTTACGATTATGAAAAGGCCAAGGTCATAGTGAAGGAAATGACTGATTCCCTGATACTTGACCTTGTCGAGAAAGGGCTTGTCACCCCTCAGGTCGGCTTATATGTCGGCTATGACAGTTCGGACTCCCTAGACAGGTACAAGGGGGCGACGAGCAGCGACTACTATGGCCGAAAAGTTCCCAAGCCGGTCAACGCAAGTATACGGCTGGGACGTACGACCTCTTCGACATCGTTGATAATGAAGGCGATGCTTAAGTTGTTTGAACGGGAAGTGAACCCCAGACTTCACGTCAGGCGGGTTGCCGTGGTAGCCAAGGATGTGGTCCGGGAGTGTGACGCGGATCCGCAGCTGGATCTTTTCGGCCCGGAGGTGGATACGGAGAAAGAGCGCAGGCAGCAGGAGGCCATACTGTCAATACGCCGGAGATTCGGCAAGAATTCCATCCTGAAAGGAGTGGATTTCGAAGAAGGGGCGACCGCGCGTGAGAGGAACGCCCAGATAGGAGGACATAAAGCGTGAACTACGAAGACATAATCAATCTCCCTCATCCCAATCCGAAGAGGCATCCGAGGATGTCGCTTCTGGAGCGTGCCGCACAGTTTTCCCCCTTTGCGGCCCTGACCGGCTTCGAGGATGTCATCGACGAGGCGGAAGGGGAGCACGTCAGCCTTTACAATCCGGACACAGACCCCGGACAAGATGAGTGGCCGAATGGGGAGTAAAGCCTTCCGGGACAGCCACTTCAGGGACCGGAACCGACTCCAGGCAGAAGGTCTTGTGGCAGCCGGTGCAGTAGAAATGGACGTGGAGATCGTCGTCGTGGGAGTGGTCGTGGCTGTGACAGAGTTCGTAGCGGACACCTTCTCCCGTATCCTCCAGAGAGTGAACGAGACCGCTGCTGTTGAAAAGCTGCAATGCCCTGAAAATGTTTGACTTGTCTATTGTTTCAAGGCTTGTTTCCAACTCCGAGAGGGACAGCGGCCTGCCGGCTTCGGCAAGCTCTTTTGCGATGACAAGGCGGTTGGCAGTTACTTTGACTCCGTGCTCCTGCATCAGTTGTATGAGTTCTTCACTTGTCATTTCTTAAAATATCTTCGAGTGCAAGGCCGGAGAGCGTAAAACCGAAAATCGCGGTGATATGGGCCATAGTGCCGTTCACGACCGCTTTTCCGTGCTCCGGAGCTTCGGTGCTCTCGCCTGCGTTGGGGAGGACTTCCTCGTCATAGACACAGAGAAAAGGCTTGGAAGGGATAGTTTTTTCGCGGCGGAGTTTCTTTCGGAGTGCCGCTCCCAGCGGACAGCCCCTTACTTCCCAGAATTCGGCCACCCTGACCTGCCGGGGGTCGGTTTTCAGGGCCGCGCCCATCGAACTGTAAAACTTCGCCTTAGTCGCCGTGGCTCTGAGTATCAGCGAGGCCTTGTCCTTAAGGGAGTCTATGGCATCTATTATACAGTCATACTCATCCATACGGAAATCAGCGTAATTCTCGTCGGAATAGGTCTGCTGAAGGGCAAGGATGTCGGCCTGGGGATTGATCCGGAGAAGATGCTCCTTCAGGGCCTCGACCTTGGGGCGGCCTATGGTATGGACAGTGGCCATCAGCTGCCGGTTGATATTGCTCTCGCTTACCTCGTCGGAGTCCACGATGGTCAAATGCTCCACTCCGCTTCTGACCAGGCCTTCCGCGCACCAGCTCCCGACTCCGCCGACACCGAAGAGCAGGACCCTGGCTTTAGAGATCCTGTCCATAGCCTCGGCTCCGACAAGGCGTTCAGTGCGAATGAAGGCGGGACGGCTCATATCCCAAAGCGGCTGAAGGCATCCGGAAGGTCGGAATGACACCTCACCACCTTCCCCGAAACGGGGTTGCGGAAGACCAGGCTGGCGGCGTGCAGGGCGAGGCGGCGGATGGGATCCGTCACCGCACCATATTTCTTGTCGCCGGCTATGGGGTGTCCGATGTCCGCGCAATGGACTCGGATCTGGTTTTTCCGGCCGGTGATCAGCGAGAACTCTACTTTGGTATAAGTTCCCTGGCGGGTATTGCAGTATCCCAGGACTTTATAATGTGTTATCGAAAGTTTTCCTTCAGGCACTTCCACAGGGGAGGAATACACTTTAAGAGATTTGGGATTCTCAACGAGCCAGCTTTGGACGGCGCCCTTCTCATTCTCAAACTTATCTTCGGTGTAGGCAATGTAAGTGCGCTCTATGAGCAGTTCCTTCCATCGGCTCTGAAGTATTTCCTTGGCCCTTTCATTCTTTGCGAATACCACCAGGCCCGAAGTCCCGCGGTCGATGCGGTGGACAATCCAGACCTTAGCGGTGGAACGGTCGGGAGTTACTCCGGAAATCAGGTCTTCCTTGCGCTGCATCCTTGCATTGACCTTGACATAATTGTTCAGCAGGGCATAGAGGGTGGGTTCACGCTTTCCGCTCTTGGCGGCAGATCCCTTCGCGGTCGATACGGTCAGCAGGCCGGAGGGCTTGTCCACGACCAGGTAATCCGGGTCTTCGAAGACTATCTTGACACCGCTGCGTTCGACTTCTTCCTTTGCGTCGGCCTTGGTCGCCCGGGCTATGGAAATGCCTTTGGGGAGAATGACTATTTCGTCACCACGGAAGAGAGGCTGGTCGAATGCGGTCTTGCACTCTCCGTTGACCAATACCTGGCCCTTGGCGAGCATATTCTTGACTCCGGTCTTGGACTGGCCGGGGAAAATGGAATAGAGGTATTTCAGCAGGGGAGAGTCGCTCTGGACCGTGAATTTCTGTCCGCTCATAATTCTTCTATCAATTCGTGGAGTTCCTTCGGGAGAAGGCCGAGAAAACTGTCCAGCATTCCCCGGGGGATGAAAATCGTCTCCAGGGATTCGCAGTCGTCGAAGGCGTCCTCTCCTATGAACTCTATGTTTTTACCGAAACGTATCTGATACAGGTTTATGCATCCTTGAAAGGCCCTTGGGCCAATGTATCTTACGGATGATGGGATCCGTAGCTTCTCCAGTTGCCAGCAGTCGCAGAACGCGCCTTCGCCGATGTACAAAAGGTTTCCGGGCAGTTTGATTGAAGTCATCATACCGCATTCGCGGAAGGCTTCCTCCCCGATATGGGTAAGCGAGGCGGGCAGATGGATCTTTTCCAGGAAGGAATTCCTTTCCTCCAGGGGTATCTCTTTCCCTCGGGGAGGCGTGTCCGCCATATAATCCTGGAAAGCAAAGGCCTCGTCACAGATGAGCTCGCAGCCTTCCCTCAGCGTTACCTCTTCCGGAAAGTTCTCTGCATCAAGCACTTTCTTTCCGTCAGCGGAATAGTTGACACAATTGTCGTCGTCCCACTCGTCGCAGGCTCTCTCGGCCGGCAGGGGAAGGGTGGAAAGTTTAAGAATATCTTCGAGGGGCATCTCAGAAAGACTTCAGGAACTCGAGGTCCTTTTTCAACATTATCTTGGGCTCCATCGCGGAGACCTTCTGGAAAAGCATAAACTGGTAGGCAGGGGAAAGATAGACCTGATTCTCGTGCTTGCCCTTTCTCCACCATTTGTAGAATGCGATGGGATCGGTGTCATACGGGATCCTGGCGCGGATTTCAGAACTGTAGCCGGGGAAGTCTATCATCATATTGAGCCCCGTGATCTTCAGATAGTATTCGTAGTCCGCACGGCGGAGTTTGGACACAAGGGGGGCGAAGACTTCGTTCTGGTCCACTTTGAGGACTTTTTCCTTGACTATCATCTTGTGGATACGGACCGGATCGACAAGGAGCCACTCTCCGATTTTCAGGCTCTTCGGACCATCCTCGCAGTCCAGAGTCAGATAGTCGGAAGAGAGGTAAATCTTCTCGCTGTCGATAGGGTAAATGTCCATTTGCCGTCGTCTTATGCTGCAAATATAAACAAAATTTGCATCATTTCCGAATTATTTATAACTTTGATGCTTGTAAAGGCTTTTAAAAACCCTATTAAACACAACTGATATGACCTACAAAATCATTGACATTCAGGGTATCGGCCCTGTCTATGCGGAAAAACTCATCGCCGCAGGAATCGAAACCGTCGACCAGCTCCTCGCAGAGGCTGCAGCACCCAAAGGCCGCAAGGCTCTCGAAGAGAAGACGGGCATCCGCCACGACCTGATCCTCACCTGGGTAAATCACGCTGACCTGTTCCGCGTGAAGGGTGTCGGTCCTCAGTTCGCCGAACTGCTCGAGGCTGCCGGTGTCGATACCGTCAAGGAACTCCGCGGCCGCAATGCAGCGAACCTCGCCGCAAAGATGGCTGAAATCAACGAGGAGAAGCACCTCTGCAAGAGGACTCCCGTCGAGAAGGAGATCCAGAAGTACATCGACGCCGCAAAGGCTCTTCCTGACGGAGTTTCCTACTAGACACGGTCTCCCGTTATCGGGAAACAGGCCTTAAATGAAGCAGTCGCCCTCTCGAAAGGACGACTGCTGTTTTTGTAAAAAAATGGCGGGGCCGTAAGCCGGTTTCTGTTTTTGAATCTGTCATTTATCTGGCGCAACCTACCCCCTGGCATCGGACGGGCAGCCCTCATCTGCCAGTATATTTGGTCTTGCAGGTCCCGGTGCCGTACCCGCACTGTGTCGCCACAGCACGTCGTGAGCTCTTGCCTCGCGTTTTCACCCTTGGCCTAAAGGCCGGTCGTTTTCTGTTACGGCATACAAGAGGTTACCCCCTTCTGCGCTTTCCGCAGCGGATCGCCCTGTCCTGTCCGGACTTTCCTCCCTTGCGGGCGGCAGAACGCTCCTCCTTATAATTGTGCGGCAAATATCGCAAAAAAAGA
>CACZDC010000062.1 GCA_902779785.1 uncultured Bacteroidia bacterium
CGCCGGGTGAAACGCCTTCAGCGGAAAAGCGGTGACACAACTCTTTCAAAGCATTTCCAAAATCCGGGGCGGAAAGCACTTCCCGAGCTTCAGACTTTACTTTTCCGAGGCGTTCCAGTCCTGCCCGCCGCAGTATACAGGTATCGTCCAGCGTGGACATAATCCTCAGAAGGGTACGCTGCAGGGCCGTTTCTCTCGGATATTCAGCGAGCGTTTTACGCAAATAGGGCTGCCAGTCTTCAAAGACTTCACGGTAGCCGCCCAGGGCCATCGCCCGGGCGTCCTTCAGGCCGGCGGGCCGGGAGGGGGCAGGGCTGGCGGAGGCTAGTGCGGTTGAGGGGGCTGAGGTGGCAGGGGTGGCAGTGTACTTGGGCAGAGGGCTGGCAGAGGCTAGTGCGGTTGAGGTAGCGGAGGGGCTGAACCGGGACGTGAAATGCAACTCGCTGTGCATCAAAGGATTAGAGGAAACAACCTGGGCAATTTTACATAGGTTATTTTGCATAAACCACTGAAAATCAACGCCTTGCATTTCACGCCCAGAGATGGCAGCCCTGGCAGCGTTGAGTGTTGCCTGGGCGGCGTTGAGGTCAGCACTGGCAGCGTTGAGGGATGCCTGGGTAGCATTGAGGGCAGAATTGAGAGCAAGCCCGAGGGAATAAATCGCACCGCGATGGGTATTGACCCCTCCGGTGGCCGCCATCATAGCTTCTTCGGCCTCGATGCCAAGGCGCTGGAGGGCCACAGCATCCTCCGCCAAGGCCATACGGCTGAAAAACGGACGGATTGCCCTGATGCCCACGAGCATCTTTGCCTCGTCCATATCGCTATGGGACCCGCTGTCTCCCGGGCATACGAGTCCCGGCTTCAACGGAAGCTCAAGTTCCTGAGTAAGAGCCCTTTCGGCAAGGGCGGAAAGAAGATTTGGCCAGCACTCAGGGGGGACCATCTTGGAAGCCTCCCCAAACGAGCCTGCGTCCAAAGCCGCTCTTACGGCAGAGGCACTTACAGGCCTTCCGCCAATACAGAAGCGCGGCAGTTCCGCAAACTCCAGGCCGTAAAGAGGCAAATTACTGGCTAACAGGCTGTTATACTCAGCGGTCAAGGAGTCGTACGGCTCGCTGCCTGCCACTCGTACCCGGACCCCGAGGGAAGGTGCAATATTTCTGGCAAACAGGTCTATGTCCAGCAGCATCTGTGTCTCCGAAGCCTCCGAAAGGTCCTTCAGAAAATAAGTCGGAAAAGTTGCCGAAGATATCTGATAGGAAGAGCCGTCCAAGACTTGAACCCTTTCTGAGGACAAGACGCTCCGCATCATTTCCAGCCTTTCTTCATAGGAAAAGAGCGAGACATCCTCCCTGACCGGGATAACATATACCTGCCCATAGCGCTCCGCGGCCTTATAGACAAGATCTACGTGCCCTAGAGTGAGCGGATTGGCATTCATCACGATTATGCAGCCTCCCTCCCCTCTGCGCTGAGAGGACAGATAAGCACAATATTCCACAAGTCCCCTGCCGTATTCCAGCAGGATGGCCTTGGGTGCGGCTGCTATCTGGCTGAAACCCAGGCTTTCAAAAACTACCCGGTAATCAGGTTTGGTGAAAACTTTAAGTTTGCGGCCCTCGGAAAGCGATATGATATGGGAGATAAGAGGAAGCATCATACCGGAGGAACGTTGCTCCTCGGAGACTGCTACACATTTTATCACGTCCCCGGAAATACCGGCTCCTGCGAGAATATTTTCGTCCTCATCCAGAATAGCATAATAAGCGTCCACCTTCTCCAGCCTCAAGGAATTGGCGAGCAAAAAACTCTCAACCCTATGCCTGAAGAAGGCGTTACTTATTGGTATTTCCCGGACCAGACTCATCTTTTCAGCCTTTCAATCAATTCATTTCCAAGAGCTTCCTTGTTGCGGATATGGTCAAGGACCGCGGTAACGAAGGAGTTGGATTCAAAGTCTCCGCGAACCTCGGAGAAGTCAAGTTCCTTGATTTCCCGGCCTCCGTCAGCGCCGAATCCGGTCATTGACGCAAGATTGAATTCCTTGCGTGCGTCCTCGTAGAGTTCCTTGTCCAGTCCGATGACAGCCTCCTTCCATTTCTCCACGATGTCTATCACCTCGGCCGCGGTAATTGTCTCAAGCGGATAGCCGAAAAAGTCTGCATACTTATCATAGGCCCAGGTCCACTCTGCATCGTAATACTGAGCGTGCATCTGCTGGAAAGAGTTAAAGAGCCCGTTCAAGTCGAGCTTCCCATTCTCAACATCATCAAGCACTTGAGAAATCGACTCCTGCGGAGCAATCAGTCCACTTAGATCTGCCCATTTCCCCTTGCCGGCCGGGCAGGTCGGCAGAAGCGCTTTCCGGATATCCTCATCGGAAGCTCCCGCAGGCAGGTTCTCAAGACGTTTGATTATCGAGTTGCCGAGGAATTTCGTAATAGCGATCTGGTAATAACGGATTCCATTACGGAGGGCGCTGTTGCGAATCTTGGTGCTGTGATAAGAATAGATATCCGAGAGTTCTCCGGACGAATACAGAAGATTCTTAAGCAGCAGAATTCCTTTCATCATCTTCTGTATAGTGAAGGGACTCAGGAGGTTATAGTTGATGCAGTCCATCCGGTCAGGATCCTTGCGGGCATCTCGTTTAGGCCACTTCTGGGCGTCGCGGACAGTACCTACGCTTCGGAGGTTCACTCCGGGAACAAGGTAGGTTGTATTCTGCTGCTCAATCAGATAAGAAAACGGCAGATGCGAAGTGTCGGAATGGGTGACGTGACGGCCCATCACAAGGGAGAAGGCACCTACCCTGGAAGGCCAGAGAATGTAGGAATCCGAGGCCGTCTTCGCCCCTCTTTCCAGAATGCCCTGGTGGATGGGCCCCAGCTTGTACATATGGTTGCTCTGGTTGGAACCGCTGCCCGCATTCATAAACGAAAACATACCGGCAATCAGGAGGGTACTCTTGTGGTGAGTGACGGTGAATGGCCCTGCAAAAATGGCGCAGGCCTCACCGTTTTCCCCCTGACAATTACTGAAAAAGAGGGAATCCGAGGCACTGTAGCCGTGTCCGAGATGACAGGCCTGGCCTATGAAACAACGGCTGATTGAGGTATTGTCGGAAAGATGCGAACCGCTGCAGATTATGAAATCGTCGGCAATTACGCCGTGGGCTATGGTGACGGGAGCGGCGGAATTGGAGTTCACCGAACCGTTGCGGAGACGGCTTACGCCGCTGATCACCGCATAGTCGCCTATACGCACTCCGTTGATATGGCGCGAATTACGTATGGACACGTGGTCCCCAATCCAGCCGCGGTCGGAGGTCTGGGACTTGGCGTAGTCATCGATCATCGCATTAAGGCGGCCGATAAGGGCAGGACGGTGCCGGTACATCGCGAGGACATAGGCGATCTGGGCATTCAGACGGTCATAGATCTTGACCTCGCGGCCACCGGTCTCATTCAGTACCGAGACCTCGACCCCGTTGCCGAAACTGCCCGGACCTTCGTTCACGATCAAGTCCACGTTCTCTATATATGTATGTTCGCCGATATCGTAGTTAGCTACATAATTCGTCACATTTTCAATCAGGGAATCATCCCCGACAGTAACATTATGAAGGGTGCAGTTACGAAGTCCGGAATGTTTCCTTACTCCCCCAGGGAGTATGAAAACCTCACTGAAACGGCCGAAACGTACCTCTCCGGAGAATCGTACTCCCCGGATATAATCCAGAGACTGGGGGTCCGATGTATAGACCGTGGACCAGTCCTCGGCACGGCAACCATTTTGAATAAGCAAAGCAACTTGCTCAGATGTAAGTGCTTTATACATAGGCATCAATCATTTGTTTTATTTTATTGTCAAGTTCGTTCAAATCGTGAGTTGCGTTCCGCATACATAGGCGTGCGTCCTGGCCGCAGACAAGGCACTTTCTGGGTGAAAAGCCGAAGAAACGGCGATCCAGAGGGACTGCGTCTGCCCCAAGTACATCTATGTCCATAAGGCGGCCAAGCGGATGAGTCTCCTCTATCTCGCAGCAAATGCGCTTCAGTTCGACGGCTGGGGCTTCCACCATAAAATACGCCTCATATCCGGTCTCAAGGTCACGGACCTCACTATACTTTATCTGGCGTGAAAATCGCCCAAGTATGGCCGCAACGGCTGCGCCACCGACTATCAGCGATTCTTTGGAACGCTTCACCTGCCCGGGGAAGATCACGGTGAGACTGACCAGGCTGCAGCCAGGGTATGCCGCAAGCAAAGACAACTGCCTTGACGCACGCTCATCCCGACTGCGCAGAAGATCCTCCAGTGATACGCTCATTTCCATCTTAACAAACTACGAATCTTCTTCATACGCTTTTTCCACGCCGAAATATTCGCCAGGATTATGCGATGCTCGATATAAATACGGCCCTGAAAAAAACGATTCCTGCGCCAGGCCTTTTCAAGAGGCTGCTCAAATATGTTCAGAAGCCATTGTTCCAGACGCTGATACTCCTGCTCATAAGTCGGAGCGTCGCTCCTGAATACCGGTTCCCGAAGCATTTCCATATACAGCTCATCATCCCGGTCCAATTCTTTGACACGCTCGATTACGGCCTCCATCGAAGGATAATCCGCCACATTGACAAAGGCGCGTGTATTGAAGATGCGACCAACAGTCGGATCTCCCCAGTAAATCGGAACCGTCCTCGCGGCAAAAGCCTCCATCAGTTTCTCGGTGGTGTATCCATTATGGGCCCCATTCTCGAAACAGATGGAAAACTTATGGCTGCTGTCAAAGGCGAATTTATCCGCTACAGCTCCGCCGACATTGTTCATATAACGGCCACCGGAATCCACCTGACGGTAGCTGGAAAGCTCCCGGAACATCCGGTTGCGTACTTCGTTGCTTGAATTGCTCACTACAAAAGAGCAAAAATGCGGCTTTTCCTTATGCAGGTCCCAATCGGAAGGCAGTTCGTGCTTGTGCAACAGCTTTTCGAGCATTTCCCTCTCGTAAAAAAGGTACAGAGGAAAACGTATATAACGGTCTTCGTAGTCCATCCACTCAAAGCCTATGGCATAATCACAGGCATTGAAATCCGGGACCAGATTCTCTCCCGTATGGAAAATCTTGACACAACGGTCCGGCGTCTTCCAATGCGTCTCGCTGAAAGCAGAGTAAAAAACGTAGTCCGCATCATCCGTCACCACCACATCGTAATGCTTGCGGAGCATTTGTGTAATCAAATAGGACTCCGCTTCAAAACGTTTCCAGTAATCGACAAACTTGATTCTTATGGTCCTGCGTTCCGCCATATCAGACAATATTGTAGATTCTGTCAAGTACAGAACCGTCGCGATTCATTACGATACCGACCACTTTGTCTCCGAAAGGAAGTTCCGCAGGAGTGCCGATAATGCTCCTCGCCTTGTCGCTAAGTGACTGGATATCAACTATATTCAGCCCTGCGGCCTTCAGGCGCTCTGCGATTTCCGGCCTGGATGGATTGACTGCGATTCCATATTCCGTTACCACCACGTCAACTCCGCTGCCCGGAGTTATAAGGGTAGTCACCTTCGGGACAATGCAAGGGATGCGGCCGCGAAGAAGCGGGCAGACTATTATGCTGAGAGCGGAATCCGCGGCGGTGTCCTGATGGCCGCCGATTGCGCCACGTATAATGCCGTCGGAACCCACCAGGACGTTCACGTTGAAGTTAACATCTACCTCCAGGGCGCTCAATATCACTATATCAAGGGCGTGGGTGGCTGAACCGAGATGCTCTCCGCTTGCATATTCCACGGAAGAAACTTCCTGATGCGAAGGGTCATTCTTCAGAGACTCCGCCGCCACCTTGTCAAACGACTGTACATCAATCAGTTTCCCTATCAGGCCTTCCTCGTGGAGCTTGACCATATGGGCAGTGATTCCGCCGAGGGCGAAGGAGGCTTTGATACCTTTTTCGATCATACTCTCGCGAATGTATTTCACAACGGCAAGGGAAGCTCCGCCGGTACCGGTCTGAATGCTGAAGCCTTCCTTGAAATAACCGGAGTTAATCACCACTTTCGCAGCCTGTTTGGCAAGCAGTATATCGCGTGGATTCTTACTGTCACGAATGGCACCCGCAGAGATTTTGGAACTGTCTCCTACGCTGTCCACGACAACCACGCTTTCGACGTCGGCCGCCGAAATGGACCTCGGAACATTGGGATAAGAGACAAGGTCATCGGTAATAACTACGACGTGGTCGGCATAACGGGCGTCCGGAAGGGCATAGCCCAGTGAGCCGCAGATGGACTTGGCATTTTCGCTGCGGGAATATCCGCAGGCGTTACCTAGCTCATCTGAGGAAGATGCGCCAAGGAAAGCCACGTCAATATGGAGCCGACCATTGGCAATCGCGCTTCCGCGACCTCCGTGGGAACGGAAAATCACCGGCTCGGCCATTAGTCCGTGCGAAATGGCATCCGCCAGGGCTCCGCGAAGGCCGGAAGTTGATATCTTGCTAATCACCCCGTTGCGTATGTGCTCGATAAGGGGTTCGTGGACATCCGAAAGACTGGAGGCGGCAAGATGGAGATTCTTGAATCCCATTTCGGCAAGTTTGTCCACGACCAGGTTCACCACCTTGTCTCCTCCGCGGAAATGGTGGTGGAAACTGATGGTCATCCCATCCTTCAGTCCGCTTTTCACTATGGCGTCTTCGAGAGTCGCCAATTTAGTATTTCTCATTGCAAGTCCTCCTTATTGATTACTCCCGCGGCCAGGGCAAGGGCGATGGTGCGCTCTGCCCTTATCACCACCGGACGGTCGACCATTTTTCCGTTGACGGCAATGACGCCGGAGCCTTTTGCCTGCGCCTCCTTTATGGCTGCAAGGATGGTCCTGGCCTTCAGGATTTCCTTCTCTGAAGGGGTGAAGACTTCATTCACGACTTCAATCTGGCGCGGATTGATAATTGATTTTCCGTCAAATCCGAGAGTCTTGACAAGTTCGACCTCCTTGCGGAAAGTGTCCATATCGTCGAGGTTGGAATAGACCGTGTCGAAGCAGCAGATACCTGCCGCACGGGCCGCGACAACGATGGTCTCGCGGGCCAGCAGAAGTTCGGCTCCGGAGGCGCTGCGCTGAGTCTTCAGATTGGCCGTATAGTCCTCTGCACCGAGGGCTATACCCATCATCCGGGGCGATGCGGTCGCTATGGCGTGGGCATTGACAATCCCGAGGGCGCTCTCTATCGCCGCCATAATCCTTGTACGTCCGACGCAGCCGAGTTCGGTCTCGACCTTGAGGATTTCGGCTTCAAGTTCGCGGACCTCATCGGCAGTCTCGGTCTTCGGCATACGGATCACGTCCACGCCGGCCTTTACCACGGCCTCTACGTCCTTACGGCCGTAAGGGGTGGACAGAGGATTGATACGGACGACCATCTCTGTACCGCCGTAATCGATTGATTTCAAGGCATTGTGGACCAGGAGCCTGGCGGCGTCCTTCTCGGCCATAGTCACGGAGTCCTCGAGGTCCAGCATTATGCAGTCCGGGCCATAGATATGGGCGTCCTGCATCATCCCGGGGTTGTTTCCCGGGACGAACATCATAGTTCTTCTCAGTCTTTCCATACGTCTACTCCACTTGCGCGGACGGCAGCCGCGGTTACACGTGCACGGATGGTACAGTCAAGGGCGCCCTTGTCCACGGCGTTCACGCTTGCATCTGTAATCCCGAGACCTGACAGAGTCTCCCTGATGAGAGAGCGGATCTGAGAGCCGAACTGAGCCTCGACCGAACTCTTCAGATTGATATCCAAACCCTTGCCGGGTCCTATCTGAATCATTATGTCCCCTGATTCAAGGGTGCCTGCAACGGCATTTTTAATCTCCATAATCAATTATTTATGAGCATCCCTGAGGAGGTCCAGTACAGTCTTGACCGGGTTGAAAGTCTCAACCGGGACCTCGACAAACAATGTATTCCAGTCACTCATCGCCCCGTTCCACAGCCCGGGGAGTTCAAGAGCTTTGAGTGGACGCCCCTCGAAACTCTTGGATGATATGAATCCGGCGTCCGGATCCACGTATTTTGTCAGGTCGAAGCGCTCTCCCTTGTAGTTGCGGAGGCAGCAGACAAGGTCCACCGGGTTGAAATGCGTAGCCCTCGCCATTGCTCCGGAAGCGCCTTCGTCATCCTTGTTGATCTGAACCGATTCAAGGATTTGCAGTGAAGTACATCCATCCTTTCCCGCAATGATATACGGCCCGCCGCCAGGCTCTCCTTCGTTACGAACCATACCGCAGACGCGGATAGGACGGTCTAGCTTTTTCCTGAGCATTGCAATCCGCTCCTCCTCGCTCCTCGCGAGCGGAATCTGGACGCAGAGCACGCGGTCCAGGTAGTCCTCGATCTCGTTGCAAAGTTCTACACTCGGAGCGGCATCAAGCTCATCCAGGTACTGATAGATCTGGTCCCTGACAATCAGGGCGCTGCCTAGCAGTATCTCCTTGTATTTCTTTGTCGTTGGCAGGAGTTTTTCCGACGCGACATTGTCGATATTTTTGATGGACACGAGTTCTTCCTCAACCTCATTCAGGTTGTAAATCAAGGCTCCGTGTCCGGCAGGACGGAAGAGCAGAGAGCCGTCCGACTTCCGGAACGGCTTGTTCTTATCGTCCACGGCAATCGTGTCCGTAGAGGCCGCCTGGGTCGTGAAACGAATGTCATACTTCACGCCGAAACGGGCCTCATATTCTGCCTTCACCTGCCCTACGGCATCCTCAAAGAGTTTCCTGTGCTCCGGCGAAATGGTTATTGTCAGATGGCATACACCGTTATCCTGCATATAAGAAGCGGCTTCAACCAGATGCTCGGCGATTGCGGTACGGACTTCGGAAGGATAGCGATGGAACTTAAGCACTCCTTTAGGTTTCGACCCGTAAGAGAGTCCTTTGTCGGTCAATAGCTTTTCAAGGACGTCCCTGGGATCGTCGGGATGGTCAAAGACCTTCGAGTCATAGAAAGCGAATTCACGGAGACGGGCGACGAGTTTCGACGCCGGATCTTCCGGACTCAGGTTCTCCCCCGCCTCAAGTTTCGCAAGGGCGGAGAACATATCCTTGAACATACGGGAAGCAGCGCCCGAAGCCGGCACGAACTTGCAACGACCGTCGACTTTGGCGCTGCGGTAGTAGGCGACGCACTCATCAGCGTGCTTCTCACTAAGTACCATAATGCCGCGCTCGGGGGTTGCCGGCGCGACAATTTTCATCCAGGGAAAACCCTTGCGGAAACAGTTCAGCTGCTTTTCGACCTGCCCTGCGGATGAGCCGCGGCCCTCGATCTGAAGAATGTCGGATTGTGTAAACATGGTTATCAGTCTATGTAGAATTCTCTGCGGTAACGATATTCTGAACGGATCTTCTCGAAATTCTCCGGAGCGGAGCGGAAAAAGAAATCGTCCGTAAATATAGGGTAGTTATATTGCAGGATCGAGGTTATCTCGCCCTGTGATTTGCCAGCAACATCTATGCGTATCGGATCCAGGTCAGGGCTCTCGGTCTCCGGGAAATAGTCCTTGAGCGCATCGATCCCGAAATGCTTCGCCACGGAGCGGACAGCCATCGCCGTCCCCATCTGCTTGCCCTGATAGGAATAACCGGCTATGTGCGGAGTCGCGATGTCACAGACGTCTATGAGGTTTCGGTTGACATCCGGTTCATTGCACCAGGTGTCAATCACGACCGCGCCCAGCTTAGGACGCGCCCTCATCAGAGCGGCCTCGTCCACCACTTCTCCCCTGGAGGCATTTATGAAAATGGTCCCGGGAGCTATTTTCTGGAAGAAATCCTCGTCCGCCATAATGCGCGTACTGTCGTCCAGAGGAGTGTGCATAGTCACGATCTGAGAGTTCTCAAGCAGGAATTCCAGACTGCAGAATTTATCCGGGCCCTCCATTTCTGCGCGGGGCGGATCACAGAGAAGCACCTGGAAACCAAGCTTTTGCGCCGCCTCGGCCACTCTCTCCCCCACGTGTCCGACTCCGACAATACCTATGGTCTCGCCCTCCAGACGTATCGCCTTTCGGGAAGCGACCCCATAAAGGGCCGACAGGACATAGTCCACCACCCCGCCGGCATTGCAGCCCTCAGCATTATAAACTATGATTCCGTGCTCGATGCACCACGGCATATCGACGTGGTCCATACCGATAGTCGCGGTAGCGATGACCTTGACCCTGGTCCCCTCAAGCATTGCCGCGTCACAGCGCGTCCTCGTCCTGATGATCAGCACGTCCGCATCAAGGCAATCCTCCCTGCCGATGGCCCGGCCATCCTTATAGACCACCTCCCCGTAGGGCTCGAACACACCCTTAAGGAACGGGATATTAGTATCAGCAACAATCTTCATTGCACAGGTTTAATACAATTAGCAAATATACAGATTTTCCCCGGAATAATCTATTTTTTGTTAAATTTGCACAACCGTAAAATGCAATGTTAAAAAAATCGCTTTGGTTCATCTGCCTTTTCCTCTGCTCGATGCTCAATCTGTATATGATGCATCGCTTCCAGGCGTGGGAAGGCCTGATAGAGCTGGGAGGAAACGACATTTCTTGGGGCCAGGCATGGTTCTCCATCCTACTGGATGTGACGGTGTTGTTTACACTGAGTCTTCTCCTTTGCGGATTCAGACTCAGGGGAAGTCTGCTTTTGTGTTTTTACCTTTCTCTGGCCCTCGCCCTGTGCAATGTCCTCTACGGAAGATTCTTTCATCTGTATTTCTCCCCTCTCTTGCTCCTCGAATGGAAAAACGCTTCTGACAGTTCACTGGTCAGTACCGTTCTCGCCGGGGCACAGTGGAAAGATTTGTACTTTCTTCTTGCCGGGGTCGTTTTCTTCCTGATCTGGAGACGGAGTAGTGGCAAAATTGGGGCCTGTATTCCCTCACTGGGAGCCATCTATGTCTTTTTCGGTATTATTCTCGCCGTTTCTCCAAAGACTCCGGATGACTTTCTCCACTCTAAAGCACTCAAGGAACTCTACCCCAACAGCACTACTTTCCAGATTGGACTTTTCCGCTACTTCAAGTCGGAATGTAAACTGCTCGAAACCACGACACTCTCCCAGGAAAGGCAGGAGGAAATCCGCGCCTTCTGCGAAGACCGCCGCGGCAGGGTGAGCGGCAGGACGGCGGCTCCCGAGATAGAAAACTTGATTTTCATTCTGGTGGAATCCTACTCCACGGCATCCTGCGACCTGGTCGTGGACGGAAAAGAGATTACCCCTTTCCTGAACGGACTCAAAAGAAAGGGGAATGTCTATTTTAACGGGCATATGCAGGAGAATATCGTCAACGGCGAATCCTCTGACGGACAAATCATCTATATGACTGGTCTGTTGCCACTGCGCATGGCTGTCACCGTCTCGCTATCCCGCAACAATATCTTGCCAGGCCTGCCCGCACAAATGGGCTTTTCACCGGAACAAAGCAGGATAATCGTCCCCACCAACCCTTCCCTCTGGCAGCAGGAGCAGATGAACGTAGTGTACGGCCTCGGAGAATGCTATTCCTACAAGACCTATCCCTGGGAAGGCGAGTATGTCCCATATCTGGACGACCCTCGGGTTTTCAATTATGCCGCCCGACTGGATTCCGCCGGTAAGAGGCCATTCTTCTCCCTGGTCCTGACACTGTCTATGCACTCTCCCTACACAGAACCGCGATGCAAGGACTTTACCCTCGCGGACGAAAGCCTGCCGGAGCCCTTCAGGAACTACCTCATAGACTGTCACCTGACAGACCAGGCCATAGAACATTATTTTGCCCACTTGGAACTAAGCGGCCTTCTGGACAAGAGCCTTGTCATCATTACCGGAGACCATGCTCCCCATACCCCATACCTTGAAATGGAAGGCCGGGTGAGCGAAGAACTCCCGCTGTATATCATCAACGGCGGATTCAATCCCAAGTGCGCCCGAAAGGACAGCATCCAGCAAGTCGATGTCTATACCTCAATCCTGGACATTATGGGCTCTGACGCCACCTGGCGCGGCCTTGGCCACTCCATCCTCTCCCCGGATTATACTACCATCAGCGAAGAAAGCTGGCAAATCTCGGAGGACATTATCCTCTCCGACTATTTCCGCGACAATCCCTAAAATTTTCACAAAAAAGTTTGGAACTTCCGAAAAAGTTCGTACCTTTGCAGTCCCAATTCGGGAAAGAACGGGGTATTAGCTCAGTTGGTAGAGCGTTTGAATGGCATTCAAAAGGTCAGGAGTTCGATTCTCCTATGCTCCACGGAACAGACTGAAAATCAGTCA
>CACZDC010000063.1 GCA_902779785.1 uncultured Bacteroidia bacterium
GCAAGAAGGTCGGCGACAGGCTGATTCTCGGTGCGGAGAGCGGTTCAACTTTAAGTTCCAGAGGCGTTTATCATCTTCCGGCCGTCAAGCAGCGGGATATGGCATTGAGCCCGGACCGTCAGTGCTCTTCCTTTGATCTGGAATCCACAAGCTGGTCAAATACCCCCGACTGCGATCTTGCGATGTACGAAGACTGGCCCTGGGCGATCGGCCAGTTCGTCTGGACCGGATTTGACTATCTGGGTGAGCCTACACCCTATGAGGATGACGGCTGGCCCAACCACAGCTCTATGTTCGGAATCGTGGATCTTGCTTCCATCCCTAAGGACAGATATTATCTTTTCCGGAGCGTCTGGAACGAAAATGCGCACACACTGCATATCCTGCCCCATTGGAACTGGTCTTCGGGCGAACTCGTCCCGGTCTATGTCTATACTGATTCTCCTTCGGCCGAACTGTTTCTGAACGGCAGGAGCTTAGGAATCAGGACCAAATTGACGCCAAAGAAGAAAACCAAAGGCGACCGCTTGGAAAATGTCGAGGCACGTTATCGTCTTCGTTGGGATGTTCCGTTTACCCCAGGAGAGTTGATGGCTGTTTCTCTTGATGTTTCCGGTCAGCCTGTCGATACGGCCTATGTCCGTACAGCGGGAGCCCCGGTGGCTATCAAACTGGAATACGACGGCCGCCGTCTGAAAGCCGACGGGGAAGACCTTGCCTACGTTACTGTGAGCATAGTGGACGCGGATGGCAATCTGTGCCCTCTGGCCGATTCTCCCGTTTCGTTTGATGTTACCGGCCCCGGCTCCTTCCGCGCCTGCGCCAACGGCGACCCCACCTGCCTTGAGCCCTTCCAAGGTCCCACGATGCACGCCTTCAACGGCAAACTTACCGCCATCGTGCAGTCTTCATCGACAGAGGCCGGCAAAATCTTCCTCCACGCCACATCTCCCGGCCTGCAGGATGCAGAGTTAATAATCAGAACCCGTTTTTAGGAAGAGTCGCTCCGGGGTTCGGGGGAATCCTTGGCGAAGCTGGCCCCTGTCCGTACCGGTCCAAATTTTGGACACCTACGGACGCTCGGCACTTTCAGTGGAAATGCAGGACGGGACGCCTTTGCCCGAATGGCAGGGGCAAGGGCTGGCTCGCAGAACGCACCGGCGGCGGCCGGCTGTCATGGCCGCCGCCTGAGTGGCCTCCCGCGAGCTAGACTCAAGGGCTCGCGTACGGCCCCTCTGCTTGCAGACGATGGCAAGAAGGCGTGCGGCTGAATGGTGGACCTGGCGCGAAGACGGATGGCACAGGGACTTCGGACGGCGTAGTCGCCCGTGACTTCGTGAACGGGAGGGGCCCACAAGCGAAGCGCTGTGGGAGGGGTAGCCCCAAAGGGGTGTACCGGGCCGAAGTCCCTGTGCCGCAGGCGAAGCGACAGTGATTAGCGTGAAATATAAAGCGCTATGTTTCAGTAACTTGCAGAAAATCGTGTATGTAAGTCTACATACACGATTCCCGGCATCTGCCTGAAAATCAAGCACTTGCATTTCACGGGTTCATAGGCAAACTTTTGTCCAATGCGGCCCGAAGCGCTTGAAGGCGGCGCGGGACAGGGCTTCGCGGTCGTCGGGATGGGCAATTGAAATCAGGGCCTTGGCGCGCTCCTGGAGGGATTTTCCATAGAGATTGACTGCACCCCACTCGGTCACTACCCATTGCACGTCGGCCCTTGGAGTGACGACTCCGGCGCCGGGTTTAAGGGTCGGGACAATCTTGGGAAGGCCCTTGGATGTTCTTGATGACAAGGCTATTATGGCTTTCCCGCCTTCGGAGAGTTTGGCTCCGCGCACGAAGTCCAGCTGGCCGCCGGTTCCGGAATAGATCCTTTCGCCGATGGAGTCGGCGCAGACCTGGCCGGTAAGGTCGATTTCGGTCGCGGAATTTATGGACACCACATTGGGATTCCTGCCGATAATCAGAGGATTGTTGGTATAGGCGATCTCGCGCATCTGCACGTCAGGATTGCGGTCTATGAAGTCATAGACCTCCTGCGAACCGAGAAGGAAGGAGGCCACGACCTTGCCCCTGTCGATCGCCTTGCAGGATCCGTCAATCACTCCGTCGCGAATCAGCTGTAGGGCTCCGTCGGCGAACATTTCAGTATGCAGACCAAGGTGCCTGTGTCCTTCCAGGGCACAGCAGACTGCGTTCGGAAGGGAGCCTATGCCCATCTGGAGGCAGGCTCCGTCGGGAACGAGTTCGGCGCAATGGGCTCCTATCAGGCGGTCCGTTTCGGAGGGCGCGACATAGGATTTGGTAATAAGAGGCCGCTCGTCGCGCACCAGGGCTGTAAAGCGCTCCAGAGGAATCAGGTCCCCATAGGCGAAAGGAACGTTGGGATTGACGACGCCGATCCTTTCTCTGGCCACTTCCAAGGCCGCCACCGAGCAGTCTACGCTGGTCCCGAGGGAGACCATCCCGTCCACCGGCTCGGAAACTTGGACCATAGCCACGTCGCAGCGGAGCGCGCCGCTGCGGTATATTGCCTGCGACTCGAAAAGATGGGCCGGAAGGTAGTCCGCCCATCCTGCATTCACGTTGGCTCGCACGTTCGGCCCCACGAAGAAACCCTGGTCGAAGAAGATTCCCTCATACTGCTCTTCGCTGTACGGGGCCGGGCCTTCGGTGTGGAAATGATGGAAGTGCAGGTCCCGGAGTTCTCCGGAACGTCTGACCAGCGCCTCTATGAGTATGTGGGGCACGCTGGCGATGCTGCTCAGATGGATATGGTCGCCGCTTCTGACTGCGGCGACGGCCTCATCCGGCGATATGTATCTGCACTTGTCCATTCAACTTGCAAATATAATTATTATCTTTGTATAATTTACTGAAGTATGCTTTGTTTGTGAACCCGTGGCCACCCTTGGGGCACCCCAAAAAATATATTTTTAGGGGACCCCACCCTCGGCCCCGTAAGAGGGAGGGGCCCATTTATGGGAGGGGCCGAACGAAGTGAGGCGGTTCACAAGCAAAGCATACTTCAAAGAATAAAAATTATGCATAGCAGAGAGGAAAAAATAGCGGCGTTCGGAAGGCTGCTGGACATAATGGACGAACTTAGGGAAAAATGCCCCTGGAACGCCGCCCAGACCTTCGATACAATCAGGGTGATGACCGAAGAAGAGGTCTATGAACTAAGCGACACCATATTGAAAGGCGACCGGCAGGGGAGTGCCAAGGAAATCGGCGACCTGCTGTATCATATGGTCTTTTACGCCCGCATCGCCCAGGAAGAGGGAGCCTTCGACATAGCCGACTCGCTGGAGAAAATCTGCGACAAGATGGTCTTCCGCCATCCTCACGTCTTCGGCCCCGAGGCCGGAAAGCAGACCAGCGCCAAGGAGATAGCCGACACCTGGGAACTCGTCAAGGCCAAGGAAAAAGGCGGCAACAAAAGGGTTATGTCCGGAATCCCGGACTCGATGCCGGCCATTCTCAAAGCCCTGTCAATGCAGGAGAAGGCCCGCGGCTGCGGTTTCGACTGGGAGAAGAAAGAGGACGTATGGGCCAAGGTCGAGGAAGAATACAAAGAGGCTGAGGAGGCGAGCCGTGAAGACAATCAGGCCCATCTGGAAGAGGAATTCGGCGACCTTCTCTTCGCCTGCATCAATGCCTCGCGCATCTGGGACGTGGACCCCGAAGCGGCGCTCAACCGCGCCTGCGACAAGTTCCGCCGGCGTTTCAATTATCTTGAGGAGCAGACTCTCCGTAAGGGCCGCAAACTCAGCGAAATGACGCTCGCCGAGATGGATGCCGTATGGGATGAAGGCAAGGCTAAGGGATTGTGAAGATTTTTCCTTATCTTTGCAGACTGAAAAGAACTGAATTATGGCAGAAAACTCACTACTGGAGAAGGTTCTGAGTCTCCAGGACAAATATAAGAAACTCGAGGAGCAGCTCGCTGACCCCGAGGTGATAGCGGATATGAAGAAGTTTGTCCAGCTGAACAAGGACTACAAGGAGCTCCAGCCCATCATCGCAGCCGGCCTGGAGTACAAACGGCTTATGGACGAACTCTCCCAGGCCAAGGATATCCTGATGAATGAAAAGGACGAGGACCTGAAGGAGATGGCGCGCGACGAAATAGCCGAAATAGAGCCGAAAATACCTGATATAGAGCAGAATATCAAGCTCCTTCTGATCCCCGCCGATCCGGACGACGGCAAGAACGCTATGGTCGAAATCCGTGGCGGCACCGGCGGCGACGAGGCCGCGATTTTCGCGGGAGACCTCTTCCGTATGTACCAGCACTTCGCCGAACGCCGCGGCTGGAAGCTCGAAATTTCTGACCAGGCTCCCGGAACGGCAGGCGGTTTCAAGCAGATAGTCTTCAAGCTCTCCAGCACGACCGACGGAGTCTATGGAGTTATGAAATACGAGTCCGGAGTTCACCGCGTCCAGAGGGTTCCGCAGACCGAAACCCAGGGACGTATCCAGACCTCGGCTGCTTCCGTGGCCGTTTTCCCTGAGGCCGGCGAGTTTGACATAGAACTTAATCCCGCCGATATCCGCAAGGACCTTTTCTGTGCATCCGGTCCCGGCGGCCAGGGCGTCAATACGACCTATTCCGCCGTCCGTCTTACCCATATCCCATCCGGGATCGTGGTCCAGTGCCAGGAAGAGCGCTCCCAGCTGAAGAACCTCGACAGGGCTATGGAAGAGCTCCGCACGAGGCTCTACAATATGGAACATCAGAAATATCTGGACGGAATTGCGGCAAAGCGCAAGACTATGGTCTCGACCGGCGACCGCAGCGCCAAGATACGTACCTATAATTATCCTCAGGGCCGCGTTACCGACCATCGCATCGGCTGGAGTATGTACAATCTGCCCGTCTTTATGGACGGTGACATCCAGGAATGCATCGACCAGCTTCAGATCGCCGAGAACGCCGAAAGGCTCAAAGAGGCAGGGGAGGAATAGACAATGGCACGCAATCCCGAAGACCTCAAATCCCTCGGCCATAAAGTCGCCTACAGTCAGAATTATGCTCCCGAGGTGCTGGAAACCTTTGAGAACCAGCATCCGGACAATGACTATTGGGTGAAGTTCAACTGCCCGGAATTCACCACTCTCTGTCCGATTACCGGCCAGCCGGATTTCGCCGAAATCCGCATAAGCTATGTCCCGGACGTGAAGATGGTCGAATCCAAATCTCTGAAACTCTATCTCTTCTCCTTCCGCAGCCACGGGGATTTCCACGAGGACTGCGTCAATATCATAATGAAGGATCTGATCAAGCTTATGGACCCGAAATATATCGAGGTCACAGGTTTGTTCACGCCCCGAGGCGGCATCTCGATCCACCCTTATGCCAATTACGGCCGTCCCGGGACCAAATGGGAAAAACTCGCGGAGCAGCGCTTCGCCCTTCACGAATAACACATACTGATAACACTATGAGAAGATTTATTTTTGCCCTGAGCGCTTTGTGTCTTACGCTGAGCCTTCAGGGAAAGAAACTCGAACCCTGGCAGGACCCAAAACAATTCGAGGAAAACCGTATGCCGATGAGGGCGACCTTCGTCACGGCCGAGCAGCAGACCCTCTCGCTGAACGGGATGTGGAAGTTCCATTGGAACGAGACCGTTGAAGGCCGTCTCAAGGGCTTTGAATCAATTACTTACAATGATTCATCCTGGGGAGAGATTCCTGTTCCCGGAGCTTGGGAACTGAATGGATACGGAGACCCCATCTATGTAAATATAGGTTATCCCTGGCGCGGTCACTACAAGAACAATCCGCCTTATCCGGCTATGGAACATAACTATGTCGGCCAGTACCGCAAGGTCTTCGACATAGCTCCTTCGTGGAGCGGCAAGCAGATTTGCCTCTGCATCGGCAGTGCCACTTCGAACGTCCGAGTCTGGGTGAACGGCAAGATGGTCGGTTACAGCGAGGACAGTAAGCTGGAAGCGCGCTTCGATATCACGAAATATGTGCGTACCGGTCTGAACGTCATTGCCTTGGAGATATTCCGCTGGTGCGACGGCACTTATCTTGAGGACCAGGATTTCTGGCGCCTGAGCGGCATAGCCCGGGGAGTGTATGTTTATACCCGTGAGCAGGAAAGGATAGAGGATGTCCACGTGAAAGGCTCTATGGAGGGCAATATGGACCTGGAAGTGAGCGTCACCCGTGGAGTGAAGGAAGTCAAAGCGGAAGTTCTCGACGCAGACGGCAGCCCTCTCAAGACATTGACTGTCAAGTCTTCCGGAGGAGTGGCGAAATGGTCTGGCAATATTCCGGGCGTGAAGCTTTGGAGCGCAGAGGAGCCTAATCTCTATACTCTCCGTCTTAACGCAGGAGCAGAGAGCACTTCTGTCGAATTCGGCTTCCGGACTGTCGAGATCAAAAATGCCCAGCTTCTTGTCAACGGCAAGCCTATCCTTATCAAGGGGGCCGACCGCCACGAACTGGATCCATACAAAGGTTATGTCCTCTCGGAGGAGGATATGATCCGCGATATCCGTATAATGAAGCAGCTGAATATCAATGCGGTACGCACTTGCCACTATCCGGATGACCCGAAGTGGCTCAGCCTTTGCGACCGCTATGGATTATATGTCGTGGACGAAGGGAATATCGAGTCACACGGAATGGGCTACAAGGACGGGGAAACCCTTGCCCAGAATCCGCTTTTCGCTTCCGCCCACCTGATCCGCGACCAGAGGATGGTCTACCGTGATTTCAACCATCCTTCGGTCATTGTCTGGAGCCTTGGAAACGAGGCCGGCAGCGGCCAGAATTTCCTCGCCTGCTACAATTGGATAAAGAATTACGACCCTTCCCGTCCTGTCCAGTATGAAAACTGCATCGATACAAAGACGGATTTTACGGATATTGTCTGCCCTATGTACTGGTCTCCGGACAAGTGTGAGAAATACCTTAAGGAAGACGGCCGCCGTCCGCTCATCCAGTGCGAATATGCCCACGCTATGGGCAATTCCATAGGGAATTTCAAGGAGTACTGGGACCTTATCCGCAAGTATCCTTCCTATCAGGGCGGCTTTATCTGGGACTTCCAGGACCAGGCCCTGCTGAAGAAAGTGGACCCGGCGAAGTATGGCACGGACCATATTTTCGCTTTCGGCGGCGACTATAACAGCTATGACGCATCCGACGGCTCTTTCAACTGCAACGGCATCATCGCCGCGGACCGCAGCCTTCATCCGCACGCCTATGAGGTCCGCTACCAGTACCGCAATATCCACACTTCAGGCACTCCCGACGCCCTTAAAGTATTCAATGAGAATTTCTTCACGGGTCTTGAGAATGTGCGTATGCTCTGGGATGTCGAGGCGAATGGCGAGAAGGTTCTTTCCGGCGTGATTGACAATCTGGACGTCGCTCCCCAGAAGTCGAAGACTTTCAATCTCGGAATCGAACAACTGCCTGAGGCTGAAGTTCTTACCCTTAATGTGCGTTATCAGCTCAAGAAGGCGGCTCTTCTGCTGGAGGCCGGAGAGGAAATTGCATACGACCAGATAGTTCTCCGCAACTCTCGCAAGCCTCTACTGGATGCGGTCGGAGGTCATTTGGCTTTCAATGATTCAAACAAGTATCTCGTGCTTTCGGGCTCATTAGACACTAAGGGTACGACTGCTTCAAGGGAAGCACTCTGGACTCTGACATTCAACAAGTCCACCGGTGCGATTTCATCCTATACTTTAGACCGTAAGGAGCTTCTTTCAGAACCGCTGGTACCTTGTTTCAACCGTGCGGTGACCGAGAATGACCTCGGTGCCAATCTTGCCTCCAAGGGGAAACTATGGCGTCAGGCCGAGTTCAAGCCGGCGTCCTTCGACGTCGAGGCCGTCGGCGATTCCTACCTTGTGAAAGTTGTCTATGAGCCCATAGGAAATGCCGCCCGTGTGACTATGCAGTACCGTGTGGATCCTGACGGAAGCGTGTCCGTACTCGAGAGTATGGAAGATGCCGGCAAATTGTCCCAGGCTCCGGACCTTTTCCGTTTCGGTGTGCGCTTTGCAATGAGGGGAGAATACTCCAGCCTTGATTTCTTCGGTCTTGGCCCTTGGGAGAATTATATCGACCGCCGCTCCGCCGCCCTTCTGGGCCATTACAGGCAGAGAGTGGAGGATCAGTATCACTACGGCTATCCCCGCTCCCAGGAGTCCGGCACTCATACAGGTCTTCATTATTTCCGTATCCTGGACGATGGCGGAAATGGCCTCGAACTGCTTTCAGGTGCGGATTTCTCCGCCTCGGCACTTCCTTTCAGCCTCGAAGACCTGGATGTGTCCCTGCCGGAGGGTGACAAGGCCGAGGTGAACCACAATAATCAGCGTGGCATAGCTCAGCATTCTCTGGAACTTAAGAAGAAGGCCCATGAGGGACAGCGCTCGGCAGGGAAGACTTATATCCACGCCGATCTGGTCCAGATGGGTCTCGGCGGCGTGAATTCCTGGGGAAAGACTCCTCTGGAAGCTTACCTCCTGCATCCCCAGCCCCGTGAGTTCTCCTTTGTTATCAGGCCAGTGCGAAACCGCTGAGTCGTTATAGTTCCCGAAAATTTGCATATATTTGCAAAATTATGACTAAAAGAGTAGTAGTTACAGGGATGGGCGTCGTTTCGTCCGTCGGCAATACGGTCGCCGATTTTTGGAGCAGTCTGAAAAACGGTGTCTGCGGTATCGAAATGATAGACGAATTGATGGATATGCCCGTCAGGATTGCAGGCAAGGTCAAGGATTTCGACCCCGAGCAGTTCGGTATGGAAAAGCCCTTCATACGCAAGCAGGCTCTGTTCACACAGTATGCTATGGCCTCAGCCTGGCAGGCGATGCAGGACAGCGGTCTTGTAGCGGAAGGGGAGGGGGCGAACATAGACCCTTACAGGCTGGGCGTTTACGTCGGCAGCGGAGTCGGCGGCTTCGAAGTTTTCTACAAGGAGACTGCGAAGATGATAGAGGATCCTTCTGGAAAATGGATTTCTCCGCTTTTCATCCCTACGATGATTTCCAATATCGCCGCCGGCCATATTGCTATAAAATTCGCGGCCAAGGGCCCTTGCCTTGACATCGTCACGGCCTGCGCGACCTCGTCCCACTGCATAGGAGAAGCCTTCCGTGCCATCCGTCACGGCTATGCCGACGCTATCATTGCCGGCGGTTCGGAGTTTACCTCCCTGCCCCTCGGCGTCGCCGGCTTCGCCAACGCCAAGGCCCTCACGCTTGCCGACGACCCGAAATATGCCTCCTTGCCCTTCAATGCGAACCGCCGTGGTTTCGTGATGGGTGACGGCGGTGCCGTGCTGGTTCTTGAATCCCTTGACCACGCCATCGAGAGGGGCGCTCCTATCTACGGCGAAGTCGTCGGCTATGGAAACACCTGTGACGCCTACCACTCCACGGCTCCCCGTCCGGATGGCAGCACTCAGGCTGAATGTATCCGCGTGGCCCTGGAAGAGGCCGGATATGAGCCTCAGAAGGATGTCCTCTACATCAATGCCCACGGCACCGGCACGAAACTCAACGACGTCGCCGAGACCATCGCCTATAAAGTCGCCCTTGGAGAGAATGCCTACAAGGCCCATATCTCCTCGACTAAGTCAATGACGGGCCATATGTTCGGCGCCGCCGGTGCCGCCGAGGCCATCGCGACGCTTATGGCCCTTCGCGAAGGCATCTGCCCCCCGACCATCAATCTGGATACACCCGACCCCGAATGCGACCTTGACTACACTCCCAATGTCGCAGTCAAGGCCGATCTCACCCTCGGAATCTCCGACTCCTTCGGCTTCGGCGGCCACGACGCCTGCCTCGCCTTCCGGCCGTACAGGTAGCAAGGGTCCCGTCCTGTCGTCGTGTGCATAGTGTCCCATTTTGTGGGACACTAGTGACGAAAACACCCCTAAAACGCACATAGTGTCCCACATTTGGGGACACTATGCACATTGACTATCTCTAATTATAAGTGCAGGCTTAGAGAGCCTTGCCGTCGGAGCCGAGGACGTTGATGATCTTGTGCATATAGAGCTTCTTCATCTCGTCACGGGCGGGGCCGAGGTATTTGCGCGGATCGAACTCGCCGGGCTTGTCGTGGAAGACCTTGCGGACTGCGGCGGTCATCGCGAGACGGCTGTCGGAGTCGATGTTGATCTTGCAGACAGCGCTCTTGGAGGCTTCGCGGAGCTGCTCCTCGGGGATGCCGACTGCATCCGGAAGTTTTCCGCCGTACTCGTTGATGATGTCCACATACTCCTGAGGAACGGAAGATGAACCGTGGAGGACGATCGGGAAGCCGGGAAGCTTCTTTTCAATCTCGTGGAGGACGTCGAAGGCAAGCGGCGGGGGAACCAGACGGCCGGTCTTCGGGTCGCGGGTGCACTGCTCGGGCTTGAATTTGTAGGCGCCGTGGGAGGTGCCGATGGAGATGGCCAGGGAGTCGCAGCCGGTACGGGTGGCGAAGTCGATGACCTCTTCCGGACGGGTGTAGTGGCTTTCTTCAGCGGAGACTTCGTCTTCCACGCCGGCCAGGACGCCGAGTTCAGCCTCGACGGTCACATCATACTGATGGGCATAGTCCACTACCTTCTTGGTGAGGGCGATATTCTCCTCGTAAGGGAGGGCGGAAGCGTCTATCATTACGGAGCTGAAGCCCATATCAACGCAGCTCTTGCAGAGTTCGAAGCTATCGCCGTGGTCCAGGTGAAGGACGATCTGGGGATGCTCCCAGCCGAGTTCCTTGGCATACTGCACTGCACCTTCTGCCATATAGCGGAGAAGGGTCTGGTTGGCATAGTTGCGGGCACCCTTGGAAACCTGGAGGATAACCGGAGACTTTGTTTCGGCAGAGGCCTGGATGATGGCCTGGAGCTGCTCCATATTGTTGAAATTGAATGCGGGAATGGCGTAACCGCCGGCAACAGCCTTGGCGAACATCTCGCGGGTGTTCACAAGGCCGATTTCTTTGTAAGATACCATAGTATTTATAAAAATTAAGTCGATTAATCCACTACTGTTTCTTAAATCACGCAAATTTAACTATTTTTGTGGAAAGATAAAAAAGTATGGACGGTAAAGTTCTGATTTTTTCAGCCCCCTCCGGCTCCGGCAAGAGCACCATCGTCGGGCACATCCTCAGCAAACACCCCGAAATGGAGTTTTCAGTTTCCGCGACCTCGCGTCCGCCCCGGGGCGAAGAGCAGGATGGCGTTGAGTATCTTTTCTACAGCGCCGACATTTTCCGCGCTCTGGTGAGGGACGACAAGTTCGTGGAATACGAAGAGGTCTATCCCGACCGTTTCTATGGCACCCTCAAGAGTGAGGTCAACCGCATCTGGGGCAAGGGCCACGTGATTATCTTCGACGTGGACGTCAAGGGGGGAGTCAGCCTGAAGAAATATTTCGGAGACAAGGCCCTTTCGGTCTTCATCCAGGCTCCTTCCGTGGAGGTCCTGCGCGAGAGGCTTATTAACCGCGCCACCGATCCTATGGAGGAAATCGAAAAGAGGGTTGCCAAGGCGGCTGAGGAAATGACTTACGCCCCGAAGTTCGACATCGTCCTTGTAAACGATGATCTCCAGACCGCCCTCTCGGAAGCGGAAAAGCTTGTGGATGAGTTCCTTGCAAAATGAAAGTTGCGGTCTATAGCGGCAGTTTCAATCCGCTCCACATAGGTCATCTGGCCATTATGGAGTACCTGACCGACGAGGCCCTTTTCGACAAGGTCTATCTTGTCGTTACGCCCCAGAATCCCTTCAAGAATCCGGGAGACAATGCGGAGAAACGCTTCCAGGATGCCGTGGAGGCCGTCAGACGCCATCCCGGACTGAATGTGAAAGTGGAAGACATAGAACTAAGGATGGAGCCGCCGCAGTACACGATAAGGACGCTGGATGCCCTCAAGGCAAGGGAGAGAGAGAATGATTTTACCCTCGTAATCGGCGCGGATAATCTTGAGAGTTTCCCCAGATGGAGGGACTACAGCCGTATCCTGAAGGAATATGGAGTAGCCGTCTTTCCGCGCAAAGGCTATCACCGGGGACATCTGCGTGCCCGGCTTCTGAAGGAAGACCCCTCATACCGGATAGAGCTTCTGAAAGCCCCTCTTGTGAACATCTCTTCCACCGAAATCCGCGAGGGGATTGCCGAGGGGCGTGATATGACCTGAAACAGAAAGAAAATTCCTCGTCAAAGACGCTTCTTTCAAAGAGAAAGCCGTCCGTTCATACCGTATAACCCAGGGATATATCGCCCACGACAGCGGCAATACAGTCCGTATTAGGATCCGCGATGGAGTCGGTATCCTGACCATAAAAGGAGCCACAAAAGGCTTCAGCCGTCCTGAGTGGGAGATGGAAATCCCTCTCAAGGATGCCGAGGAGCTCTTCACCCTCTGCAAGAGCGGCAGCATCGACAAGACCCGCTATATAGTCCCCGCCGGTGAACGCTGCTTTGAAGTGGATGAATTCCACGGGGACAATGAAGGCCTGGTGATGGCTGAGATTGAGCTCGGAAGTGAAGACGAGGCTTTCGGCAGGCCGTCCTGGCTGGGGGAGGAGGTCACGGGAGATCCGCGCTTCTACAATTCATACCTTAGCAAAAAGCCCTACCGGTTCTGGTAGGACTTCATTTCATTCCTGATTTTCTGCATCCTTCTGACCGCGGAACGCGAGGCCAGGGCGAAGCGTATGAGTCTTCCGCAGTTGCCCTCCCTGAAAGAGACCGCGAAAGTGCCGGGACTCGACGTCGGCTCCACGCTGGCCTCAATCAGCCTTGTATGGAAAAAGGACGAAAAATCGAGAGTAAGGAGATTGTCTTTCCGGACGACTTTTCCGCCGTCCCGGGAGAGCACCTCGCTTACCAGACGGAGTGCCTCGGCGTTGTTCTGTGCTTTGAAGAGCACAGTCCCGCTGTCCATAAAATTGGGCTTAGTGGCCATCAGAAAAGCCTTCCGTTGAATTTCTCGGCAAGGGAAGAGAGCTCAGCGTCCGTCGCCGGCCGATCGAGCGCAGCCTTCCTTTCAGCTATGAACTGCTCTTTGAGACGTGCGAACTGCCGCTTAGTATCCAGGGTGAATTCTCCGTTTTCTATCCAGGCGAAATACGAGGGCTCGCTCTCCCAGACTTCACGTGCGGTCCTGCCCTTGTGCTTCCCGAAACTGATGACGGCTTCGCCCTCGTCGTTGAGGTAGAGACGTCCGGCAAAATCCACTGTCCTGGGCCGTCCGCCTATCTTGGAGAGGGCCTCGACATCGTTTTTAAGGACTTCCGTATGAGTGTCCGAGGGGTCCTTATAGAGGTCAAGCTGGGCTTTGAGTACCTCGAAAGTCGCTAGAGTGTCGGCCTCGGCCGTATGGGCGTTGTCGAAATCCTTGCCGCCGCAATAGAAACGGTAGGCGGCGCGAAGGTTTCTGGGCTCGAAATAGTGGTAGATGTTCTGCACGTCCACCATCTTGCACTGGTGAAGGTCCACGGTCTCGATCTGTCCGAGCAGTTCCTTCGCCTTTTCTTTTTTCTCCTGCGAAACAGTCTTTTCACCGATGCGTTTTTTGCAGTAGGCTCTGACTCTTTCGATTTCTTCGGACAACAGCGGAAGGTCGAATTTGGCGGAGTTGAAACCGGCAAGGTCGCTGTCACGCAGCCAGTCCAGAATCTCGGGAAGGACTTCGATCAGAAGAGGACAGTCTTTCAGGTCTTCGTCGTGTACGCCGTTGACCTTGGAGGCTTCTTCGTTGATATGGATCTGGCAGCCTTTCTCGTAGTCCCAGGGCTTGATTTTCCAGGTCTTGACCTTTACGCTATGGTCGGGGAAAGCCTTGACAAAGCTGAGTTCGATAATACCGTCGGATGCAATGCTGAGCCCGGTGCTCTCTATGTCGAAAAAGAGCAAGGGCCTTTCAAGATTCAGTTCCATAAAAACTATTGGACCATTATAGGCATCAGGATACCGCAGATCTTCTCGCTTTCAGCTTCTTCCTCGCTGGGAAGGATGAGGGCTGCGCGGCGGGCGTCCGCGAACTTGATGGTGATTGAGTTGCAGCTCATATTGGAGAGGATCTCCGTCAGGAAGGTTGACTTGAAACCTATGGTAAGGTCGTCTCCGGCATAGTCGCAGAGGACTTTTTCGTAGGCGGCAAGGGCGAAACCGAGGTCCTGGGCGGAAATCTCGATCTGACCGTTGCTCAGGGTGAACTTGATATGGCTGGAAGCCTTGTTGGAGCAGACTGCGACGCGGCGCACCGTGTTCAGGAGAAGTACTCTGTCGATCTTCAGGATGTTGGAATTGTTCTGAGGGATGACGTCGCGGTACTTGGGGTATTTGCCCACTACGAGACGGCAGACCATACAGGTCTCGCCGAAATTGAACTGGGCGGTGCTGCTGTCGAAGGTGATGGTCACGCTCTTGTCTTCCTTTCCTATGATCGAACGCAGCACGTTGGCAGCCTTCTTGTGGAGGATGAAGGAAGCCTTTTCAGAGGCTTTCACATCATTGGTGGTATAGCAGATAAGCTTGTGGGAATCGGAGGCGACAAGAGTCGTGGCTGCAGTGTCGATGTCGAAGAAGATACCGTTCATCGCAGGACGGATTTCGTCGTCGGCGGTAGCATAGACAGTGCCCTGGATGCCGTCCACGAGGCTTTCTGCGGGGAATTCCACGGTAAGGGCATCCTCACCGGCGGTCTTGATCTCAGGATAGTCGTCGGCGGGGAAATAGGGGAGAGCCGAATTGCCGCTTGCCCAGATGCACTCGAACGAACTGTCCGAGGAGGTCTTGATCTTCAGCGGCTGGTCGGGAAGTTCTTTCAGCAGGTCAATCATATGACGTGCGGGGACTGCGATGCTGCCTTCCTCTTCCACAGAGTCAACCTCGATGACGGTGCGGAGCGTCAGGTCCGAGTCTGATGCGGTCACCTGGAGTTTGCCGTCTTTCAGTACGAAAAGGAAGTTTTCAAGTATCGGGAGAGTGGACTTTGCCGGGATGGCTTTCACTACATCCATCAGTCCTTTTAGGAGAGCGGTGCTGGAGATTGTAAGTTTCATATCTTTATCTTTTTCTTAATCGTCATACAACTGACAAATATAGCAAAATAATCGCAAATGGCATAGGATTTGAAAAAATTGTGCGCGGAAAAAACGTAAAAACCAAATAGTATGAAAAATGGATTCCTTATCGTGCTGTCATCTGTCCTTCTCAGCGGATTGACAGCCTATGGCGTGGTAAAGGCCAATCCGGCCACTCCATCCTCCGTGAAAACCGTCTCTGAGAACGGCCAGGTCGAATACCGTACTGTCAATCTGGCAGAGAGCGACTATCCCGACTTTACTTATGCCGCCGAGGCAGCGGTAGGAGCTGTAGTATATGTGGAGGTGACCGTCCAGAGCCGCCAACAGTATGAAACCATCGATCCTTTCTTTCAATTCTTTTTCGGCAATCCTTTCTCCGGCCCGCAGTCCCGTGAACAGAAGGGCAGCGGCAGCGGCGTGATAATCC
>CACZDC010000064.1 GCA_902779785.1 uncultured Bacteroidia bacterium
CGGGAAGTCCAATAAGGACACCGGCTCTCCTGAGAGTCAGGTTGCTTTATTTTCCTACCGTATCGCTCACCTTACCGAGCACGTGAAGAAGAACAAGAAAGACGTTTCTACTCGTCGCAGCCTTCTTCGCCTTGTCAGTAAGCGTCGTCAGCTTCTGAACTATCTCCAGAAGATCGACATCGAGAGATACAGGGCTATCGTCAAGGAGCTTGGTCTCCGCCGATAAGCAAAAGATAGGAAACAAACGGGGGGTACGGATGCAAGGCATCCTGCCCCTTTTTTCGAAAACAAGGTCCCATAGGGGGACAGACGTAATAGACGTAACAACAGTAAAACAAATGAACATTATCAAAAAGACCATTCAACTGCCCGACGGTCGGGTAATTGAGATCGAGACCGGGAAACTGGCCAAACAGGCCGCCGGCAGCGCCGTGGTGAAAATGGGCGGGACTATGCTCCTCGCCACCGTCACCTGCGCGAAAGAAGTAAAGGAGGGCACCGATTTTATGCCCCTCACAGTGGATTATCGTGAGAAGTATTATGCCGCCGGCCGTTTCCCCGGCGGATTCCTCAAGAGAGAGAGCCGTCCTTCGGATTATGAGGTGCTTGTCGCCCGCCTGGTGGACCGCCCCATCCGTCCTCTCTGGCCCTCGGATTTCCATCTTGAGGTATTTGTAAATATCAACCTTATCTCTGCGGAGAAGGACATCCAGCCGGATGCACTTGCCGGCCTTGCCGCTTCCGCAGCCCTCGCCACCAGCGATCTTCCCTTCGGCGGCCCTATCGCCGAGGTCAGAGTCGCCCGCATCGACGGCGAGTTTGTCATCAACCCCGGTTTCGAGGCCTGCAAGAGGGCTGACCTGGACCTTATGGTCGCAGCTACCGAGGAGAACATTATGATGGTGGAAGGCGAGATGAACGAAGTCTCTGAGACCGATATGCTCGAGGCCATCAAATTCGCCCACGAAGAGATCAAGAAGCACTGCCGCGTACAGAAAGAGCTGATGCACGAGCTCGGGACCGACGTCAACAAGAGGGACTATCCCCACGACGTCGAGGACGAAGAGCTCCGCAAGGCAGTCCGCGAGGCCTGCTATGACAAGTGTTATGCCCTCGCCAAGAGCGCAAAGCCCAAACACGAACGCGAAGAAGGCTTCGAGGCCATCCAGGCCGAATTCCTCGCCACCCTCTCCGAAGAAGAGCAGGAAGAAAAGGCTCCGCTCGTGGCCCGCTACTACCACGATGTGGAGAAAGAGGCAATGCGCAATATGATCCTCGATGAGGGATGCCGCCTCGACGGCCGTACCACCACCCAGGTGCGTCCCATCTGGTGCGAAGTTGACTACCTCCCCTGCGCCCACGGAAGCGCCATCTTCACCCGAGGCGAGACTCAGTCCCTCGCGACCGTCACCCTCGGCACCAAACTGGATATGAAGGAGATGGACGAGGTCCTGATCCAGGAAGACCAGCAGTTCGTACTACACTACAACTTCCCTCCTTTCGCGACCGGCGAAGCCAAGCCTCAGCGCAGTGTCGGCCGCCGCGAAATCGGCCACGGCAACCTCGCGATGCGTGCCCTCAAGCCAGTTATCCCGATGTCCCCGGAGAATCCCTATGCAGTCCGCATAGTTTCCGATATCCTTGAGTCAAACGGCTCGTCTTCAATGGCTTCCGTATGCGGCGGCTGCCTCGCCCTTATGGACGCGGGCGTCAAGATCCGCAAGCCGGTCGCCGGCGTGGCTATGGGCCTTATCACCGATGCCGAGCGCCCCAACGAGCGCTATGCCATCCTCACCGACATCCTCGGTGACGAGGACCATCTCGGCGATATGGACTTCAAGGTCACCGGTACCGCCGACGGCATCACCGCCACCCAGATGGACATCAAGGTGGACGGCCTCAGCTATGAGGTTCTTGCCAAGGCTCTCGAGCAGGCTCGCCAGGGCAGGCTCCATATTATGGGCGAAATGCTCAAGACCATCAGCGAGCCCCGCGAGGACTACAAGCCCTTCGTGCCCCGCATCAAGTCCTTCGAGATTCCCAAGGAGTTCATCGGAGCAGTCATCGGCAAGGGCGGCGAGACCATCCAGAAGATCCAGGCCGAAACCGGCGCTGTCATCAATATCGACGAGGTCGACGGCAAGGGTATCGTGGACATCGCCACCAACGATGCCGAGGCAATGCAGAAGGCCTACGAGTGGATCCAGGGCATCTGCGCCGTTCCCGAGGCCGGCAAGGTCTATCACGGAAAGGTCGTCAGTATCCTTGAATTCGGTGCCTTCATCGAGATTCTGCCCGGCAAGGAAGGCCTGCTGCACGTCAGCGAGATAGCATGGACCAAGACCGAAAAGGTCGAGGACGTGCTGAAGGTCGGCGACGAGGTCGATGTCAAGCTCCTCGAATACGACGACAAGAGCGGCAAGATGCGCCTTTCGATGCGCGCCTTGACCGAAAAGCCGGAAGGCTACGTCGAGCCCAAGGGCCGTCCCGAGCGCGGAGAGCGCGGTCCCCGTCGTGAAGGCGGCAAGCCTCAGGGCGAGCGTGGTCCCCGTCGCGACGGCGGCAAAGGTCCCCGCCACGGAGAGCACAAGCCAAAGGCTGAAGAATAGCTCAAGGCGCTGAAAAACGATGAGGGCGGCCCTAATAGAGCCGCCCTCTATTATTTATAGAAGCAGAGATATTTACAGCAGCCAGAAGACCAGGCTGAGGGAAATCGATTTGTAGCGAGGGTTGTAAACCTTGCGGAACTCCTCAACCGTGGACTTGTCGTCGCTGTAGAACTTATCCTTCATACGGCCGGTCAGTCCGTTTTCATAGGAAAAACGGATACCGACTTTCTTGATGACGACCTCGGCACCGAGGGCTGAGTTCAACCAGGCTCCCCTGCCCCAGTTTTCCTTGCCGTCAGAAAGAGTAGTGAGATGGAATCTGTCGTTACCGTCCATCAGGAAGGTAATATAGGCCCTGATGCCTCCGAAAGCGCGGATCTGAAAGTTGTCCTTGACCATGACATTGAACACAGGCATCAGTCCGAAATCCCAGCTTATGAAGGAAGCCCCTTCCTCATCACTGCGGGAGGGATCGACCATCATCGTGTTCACATCCAGATACTGGTTTTTGATTTTCCCAAAACCGGCGGTTATGCCTAACCACTTGATGTCGAGGCCTATAGGTCCCCATATAGGAAGCAAATAGTCCGAGCCGTAGTGGAGACCATATAACGTATAAGTTTCCGGATACACATACCCATTTTCGGCATTGAAAAACACCATGTCCGAGGATGCCGGATTGTGCCACATCAACTGGCTGTAGCCGAAATGCAGGTTCATGCCGCTTTCGCAGCGTAGAATCTCAGGGAGGCGGTTAGTTTTCTGCTGAAGATCGTATCTCGCATAAGGATGCAGGGCGGTCTGGGCAAAAGAGCTGAGCGCAAGGCCCATAAGGGCAATAATTAGAACTATTCTTTTCATAACAACCGTGCGCTAAAGGACTGACTTTCCTGTGTTAAACTTCATTTTGCTGAAACTCCTGACGGGTTTGCAGCCGGAGAATTTCAGCTGCCGCTGCTGCCCGTCACGCTCGACAGAGATGGTTCCCGAATAAGAAAGACCAGTCTTTCTGGTGTTGAAACTCCTTGAGGAAGTGACATCCAGCCCCTTCAGGATATCACCTGTCTGGATTCCGCTCTCCTTGACTACGGAAGAATTCTTGTCAAGGCCTATGACACGGCCTTCCGCATCCAGAATGATACCGACATTATACAGCGGTACACCGTCGTAAAACATGCGGGTGCAGGAATTGGACTCTTTTCTCTGGAACAAGTCCTCGATGGGCCATTCAACCCATGTCACTGCATTCTCGTAGAGTTTGTCGATATCGGCCTCGGTGTTGTTGCTGTAGTTGTATTTTAACTGCCAGATAAGAGGCAGGGTTTTCTGTCCCAGGCGGCTGGCCTCCAGAATGTCGACTTCGAGATAAGCCGTAGTGGTAGCGGTCTTCTGTGTGTAACCGCCGGATTTGTATGTCTGGATGTTATTTGTTGTCAGCGAGCCGAGGTACTGTCCCTTCCAGCCATAGACCGGCCTTGAGGAACTACCTGTCTGGACGTGCTCGATTGTCTCGGGAACATAGTTGTATTCGACGCTCTTGTTCGCATCCTTCACAATCGTAAAAACAACGTCCGGATTCTCTTCGTCACGTTTCAGACCGTTTTCTTCAAGTTTCCTGCAGATAGTTTCGAAGAGTTCCTTGTCCGCAAGGACGTCGTCACTGGAGAAATAATAATCGTAGGTCTTGAATTCACGCCAGTTGACATCCTTGTCAATCCTGATTCTGTATCCATCCGGCAAAGTGTTGTATTGTGTTCTGCCCCACGCGCAAGTACGCGGATGGAAACCGGCGGCAGTCATCCATGCGGGAAGATCATTCCCAAGAATCACTTCATACTGTCCCTTCCCGGGATGTTCGAGGGTAAGGATATGCTTGAAGGAGGACTCAATAGCGGAATAAAACCTGTCAACGCTCCATCCTTTCGCATCCACTCCGTCCACGGAAAGGACACGGGAGCCAATATAAATCGGAGAATCGCCCGGTTTGTAGAAGAGTTTCTGGTCCATGGAAGAGGGGTTCTCCAGAAGAGAAACTATATATTCCCTGCACTTCCGGGAATAATTGTCCCGCCAGTCGGGAGTGATGTCCCCGCCCCAAGTGACAGTAAGATATTCCGGATCCCACCATCTGACACGCTCCACTCCTACCGGAGGATTAACGGCAGCGGCACTCAATGCCGCTGTAATACAAAGACAAAGCAAAGCGAGTTTTTTCATAATAAACTAATTTGCGACATTACAAAGATATACCTGTTTTTATTATTCTTTGTGGTGGAATTCACCACAAGGGCGGCATTTCTTGCAGATAAGAAAAAAAGTCGATACCTTTGGTATCATGAAAAAAATGCTGTTTATCGCCGCCATGCTCCTGTGCCAGATACTTGCTGCCCAGGAATTCGGCATTGTCAATATCTCCGTATGCAACCTGCGTGCGACCCCTGATTACGACGCGGAAATGGTCTCCCAGGCCCTTCTGGGCACTCCTGTCCATATCCTGGAAATAACGCCGAAGAACAATTGGCCGCAGGTCCAGACTCCTGACAGCTATACCGGATGGGTCCATAAGGACGCAATCACACTGCTATCGAAAGAAGAATACAGCGCCTGGAACGCCGCGGAAAAAATAGTCGTCACCGCCCTCTTCTCGACCGTCCACACCCAACCATCAGTCCATAGCGGGACCGTCTCCGACGCCGTGGCCGGAGACCGCCTTAAATATTCCGGTCTCACCCGAGGCTTCTGGAAAGTCTCCTTCCCCGACGGGAGAGTCGGATACATTTCAAAAAAAGACGCGGAAAGAGAATCCTCCTGGCGCAAAAAGCTCAGGACGGATGCCGATTCAATCATCTCCAGCGCATTGAAAATGAACGGGTTCCCCTATCTTTGGGCAGGTATGTCTCCAAAGGGCATGGACTGTAGCGGCTTTGTCCGCACGGTGCTTTTCTTGCACGATATCATCATCCCCCGCGACGCCTCCCAGCAAGCCCCGAAAGGCGAAAGGATAATGGGCACGGAAGATTTGATTCCAGGGGACCTTCTCTTTTTCGGCCGCAAGGACACGGCAGCGCCAAGGGTGTCCCACGTCGGGATTTACATAGGCGAAGGGCGTTTCATCCACTCACTCGGACTTGTAAAAATAGCCTCCCTGGACCCTTCTGCGCCGGATTATGACGCCTACAATGCCGGACGCTATCTCTTTGCATCAAGAATTCTCCCCTACATAGACAAGCAGGAAGGCCTCAACACTACTCTCTCAAATCCTTATTATAATGAGTAACCGAAGGGATTTTCTCAAAATCGCAGGTCTCGGAGCTCTCGGGCTGGCGGTCGCCTGCGAAGGACCGCATATTTTCAACATAAAGAAAGGCGACGGGAAGATGCACCTGCGCTTCTTTCCCTACGAACTCGAACTCCGGCACACTTTCACCGTGGCCTCCTACAGCCGCAAAACTACTCCGGATGTCCAGGTCGAGATTGAATACGAGGGTTTTACCGGCTATGGGGAAGCCTCTATGCCGCCCTATCTCGGACAGAGCGTCGAGTCTGTCACGGCATTCCTCTCCAGAGTCGACCTCGGGCAGTTTTCCGACCCTTTCTCTCTGGAAGACATCCTTTCCTATGTGGACAGCTTGTCCCCCGGCGATTCGGCAGCCAAGGCGGCGGTGGACATTGCCCTGCACGACCTTGTGGGCAAGCTTCTCGGAGCGCCCTGGTGGAAGATATGGGGCTACGACCCGGCAAAGGCGCCCGCGACGACCTTCACTATAGGCATCGACACGCCGGAAGTGGTCCGCGAAAAGACTCTCGAGGCGGCCGGAAAGTTCCGTATGCTGAAGGCCAAAGTCGGGCTGGACGGCGACAGGGAACTTATCGAGGCCATACGCAGCGTCACGGCCGTACCACTCACAGTGGATGCCAATCAGGGATGGACGGACCGTTTCAAGGCCCTGGATATGATCTATTGGCTCAAAGAACAAGGAGTGGTTATGGTCGAGCAGCCTATGGCCGTGGAGCGGATCGACGACCTCGCCTGGCTTACCGAGCGCAGTCCCCTGCCGGTTTTTGCCGACGAGTCGGTCCAAAGGCTCTCAGACGTAGCGGCCCTGAAGGGCGTTTTTTCCGGCATCAATATCAAGCTGATGAAATGTACCGGCCTCAGGGAGGCTCACAAGATGGTCACGCTCGCCCGAGCTCTCGGGATGGGAGTGATGCTCGGTTGTATGACCGAAACTTCCTGCGCCGTCTCCGCCGCCGCCCAGCTCTCCCCCGCCGTGGATTTCGCCGACCTGGACGGCAACCTTCTGATTTCCAACGACCGCTTCGAAGGGGTGGGGATTAAAAACGGGAACCTCTCGCTTGGAGAGGCCCCCGGAATAGGTGTTAAGCTACTAGGCTGATAATCAGCGACTAATTCGTTGTAGTGAAAGACATCCGGTTGCTGAAGAAATATTGATACTGAACAGGGTCTTTCGTTGTCTTTTGATATATCGCCACGGCACCGACCGTATAGGAAGTATTGGCATTCAATTTAGAGGGGAAATTTGTCTTTATCTGGGCTGTCCAGCTTCCACCGGTGGACATACCGCTTATAATGTTATAAGAATAGGGTGCAAACTTGATTGGTGCTGAAGTATTCAACATATTTTCTATAGTCCAGGATTTAAATTCAGATTCCGACATCGAACCTTCCTTATAAAGGAACAACAAGCTGAAATGGGTGCCGATGGTGGATGGCGGATCCACATTGGCCGAAACAATTCCTGTCACTTCCGCACTGTTCGCTGTAATGTTCGCAGCCGTATTGTTGAGAGTGACGTTGACATAAACCTCACTGGTGGTGAATGACTTGACCGGGCTGAAGAACATCAGGTCATCGCTGTAGTAAGCATAGGCCGCATAATAGCAAGGCGCAGCGACAGGAAGGTTATGGAAATCCTTGGAGAATGATGCTCCGGAGACAGTGGCGGGATCCGTCACGACCGCATCGGCAGGAATTCCCTGCTCGGGATTGAAGGAGTGGGAGCAATATATCATTCCGCACTTCAGCGAGCCCTCGCCCGCACGGACCACCGTATAGGAAGCTGAAATACCGAAGGCAAAGTCCGCGCCATAAACCGTGGGATCAGAAATGGTGAGGGTGACTTCCGGTCCAATGGTCTTGAAACTGGTGACCGAGCCATAATATTCCTTGCCGAGAATCTTGGTAACGGCCACATAATGATAGGTATATCCCCCTGTCAGACCGCTGAGGTCGGCGTGGAAGGAGCCGTCCTGTCCGATGGTGGAAGCAGCCTTGGTACCGCCGGACTTAAGATCGTCAAGAGTGACAAGTCCCTTGCCCCAGAGGAACCAAACTTCAGGACTCAGGCTGCTTGCACTCGCGATAGTAGTAAGTTTGCCATTGATGGTGGCAGTCTTCATATCTATGTTGCTGGCAGGCATTGTGCTTATGGAAATGCTTGCCGTGGTAAAATCAGACGTCGAACCCACCTTGTCCAGGCTGCCTTCCGTAAAGTAGGCCTTGTAATAATACTTGGTCGCCGGCATCAGACCTGTCGCAGAAATGGTGAAATTGCCCTGCTGGTCAATCTGGCTGGCCGGAACCTTGGTAGCGTTCGCTCCGCTGGGTTCCTCTCCCGCGGCGAACATAATGCCGAAGACGGGAGTATCCATTCCTGAAGGAATCGTAATCGTACCTGAAAGCGAGGCGGAATTCTCCTTGATATTGGAGGAGGCGCCGGTCTTGATGGTGATCTGCTGAGTCTCGCCGCCACCGCCGCCTTCACCGCCGGAGCCCGTAGTAGTGAATGAATTTACATCTCCGAAAAATGTCTTTCCATCCACCTGGACGACGGCCGTATAATAATACTTGGTCCCGGCTTTCAATCCCTTGACTTCGGCATTGAACTTACCGGAAAAAGCACCCTCGTCAAGGTCAAGCTTTCCCGCATCGGTTTTAGCTCCCTTGGAAGTCACCTTCTCTGAATCCATCCCGGTCAGGAACCACGCGTTCGCAATCTTGGAACTTGCTTCAGTGATGTCCACAGAGGCGTGAAGCGTTGCTCCGTTGTCACTTATTCCGCCAGCTTTCCCGGTCGTGAGCTCCACCTTCACCTTTGAGAAAATGTTCCCGCCCCCGCTACTTCCGGAAGAGCAGGCGGTCAGCGCCCATAGTGCCGCCGTCAAGAGTAAAAAAACTTTTTTCATAGGTCAGATATTTAGGTTAAATTGCATTGTCTATCTGCTTCCGGTAAACCACATATTTCTGGTAAAGGAACTCCGTGGTCACGTTCAGAAGCATATTGATTCCCGTCACAAGATATTCGTTCCATCCAAGTGTATCGGCAAGGTAGCTTCCGAGCAAGGTCGTCGCCGGGGTGAAAACGGCATAATAGGCCGCCACCAGAAGCATTGCCTTCGGCACATTCGCAGCGCTGCGAAAGGTGAATTTCCTGTTCAGGGTAAAGTTCCAAAGGACGCTGAGCACCAGAGCGATAAGGTAGGATGGCCAGTATGGCCAGTCCATAACCTCGTTCAACAAGGCAAAACTGCCTATCTCTATCAGCCCAGCGCTCGCAGAAAACAGCACGAACTTAACGAATCTCCAGGTCTCATTCATATTCACTTCCTTTGGATTATTGCAAAAATAAGTGTTATTTTGCAGAAAAATAAGAGGAGATATGAAAAAATTGATAGTTTCCATAATATTGATGTTCCTGGCTTGCGGCGCATACGCGCAGATAGCTGACACCACGGTGATTTCTACTGAAACCATCGGAGTGCTGAAAAGAGCCGGCGGAGGAATGAAGATGGACAAGGTCCGGCTCAGCCGCGAGGAACGGCAGATTCTGCTTTCCGACATCGGGGGCATTGACTACAACGCAGACTGGAACAAGGCCAAAGGCTGGCGCGCCGCTGGTATTTCAATGATTGCCGGCGGATCTGCCGTAGCAGTCGTCGGTCTCGGCTATTTTATGGGTGCCGCCGTTGCCGGTATGTTGGGCATTGTCATCGGAGCAGGCACCGCAGCCGTAGTTACAGGAGCAGTAGGTGGTGACAGCAACGCTGCAGCGCAGGAAACGTCAAACAATGTTTCCAATGAAGTTAGTCCACACATCGCCGCCGGACTTATTATCTTAACCGTCGGCGCCGGCACCGCCGCGGCCGGCATTCCTATCACCATCGTAAACTGCAAGAGGCTGAGCAATATAGTCGATGAATACAACGCTATCCACAACCCCGCCCCGGAAGCCAGCCTAAGTTTCGGTCCCACCCGAAACGGAATCGGCCTCGCCCTCAACTTCTAAAACGATTGCATATAAGAAAATTATTAGTATCTTTGCAATCCCAAAACCTCAGGTGAGTTGTCCGAGTGGTTGAAGGAGCCTGCCTCGAAAACAGGTGTACGTGTGAGCGTACCGGGGGTTCGAATCCCTCACTCACCGCAGAAAGGAATGCAGCTGGTCGCGCAAGCGACCGGCTGTTTTTGGATTCCGGCGTCAGCCAAGCTTGCTTGGCTGACGGTAGAAGCCGGAAACAGCCAGTTGGTCCGAAGGGCCGACAGCTGCATTCTATGCTCTGCAGGGCCCCGCGGCGAGCGTTCAGGGATGTGGACGGCCGCAGGCCGGACAAATCCCTCGAGGGAGAGGGATTACTTTTGGCTGGTAATGGTTTCGAAATTATTCAGAACCTCCTTTCTCAAGAGTTCAACCAACGGCAAGTGCCTGTCTCTGACAAGAAAATGAGCATACATTTCAAGCAACGGCTCTTGTGACCTCAATATTAAGGATATGAAGAAGAGAGGGAGACAACCACCTTGTCTCCCTCCCGAGTATTGATGTCGAACGACAGATTCATTACATTTGAATACTGAATGTGTGTTCTTTTTTCTCAAGAAGGTGTTCCTGGCTTCTTCCTTTTCTTTCTGAACCTTAATTACAAAATCAAGGACCTTCTTCGGAGGGTTCTCGATAATAATCTTATTCTTAGTCTTTTCCATAAGCCTTGACCTTTTTGCGAATGTAAGGGATTCTTATGGATTATCCAAATGCTTTGGAAAGAAATGGTTTTTTAAGTCATCCCTCCGATTCAGCAGTGTGGATTGTAGATATTAAGTAGTTCCCAATTAATATGTGTTGGAATAAGATTTGCTCATTTCAAAGAAACCCGTCGATATTTGACTTTCAATGACGAATTAATCTGATATGCGAATATTATTATCCACGTTATCCGTTATCCTTTTTGTCTGGATAACATTCTGTGGGAACAGCAACTCACGGAAGAAAGATAAGGAAGAACTCGCGGCCCAATTCTCGGCCGATGCCATTGTAACGACTCCTTCAAAGAAATATGTCGATGTTGCCCTATGCGACAGCCTTACAGTATATTATCCTCTTTTTACCCGCATAGACCTTGTAACTGGGACTATGCCGGACAAGAGCGAAAAGAATGTGATATTCTGTTGTGCTGGGTCTTTTACGGGGAAGCGTCTCAATGAGTTCAAGCACTCTAATATAGCTGGAGATCATGTCTCCAGAGGAGAATTCTTCAGTGGGTATAAATGTGGCCCATACAATGGAGTGTTTACTTGGAGCAAGAAATCCGCTTGGCATTTCTATAATTATTCCTATAATAATGCCATAGCGCCTTTGAAGAAAGCGGCCAAGGAAGGAGGCATGGGCTATTGTCAAACGATGTTATTCAGTAACGGAAAACGTTTCAAGGGTTGCTTCAAGCCGGGTGCAGTTAACCGGTATCGAGCGCTCTGCCAAATTGGGAAACGCCTTTGTATAGTAGACTGTGCAAGGCCACTTCCCTTCGGACATTTCCTGGATGGTCTCGAAAAACTGGGCGTCAAGAATGCACTCTACTGTGATATGGGCACCGGCTGGAACTATTCCTGGTATCGAACGGATGATGGTAGTGTAAAGGAATTGTTCCCGACACCGGGGAAATACACTACAAACTGGATTACTTTCTATTGCGATTAAAAACAATCCTGCCACGTCGTCTGACTCACCGACGCTAATAGACCCAATCGTTTTCGCGAAGCTAATGATTCTTCCTCAATTCCGAAATAATGCTTATCTTTATTCTCGATTTCAGAACGGACCATGCGCAAAGTAGGACTTTTCATAGACACCTGGTATCCTATAGTGGACGGTGTCATCAAGGTGGTGGACAATTACGCCCGCCGGCTGACAAAGTATTGTGACGTGGTGGTCTTCTGCCCGGAGACGAAGGGTTATTCCAAGGAGGAAGACGCCGCAATGCCGTATAAGATAATTCGTTGCAACTCCCTGCCCGTAATCCATTTTGACTACGACGTCCCGACGCCGGCCCTGGACCCGGTAACCCGGTATTCGAAATGAAACTCCTTCGAAGCGGGATTAACTTTGTCCATATCCACTCCCCTTTTTCAGTGGGGATGACAGGAGTGCTGTACGCAAAACTTCATAAGCTTCCGGTAGTGGCGACCCTGCATTCCCAGTACAAGCAGGATTTTGAGAAACCATTGAAATTCAAACCGGCCTTGGATATGGCTATGGACGGGATTATGCGGGTTTTCAACGCCTGCAACGAATGCTGGGCCGTGAACACAGGCATCAAGGAGCTCTATCAGTCGGAATATGGGCTTACGGCGCCCTGCAAAGTACGCCTCAACGCCACCGACCATCTTCCAGTAGCCGATCCGGACGAAGCCGCCCGCGCTGTCAACGAGGCGTTCGGCATACCTGCAGACGCCACAGTCTTTCTCTTTGTGGGACGAATCAATTTTATCAAGAATATCGACTTTACCGTCCGTTCTCTGGCAAAGGCTAAGAAAATGGGGCTGAAGAACTTCCGTATGCTGTTTGTGGGCAAGGGGCAGGACGAGAAGAAGCTGGTGGCTCTGGTCAAAGAACTCGGCCTGCAGGACGAAGTGGTGATGTGCGGACTGGTTACAGAACGTCAGATGCTTGAGAAACTGTATTCCAGGGCAAAACTCTTCCTTTTCCCTTCACTGTATGACGCCAATTCCCTCGTACAGATTGAAGCGGCCTGCCAGGGAACGCCTACCCTCTTCCTTGAAGGTGCCAGAACGGCGGCGAGCGTAACAGCCGGCGTCAACGCCTATGTCTCAGCCCCAGGAGAATACAATTATGCCCGGATGATCCTGGATATCCTCTCCGACCCGGAAGGCTACC
>CACZDC010000065.1 GCA_902779785.1 uncultured Bacteroidia bacterium
CGGGCGATGGCGATTCTCTGCTGCTCGCCGCCGGAGAGCTGGTGGGGCATTTTGTGGGCCTTGGTCTGCATTCCGACGGCTTCGAGGACCTCGGCGATGCGGCTGTCAATCTCTTCGCGCCTTTTCCATCCCGTGGATTTCAGTACGAACTCGAGATTGGCTTCGACGCTCCTATCCATCAGCAGCTGAAAGTCCTGGAAAACTACCCCGAGGCGTCGCCGCAGTTTGGGAATATCCTTGGTGCGCAGTTTGGAAAGATCGAAGCCGCAGACCGTCCCTTCGCCGTTTTTCAGCCGGTTTTCCGCCATTATGGTCCTTATTATGGAAGTCTTTCCCGTGCCGACTTTCCCGACTATGTAGACGAGTTCTCCGGGGTGGATGTCCATATTCAGGCCATAGACGACGATACTCTCGCCCGCAATGATGTCAGCTTCGCTGAAATGTATCAATGATTCCATAAAAAAATCCCTAAACCGTACAAATATACGCAGTTTTTTTGTATTTTTGTAAAATATATGGAAACAAAGATGAAGCAGCTCCTTTCCGCCCTTGCAGCGTTGGGCATAACGATACTCGCCTATGGCGGCGGGGACAATCTGAAAAAGGCCGAAAGGCTGTACAAGGCCGGGATGTATACCGAGGCCGCGGTACTGCTGGAGTCAGAAAAAGGCGACGAGGCCGAGGCTTACAAGGCTCTGTGCGCGCTGGCTCAGGGGACTGACGCCGCACTCGCGAGGGCCGAGTCGTTTATGGGCAAGTTCCCGGAGTCCCTCCTGCTCCCGCAGGTCCGTTTCCGGACAGCCAATTATCTCTTCGGCAAGGAAAAGTACGAAGATGCCCTGAAGCATTATTTCCGGATTTCAGCATCCTCTCTCAGCGAGGATGAGCAGACGGAGTTCCTCTACAAGAAGGGCTATTCCGCCCTGAAATCTTCCGACCTTGAACGCGCGAGAACCTTCCTGGACCAGTGCCAGAGGCGTGAGCGTTCCGATTATACGGCTCCGGCCCAGTATGCGCTCGGTTACCTGGCCTATTCCCGCGGCAGGTTCCGTGAGGCTTCAGGATGGTTCGAGGAGGCGAAAATCGATCCCCGCTTCTCCCAGGTGGCCAATTATTACATCTTCGAATGCCGTTTCAACGAGAAGGATTACAGATGGGTTGTGGACCACGGCGAGGAACTCTACGGCAAGGTCCCCGAGGAGCGCCGCTCACATATGGCCCGCCTGATGTCGGAGGCCTATCTGGTCCTCGGAGAGAAGGAAAAGGCAAAGTCCTACTTTATGCAGCAGCTGGAGAACAAGGTCCCGAAGACCCGTTCCGATTATTTCTTCGCCGGCAGCCTCCTCTACACGGTCGAGGACTGGCAGGGGGCCGTGGAAAATTTGAACAAGGTGGAGGAAAGGACCGACTCCATAGGCCAGATCGCCGCCTACCAGCTTGGACACAGCTATATAAAGACCAGGAACAAGGTAGCGGCTATGGACGCCTTCAAGGAGGCTTCGGCCTTGTCGTTCAACCCCGAGATACGGGAAGATGCGGCTTACAACTACGCCAAGCTGGCCTTCGACCTCAACGGTGACACGGCCGCCTTCGACGAGTATATGCACGCTTACAACGCCTTCTCCAAGGGAGACCAGATCTACAGCTATATGGCTATGTCCGCGCTCCAGAAGCGCGATTACGAGGCCGCCGTAGCCGCCTATGATCATATCGACGAACTCCTCCCTTCGATGCGCTCCAACTATATGAAGGCGTATTTCCTCCGGGCTATGCAGCTGATGGAAAGCGGGGCCTACCGGAACGCCGTTCCGAAGCTGAAGGCCGCCGCCTACTACTCTTCCAAGCAGGATCCCTTCAACCAGCTCGCCCGCTATGCTCTCGCCGAATGCTACTATCGCGACAAGCGCTACGAGGAGTCCCGGGCCATCCTTACGGACCTGTACAACCGCTCCGCCTTCAACGGGCAGAAAGAATCCGCCCTCATTTCCTATCAGATGGCCTATTGTTATTTCTCCGAGGCTGACTACGAAAGGGCGCAGAAATGGTTCGAAAACTATCTGGAAGGCCCTCACGATGATTTCGGGGCCGACGCTGAGACCCGTATCGGGGACTGCTATTTCTTCAGAAAAGACTATTCCACGGCCATCCGGGCTTATGAGCGAAAGCTGAATGACTATCCGGACCCGAATGATATCTACCCGTATTTCCGGGCCGGAGTGGCCTGCGGGCTCATTAGGGATTTCAAGTCCAAGGTCCGTTTCCTCGAGAATGTGAAGCAGTCTTCCCCCTCGTCTCCGTATTACAGCGAGGCTATGTATGAACTCGGCCGTGCCTATGTAGAGACCGGGGACGACGACGATGCCGTGCGCAGCTTCCGCACGCTCCGCTTCAATACCTCCGATATGGAATACTCCTCAAAGGCGCTGCTTGAACTTGGTATGATCGCCCGCAACCACGGGGAGTTCGACACCGCCCTGTCATATTACAAACAAGTCGTCGAACAGGGCGGGGCGCACAGCGAGGATGCTCTGCTTGCGGTAGAATCCATATATCAGGTCCTCAGGGACCCGGACAGCTATGTCGCTTACGTGAGCAGTCTCGGGGACAAGGCCTCCCGCAGCGAGGAGCAGAAGGAGCAGTCTTACTTCTCTATGGCGGAGCAGATCTTCCTCGCCGGGGACTACAAGAAGGCCGCCTCGACTCTCCGGACCTATCTTGACAAATACCCCTCTGCCACGCATCTTGCCCAGGCTGAGTTCTATCTTGCCGAATGCAGCCGTCTCGGAGGAGACAGGGAGCGTGCCTGCGACCTCTATTCCAAGGCGATCGAGGATGGGCTCGAAGGCTCTTTCCAGGAGACTGCCCGGCTCCGTTACGCGGATTTGTACTATGAGCTGGAGAATTATCCAAAGGCTTATGTGACATATCTTTCCCTCAGGGAAGGAGCTCAGCTGGAGGCCAACAGGCTGTCCGCAAGGAAGGGTATGATGCGCTCTGCATTCAAGGCCAGGGAGTACGCCGACGCTGCCGCCGCGGCCGAGGATTTGCTCCCGCTCGTACAGGACGGAGAGCTGAAGGAGGTCCGCTACATCCTCGCCAAGTCCTATCTCGGCTCCAGCCGCCGTGAAAAGGCCCTGCCTCTGCTGGAACAGCTCGCCTTGGATCCATCTTCCGCCGAAGGTGCCGAAGCCGCCTGGCTGCTGATACAGGACCAGTATGACCGCGCTGCTTTCGACGGTCTTCAGGACAGGGTATATGCCTTTGCCGAAAAGGCCGGGGACCAGCGATACTATCTGGCCAAGGCTTTCATCGTGCTCGCAGACTGTTTTGCCGAGCAGGGGAATCTCGCCCAGGCGAAACAGACCCTCGAAAGTATTCGCGACAATTACCGCAGCAGCGGCTCTTCCGACGATGTCCCGGACCAGGTCGAACTGAGACTGGCTAAACTGAAATGAAAATGAGAAAGACCATATATTCCATAGCCCTCCTGCTGTGCTGCAGCGCCCTTTCCGCCCAGAACCTGAATCCCGTGGTGGAAGTGACGAATGCTTATGAGTCCGGCAGCGCCAATATCGAAAAACCTGTCCTCGGAATCGAAGTCCCGGACTCCGTGATGAAATTCAAGCTGGATTTCGACTACTCCTCGCTCGAGACGCCTTACAGCGGTTCGTACGAGTTCCGTCCCTATCTTGTGGAGCTTCGTCCTCAGGCCCCGCTTTCCACACAGAACCGTTTTTATCTGCGTGCAGGTGCGGGTTATTCCCTGCATCCGGAAGTGGAACTCGTAGTGACTCCCGTCCTCAAGGACAATTTCACGCTCAATATCTTCGCAGACCACAATTCTTATTTCGGCAGTTACAAGACGATAGCCCCTCAGGGTGGCCGCATCTGTCCGAACGGGGAAAAATGGGCCGGAGCCGATATGGGAAACCGTATCGGGGCGGACGGAGTGTACTCTTATGGCTCGGGAGAGATGAGCTTCTCGATGTCCTATGACCACGCCTACAACTCCCTCCCTGCGCTCAACCGCGGCTTCTATGGCTTTTCCGTCGGGGCCGGAGTGAAAAACCTGCAGAGGGATCCGGCCGTCTATTATGACGCTAATCTGCAGATCCGCACCGGGACCCATGTCCAGAGATGGACCGCCGGCGGGCGTGAGCGCTTTGCGGACACTCGTTTCCTTCTCGACGGGACAATCGGCTTCCCGATAAGGGATTCCAGGGCATTCCTGGATGCGGCCGTGCTTATGGACGCGATGTCTGTCGGCTCGGTCACTTGCCTGCGTGCGACTCCCCGCTATGTCTTTGACTGGGAGGATGTCCATTTCGACCTCGGAGTTAGGATCGAGGGGACTTTCCGCAGCAGGACTGAACTTCTGCCCTCGAAGGGCGGTGTCATTTTCCCGGCGGTACGCATCGCCTGGAGGCTGATGGACGATATGCTGGTGCTTCAGGGCTCCGCTACGGGCGGCAACCGCTATGCCCTCCCTTACGAACTGATGGACGAGAGCCGTTTCCTCTCCCTTCCTCTGCTGCAGGACAAGTGGGATATCTCCGTCGAGAGGGTTAGGGCAATGGCGGGGGTGAGGGGTTCCCTCTCAGATATCTTCGGCTATGACCTTCAGCTTGGTTATGCCAATTGGAAGAACGCCAGAGTCGCCAGTTTCAATGCAGGCGGGGGAGATGTCCCGTACACTTTGGGATATGCCGACCTGAATATGCTCTTTGCCGAGCTCTGGCTGAAGCTGAAACTGGACAGCTGGAAGTTTGACGCCCACGCGAAATACAGCCACGTCAAGGTGAACGTGGTCGATGTGCTCGGCCCAGCGCCCTTCACCTCCGACGCCTCGCTGCTCTATGACTGGGGCGGCCGTATCCAGGCCGGACTCTCCGTCCAGATGGCCTCGGAGCGCAGGATGCGTACTTCCGAAGGGACACCGCTGGTCCTTCCTTCCTGGTGGGATCTCGGAGTCTATGCGTCGTATGCGTGGACACGGAACTTCGGCTTCTGGATCAAGGGCGGGAATCTGCTTTGCCAGAATATCCAGAGGGTGCCCGGAATCTGTGAAAAAGGATTGTTCTTTACGGCGGGAATTCGTTTGAATTTCTAATTATTTTCACTATATTTGTACGTTTATATTGAATATCGTACGAATATGGTAGATAATGAGGAAATGAAGCAGGCGGAAGAGCAGTATTCCGCCAACAGTATCCAGGTTCTGGAAGGTCTTGAGGCGGTGCGCAAGCGCCCCTCGATGTATATCGGAGACATAGGCGAACGCGGTCTGCACCATCTTGTATATGAGGTGGTCGACAACTGTATAGACGAGGCTATGGCCGGCTTCTGCACGGATGTGGAAGTGACTATCCTTGAGGACAATTCCGTCCGGGTTAAGGACAATGGCCGCGGTATTCCGACCGGGATGCACGAGAAGGAGCACCGCAGCGCCCTCGAGGTCGTCCTGACGGTCCTTCACGCCGGCGGCAAGTTCGACAAGAACAGCTACAAGGTCTCCGGCGGTCTGCACGGTGTCGGCGTCAGCTGTGTCAACGCGCTGAGCGACCTGCTTGTCGCGGAGGTTCACCGTGAGGGCAAAATCTTCGTCCAGAAGTATTCCAAGGGCAAGCCGATCACTTCCGTCGAGGTGGTCGGAGAGGCCTCCGATACGGGTACCACGATTACCTTCCATCCTGACCCCACTATTTTCCAGCTTACCCAGGTCTATAAGTACGAGACTCTGGCCAACAGGCTCCGTGAACTGGCCTACCTCAACAAGGGCATCCGCATATCCCTCACCGATCTCAGGGAGATGGTGGACGAGTTCGAGACCGCCGAGGACGGCGAGCGCAAGGCCACCGGCCGCCAGGTCCACCGCAACGACGTCTTCTATTCAGAGCAGGGTCTGCGCGAATTCATTGACTACCTCGATGCCGGAGCGCCCAAGCTTATCCCCGCGCCTATCTGCGTCAATTCGGACAAGGTCATCCCCATCGACATCGCTCTCCAGTACAATACCGGCTTCTCGGAGAGAATATATTCCTATGTGAACAATATCCATACAATCGAGGGCGGCACTCACCTCCAGGGCTTCAAGATGGGCCTTTCCCGTTCCCTGAAGAACTATGCGGAGAAGAACAATCTGCTTGCCAAGTTCAAGGGCGAGCTCTCTCCGGAAGACTTCCGCGAGGGACTGACCGCCGTCATTTCCGTCAAGGTCGCCGAGCCTCAGTTTGAGGGTCAGACCAAGACCAAGCTCGGCAACTCCGAGGTGACCTCGGCTGTTTCCCAGGCCACTGCCACCGCTATGGACGCCTATCTGGAGGAAAATCCCAAGGAGGGCAAGGCCATAGTCGAGAAGATCGTACTCGCCGCTACGGCCCGTGCGGCTGCGCGCAAGGCCCGCGAAATGGTCCAGCGCAAGAGCCCTATGGGTGGTGTCGGAATGCCCGGCAAACTTGCCGACTGTTCCGAGCGCGACCCCGAAAAGTGCGAGCTTTTCCTGGTTGAGGGTGATTCCGCAGGCGGTACCGCCAAGCAGGGCCGCGACCGCCGCATCCAGGCCATCCTTCCTTTGAGAGGTAAGATCCTTAATGTCGAGAAGGCCGCCCAGGACCGCGCGTTCGAGTCCCAGGAGGTCCGCAATATCTATACGGCTCTCGGCGTTACCGTGGCCCAGGAGGACGAGAACGGCGAAAAACATATGGACCTTGCCAAGCTCCGCTATCACAAGGTGATCATTATGACCGATGCCGATGTGGACGGCGCCCATATCGCCTGCCTTATCCTGACCTTCTTCTTCCGCTATATGTTCGACTTGATCAAGAACGGCTATGTCTATCTGGCCACGCCGCCGCTTTATCTCGTCAAGAAGGCCAAGGAGGAGCGCTATTGCTGGACCGAGGCCCAGAGGGATGCCGCGATTGCAGAGCTTGGACGCGGCACTGAAAAGGGTGTGACTGTCCAGCGCTACAAAGGTCTCGGCGAGATGTCCGACACCCAGCTCTGGGAGACCACGATGGATCCTTCCCGCCGCGTGCTCCGTCAGATTACCATCGAGAGTGCCGCTCAGGCTGAGAGAACCTTCTCTATGCTGATGGGCGACGATGTCCCGCCAAGGCGCGCCTTCATCGAGGAAAATGCGCACTATGCGAATATCGATGCCTAAACTGCCGCGGCGTTTCTGGCCGCTCGTGATTGTTTTCGCAGTCCTTGTGCTCCTGATGCCGAGGACCGCGAAATTCAGTTATGATTACAAGAAGGGTTCGCCCTGGCCTTATGAAACGCTGGTTTCGCAGTTTGACTTTCCCATACTGAAAACGGAGGAGCAGCTTCAGGAAGAGAGGGAGAATGCCGGGGCGACCGTCATTCCGTACTACCGTTTTTCCGAAGAGCTGTCCGCCCAGGTCGTCAAATCGGTGCAGGGGCTGGACCTGGGCAAGCATTCCTATCTCAGGCAGAGCATCGTCTCCCACCTCGGAGAGATCTATTCCAAGGGCGTGCTTTCGGACGCCAGGGTGAAGATCGACAGGGGCTATGCCGAAATCTCCGATGACGTGCTTTATATCCAGCGGAACAAGCGTGCCACGAAGTACCCCCGGAGCGAGGTCTACAAGGTCTCTGACGCCCAGACCCAGCTGGTGGCCCAGCTTGCGAAGTCATATCCGGAGGTGAACCTGGATTCCCTTTTCCGCAAGGGCGGGATGTACGACTGTATGGTCCCGAACCTGGTTTTCGACAAATCGATGACTGAGCTCAGCCACGAACGTTCCGCAGATTACATCTCCCCGACCTCCGGCTATGTCCACGCCGACCAGAAGATAGTATCCAGGGGAGAGATCGTCACCCCCGAGATAGCCCAGATGCTGGACAGCTACAAGGCGGAGTACAACAAGGTCTTCGGATACGACGGCCCGGTTATCCTTCAGTGGCTCGGCAATATCCTGCTCGCACTGGTGCTTGTCGCGGTCCTTTATTTCAGCATCCACTTCACTAACAAGAATATTTTCTCGGAGTGGCGCCGCTACCTCTACCTGCTAACGGTATTCACCCTCACCGCAGCGCTTTCCTTCGTGGTCGAGAGGGCGGCTCCCAATTTCATCTACCTGGTCCCGTTCCCGGTCTTCGCCCTCTATCTGCTGGCGTTTTTCCGGGACAGGGTGGTCCTTCCGGTCTATACGGTAGCCCTTATGCCGCTGCTGATGTTCTCGGTCGGAGGTATGGAACTCTTCGTGATGTACCTTACCGCCGGAGCGGTCACCATCCAGACTTTCAAGTTCTTCAGCCGCAACTGGCTGCAGTTCGTCAATGCCCTGATCGTATTCGCCGTGGAGCTGGTCGTCTTCGCCGGATTCAGGCTGGTCGATGCCGGAAGCAGTCCCGTGGTGCTGAATGTCATCCAGATTTTTGTCGGGGCCATAATGACCGTCGCCGCATATCCTCTTATCTACCTCTTCGAGCGCCTGTTCAACCTCGTTTCGACGACCCGTCTGCTGGAACTTGCCGACACGAACAATCCTCTTCTTCAGGAATTGTCCAACAAGGCTCCCGGAACCTTCCAGCACTGCCTGCAGGTTATGAATATGGTGGATGCAGTCGGGCGCAGCGTGGATGCGAACGTGCCGCTTCTAAGGGCGGCGGCGCTTTATCACGATGTGGGAAAGATCCGTTGTCCGCTCTGTTTCATAGAGAACGAGAGTTCGACTCCCGGAGCCGTCCGATATCACGACGGCAAATCTCCTCTGGAGAGCGCCAGGGACATAATCCGCCACGTCGAGGACGGTGTAGCAGTCGCCCGTGAAAACGGGATTCCCGGCATTATCCAGGACTTTATACGCACTCACCACGGGACTACCGATACGGAATTCTTCAAGACCAAGTATCTCAACGACGGAGGAGACCCGGCGGAACTTTCCGCTTTCTCCTATCCCGGTCCCCGTCCCACTACCAAGGAGCAGGTGATACTTATGATCTGTGATTCCGTCGAGGCAGCTTCGAGGACACTTAAGGAATATACCCCGGAAGCCTTTGACAGTTTCGTCGAAAGGATAGTTTCCGGAAAAGAAAAGGCCGGTCAGTTGGAGGACGCCGACATTACCATCCACGAACTCAACGAGGTGAAGTCGGTGCTCAAGACCTATCTTCAGCAGCAGTATCACGGCCGCATCGAATATCCGAAACGTCGCAAATAACAATTATTATAAATAAGATGAACATTACTAAAAATCAGATTGACTCGCTGAACTATCAGCTTACAGTGGAGATTGCAGCCGCCGACTATGCCGAGCCCCTGCGCAAGCGTTTGAACAAGTATCGTAACAATGCGGACATCAAGGGCTTCCGTAAGGGTATGGCCCCGATGAGCCTGATTCAGCGCGCCTATGGTGACCAGGCTCTTTATGAGGCGGTCAACGGCATTATCTCTGAAGAGATTGACAAATTCATCAAGGAAGAGAATATCCGCGTGGTCGGCGAGCCCCTTCCCGCAGAAGAGCAGCCTCAGCTCGACTGGAGGGCCGGAAATGACTTTACTTTCATTTTCGACATCGCCCAGACTCCTGAACTTTCTTTCTCTGTCGGCAAGGAAGACAAGATTCCTTATTATGAGATCAATGTCACCGAGGCCGCGAAGAAGCAGACCAGGCAGAATATGCTCCAGCAGTACGGCTCCCTCCAGGAGGGCGAAAAGAGCAAGGAGGACGACTATATCGTCGCTGACATCGCCAATGAAAGCCACAGCGCAGAGGGCGTGTATGTTTCCATAAAGAATGTCGCCGAGGCAGCCCGCAAGAAGTTTATCGGCGTGAAGGCCGGAGACAAGATCAAGGTCGATGTAAACAAGGCTTTCGAGAATGAGACGGACCGTGCGTCTATGCTCAAAGTGGACAAGGCGAAACTTGCCGAGCTGGATCCGAACTTCGTTTTCACCGTTGTGAACGTGAAGACTTTCGTGGCTGCAGAGGAAAACCAGGAAACTTGGGACAAGATGTTCGGCGAGGGCGTGGTCACTACTGAGGAGCAGTTCGAGGAGAAGATCGTGGAGCGTATCAAGGCCGGTCACGATCAGCAGGCCCGCTACCGTTTCTCCGAGGATGCCCGCCGCCATTTCCTCGACAAGGCCGCAGTGGAACTTCCCGAGGCTTTCCTGAAGCGCTGGCTCATCCACATCAACGAGGGCAAGTTCACCGCCGAGCAGGTGGAGAAGGAGTTTGACGGATTCATCGCCGACTTCAAATGGCAGCTTGTCAGAGGCTATATTATGAAGCAGCTGGATCTCAAGGTCACCAAGGACGATATTTTCGAGGCCGCTCTGAATTATGTCGCTTATCAGTATGCAATGTACGGTATGCCGAATATGCCTCACGATCTTCTCGAGAGCGCTGCCAAGAATATGCTCGAGGACGAGAACCAGCATCGCCATCTTGAGGAGCAGTGCGAGGACAACAAGACCTTTGCCGCTCTCCGTGAGGCTGTTACCCTTCAGGTCAAGAAGATTTCTGAAGATAAATTCCGCGAACTGAAATAATATGAACGAATTCGAGAAATTTGCCGTAAAGGGAAGGGGAGTATCTTCGATGACCCTTCACCGCTACTCTTCGGTCTATGACGGCTACATCAATCCGACCATTACCGAGGAGCGCCAGCTGAACGTGGCCCAGATGGACGTGTTCAGCCGCCTGATGATGGACCGTATCATCTTCCTCGGCGTCCCGATCGATGACGACGTGGCCAATATCATCCAGGCCCAGCTGCTCTTCCTCGCCGCCAACGACCCGTCCGCCGATATCACGATGTATCTCAATACTCCCGGCGGCCAGGTGACTTCCGGTCTGGCCATCTATGATACGATGCAGCTTGTCCAGCCCGATGTGGCCACGGTCTGTACCGGAATGGCCGCTTCTATGGGTTCGGTGCTTCTCTGCGCCGGTGAGAAGGGGAAGCGTTCCGCCCTGCCTCACTCCAGGGTGCTGATCCATCAGCCTCTGGGCGGTGCCAGCGGACAGGCTACGGAGATCCTTATCGCCGCCAAGGAAATCGAGAAAACCCGTACGGAACTGTTCCGTATTATTTCCGACCACAGCGGGCAGCCTTACGAGAAGGTTGCCGCCGACGGAGAGCGCGACTTCTGGATGAGCGCCCCCGAGGCCAAGGAGTACGGTATGGTGGACGAAATTCTGACGAAGCGCGCTAAATAATGGCAAAAAAGGGAAATTCTGGGGATAGATGCTTCCTTTGCGGGCGCTCGGAGAATGAGGTGCCTTACCTGATAAACGGGGTCTATGGCAGCATCTGTCCCGACTGTGCCGGTATCGCCGCGGATTATGTCAAGGAGCTGAACCGCGAGTCGGGAAAGTCCGCTGCGTCCAATCTCGGCTCGGTGGACACTGCGCCGCGCCCCAAGGATATCAAAGCCTGGCTGGACCAGTATGTAATCGGGCAGGACAGGGCCAAAGTGGTCTTGTCCGTCGCCGTTTACAATCACTACAAGCGTATCAGCAACAACCTTCTCTCGAAGGCTGAAGATGTGGAGCTGGAGAAGTCCAACATACTGCTTGTTGGCCCGACCGGTACCGGTAAGACACTGCTGGCCAAGTCGATAGCGCGCCTGCTGGATGTGCCGTTCACCATTGTGGACGCGACGGTGCTTACCGAGGCGGGATATGTCGTGATCCGGCAAAGGCGGAGCGGGGGATTGTCTTCATAGACGAAATAGACAAGATAGCCCGCAAGAGCGACAATCCTTCGATAACCCGCGACGTGTCGGGCGAAGGCGTCCAGCAAGCGATGCTCAAACTTCTGGAAGGCAATGTGATAAATGTTCCTCCGAAGGGCGGGCGCAAGCACCCCGAGCAGGAGTTTGTCCATATCAATACCCAGAACATCCTCTTTATCTGCGGAGGTGCTTTCGAGGGTATCGAGAGGCATATCGCCCGCCGCAAGAATACCCGTATTATAGGCTTCACCGCGGAGGAGAAGGAGAGGGTCGGCAGCGAGAATCTGCTGCAGTATGTCGAGGCTCAGGACCTTCGGGCCTATGGGCTTATTCCTGAAATCGTAGGCCGTCTTCCGGTCGTCACTTATCTTGACCAGCTTGACCGGGACTCCTTGAAGCGGATTCTTACGGAGCCGAAGAATGCTATTCTGCGGCAGTACAAACGGCTTTTCGAGATGGACGGGATTAAGCTTGAAATTGATGAGGAGGTGCTTGACCTGATTGTCGATACGGCGATGGAGCGCAAGCTCGGGGCGCGTGGCCTCAGGAGCATCTGCGAGCAGATTATGAATGACGCGATGTTCGAGGCGCCGTCTTCTTCTCAGAAGCTCTTTCGCGTGACGCTTGAATTTGCAAAGGAAAAACTTGCAGAATAAAAATATTATTTCTACCTTTGCAATCCCAAACGACGAGGGCTTAGCTCAGTTGGTTTAGAGCGCTTGCTTGACAGGCAAGAGGTCGGCAGTTCAAATCTGCCAGTCCTCACTTCAGAGACCGGTTTCTCCGGTCTTTTTTTTTGATTTCTTTGGCGCTTCCCGTCAGCCTTTACCCCTCCTCCATTCTGGTGTTGTAAAGTGCCAAGCGTCCGTAGGGGTCCAAAACGTGGGACGATACGGACGGCATACCACATCTGCGGGGAAACTGACGGGAAACCTGCCCGTGTCCCTTCAAAACTCCAGTCCGGGCAGGAAAATGCCCGGAAACGTGCCCGTGCAGATGAAAACCGTGCAGGCGAAACTCGATCGCGCCTGACGAAAGCGCTACAGCCAGAGGTCGAAATGCTCGCTGACTTTGTTCATAAGGTGAACACGGTTCTTGCCGAAGACGTTGTGCTCGGCGATAGGGTAGGGGAAGTAGTCGATCTGTACTCCGGCATCAATGCAGGCCTGGACGAAGCTGAGGGAGTGCTGCCAGACGACGGTATTGTCCACGGCTCCCTGGCAGATCAGCAGCCGACCCTTCAGAGAACCGGCCTTCCCAATCAGTGAGGTCTCGGCAAAGCCTTCGGGATTATCGTCCGGAGTGTCCATATAGCGTTCGCCATACATCACCTCGTACCATTTCCAGTCGATCACGGGCCCGCCGGCAACTCCCGCCTTGAAGACGTCGGGGTAGTTTGTCATCAGCGAAATCGTCATGAATCCGCCGTAGCTCCAGCCGTGGACTCCGATGCGTCCGCTGTCGACATAGGGCAGGCTCATAAGCCTGCGTACCCCGACCATCTGGTCTTCCATCTCGACCTTTCCGCAGCGGCGGTTGATGGCCTTTTCAAAGGCCGACCCCCGGTTTTCGGTGCCGCGGTTGTCCTGGACATAGACCATATAGCCCCTTTGGGCCATATACATCTCCCAAAGTCTGATCTGGCCGAGCCAGGAGTCCTTGACCATCTGGCTGTGCGGGCCGCCATAGACATATACGACGAGAGGATATTTCTTGGAAGGATCGAAGCCTGTGGGATAAATCAGGCGATAGTAGTTCTCTCCCTTGCCGTCGGCGCTCGGAACCGTCCCGAGTTCCACCTTGCCGCAGGCATAGTCTTTCAGAGGATCCTCGGAGCGGTGGAGGGGCTTGTCCAGGGAACCGTCGCTGTTTCGCATCAGCACGACACCGGGGGTGTTGAGGTTGGAATATCGGTCGTAGAAGGCTGTGCACTGGGGATTCAGGCGAATCGTATGCCAGCCTCTTTCCGGGGTGAGGTTGATGGCTTTGCCGATTCTCACGCTCTTCAGGGCGCCGCGCCTCGGGATGCGCAGGTCGAGGCGCATCAGATGGTTCTCGACGGGGGAGAACTCCGCCGAGGTGTAGAAAACGCTCTTGCCGTCATTGGCAAGATACTTGACATCGGCATTCACCGCAGTCAGCCGGCGGATGCCGCCAAGCGTGTCGCAGAGATAGAGGTTCCTGTAGCCGTGGCGGTTGTCCGTCCGGTAGATGAACAGATCGCTGCGGCCTTTGATGAAATACAGCGGATCCTGCGGCTCTATCCAAGCTTCGTTGTCTTCTTTCAGAAGAGTACGTACAAAAGCCCCGTTGTCGGCGCGGTAGCGGTTCAGACGCATATGATGCTGACTGCGGTCGAGAACCTGGACATAGAGGGAATTTTCGTCCGGAGACCAGCTTATGTTTGTAAGGTATCGCTCTTCAGTGAAATCTTTGACTTTCAGATAGATAACCCTTCTTGACGGAATGTCGAAAACCCCGACGGAGACCAGCTCCGAAGCCATTCCGTTCATCGGATAGCGAATGGGACGTAGCGAGCCTGTTCGGCTCTTGATGTCCAGCAGGGGAAACACGCTCACCGCCCTCTCGTCCTTGCGGTAGAAGGCAAGTTTTTGTCCGGAAGGGGACCAGGTCCAGCCTTCCCTTATGCCGAATTCGTTGCGGCTGACGCTTTCACCATAAACGATACCGTCGGCTTCCGGGCGTGCGACACAGAGCGTGTCGGCCCCGTCGCTGACGAAAAGGCTGCCATCCTTTGACCAGGCTTTCCATCCCTGTTTTTCTTCCTTGGGCCAGGACATCGGGACTGAGGAAGGATGGACTTCCCGGGAGAGGATCACCTCTTCCATACTAAGCATTTTTCCATCGTGTCCCGCCCGGCTGTCGATGATCCGGTTTTGAGCAAAAAGTGCGTTGCAACAAAGTACAACGCACATAATGAAAGTAAGATTTTTCATTTTCTGCTAGAGGAAGAGAGGCTCGGCTGCTTCCTGGTGAGTGGCCGGTCCTTCTATGGTGACGCTGTCAACTATGCTCTTTTCATAGCCCCTCCAGGGGAGCGTACCCTTGTATTCTTTATAATGGACAGTGATGCGCAGTCCCGTCATCTGGGTAATCTGTTCGGCAACTTCCTTGTCCGCCACGGAGAACTTGAAGTTCTTGGACTGGACCGTCCCGCTGCTGTTCTTGTTGCCGTAGCCGGTCAGGATCATCTCGCCTTCATAGGTTTTGAAGATATAGCCGGTATAGGTCAGGGAGTTGAGTTCGCCGGTCTTGGTCCCGTCGGAGAATACCCAGAAAAACTTGAAATAGCAGAATCCGCTTCCTGCCAGAAGAATGATCAGAATAAGCGTCCAGAGGACTTTTTTAGCAGTAATAGCCATAGTTTTAAAGAATTTCTCCAAAGATAATCATTTAATTGCAGATGACAAACTTGTTTTATTAAAAATAATATGTAAATTTGGAACAACTTAAAAACTAATGAACTATGGAACAGTTACCTCTCACCTTCGTCCAGTCGACTGTGGAGCCTGAAATTCAGGAATGTTTTACCCCTGCATTCAACTTTACAAGAATCAATTCTTCAAGCGGAAGGCTTGCCTTCACCGCCAACAAGCTGTACTGGCTTCCGGATAATCCTATGGCTATGATGGACCAGGGATGGGTTGCCAATATTTCTGAAATCGACAGCTGCTCCAAGTCCGGAATCGCGGGCTTCATAATCAAACTGAAGGACGGAAAGGAACTCCGCTTTTCCAATGTCTTCGGAAATATGCGCGAAGGCATCACCGCGGCCATAGAAGAGCGTCAGGCCAATCCCGTCGCCGAGGAGCCTGCCGCCGAGCCTGCCGAACCCGCCGCCGAAGCGGCTCCTGAGGCCGCTCCCGCTGAGGAGGCTCCCGCCGCCGAGGCAGCGCCCGTTGCCGACATAGATGACGCTTCCTCCAACAAAGTAATGGCGATCCTTGCCTACTTCGGCATCCTCGTGCTGATTCCGCTCTTCGCCGCCAAGGAGTCAAAGTTTGCCCGCTTCCACGTGAATCAGGGCCTGATCCTGCTGATCTGCAGCGTCGTGACCTTCGTTATCGGAAAAATCCCCGGACTGGGCTTCCTTGTATGGATACTGGATATAGCAATCCTGGTCTATGCGATCATCGGTATCGTCAACGCTGCCAAGGGGCAGGCCAAGGAGCTCCCCTATATCGGTAAATTCAAGATTATCCAGTAAGGCCGTCTATTTCAGGAAAACGAAAAATACGGCCAGTATAAGGCAAACGAATGCGGCGAGATGATTCCAGTGGAGCGTCTCGCCGTTAAACATAAACGAGATGAGGACGGTGAATACCGTCAGAGAAATGACCTCCTGGATTACTTTCAGCTGAAGCAGGCTGAACGGGCCGCCGTTTCCAGCGAAGCCGATGCGGTTCGCCGGCACGGTGAGGCAGTATTCGAAAAAGGCTATGCCCCAGGAAAAAAGTATGATCAGTATGAGAGGCCAGCCCGTGGAGATTTTCATCTCCTGGAGCTTAAGATGCCCATACCACGCGAAAGTCATAAAGACATTCGAGAGTATGAGCATCAGTATTGTCCAGAAACCGCTCGCCACGCTAATACTCAGCCGTCAGTTCCATTATGTCCAGGCCGCCCTGAGAGTTCGGAAGGACAGAATAGTCGGAAACTCCCATAGGACGGTTGCCGATCTGATTGTAGATGTCCAGATGGATAAGGGCCGAAGTGAAATCAGGCGCAACCTGGCGAGAGAGGTTCTCATAGATCATCTCCACCTGGGAGACAGAAATGTTGCGGCTGTGGAAACCCCGGTCGAAGACCCCTGTAGCGGTCTGCAAGGTCATATCGGGATAATTGAAAGTTCCAATTGCTTCCACTCTCAGGTCGTAGTCGAAATCACAGGAAACGACCGAAAGGACAAGCGCAAAGAGTACCAGCAGGATTTTTTTCATCATTAGTCTTGGATTTGTGAAAGAGCCTCGCGGATTTTGGCTTCAATTTCCTCTGCAAGCTCGATATTGTCAAGAAGGAGCTGTTTCGTGGCTTCACGGCCCTGGGCGAGTTTCTCTTCGCCGTAGCTGAACCACGAGCCGGACTTCTTGATTATGCCGAGCTCCACACCGAGATCGACAATCTCTCCGCTGCGGGAGATGCCTTCTCCGAAGACGATGTCGAATTCGGCCTTCTTGAAGGGCGGGGCCATCTTGTTCTTGACAACCTTGACTTTCACGTGGTTGCCGAGGGCCTCGTCGCCGTCCTTGATCTGAGTGGTGCGGCGTATGTCCAGGCGGACCGAGGCGTAGAACTTGAGGGCGTTGCCGCCGGTCGTGGTCTCGGGATTGCCGAACATAATGCCGATTTTCTCGCGCAGCTGGTTGATGAAAATGCAGCAAGTGTTTGTCTTGGAGATGTTTGCGGTCAGTTTCCTGAGAGCCTGGGACATCAGGCGCGCCTGGAGTCCGACTTTGTTTTCGCCCATTTCCCCTTCAATTTCGGCCTTCGGGGTAAGGGCGGCGACTGAGTCGATGACCACGATGTCGATTGCACCGCTGCGGATAAGGTTGTCGGCGATTTCAAGGGCCTGTTCGCCGTTGTCAGGCTGTGAAATGAGCAGGGTGTCCAGATTCACCCCCAGTGCCTTCGCGTAAGTGCGGTCGAAGGCGTGTTCCGCGTCGATTATCGCCGCGATGCCGCCGCCCTTCTGAGCCTGGGCGATGGCGTGGATGGCAAGAGTCGTCTTGCCGCTGGATTCGGGACCATAGATCTCGATGATGCGGCCTTTCGGATAGCCGCCGATGCCGAGCGCGTGGTCCAGCGAAATGGAACCGCTGGGGATAACCTGCGCGGCATCCCATTCTGGCTGATCTCCCAACTTCATAATTGTGCCTTTTCCGTAATCCTTCTCGATCTTGTCGATCGTTGCCTGCAATGCCTTCAGTTTGGCGGCATTGACATCCGCACCGGTCATTTCTTCTACTGCTTTAGCCATAATGTTTAAGTTTTAAAAGTTTTCTCGGACTTGTCTTTGTCCGCATTTGACAAAGTTATGAAATAATCCTGTATTTCCACGAAAAAATTGCTAATTTTGCAAAGGACTACGAACGAGTATGGACAGGAAGCGACTCTTGGGGATGACTCCCACACAGCTGAAGGAAGCCGCGCTGGCGGCGGGTCTGCCTGCTTTTGCAGGGGGACAGCTTGCCAAATGGATATACCAGAGGCGGGTGACGGACTTTTCCGCGATGACGGATATCTCCAAGAGCGGCAGGGAAGCGCTCGCTTCCTTGTATGAAGTCGGTACGCTCAGCCCCATTGATGTCCAGGTCTCCGGGGACGGCACGAAGAAGTACCTCTTCCCTGTCGGGGAGAATGCCGTGGAAGCGGTGGTCATTCCCGATGAAGATCGCCGTACCCTCTGCGTCTCCTCCCAGGCCGGCTGCAAGATGGGCTGCCGTTTCTGTATGACGGGGCGGCAGGGCTTCCACGGCAATCTCACTGCCGCGGACATCCTTTCGCAGTTCTTCTCCGTCGACGATGCGGCTTCCCTTACAAATGCGGTCTTTATGGGAATGGGAGAGCCTCTGGACAATTGGGAAGAGGTGAAACGAGTAATAGAGGTGCTGACCTCCCCCTGGGGACTCGGCTGGAGCCCCAAGCGCATAACTCTCTCGACGATAGGCGTTTTGCCTATGCTGAAACGCTTCCTGGACGAATCCAGGTGCCATCTCGCCGTAAGTCTCCACAACCCCTTCGGCGAGGAGCGCTTCTCAATGATGAAAGTGGAGAAGGCCTGGCCGCTCAGGGATGTTGTCGAACTGATACGGAAATATGACTTCTCCGGCCAGCGCCGAGTCAGTTTCGAATACACTCTCTTTGAGGGGTGGAACGACTCTCCGCGCCACGCCGACGCCCTTGTCAGACTCCTCAAGGGCTTGGAGTGCCGCGTGAATCTTATCCGTTTCCACCGTATCCCCGATTTCCCCTATGGCAGTGTTCCCGAAGAGGGGATGGAGGCTTTCCGCGACCGGCTGACAAGGGGCGGCCTGACGGCTACCATCCGTGCTTCGAGGGGAGAGGATATTTTTGCAGCCTGCGGTCTTCTGGCCGGAAAACACAAGAGTAAATGAAACGTATCCTGTCAATATTTCTCCTGCTGCTCCCTGCCCTCGGCCTCGGAGCCCAGGACCGTTCGTCTTCCGCCTTCGGGCTCGATCCGGGAGACAGGGAGGCCGTAGCCGAGTTCCGCAAGCGAATGGACAGTATCAAGGTCCATCGTCCCACTGTCGCCCTGGTCCTTTCCGGCGGCGGAGCCAAGGGCGCGGCCACCGTCGGGGCCCTCAAGTATATGGAGCAGTATGATTTCCCGGTCGATATGGTCGTCGGGACAAGTGTGGGCGGTCTCCTCGGCGGTATGTATGCGATGGGCTACAGCGTCGATTATCTGGAGGACCTTATCAAACATATGGACTGGGATCTGGCCCTCAGCGACAAGGTGGACCGTTCCTATATTCCATATCAGAGGATACGTTACAAGGAGCGATTTGTCCTGTCTTTCCCCTTCTATTACAGCAAGAAGGACTTCCTGGATATGTTCAATTCGGAGGTCTCGTACGCAGGGGGCGACGACGGCCGGCTGCACCTTTCGGCCGACAATGCCCACGCGGTCAATATGGTCAAGAACAATCTTCTGTCCAGCCTGCCCTCGGGTATGGTTTACGGGCAGAATGTCAACCAGATATTCTCTTCGCGCAGCATCGGTTATTCCGGCAAACGCAGTTTCTTCGACTTCCCCATACCTTTTGCCTGCGTGGCCACGGACCTGGTCTCCGGCAAAGCCAAGGTCTGGAGGGAGGGGGACATCAACCTGGCTCTCCGTTCCACAATGTCCATCCCGGGACTTTTCGCCCCCGTCAAGACTCACGGAATGGTGCTCGTGGACGGAGGAATGCGCAATAATTTTCCCGTGGACATAGCCCGGGATATGGGCGCGGACATAGTGATAGGCATAGACCTTTCGACTGCCTCGAAGGACGCCAGGGGCATAAATAATCTCGCCGACATAGTCTGGCAGGGGATAGATATGTTCTCGACTGACTCTTTCCAGAGGAATATCGAGTCTGTGGACGTCCGTATCCATCCTGATATGCAGGGCTATGGAATGCTGGATTTCAACCCCGTGGCCATAGACACTATGCTCGTCAGGGGATACAAAGCCGCAGCCGAAATGAAGGAGCAGCTGGATGCCGTCCGGCGCTGGGTAGGGGACGAGGGGATGAAGTACAATAAGAAAAAGGCGGTGGACATAGGCATCGAACCTGTGCTGATAGACCGTATCCGTTTTGTCGGAGTGGGAGAGAAAGAGGCGACCTATCTGAAGTCCAAGATGAATGTAAAGGAAGGAAGGCTCGTGAACCGGGACATCCTCCAGGACGACATAGCCCGGATTTTCGGCCGCGGCTCCTATGACTACGTCAACTACGAATTCGTCGGGGACCAGGAACCATACGAACTCAAGATTATCTGCAAGAGGGGCCCGGTCCATCGTCTCGGAGTCGGCTTCCGTATTGATTCAGAGGAACTTGTGTCCGTTCTCCTGAACGTGGGCCTGAATGCCAACGCGATGAGGGGCTCGGCGCTCCATATGACAGGCAAGGTCGGGGTCAATCCCTACCTTGACTTCCATTTCAGCTATGACACCCCCAAGATTCCCACACTGAACGCCAGCGCGGACCTGAGATGGACAGACCGCAACAACTTCATCTCCGTCTTTAAGACCAATTCCTTTAACTCCACTGGTTAGTCTTCCTATTGCTCGGATATCATCAGTAGGAATTTTAATTACCATACCATTTTTGGTAATCATAAGAACGTTTTCTTCTCCCATAAAATTGACAGAAAGTAGTTCATCTCCATCTTTAATTTTAATAGCTTGAATTCCTGTTGTCTTTTTTATTGAAGAGTATTCAGAAAAAGCGGTCTTTTTAATTAATCCTTTTTTAGTGAAAAAGATTACGTTAGGAGCGTTTTTTTCAGTAAAAGCGGTAACAGCTTGAATATGTTCATCATTTTCA
>CACZDC010000066.1 GCA_902779785.1 uncultured Bacteroidia bacterium
CTTGGAATCGCCATTCTACGACACTCTGGCCGTCAACGTGGCAAAATGGTCTTGCCTGTGAGTGTTTTATGAGGTTATTGGAGTGAACAGGTATGTCATTCCCGAAATAATTGGCAGCGAGAAAAATAAAGAGTCCCGCAGCCCACTCTCCATAGCAGGCCTTCACATAACGGGTACTCTTCCTTCGGACTGACAGGAGCAAGGTTGTAGTTTGTTATTCATGAAATAACACTACTCCCAGGTCCGCCGCCCCAGTATTATCCCAAATCATTCCTCATGATAGGCGGTAGCAGTTGTCGTCCGGTATTCTTCTATAATAAGGAATTGGAATCCGCTGGCCTGTAATAGTTTACGCAAATTCAAAGAATACGTCAAAATAAATTATAATGGTGCTATCCGTTAAAATCGGCTATTATTTGCTATATTTACACGATTATACCCACGATTAACACAATGGCAACAGATACAAAACAACGGCAGGCTGTAAAGGAGTTCGTCAGGGACTGGAACGGCAAGGGCTATGAAAAGGGGGAAACCGCCCGCTTCTGGATGGACCTTCTCGGAAGAGTCTTGGGAATAACCAATCCCTCCCAGTTCATCCAGTTTGAGATTCCAGTGAAGACGATCCTGAAAGAGAAAGGCTCGGACTTCATAGACGGCTACATTCCGTCCACCAAGGTCCTCATCGAGCAGAAAGGTTCCCATGTCGACCTCAACGCCAAGTATCGCCAGTCAGATGGAGCTGAATTGACCCCTTACCAGCAGGGTCGCCGATATGCTGCCGGTCTTCCGCTGTCCATGGCTCCCCGCTGGATTGTCGCCTGCAACTTCGACAGCTTTGAAGTTCACGATATGGAGCGGCCCAACGATCCTCCGGAAATTATTCAGTTGGCGGATTTGGAAAGAGAGTATCACCGCCTGTCCTTCCTGGTCGATGACACCAATGTCCATCTGAAAAAAGAGCTGGAAGTATCCATCCAGGCCGGTGAAATCGTTGGCGTGCTGTATGATAAGATTCTTGCTCAGTACAAGGACCCCAACAATCCGGAGTCGCAAAAGGCGCTTAATAAACTCTGCGTCCGACTTGTGTTCTGCCTGTATGCCGAAGATGCCGGTATCTTCGGGAAGAAAGACATGTTCCACGACTATATGCAGCAGTTCGAAACCAGGGATTTCAGGAAAGCCCTCATTGAACTGTTCGAGGTTCTGGACACCAAGCCGGAGGACAGGGACGAGTACATGGACGAGGACCTGGCGGCGTTCCCGTATGTCAATGGTGGAATGTTTGCCGGAGAGATTGAAATTCCCAGAATAACGGACGAAATCCGCACCCTCATCCTCCAGAGGGCCAGTGACGATTTCGACTGGAGCCAGATTTCCCCGACCATCTTCGGCGCCGTATTCGAGTCCACCCTGAACCCCGAGACACGTCGTTCCGGGGGCATGCACTACACGTCGATTGAGAATATCCATAAGGTAATCGACCCATTATTCCTCGACGAGTTAAAGGCGGAACTCTCCGACATCAAGGCAACTGCCGTAGCCAAGACCAAACGGGACAAAGCGCTTGCCTTCCAGGACAAACTTGCCGGTCTCAAGTTCTTCGATCCGGCCTGCGGCTCCGGCAACTTCCTGACGGAATCTTACACCTCGTTAAGGCGATTGGAAAACGATGCGCTGCGCATAGTTTATGGAACTGACCGCGTGCTGGGCGGGATTGTAAACCCTATCAAGGTCAGCATCAATCAGTTCTATGGTATCGAGATCAACGATTTCGCCTGCTCAGTGGCCCAGACTGCGCTTTGGATTGCGGAAAGCCAGATGATGCAGGAGACGGATGAAATCGTAGGTCTCAACCTCGATCCGCTGCCGCTTAAGACTTACACCAATATCCACGAAGGCAATGCGCTCCGGATGGATTGGAATGATGTGATTCCGGCCAGCGAGTTGAACTATATTATGGGGAATCCGCCGTTTGTAGGCCTCTCATTGAGAACAAAAGAACAGCAGAGTGACATGGACCATGTTTTTGCTGGAAATGACCGGGCAGGGCGTTTGGACTATGTCGCAGCTTGGTACAGAAAGGCTGCAGAGTTTATTGGAAGAACTTCTTGTAAAGTAGCCTTCGTATCTACCAGTTCAATATCACAAGGAGAACAAGTCCCTATTCTCTGGGATGACATGGCTCTTCATCATATGAAGATAGACTTCGCTTATCGGCCGTTCTTATGGAATAGCGAAGCAAAGGACAGTGCCGCGGTAAGTTGTGTTATTGTGGGGTTCTCTGGTGAAGAAATGGACGGGAGGAAAGCAATTTATGATTCTTCCACTCGTAAAGATGCAGTTCATATCAACGGTTACTTGCTGGATGCCCCCGATGTGTCATTAAAACTAAGAAGTGCCTGTCCCGAAGACCGGCCTCAATTGTTACAAGGAAGCAAACCTTGGGATGGCGGTTTCTTGCTGATGAGTAAAGAGGAGAGAGCAGCACTAATATCCGAACATCCTGAAGTTGAATCTTTCATTCATCGGTTTATAGGGGCAAAGGAACTTATAAATGGCGACCTTCGCTACTGTCTGTGGTTAAAAGGAGTCTCTCCGTCGCTTTATCGGGGGATACCCGAGATTCGTGCTCGATTGGAGGGCGTAGCAGAAATACGGAGGAACACCAAGACTGTAGCCGTCCAGGCCCAAGCTGATACGCCAATGCTCTTCTCTCAAGACAGACAACCAGATACTGATTACTTGGCAGTACCTGAAACATCCTCCGAGAATAGGCGTTATCTTCCGATCGGCTTTATGAGTCGGGATGTAATTGCCAGTAACGCTATTCTAACCATGCGTGGAGCGTCTTTATACATCTTTAGTTTACTTGAATCTATTGTCCACATGGCATGGATTAAAACTGTAGCAGGGCGATTAGAGATGCGTATTAGATACTCTCCTTCGGTATACAACAATTTCCCCTGGCCTTTACCTAACGATGTCCAAAGGTCAAAAATGGAGGAGGCAGCACGAGTCATCTTGGATGCAAGAGCATTATACCCAGAAAGCAGTTTAGCAGACTTATACGACGAGTTGGCCATGCCGATAGAACTCCGCAAGGCCCACCGTGCCAACGACGCCGCTGTCCTGGAGGCCTACGGCTTCCCCAAGGATGCCAGCGAGTCCGAGATAGTAGCAAGATTATTCAAGATGTATCAGGAACTGACGGCGAAGAAGTAATTACACTTTATGAGGGAAATCCTGCCATACATAGTAATATCATTACTCGCTTTATTATTTATTTACTGGCTCGTCATATATATCATTGCTTGGGTAAAGCGAGAACGCTTTCGCAAACAAAATCGTGAGGCTCAGTTTTCCGGCAGTGCGATTCAAGAAGACAAAAGCTTTTGGGCATCCGTTTTTACATCAAGATATGACAGTAGAGCAGAGGCACTCGGTGATTATGGTGAGAAAAGGGTATCATTGTATTTGGCGGATTTGCCTTGTGAAGAATACCAAGTATATAATGACCTACTCGTTCGTTACGGCAATCATACCACACAGATAGATCATCTTATCATATCGCCTTTTGGTATTTTTGTTCTGGAGACGAAAAATGTTCACGGAAAGGTATATGGAAGTGGGGCTTCCGAATTATGGAAACAATATTTGCCGGATACTGGATATAAAAGGTATGGCTATACTCAAGAACATCAACTCAGGAATCCTATTTGGCAGAATGATGGACACATAAAAACTCTTAGAAGGCTTGTGTTTGGAAATGATGTGCCCGTCAATGGAATTGTGATATTTCCAAATGATACGGGCCTTTACATTACAGCCGAACAGCCGGTATTATGGATGGATCATGTCGTCCCGTACATTAAACAGTTTCGGGATGTGGTCATTTCTTCCGAGCAGATGGACTCATTTGGGAGAAGGATTCTTGAGGTAATTTCAACTTCCGAATATGCCCGCAAGGAGCATATCGATAATGTTCATCGTAATATGGAGCACAGGGATGCTGCTGTTGCCAATGGTAGATGTCCCTTATGTGGCGGCACTCTGGTAATTCGCAACGGTAGATATGGTCAGTTCTATGGTTGTTCGAACTATCCGAATTGTAAATATATACTTAAATGACACAAACCGACCTACAACGCATTAAAGATTACGAGTACAAGTTTTCAGAAGTCTCCCGGGTAATGGCAGCTCTGAACAAGGCGCTGGATGATTACTTTGACATCCAGAGCTATATCGGCGACTTGAAGGAGTATATGGAAAGTGGTCAGTGGAAGGCGGATTTCGAGGCTGACGAGAGGGGTGAGATTCCGGCCGACATTGAAAGAGGGGTGCTGAGTGAGGATGGGCTGTACGATCTGCTGGGCGAGGTGGACAGGATTTTGAGGAGGTACGCTATAAGACCATAACGCTGACACGTCTTCCGAGGCCATGGAACAGGCGGACGAGTGTTGAAATCTGTATGTCCGCATGCCCCCTTTCAACCCTGGAGATGAAACTCTTTTTTGTCCCGATTCTATCAGCAAGCTCTTCCTGCGTCAGCCCTGCCTTAAGACGCTCAACTTTCAACTGTTCTCCGATGATGAAGGCGTCGCACTCCATCTCGAATTGATTTCTTTCCGGCGTGTTGATTTCACCGATGTCCTCAGCGATGAGGTTTTCAAGCGGCGTTAGATGCCGCTGTTTCAGCTCAAAATTCTTTTTCATCCTCGCAAAGTTAACTAATTAGTAAACAGAATCCAAATTATTGACAAATATTGCATTCATTTCCTAATTAGCAAAAGAAACGGCAAAGAATTATCTTTCGCCGTAAGTTGTTGTAAATCAGCAGGGTAACGGCGGCTGGGTGCTGGCTGTGGACTGGCCACGTTGACAGCTGGAGTGCCGCAGAAGGCCGTTTCCGTGTCAACGCGGGCAGGGAAACTATTTATTGACCTGGAAGCGGGTGCAGCCGCTAGCGAAGAAATCCACGATCTGGCGGGCGGCGGCAAGGCCGGCGTTCACATTTGCCTCAGCGGTCTGGGCACCCATCTTCTTAGGTGTGGCGAAAACGCGAAGTCCAAACTTTTCCTGCATCAAGGCGTAGTTGTCCGGAGCTACATCGGTGATGTACTTGAGGTCGGGACGCTCTTCAAGGGCTTTCATAAGGCCTTCTTCGTCAATTACTTCCTTGCGGGCGGTATTGACAAGCGTCGCGCCTTTCGGCATTTTGGACACAAGGGCGTAACCGATGGACTTTATCGTCGCGGGAAGGGCCGGGATGTGGATGGACAGGTAGTCCGAGGAGGCATATAGTTCCTCGATGCTGTGGACCGGCTCGGCGCCGCCGGCAACGATCTGCTCATCGCTGAGGAAGGGGTCGAGGGCGCAGACACTCATTCCTAGGGCCTTGGCCTTCTGTCCGACAAGTCGTCCGACATTGCCGTAGGCCTGGACACCGAGTTTCTTGCCCATAAGCTCGCTGCCCGTCGCAGGGGTGAACTGGTTGCGGGCCATATAGACCATCATACCGAGTGCCAGTTCGGCTACCGCGTTCGAATTCTGGCCGGGGGTGTTCATCACCACTATCCCTTTCTCCGTCGCGGCTTCCAGGTCCACGTTGTCATAGCCCGCACCTGCGCGGACTACGATTTTCAGTTTCGGGGCTGCCGCGATGACCTCCCTCGTTACCTTGTCGGAGCGGATGATCAGCGCCTCGGCGTCCGGGACGGCCTTCAGCAGATCTTCCTGGGCCTCGTATTTTTCCAATTTCGCGACTTCGTGACCGGCTTCGGTCAGGATGGCGCAAATCCCCTCCACAGCCTTGGCGGCAAAGGGTTTCTGGGTTGCAAGCAGTACTTTCATTATTTTTTCAGCTTTTCGAATTCCTTCATTGTATCGACCAGGGCCTGGACGTCTTCGAGGGAGCAGGCATTGTAGATGGAGGCGCGGAAGCCGCCTACGCTGCGATGGCCTTTGATGCCGACCATCCCTCTTTCCTTCGCGAAGGCGAAGAATTCGTCCTGCAGCTCTTCTTTGCCCGGAGCCATAACGAAGCAGACATTCATTATGGAACGGTCCTCCTTGGCGGCTGTGCCGACAAAGAGAGGGTTGCGGTCGATTTCGCCGTAGAGAAGGGCCGCTTTTTTCTTGTTGATTTCGTACATTGCCTCGACTCCGCCTATGCTCTTGAGCCATTTGAGAGTCTCCTTCATCACGAAAATCGAGAATACAGGAGGAGTGTTGAACATCGAGAGCTTGTCGATATGGGTGCGGTAGTCCAGCATAGTCGGAATATGGCGGCTGACGCGGCCGAGGGCATCTTTCCGGATGATGGCGAAGATTACGCCCGCAGGGCCTACGTTCTTCTGCGCGCCGCCGTAGATAAGGTCATACTTGGACACGTCCACCGGGCGGGACATTATGTCCGAGGACATATCCGCAATCAGCGGGCAGGGGCAGTCCAGGTCTTCGTGGATCTCGGTGCCGTAGATTGTGTTGTTCGTCGTAATGTGCAGATAGTCAAGGTCTGCAGGGATTTCGAAGCCTTTCGGGATATAGCTGTAGTTCTTGTCCTTGGAGCAGGCGATGGCATAGGCTTCGCCGATTCCCTGGGCCTCCACCAGGGCTTTGTGGGCCCATACTCCCGTGTCCAGGTAGGCGGCCTTCTTCTCGAGGAAGTTCATAGCCACATAGAGGAACTGGAGCGATGCGCCGCCGCCGAGAAATACGACTTCGTGAGTGTCCGGGATGTGGAGAAGCTCTTTCCAGAGAGCGCGGGTCTCGTCCATCACTGCGTCCCATTCCTTTGTGCGGTGGGAAATGCTGATAAGGGATATGCCGGTGCCGCTGAAATCCTTCAGGGCTTCGATGGCATTGTCTATGGCCACCTGCGGAAGAAGGCAGGGACCTGCGTTGAATACGTGTACTTTCTTTGACATTTTATATGGTCTTATTGAATAGGTTCTATCTTTGCTGCGGGGGCAATCCTGCGCAGAAATTCTTCTTCCGATGAGAGCCGTACCCTGGCGCGGAGGCTGCACTGCTGGGAGTACTCTTCGTCAAAAGTCGGAATACCAAGCTCTTTCAGGACTTTTTTTACCGAGTTCATCTCCAGGTAATCGAAGCTTATCCGGAATTGCTTCCCAGCGATCTTGTCCACGATTTCCGCACTCGCGAGGGCGTCCGCCGAAGAGCTTTTGTATGCCCTAATCAGTCCGGGGATGCCGAGTTTTATGCCCCCGAAATAACGGACTACCACAAGCAGGATATCGCTCAGCCCGAGAGAGTCGATTTGTCCGAGAATGGGGCGTCCGGCACTGCCGGAGGGCTCGCCGTCGTCATTGGCCCTGAATTTTTCTCCGTCCAGGCCCAGCCGGTAGGCATAGCAGTGATGACGAGCGTCGTGGTATTCTTTGCGGAGAGAGGACACAATCTCTTTCACCTGCTCTTCCGTCTCCACCGGGTAGGCGAGAGCGATGAATCTGGAGCCATTGTCTTTGAACAGACCCTCCGAGCGTCGGGCTATGCTCCGGTATGTGTCCTTTATTTCCATTGTGGCACGAATTTAATGTTTTTTGAGAATATTTGCAATCGGTATTGGAAAATGTTGTATATTTGAATATTGAAAAAATGCGAATTAAACGGTTTTAACTATGTTTTTCAGGCTAAGAGTCACATTGAAAGGAATTAAGGGCTTCTTCCGTGTCTACAACGTCGCGGGGTCAGTTTCCTTGTATTCTTTCCACAAACAGCTTCGTTCCGACTTGGAATTCCCGCAGGATCAGCTTATTATGTTCAAGGCTATGTCCATCGACGGAGAAGTGGTCGGGCGTTACGGACTCTTCGATCTCGGTTTCGGCACAGTGGACCAGGTCAGCCTGGAGGATGTCCTTAAGCTGGGCGCGTGCGATTTCGTGTATTTCTATGATGTGACCAACAAAAAGTCGGTCAATATCACCGTCGAAGGGGAACTTCCCGATGCGAAGGGAGCCCCGGAGATTGCTTTGGTCGAGGAAAAGGGTCCTGTCCCTCTGGAATTCGAAAACGGCTATGTCGCCTTCGAGGATCTTCCGCCGAGTGAGCGTCACCTTCCCGGAGAAGGGGACGAGGATGAGGATGACGAAGAATATGACGACGAGCCCGAAGAGGAGGACGAAGACGAGGACGGCAAGGAAATCTACGACGAAAACGAGTAGATGCCCCGGCGACTGGAAATCATTCTCGGTCCCACGGCTGTAGGGAAGACGGATTACAGTATCCGCAGAGCACTCGAATGCGGGTCGCCTGTCATTTCCTGCGACAGCCGCCAGATTTTCAGGGAGCTCAAGATCGGCACCGCCGTGCCAAGCGACGAGCAGCTTTCTGCTGTAAAGCATTATTTCATAAGGACTATATCCGTTACAACGCCCTATACTGCGGGAATCTATGAGCAGGAGGCCCTCTCGCTCATAGAGCGGCTTTTTGCCGAGGGCCACGAAACCCTTGTCGTCACCGGCGGGTCGATGATGTATATCGACGCGCTTTGCTATGGGCTTGACGACTTCCCGGAGGTGCCGCTGCAACTGAGGCAGCATCTGATGGAATGTCTTGAGAGCGAAGGCGTTGAGGTGCTTGCGGAGCAGCTCAAGGAGATGGACCCGGAAAGCTGGGAGGAACTGGACCTTTCCAACGGCCGGCGTGTCGTGAGGGCACTGGAGGTCTGTCTCTATACAGGGAAGCCCTTCTCTTCCTTTAAATCCAGGACTTTCAGGGAAAGGAATTTCGAAATCGTGAAAATCGGTCTTGAAAGGCCGCGGGAAGAGCTTTACGAAAGGATCAACGCCCGGGTGCTGAAGATGATGGAGGACGGCTTGGAGGAAGAAGCTCGTCGTATGCTCCCGTATCGTGATCTCAGCGCCCTTCAGACTGTGGGATACAAGGAATTGTTCGACTATTTCGACGGCCACATCCCCCTGGAGGAGGCTGTACGCCGCATCCAGGCCGATACCCGGCACTATGCAAAGCGTCAGCTTACCTGGTGGAGGCGGGACTCTTCGATTCGCTGGATCCCGGCATAGGCGAACAGTTTATACCCTGTTTGTTGCCGGAATTGAGAAAAAAACACTATATTTGCGAGATGTCCGGCGAATGTGCCGGCAAGAATTGGAACAATACTTAATTTTTTTATAATTATGCGTTTTTCTAAAATTATCGCCACCCTTTCGGCAGCAGTCCTCGTGGTGGCTTGCGGCAGCCCCGCACAGGAAGGCAGCAAGGATACTCTTGCTCTTCTCCCTTCTTCTTCCCAGATTGATTCCGCCAGCTATCTTATCGGCGTGAACTTCGGTTCCTGGATCAAGGGCAACAACTTCGGTGAGCTCAACTACTCCCAGATTGTCAAGGGTATGAAGGATTGGATGAAGGCCGAGGGCAATCCTCAGGATTCCACCTTCTTCACCCAGTTCAAGATCGACCCCAATGAGATGAACACCGTTCTCGACAACTTCGTCCAGAAGCGCCGCGCCTACAGCAAGGCCCTGAATGAGGAGAAGGGAGCCGCCTACGTCGCAGAGTTCCTCAAGGAAGAAGGCACCCAGCAGACCGAAAGCGGTATCGCCTACAAGATCATCGAGCCCGGTAACGATGTCAAGGCCGTTTCCGACAAGGATACCGTATGGGTAAACTACAAGGGCACCCACATCGACGGCAGCACTTTCGACGAGAACGATGACATCAACTTCTCTCTCAACCACGTCATCAAGGGCTGGACAGAGGGTATGAAACTTGTCGGCGAAGGCGGACACGTCATCCTCGTCATCCCCGGCGAACTCGCTTATGGTGAATATGGCAACCGTGGCATCGGCCCCAACGAGACCCTCGTCTTCGATGTCACCCTCAATAAGGTCGGTGCTTATGTAGAGCCCGTTGCCGCTCCTGAAAAACCCGCTAAGAAAGGTCGCAAGTAAGACAAAGGAGAAGAAGTATGGCACTGGAAATTGAAGGGACGCTGCGGCAGAAACTTACTCCGCAGAGAGGCACATCCGCAAGGGGTGAGTGGACAAAACAGGAGTTTGTCCTCGAATTCCCTGACGGCAATTATACTTCTCAAGCCTGTTTTACTGCTTTCGGGCAGGACAAAGTCGCGGAACTGGACAAGTACCAGGTCGGTGACAAAGTAAAAGTATCCTTCAATCTTCGCTCACGCGAGTTCAATGGAAGGTGGTACAATGACCTCCAGATATGGAAGGTCGCTCCTGCGGCGGCAGCCCAGGGCGCCCCGGTTCAGAGTACCCCGGTCCAGAGCGCCCCGGCAGGGGGCTATGCTTCCGCCCCTCAGGCTGCCTCGGTTCCGGCACCTACCATAGACGATATGCCTGCAGAAGATGACAGTCAGGACGATCTTCCGTTCTGATCATAGGATTCACGATGAAAAGAGGGTGACTTTCCTTTAGAGTCACTCTCTTTTTTATTATATTTGTGCAGATAAAACTCAATTCGATATGTTTGCAAAAGAAGTCTATATCCGTCGCCGCGCCGGTCTGGTCTCCAGGATGCGGGAAAGCGGTCAGAGCGGCATTATCCTTTTCATAGGCAATGCCGAGGCTCCGGCCCAGTACAGGGACAATGCCTACAAATGGCGTCAGGACAGCTCCTGGCTCTATTATTTCGGCCTTGACGAGCCGCTCTATGCTGCGGTCCTGGACCTTGATGAGGGAAGCGAATGCATATTTGCGGACGACGTGGACATCGATGACATCATCTGGATGGGCCCGCAGCCTTCCGTGGCCTCTCTCGCCGAAAGCGTCGGGGTGGGGAAGACTCAGCCTTACGCTGTCCTCGACAAGGTGGTAAAGGATGCCATCAAGGCCGGTCGCCCTGTCCATTACTTGCCGCCGTCCCGCTACTATAATACATTGAAACTGATGACCCTCCTCGGCCGTGCCAGGATTGACAAAGGCGTGTCGCTTCCGCTCATCCGGGCGATTGTCAGTATGCGTCTTGTCAAGGAGGATATAGAGATTGAGGCCATCGACGCCGCCTGCGACCTGGGCTATGAGATGCATTCCGTGGCTCGGGACAGCATCAGGCTTGGAATGGTGGAGCAGGACATAGTCGGAAAGATGGAAGGCGTAGCCCTTGCAAAGGGCTGGGGAGTCTCCTTCCCGACCATACTTACCCAGCACGGTGAAACCCTTCATAACCACCTGCACGACAAGATTATAGAGCCCGGCAAGCTTATGGTCATCGACGCCGGAGTCGAAGCGAACAGCCACTATGCCTCGGAC
>CACZDC010000067.1 GCA_902779785.1 uncultured Bacteroidia bacterium
TCCCTGGCACTTCGTTTCATAAAAGAAACTGACGCTCGTTTATTAGTCGAAATTGTATGTTACAATCTCTCGGTACTTGCTTGTACTTCTAGTCTTTCAGTATTCTCAAAGAACTGCGCCACTCGGCGTAAAAAATCCCGCTTTCGTCAAACGGGACTGCAAAGGTAGAAACTTTTTCTGAACTAGCAAAACTTTTTTGAAAAAAATTCGATTTTTTTTTGAAGATTCCAACGGGCGCTCAGAAAGCAAAAACCGCCGCCCGAAAACCTTAGCGTCCAAAAACCTTTTCGGAAAAATCCAGGAGCCATTCCCAGTCGATCGGAGAGAGGCCGTGCCCGTGTCGGCGACGGACATATCCCAGATCCCGGCCGATGGCGGAAGTGTCGTAAATCTCCGGCCAGGGGACATCAGGAAGGCCCTCGCCGCCAAGGAAAGTCCAGACCGGAGAGGCCGCCTTCAGAGAAAGGAACTCTCCGTAGGTGTCAAACCAGGGATTGTTGAAGCCCTCGACGAGAAGTGCCCTGGGCGCGATGCAAGAGAGAAGCAGATGCTGGTCGAAAGGCATTGCGGCCTCATTTCCTGCATATTTCTTGAACTCCGGGCTCCACCAATGGCTGAACTTCTCTGTCTCGGTACCTATGCTTTCGCCAAGATTCCTCTTGGACAGCGGAACTCCGCCTCCCCCGCTCTGATTCACCACCACTACCGGGAAACGCTCGTCAAAAGCCCCCGCAAGAAGGGTAGCCTTGCCGAGGCGGGAGCAACCGGCGACGACAACTCTGGACGCATCGATGGCCCCGTCCATTTCCAGCATATCCATTCCCCGGCATATGGCCCAGGCCCAGGCCATCAAGGCTCCGGTAGAGATGCCCTCTGGCCATAAAGAATAGACTCCGTTGCGCGCTACACTCCCCTGCAGCGACATATCCTCCGGATCGCCGCAGACATCTCCGTAACAAGCGGTCACAAAAGCATAACCCTTGGCGACAAGTTCATCGACAGGGTATACCGTATCGGTCCCGCGCCCGGCGAGCACTCCCCTGCCGGCTTCCGTAGCCCTGTTGGAGACTATCCCGTATTGTTCGCTGTCATCCAGCCAGCACTCCGGGATGAGCACCTCCTTGTCGGGAATGACCGTATGGTTACCATAATAATTAAGGCTGAGAACCGCCGGGACCGGGCCGGAAACATCCTTGGGATAGATAATCAGCCAGTCTATATGAGGACCGCCGCCATCCGGGGAGAAGGACATCCGGACCTGGCGGCGAAGGGCAGTCCTGCCCATAGTGACGCCCTCCTCTATAGTCGTAAGATAAAACGTGCGGGCCGGAGGCATCTCTCCGTACATCTCCTTCTGGAACAGGTCCAGAATCTCCCGGCGGCGGGAAGGCCATCCTTCAGGCGAACAGACCGCCCGGCCGTCGGCGAAAACCAGAGGGTCAGGCAGGGTATAAGGCTTTACCTTGCTCTCTTCCTTATTATAGGAATACTTAATCTTGCAATCGGATATCTCGAGGCCGTCGATTCTGTACTGCTCCGGGGCCGAAACTATGTTCTTGACTCTGCGGGATTTGACCGTGCAGCGACTCAGCCGTATATCCGAAGCAAAGGACATAGGAATATCCTCCCGCCCCTTAAGGTCAAAAAACTGTGTCCAAGGCTTCACGTAGATGCCATATTTGACATCGGCATCAACTTCTTCCAGAAGGATATGCGAATAGTTCTGGGGCGTGTCGGGACGCATTTTAAGCCATAGCAGGCGATCCGTCCCCTTTGCCTTGCAGCGCCGAACGATGACATTCTCAGCCCTGACGCATTCGCTGCCGAAAACCACAGCTCCGGGTCCGTGTCCGAACTTGCAGTCCTCGACCAGGATCCGTGCATTCGCACCGTTGTCCGGATCGCTGTCCGCCCAGGGTCCTTTGCCGCCCTTGAGGGCAATGAGGTCGTCCCCTGTGGCAAAACTGCTGCCGACGATATGGACATCCTCACAGGCGTCGAGGTCAATTCCGTCAGAAGACGGGGCCTTGACCGGGGATATGGGCGCATAAATATCCACGCCTGAGACTAAAACCCGGCGGCATTTGTAAAGATGGACATTCCAGAAGGCCGAATTGCGCAGGCCAACCCCTTCTATGGTCACATCAGCAGAATGGCTGACGCTTATCATCCGTGGACGGCGGACTTCCAGATTGGTGCAGGCTGGATTTTCCTTGCGGCGCGCCCAGAAAGCCTTCCAGTAAGGCAGGCCGTCCCCGTCGATGGTCCCTGAGCCCCGGATTGAAAAGCCGTCGCAGCCTTCGGCATTGACCAGGGCCGCGGAATACGGCTGGAGGACGCCCTCGATATGGACGGGGACATCGGGATAGTCGGCATTGTCGGTACTGCCCTTCAGCACGGCACCCTTTTCAAGATAAAGATGAGTCCGGGGCTTGAAAAACAGCGCTCCGCTGAGCCACACACCCTCGGGGACAACCACTGTACCCCCTTTTCGGGCGGCGGCATCTATGGCCTTCTGGATGCATTCTGTCTGCACGAGAGCACTGTCTGGCACAGCCCCGAAGTCGGTGATTACAAAGCGTTTAGCTTCCTTCCCTTTTAGTACCTTGACCTCCTGGGAGAACCATTTATCCACAACAGTTCCGTCCGGCCAGAACTGGGCGGAAAGAAGAGCAATGACTATTACCAATATTCGCATAGTGCAAATATAAGCAATAAAGCTGGTAATCAGTACTTTTGAATATCGTACTTCTGAGCTCCGACGACAGGGAAGACTCCCATTCCCCAGGGCTCGTGCCAACGGATGGAGCCGCGAAGACGGTTGTCAGGGTCATAGACTCCATACACAAGTTTCGAAACCTCCGGAGGGGACGGAACCGTCTGCCCGCCTTCGAAATTCAGGACTCCTACCGTGAGATTGACCTTGGCGGGAGTGTTGCCGAACATCTTTCCGCGGGTGGTGGAAAGGATGACCCGGTTATGCTGGGCAACGATATGGCCTATGGTGGAAAGATGGGTCGCGTCGTGAAAGACTATGGCCTCCTCGCAGTTATGGACATAGAGATAGTCGGCGCAGATATGCTCGCCAAGTACAAAGCCATAGCGGAAGCCCTGGACCGCGACATTGCGCAGTATCTGGTCGTCATTCTGGTTGCCGGAGGTGTGAAGACCCACCGTATGGCAGGGATTGGGCTGCAGGGATTTGCCAAGCCTGGTGTCCCCGACCTGCTCGTCCAGGCAGAACTGGGAGTCCTCGACGATAAGCCTGGACACATTCTTCAGGAAGGCGGCAGATGTAGTGGGGTACATTTTAGCGGTGTCCAGATGCACGCGAATCTCCAAGTTCTTCATAGAGAAGAGGTTCCGCGAGAAACGACCGTCGCAGCTATCCCCCTCCGGGGCTGCCAGTACGGCCCAGGGTCTGTCCAGAGAATCCTTGACCTCCGGAGCGTCCCAGGTGGAATGGAGGCAGGTATTTGGCAGGCCCATAGTCCCGAATCTGGTAGGCTCGAAGTTCTGGGCAATGCTCTCCGGCGGGCGGACCTGATAGGTATAGAGGAGCTTACAGGGCATCTCGCCCTCGAACTGGATGTTCGAATCACCCGCCGGGAGAATCAGTTGGGCGCGGACAAGCCTCCCTTCGGAGTCATACTCCTTTGCAGGAGAAGAAATAAGATAGCCGTGCTTCGTATAAGGGAAATAGAGTTTTCCCCCACCCCTGCCGTCCAGAAAGTCTATGGCCTTCTGGATGGCCTCGGTATCGTCCGTCACCCCGTCACCCTTGGCCCCGAATAGCGTAACGCTGAGCCTTCCCTCACGCGCAGCCTCTTCTAAGCGCTGCTGAGGGCCAATGCAGGAAGACAGAAGGTAAAGAGCTATGAGAGAGACGATTATCTTTTTCATCTTATTGCTGTACGAGATTGGTGCAGTCGTCGGTCACAATGAGGGGGCGGGCGTCAGGCTTTCGGAAATTGAAGGCCACATTTGAGAGATAGACATTTTTGGCGTGCCTGACATAGAGGCCCGAGGCAGGCAGGGAATGACCGAGCTTGCGGTTCTCCGGATAGCTGAATTCCTCCTCCGGGACAGGAATTTTCACCATATCGGCCGTTCCGCCGCCGGGGGCCGTAATAACGATGTCGGAGAGATGGATATCCTCCGGATACAGCCCTGGGACGCCGGTGATGGAAGAAGACATCATACTCTCCGAGATTGCCGTGACTCCGCTTATCGAAATGCCTTTCATCCTGCTGCCGCCGGGGAGACGAGACTCATTGCGACGGCCCATACGGATGAAGATCGGCGTCTGGACATCCCTCATCGAGACATTGCTGATATTGACATTTTCGCAGATTCCACCGTCGACCACTTCTACCGCGATTCCGGAAATGACTGTCACGGGGGAAGTTACGCCCTTTATTTTGGTGGACCAGTGACGGAAATTGTCCTCGCTGGCGGAGCGGACGCTAATATTGCTGACGCTGATATTCCGATAGCCCGCTATCGAGGCTGTCCCAAGTTTTATCGCGTTGCAGTTGGAGGCAGCGACGCAGTTGCTCACGGAGACATCTTCACACATTGTCAGTCCTTTCAGGCAGATTGCGTCGTCCTCACAGTCGAAGATACAGTCGCTGACGACCACATCCTTGGACTCGATGTCTATGCCGTCATTATTATAATTGGTATGCGAATACACATCCACGCCGTTCACCCTGACTCCCTCACAGCCGGTATAATACTGCACCCAGTGGGCGGAATTCCTAAGACGGACATCGCTCACAGCTACGCCCTTGCAGTCGCGGAAAAGGATAATCATAGGCCTGTCGCCCGGGTCCTCTTTTCCCACATCGAATGCCGGGTCCCCGCCTTGACCGTCAATGGTTCCGGGACCGGAGATGGCGATATTCTCCTGGCCCTGGGCATAGATCAGTGAGGAGAAGACGGAGCGTTCGCCATCAAGCATCATATGCGCTTTTTCGTAAGCCGTCCGGTCCGCTATCCCCAGAAGTCTGGCACCCATCTCGAGATGGAGTTCCACCCCGGACTTAAGTTCTATGGGTCCGGTCAGGAAATCCCCGGCAGGGACCGTCACGGTGCCGCCTCCGGAAGCGCTGACCTTGTCTATGGCCTTCTGGATGGCCGGGGCATTGTCTGTCTGGGCATCCGCTTTGGCTCCTGTACTCGTGATTACAATGCTACGTCCGGACGAACACGCCGAAAAAAGGGACAAAAGAGTGACGAACAATAGCGCCGTTTTCATTAATCTATCCATTCTCCAACTTTCTGATATACAAAGCTTGCTATTTTATCCATACCTGCGGCAGTGGGGTGCGCATAATCGTACTTGGGGATGCCTGAGCTGCCGTTGGCCTTGTAGCCGAAGTTGCCAAGGATATCAACGGCACGCACATAGTCATCGGAATAGTGGGCCACTATCCTTTTTATAGCATCTCCCTGGCCATAATAAAGGTAATCACCGATTATGCAGACAATCTTCGCATCGGGGTAGCGGGTGCGAAGCATCTGTATCAGGCGGATATAGGCAGAGCAGAAAGTGCTGCCGTCAAGGGCGTCCGCACTGTCCACCGTAGTGGCGGCATCCGCCTCTGAAAGAAGATCACTCAGCCTTTCCACAGAGGACTCCGGGAAAGAAGCCGCGCCCATTGCTACACCGTCAATCAACTCTTCCGAAGTATTGTTGTAGAGCGTATGGCCGTAGTCGTTGGTGCCGCCGAAGATACACACGACATCCGGGTTGCCGAGTCCCTGCGCCTGGAGCCTGGTGCCGAAGTCCCAGCCATACCAGTAGGCGGAAGAGTCCCCCGTCGTATTCTGCACGACCGTGGTATTGCCGGCCGAAATGTTCTTCTCGAAGGTACCATGTTCCATCTTGTTGTAGATGAGTTTGTACCACCAGGTATCGCTCACGTCGAGGACATCCCCGTCACTCTTGGGATAGTACATAGTAGAACTCTTCCCGGACGGAATGTTGCTCTTGTCGCACCAGCCGTTGAAAGTCGAGATGGAGTCCCCAAGAATGCTGACCTTGACGGTGCGGTTGGCGTCCTCGAGAGCGGTAATCTTGACGACCACATCAGCCAGATTGAAGCGGTTCTGTTTGCTGACATTGTTCAGCGAGCCGATGATAAGATGGGACTGATTGGACACCCCCGAAATCTCAATAGTCTTGGTGTACCACTTCTTTTGGGTGGTGTTGGCAAGCCCCAGGGCTTGACCATTATCGGGCAATGCGGTATCGGAACCGGCAATCTTGTACTTACAGAACTTTGCCTCACTTATACCGACTCCCGTATACATCGTACAATCGTCGCTATAGAAGACCGCAACATCCACATTGCTCGCCTTCTCATGCAGCAAAGCGGTGACCGTCACACTGATGGTGGCTTTATAACCGTCGGGAATCCCGGCAAGTCTGGGCGTTACGATATGGGTACGTCCACTGGTGGTAGCCACCCGGAAATATCCGCTCCTGGAATAGACGGCGCTGTTCCCGAAGAAACCCCAGCCGTTTGCAAGACGACGTCCCTCGGTCATCTGGACATTGTTGCCCCAGAAACGGGTACCAGTACTGCTGTACGCCTCAATGGAGCCGGAAGGATTCACGCCGGAAGGAGGGTCAAGCGTCCGGATGGAAGAAGAAGGCATATAGCCTGCCGCTCCATCCCATTCATCCGGCCCATAGGTCTCGGAAAAGTCCTCGGCAAGGATAACATCTCCCACTCCTGCATTTGAGACCTTCGTTGCATCCACCCGGGTGAAGGACTGTGTCGTTGCCTTGACCACATTGGACACCTTTACATCTCCATCTGTAGTATCCGTGGCCTTGAACCAGTAATCCGTGTCAGGATCCAGACCGCCGAAGATGAAGCGAGGCTGTCTGGAACTCCATTTTTCACTGTCGGCACCGATGTTATGGGAAACAACCAGATCCGTACAGGCAGCATCCCTGTAAAGAGCGATTGTCCATGGCTTGGAGATGTCCGTAGCGGCCCCCTCGCCTTCCGTCCAGGTGAACGTCAGGGAGCAGGAAGTGGATTTCTCCATACTGGCCGCCACTGAAGGCGTGTCTTCCAAAGAGACAATCTGCACTTTCACGTCGCTGAGCCAGAAGCGGTTCTTCTTGCTCACGTGTTCAATCGAGCCGATAAGCAGGCAACTATTCGAAGTCAGGCCCTCCAGGCGAACAGTCTTGGTTGTGAGGCTTCTGTACGGGACATCCAGAGCTACTCCGTTGGAAAGCGAAGCGCCTGTATATTTACCGCCGCTGCTGGAGAATGAAGGGCTGGTAGAGGAAGACTGGTCCGGTGCAAGAGTCTGGCTGAGGCTTGAATGGTCCTCGACGAACACACCTACGTCGTTGGACTTGTCCATCATGCAGCAAGTTACAGTGACGTCCACTGTGGCGATTTTTCCTGAAGGAATACCCGACAGGGCCGGAGTAACGATATGAGTACGGGCAGTCTCTGTCTGGGTGGTACCAACCCTGACAAAGCCGTTTCCAGCATACACGGAACTGTTTCCGAAGAAGCCCCAGTTGTAGAGACGCTTGTCGCTGGTCACCTTCGTATCACCGTAAAGGCGCCGGCTCGTGGAATCATACTCGACGAAACTGCCGGAATGCTCGGTGCCGGTAACCGGCTCCAAAGTCTTTTCTGAAGGGAAGAAGCCCGCGGCAGTGGAGTAAATCTCAGGTCCCCAGGCGATTTCACTGAAGTCCTCGGCAAGAATCACGTCACCGACACCGGCATTGGCCACGCTAGCGGGATCCACAACGGTGAAGGGATCCGTCGTACCGGAAACGACGTCTGAAGATTCATTCTTGAGAGTGTTCGTCACCTTAAACCAGTAGTTGGTGTCGGGCTGCAGACCGCCGAAAACAAAGCGGAGCGCATTGCCATCCCAGCAGGAATGGCCGGCGGGGACATCATAGGAGACTACAAGGTCAGAGCAGGCGGAATCCCGGAAGAGTTCCAACTTGTAAGGCAGGGCGGCGTCCTCCGCTGCAGTACCGCCGACAGTCCATCCGAATACGACGGTAGAAGAAGTAGACGAATAAAACTCCGCCTCCGGCTTCTGATAGTGGACCTCATTCTTGTAGTCGTCCATAGTGAAAGCCTTCGGCCGGGTCATCTCCTCGGTGAAGACATTGCCGTAGCGGTCAGTAACCTTTACCGTAACTGGAGTATTCGCCGCGGAAGCCGTAGCCTTGAAGAAGTGGCGCCACTTAGCCGTACTGAAGGTGGTCGTATTATACTTGTTCAGGCGCGGAATCGTCATCGCATAGATGTGCAGAGGGTCATAGACGCCGACTTCGCTAACCTCGAGAGGCGTGCCGTTCTCGGAAATTTCAACCGACCAATCTTCGTCGTAATCCCATACATTTACGAGAATCTCATTGTCCCCATAGGACTGGATATGGTTGTAGTACTTGGGATAGCCGCTATGCTCGGAAAGGTCCGCCGTGATTGTCGCCTTGACCTCATTCATATCGTATGCACGGAACTGATACTCAGGGCTCTGGAGGGCAGCCTGGTAATAATGGGTGCAGTTGGTATCGCTGATATTCCAGATGGTGAATCCGCCGGGGGCGCCGTCCTGGGCGATATGGATGCCCGGATTGATATAGCCCGACCACCACCAGCTGGCGCAGATGGCGCCGCTGTTGTGCTCAACGAAAGTAGGGCTGTAGCGACGGAAGAACAGGTTGTGCGTATGGCCGCTGAGGAAGCGGACATTATAGCCGTCGAAAATGCCGATAAACTCGTTCAGATCGGCATCCGCGCCGTTAAGTTCTTCGCCCCAACTGAGTCCGGAAGGGCGTGCAAGAGGCTCATGGGCTGTAACGAAGATTGGAGTGGACTTGTCCACATACGAGAGGTCCTGGCGGAGCCATTGGAGTTGCTCTGCGGTAAAGTTCTTGGCGTATTTGCTGCGGTTTTCCTCGCCGGGCTGGACTCCGGTGAAGTCCATATTGTCGAGGACGATAAAATGGATCTTGCCCAGGTTGAAGGAATAGTAGTCAGGGGCGATGTTCTCCGTGTATTTCAGGGCCTTGGGGAAGTCGTCCGCCACCTCCATCTCATTGTCATGGTTACCCATTGTATGGAAGAAAGGAATGCCTGAGAAATACTGGTTGACCGTCTGGATGTAATCTCCGAAACTGTAGTTGTTGGCTATCCAGTACATATCCCAGGTCATGTCACCCAGGGTCAGTACGTAAACTTTCCCGGGGGCCTGGTCCATGTAGGAGCGTGCGAAAGTAGCCACTTTCTCGAATTGGGCAAGGTCGCCGGTTCGGCGGGCAAGATGGATATCTCCGAAGACAAAGAGGGTAAAGTCGTCGTTGTTGACCTTCACGAGTTCAAAGTTGACCTGCTCCGGAGTTTCGGTATCCTCGCTGAGTTCCTTGTAATGCTCGGGAAGAACGCCCTGGAGAGGCACTTCGTAGCCGGAAGGAATGGTCACGAAGACATAGTGCCATTTCTTCTCGGAATTCATCTTGTACTGCCCTGCAGCGTCGGTCTTTACGATATTGACGCCGTCCGAAATGAGGACATCCGGGACGGGCTCACCGCCGCAAGTGACTGTACCATAGACATTGAAGAAAGCCTCCGGAACAAAGTCGACCTCACCGCTGTATATCTTTCCGGCCACGTAAGGCTTGCCCGGGCTGACGCTTTTGACCATGCGCCCGCCTTCGGTATCAGTGATTACAATGTCGAAGCCTGAGCTAGTGAAATCCGTCGGGGCGAAACAGATAATCCAGGGCTCCCCTGCCGGGACGCCGTTCGCGGATGATATGGTCACGCTCGGAGACGAAGCGCCCTGGACAGAATTCAGGCTCTCAAAGTCAGACGAGAATTCTCCGGAAAGGGCTGCGGACTCATCTGCAGCAATAAGTTTGACAGAACGGATCATCACCCCGTCAGCAGCCTTGGGAGTCACTTTCAGCATGCTGACCTGAGCGCCGAAAGCGAGGCTCGTACTGCTTGTGACCGTCGTGACGAGGAATGCAGCAGGGTCATAAGTGTTTGATTTCCAAGTTTGTTCCGATGGAATGACAAAAGTAGCATCTCCGTCGGAATAGTCCGCAAGCGCCGAAGCGGGATAAACGGCATGGTACGGAGCCTCCACTTCCAGAACTGAGAAAACGGCACTCGAGGCACCGTCATACTCGTCTCCAAGCGGGATAGACTCCACTCCGTTGACGGAAATTACGTCTCCTGCCGACCATAGGTTCGGATATGTGTTTCCGACCTTTTCGCCAAGAGCGGTCTTTGTGTCAATTCCGACTGTAAACTCCACATATTTACCTTCCGATATCGACGGAGCCTCCTTCTCTCTCACGCATGAAATGAGAAGGACAAGGGCTACGAAGGAGAAGATGTACTTTTTCATAATATCAGATATTGCCATATTTCATATAAACAGGTTCTTTTTCGTCAAAAATCTATGACAGCGGCAATTGCCAGATGGTCTGAGGGGTACCAGGGCTTGCCGCCGTAGGTGTACGTTGTCATTATCGTTTCGTATGAACTCGCAAGACAGGCGCCGCGAGTCAAGATATGGTCAATGCGGCGCTCGGGATGGTCCTTGGTATAAGTCCCGATACTATAGTAATAGTTTGTAGACGAGCCGCTCATGGTGCCGGGATAATCGGCGTAGCGTCCGATCTTCCCGGCCACGGAAACTGCCTCGTAGGCGTCAAACCAAGTGCTTTTCAAAGTAGTGTACGGCTTTTCATTTTTGCCGGGAGCGCTGTTCATGTCTCCGCAGAGCACACGGGGAAGGCTGCCGGCCGTCTTTTCAATGAAGCGATTTACGTTCTGAGCCATCTTCTCTCCCCCGCCCTGGCTCTCCGTTGGAAGGTGGGTTACGAAGAACCAGAACTGCTTGCCGCTCGCCTTATGGGTAAAGCGCACTCCTATACAGGTCCTGGCCGGACTCCCGGACTTTTGGTAGGCGCTGGTCTGGTCGGTGTACCAGGTGTCGCTTTCCTTGGAAAGCCAGACATAGAAACTCTCCTCCTCCTTCAGGACTGAGCCGTCATAGACATAGCCGTTGGCATAGGAATAGGTCGCCGGAGGCTTCGCGTGAGGACTGTTGGGCCATTCCAGGCGCCAGGTCCATGTCTCGGGCATGTCCGGGCAAAGTCCGGGAATC
>CACZDC010000068.1 GCA_902779785.1 uncultured Bacteroidia bacterium
TCCCCAGATAAACATCAGAAAAAGGATAGTTGTCATAGATATTGAAGGAGATAAGCTTCCTGAACATCAAATAGTTCTCATTAATCCCGAATTTATCTCAAAAGAAGGAACCGACAGCATCAATGAAGGATGCCTCTCAGTCCCCGGGTTGCGCGCACACATTGACCGAGCCGCAAAAGTTTCCATTAAAGCTCAAAACCTCAAGGGAGAATTTTTTACCCTCTATGCTTCCGGATTGCTGGCCATTTGCATACAGCACGAAATCGATCATCTTGACGGGCATCTTTTCATTGACTACCTCTCTCCAATGAAAAGAAATCTTTACAGAACCAAAGCCGCAAAGCTTGCCCGTGAAAAGGAGATACCTTTTGTGTACCGTATACACGAAGCACCTCCCGAACGGCGGGCAGGTCAACAACAAGACGGAGCGCTCAAATGACGAGCTCATCGCGGAGAGCCGCTGCCAAGACTGAACATCGTCCCCCGCGAAATCGACGAGGACGTGGCGAGGCGTGAACTTAAGTCGTGGGGCGTAAGCATAGACAGCCTCAGCGAAGATCAAAAGAAATATCTGTTCGGATAATGTCACTCATTCCCATATATTGGTGGAACAAGGAAGTCCACAGTTTCCGGATTTCCCAGCAGAAATTCTCCAAGCAGCCCTGGGCCAACGGTGTGGTGCTGATGGTCTGCGTCCTTGTGGCGATGCTGCTTGCCAACCTGCCCTTCACCAAGGAAGCATACCATTCTTTCCTCCACACCCAGTTTACCGTCCAGCTGAAAAGCCCCGGCGGAAGCGTCGACTGGAGTTTTCCGAGAAATATGACCATAGAGAAGTTCATCAATGACTTCCTGATGGTCATATTCTTCTTTACCGTCGGCCTGGAAATCAAGCGGGAGGTCGTCTGCGGCGAGCTTTCCTCCTTCAAGAAAGCCATACTGCCCATAATCGCAGCCTTCGGAGGAGTCCTCGTGCCGGCGCTGGTATTCACCATCGTCAACCACGGCACCCTCGCAGCCTCCGGCTGGGGCATTCCGACAGCCACCGACATAGCCTTCGCGATAGGTATCCTCTCGGTTCTCGGGGACAGGGTCCCAGTCTCCCTGAAAGTATTCCTGACGGCCCTGGCCATAGCCGATGACCTTATAGCGATACTCGTGGTCGCGCTCTTTTACGGAGGAAAAATCAACTTTCTCCTTCTGGGCATCGCGCTGCTCGTGATACTGTTCGTAGCCCTGATGAAGCGGCTGGGAGAAAAACGGACGGCCTTCTACATCATTCCGGCCATTCTGGTATGGTTCCTCTTCTATTACAGCGGCATCCACGCCACAATGACCGGAGTAGTCATCGCCTTCCTCATCCCGATGGAGGCCCGCTACAACAAGGCAAAATTCCATCGCCGTCACAAGATACTCTATGACGGACTCGTGGAAGCGGAGAAACTGGACGAAGGAGCGGCCTTTCCAAACGGCCCTGAACGCCACTACCTGAGGCGGCTTTCCGGGCTTTCGAAACGTTCCATCCCGCCGTCCTATCGCCTGGAGCACCTTCTGAACCCCTGGGTCAACTTCCTGATAATGCCCATCTTCGCCCTGGCCAATGCAGGGGTGGAGATAAGCGACCCGTCGTATTTCAATGTGCTGAGTTTCGACCCTGTCCTCGGCGGAGTCGGGATGGGGGTGTTCCTCGGGCTGCTGCTTGGAAAGCCTGTCGGCATCACCCTGGCCTCCTGGATAGCCATCAAACTGAAAATCGGCGAGATGCCCTCCAAAGCCAGCTGGCCGATGCTCTTTGCCGTAGCCTGCCTCGGAGGAATTGGCTTCACAATGTCCATTTTTGTCGACACCCTCAGTTTCTCGGCGGCGGACCCCGCAGTGACACAGCATCTCAGGGATGCCGGGAAAATCGCCGTCCTTCTGGGCTCGCTCTGCGCCGGGACACTTGGTTCCCTTCTGATTTCACTTGTAGCCCGTCTGGGCAAAAACAAAGCTTAAGCTATGAAAAAGATCCTTCCGCTGATTCTGGTATTTTTCACTCTTGCGGCCCTTGCCAACCTCGCAGGGCAAGTCTGGTCGCTTGAACTGGCAAGAATGTCCAAACCGGCTCTGCTGCCGCTTCTTGCCCTCGCGACCCTCACCGCCCTGCCTGCGGAAAGCAAAGAGCGCAACTGGCTCATCACCGCCCAGCTTTTCGGCTGGCTCGGCGATGTCCTGCTGATGAAAGACGCACTGCCCTGGTTCGGAAGCGGAATCGCAGCATTCCTTACCGGGCATATTTTCTATATGCGCTTTTTCGGAGGACGGAGCTGGAAGGGACTGTCCCTGAAGACCTGGATTCTCTCGGGAATCGCAATGGCGGCGATTGTCGCCGTCCTTATAGTCGTAATCGGAGTAAAAGGCGCCCTTCTCGCTCCTATGGCCATCTATGCCTGCGCACTTATGCTGCTGATATTCAGCGCCCTTTGCGGAGTAATCCGCTTTGGCGGGAAGCAGTGGTGGCTGCTTCTATGCGGAGCCGTGCTCTTCACTTTCTCCGACTCCCTGATTGCGATGCACACCTTCGGGGTCGAGAACTGGGAGCTGCACGGATTTGCAGTAATGTCCACCTATATCGCCGCACAGGCCCTGCTTGCGGCCGGCGGATCAGCCCTCATCCGTAAATCATAGACCAATGAAACGCCTGCTGCCGCTTTCCCTGCTGCTTCTCGCCCTCTTTTCCTGCGATAAAAAAGAAGAATTCCAGCCCATCGACTGCAAGTATTTCATCGAAGTCAAGGACGAGAGGACGTTTGGCTTCGACGAACTGATCCAGACCATAGCCAAGAACTGGAGCGAATACGGAAGGGTCAATGCGGATGAGTTTCTCAAAAACTACCAGAGTGACATCGAAAAGCTGCGTCCGGTTTATAAGATGCAGACGGCTTACAGCATCAGCTACAAGACCGTGGACCCCTTCGGGAAGGAAATCACCGCCTCTGGAGTCATCTACCATCCCGCGGTCATCCAGTTGAAAGGAGTCGTCGAAGTATCCTCCAGGAATGTATGGAAGGAGGGTTGCGCCAGCAAACAGCCTCTCACCGTCGAACTGCTTCCCGCATTGAACGGATACCTGATCCTGATACCGGACCTGATAGGAATGGGAATTACGGAAGACCTGCCTTTCGAGGCCGGAATCTATGACAATATCGCCCGGGTCCACGCAGACCTGAGAGAAGCGGCCCGCGAATTCCTTTACAACAAATTCCACAAGGATATTCCACGCATCTCATACATTTTCGGCTACTCGATGGCCGGAGGAAACGCTCTTTCGCTGGGCCGCTACTATGACCTGCACCCCGAAAGGAATGTCAAAGTAATGGACATCTACACAGGAGGCGGGACATACAATCTGAAAACCACGCTGGATGAACTGCTCGAGGCCGGAGAGGCCAACTATCCTTTCCTCGCCATTGTCTTGCACAGCCTGAATTACTACCGGAATCTCGGCATAAAGCCCGAAGACCTTTTCCGTGGAAAGTTGCTGGAGGATTACGAGGATATGTGCTCGGGCAGCAAGAATGTCGTGGAACTGACGCAGATTCTCGGCACACATATCGAAGACTACCTGAATCTGGACCAGCTTCGCCCGGGACAAGAGACCTATGAGCGCCTGATGCAGGAAGCGGACAAGCTGAGCATCTCTCCCGAGTGGATGCCCTCGGCACCGGTGCATCTTTTCCACGCCCAAAGGGACAAATATGTTCCGCCGACCTCGGCGGAGAATCTCGCTGAGGCCTGGAAAAAGGCCGGAGCAAATGTCACATACACCCCGGTGGACACAGATGATCACCTGAATACCTTCTTCGTAGTAGCCAAGGCTTTGCTGGAGAAACTATTGTAAATATATGAATATCACAAGAATATGGGACTTTTAGATGGGAAAGTGGCGCTGGTGACCGGCGCTGCACGGGGGATTGGCAAGGCCATCGCCCTCCGCTTTGCCGCCGAAGGTGCGGATATCGCCTTCACCGACCTCGCCGTCAATGAAGAGACTGCCGCAGAAATCGCGGCCCTTGGCCATCGTGCCAAGTCGTATGCCTCCAATGCGGCCGATTTTGAAGCCACCCAGGCAGTCGTGGACGAGATCCTTAAGGATTTCGGCAGGATTGACATCCTGGTCAACAATGCCGGCATCACAAGGGACGGCCTGGTGATGAGGATGAGCGAGCAGCAATGGGATATGGTCATTGACGTGAATATGAAATCTGCCTTCAACTTCCTTCACGCGGTCGTTCCGGTGATGGCGCGTCAGAAGGGCGGCAGCATTATCAATATGGCTTCCATCGCAGGACAGACCGGCAATCCGGGCCAGGTCAACTACTCTGCGTCCAAGGCAGGACTGATTGCTATGGCCAAATCCGTGGCCAAAGAAATGGGGCCGCGCGGAATCCGTGCAAACGCCATAGCACCCGGTTATATCCTCTCTGAAATGACCGAAGCCCTGCCTCAGGCAGTCAAGGACGAGTTCATCAAACTTATTCCTATGAAAAGAGGCGGCACGGTCGACGAGGTCGCCTCAGTCGCGCTCTTCCTTGCCAGCGACCTGTCCAGTTTCGTATCAGGACAGGTGATCGCAGTCAACGGAGCGATGTACTGTTAAGGAAACCCACATACACAATAAAAGCGGCGCCCGTCGAAGGCGCCGCAAAATATAATAATAAGGTTAGAGATTGTCTAGAGATTGAAGACAAAGCCCAGCATCAGGTTGTTGGAGTCGAAGTCCAGACCGAAGCGGGTGACACCGGCCTCGCTGTCCTGCTGCTTGGCACTCTGGACACCGAGGGCGCCGATACGGCAGATGACATTGAACTTGGGACCGAATTTAACCATAAAGCCGGGACGGGCGGCGACCTCTATAAGGTTGTAGTTGGTGCCCTGCCAGGTCATATTCCCGCTGTCACGATCGATTGCATATCTCTTCTGGGAAGCGCTGGTGTATGCGAACATTCCGTCTACGAAAAAGTCCAGATTCCTGCCGGAGATGAGGACATAACGGAAATAAGGAGCGAAACGGAAGCCCGTGATCTTCGTCGGATTCTGGAAATTGATATCAGACGATATATCCAGACCCGCGCTGGCGACAGCCAGCCCGAGCGACTTCAGATCAGAAGGATCAAAGGAGCCGAAAGTAGCGATACCCTTGAGAATACCGAGCTGGACACCGGCTGCCATCTTCTTGTTGATGTTGAAGCCGACTTCCGGGAGGATGCGGTAGGAAGCACCGGACTGTTTGGAATTCTCACCATTTCCAAGACCGTCATTGGCAGAGGAAAAAGTCACACCAAGGGAACCTCCGACATACACGCCAGAAGACTTTGCGGGAGCTTTTTTCTTCTGGGCATTAAGGGGTGCCGCCACAAGCATCGCGAGAGCGACAAGCGCTAAAACTTTGTAAATTTTCATAATTATTGCAATAAATAATGATACATTCAGCACAAACTGAACGCAAATATAGAAAACACACGAAATACGGACAAACCAAGCGGTTGCCGAACGTAAAATCAATGTTGCAAATCGTAAAAATCAGCCATCCATTCAGATGGGCTCTTTCCGGTGGCGCGCTTGAAACTGCGATAGAACGAAACCCGGTCGACAAATCCAGATCGATCTGAAACTTCTGTCATCTGGACAGTTCTGTCGCTCCGGATCAGCTCCTGGGCATAACGGATGCGGTAACGGTTGACATAGTCGGAGAAAGAAATCCCGGCAAATTTATTGACCGCGGCGGAAACATAGCTGCGGTTGGATCCTACCGCCTCGGCAAGATCTGAAATCTTGAGTCCCTTTTTGCGGAACAACTCTCCCACGACCATTTCCCTGTCGATCCTTTCCATAAGAGAAGACAGATGGCCATCCTCCAAATCGGCGGAGCTGTCTTCTTCCCGGACTTCGGAACTCGGGAAGACGGTCTTGAACCCGACGAGAAAAATCCCGAAAAGCAAGGAGGAGAAAACCAAGGCAGGGATAATCAGATTGTCCTGCCCGGAAAAACGCTCACGCCCTATCAGGCTTACCACCGCCGTAGCCAGAGAGGCCGCGACAAGCAGTATCAGCACGACCAGGACAGGGTTCAGCAACTTGTCCTCGGCATCGGCATAGTAATTCCTCACCCGGCGTCTGAACGGGACAAGCCGGGAGAAACAGACTGCTGCTGCGGAAAGAGAGACTGCAAGGTCAACCAAGCCGACAATTCTGCGAAACAAAGACGAATCAGTACCGGTGAGCAGAATGTAGACCGCCCAGGAAGACATCCCAAGCGCGGGAAGCAGCCAGCAGAGGATCTGCCAGAGGGGGGGGAAGTCCTTCGTCGTCAGAACTGTAACGTAGAGGCAGTAAAGAGGATAGACAGAAAGGGTACAGAAGCACCAGATACAGTCAGTCAGGAAAAAACCTTCAGCCCCTCTTTCGAAATACACGAAATGGCAGGCATATAGGACAGTCGTCACCACGCCGAAGACCGTGAGCACCCTCCGCGGAGCGTCCAGCGAGCGGAATTCCGCAAGCAAGATGACCGTCCATACCAGACAGACCATCAGCGGGAGGCAGCTTGCGAGATGATACAGCATACTACAGTCTGTGCCCGAAGGCTACTATGGCTTTCAGTGAAGCCGGAACTATTTCAGCGACAATTTCAGCCCCCATCTCATACGGGTCCCCGTCACAGTGGGCAGCCCCGGGGCCTGAGCGCCGGACAATGACTTTCCGGCCCCGCAGCATAGTGACCCTGTGACTGGTATGGGCGCGACCGTCCATAAGTTTCGCGGCAAGGACCGGTATTTCCACGGTATGGAAGGGTGCCACAACAGCAACGTCCAGCATTCCGTCGGTAACTGAAGCGAGAGAGGTTATCCTCGCCTCGTTACCCCACTGGTTCACATTGCCAATGGTCACGAAAACCGCAGGAAGGACATATTCCTGTCCGTCCACATTTATATTATAAGTATCGCTGGTGAAGTTATGCCAGCTGTCCCAGGCCTCCTGGATATAGGTCCGAAGGCCACGCCGGGGAGAATCCGCGAATCTTCTGGCAACCTCGGCATCCAGCCCCACGCCTACCGTACAGAAAAACGGGCGGGAATTGACAAGGGCGTAGTCAATCATTTCGGTCCGGCCCTCCAATATGGTTTTAAGCGCCGTGGAGACTCTCCTGCTGATACCGAGATGAAGCGCAAGGCCGTCGCCGCTGCCGCAGGGAATTATTCCCAAAGCCTTTTCCGAGCCTATCAGTCCGCGGGCGACCTCGCTCACGGTCCCGTCTCCTCCTACGGCGACCACAACGTCGGCGTCGCTGAGCCGGGCAAGCTCCTCTGCGTGGGAAGCATACTCGGTCATCTTTATCTCATATTCCAAAGACGACGAAGACAGAGCGGAGCGTATGGCTCCGACAATCCTGCTCTTGTCCTTTCCTCCGGAAATAGGATTGACTATGAAAAGAATATTTTTCACCGGCGAGGCAGTAAACGGAAACAAATATACCGATTTTTTTCTGAAAAGTCTTGCATATTAATTTTGAATCACACATATTTGCATCCGGTATGACACAATTCGTGAATATCTTCTGGTGGCGCACTTGCAGGAAAAAGCTGTAAGTCGCGCGAGCCGTACATATAGGAGAGTACCGGGCAGGCTGACTTACAGCCTGCCTTTTTCAATTGTAATTAAACTTAACGAACAATAATATGAGACAGAAAAAATTCACCCTTCCGGAATCCGAGATTCCCACACATTATTTCAACATCCAGGCTATAATGCCGAACAAACCCCTTCCCTTCCTGAATCCGGCGACCAGGGAACCGCTCAAGGCCGAAGACCTGTACCCCATCTTCTGCAAGGCCTGCGCAGACCAGGAACTCAACCAGACGGATGAATGGATCCCCATCCCGGAGAAAGTCCGCGAGCAGTACGCCGCCTATCGCTGCACTCCGCTGGTAAGAGCCTATGAATTGGAAGAGGCCCTGGGGACGCCCGCACACATCTATTTCAAGAACGAGAGTGTGTCTCCGGCCGGAAGCCACAAGCTCAACTCTGCCATCGCGCAGGCATACTATGCCAAGGAACAGGGAGTTACGAATCTAACCACGGAGACCGGCGCCGGCCAGTGGGGAGGAGCCCTGAGTTATGCCACCAAGAAGTTCGGCATCGACTGCGCCGTATATATGGTCAAGGTCAGTTATGAGCAGAAGCCATACCGTCGCAGCATAATGCAGACCTTCGGAGCGGCCATCACTCCGTCCCCGTCTATGTCAACCCGTGCCGGCAAGGATATCCTGACCAAGAATCCCAACGACAGAGGCTCCCTCGGCTGCGCCATTTCCGAGGCTATCGAACTTGCGGTAACCACCCCTAACTGTAAATACGCTCTCGGTTCAGTGCTCAACCACGTCTGCCTGCATCAGACCATAATCGGACTGGAGGCTGAAAAACAAATGGCCCTAGCCGGAGAATACCCCGACATCGTGATAGCCTGCTTCGGAGGCGGATCAAACTTCTCCGGCATAGCCTTCCCCTTTATGAGGCATACCATCCAGGAAGGCAAGAAAACCCGTTTCATAGCCGCCGAGCCTTATTCCTGCCCGAAACTTACCAGAGGAAAATTCGAGTACGACTTCGGCGACGAGGCCGGAATGACTCCCCTCCTTCCTATGTTCACGCTCGGCCACAGTTTCAAGCCAGCCTCCATCCACGCCGGCGGACTCCGCTATCACGGAGCAGGCGTGATCCTCAGCCAGCTGATGAAGGACGGATATATGGAAGCAGTTGACATAGAGCAGCTTGACTCCTTCAAGGCTGGCATCCTGTTCGCCCGCACCGAAGGCATCATCCCGGCTCCGGAAAGCTGTCACGCCATTGCCGCTACCATACGCGAAGCCCTCAAGTGCAAGGAAAGCGGAGAGGCAAAGACCATCCTCTTCAATCTCTCCGGCCACGGCTTCGTGGATATGGGTTCATACGACAAGTATTTTTCCGGCGAGATGCAGAACTATCATATCTCTGACGAGGAACTCCGCGGCTTTATGAAGAGTGCCGACGAGCTCAACATTTAAAGATAATTGCTATTTTTGCAATATGGAAACAACTATTGCAATCATCGCCATCCTTCTTGGTATCGTCGGAATAATCGGAAGCATCGTCCCTGGCATTCCCGGCCCGCCCATAAGCTGGCTGGGAATGCTTGCCATCTATATCTGGGGAGGAGGGACCGACAGCGCGGGAGACCCTATGTCCACCCGCTTCCTGCTGATCTGGCTGGCCGTCACCATAATAATCAGCGTACTTGACTATGTAGTGCCGGCATATTTCACCAAACTTACCGGAGGCAGCAAATACGGAGGCTGGGGAGCCATTGCCGGACTCTTCGTGGGACTTCTCGTCCCCCCTGTAGGAATGATTGTAGGCTCTCTTCTCGGCGCCTTCGCGGCAGAACTGCTATTCGCGGGGAAAGACACCACGACCTCGCTGAAATCAGCGTTCGGTGCATTCCTGGGCTTCCTTTTCGGCTCCGGAATGAAGCTGATCAGCTCGGCCGTGATGCTCTTCTACATTATTATATACGCTTTCTGAAGCTTCACTTTGACATCGCCGCCTCTACCTCGTCAGGAGTGACGGGAAGCCGGCGCTTTCCAAGTCTTCGTGCTCCGTCCGGCGTTACCAGGACGTCGTCTTCTATGCGGATACCGCCAAAATCATAGTAAGCCTTCAGTTTCTCGTAATTCACGAAGTCCCCGCCAAGGCCTTCACGGCGGAACTTTTCGATAAGCGCAGGAATGAAATAGATGCCGGGTTCATCGGTGATGACGTGCCCCGGAACAAGGCGGCGAGCCATCCTCAGCGAACCAAGCCCAAGCTGTTTCGCCCTCGTCTGGTCAGGATCGTAGCCTACATAGTTTTCTCCGAGGTCCTCCATATCGTGGACATCCAGGCCCATATTATGGCCAAGGCCGTGCGGCTGGAACAGGCCCGCAATTCCGGCGGCGACCATCTCGTCGAGGTCTCCCTTCACAAGGCCGAGAGCGCTGAGTCCTTCGAGCATCTTGCGTGCCGTCGCGATATGGACTTCGCGATAAGTGATGCCCGGACGAGTCAGGCTGAACGCGTAGTTGTTGCAGTCACAGACAATCTGATAGACCTCACGCTGCTTCGTGCTGAGTTTCCCGGATGTCGGATAAGTGCGGGTGAAGTCCGAGGCATAGTGGCTGTTCGCTTCGACTCCGGCGTCGATGACCATAAGCTTGCCGGGCTCTATAATCTTGTCGTGCAGGTGGTTATGAAGGGTTTC
>CACZDC010000069.1 GCA_902779785.1 uncultured Bacteroidia bacterium
TATCATCGGAAAGGGTAATCACCGCGCCATCAGCAGGAGCAAGATACACTGTCTTGTAGCCCAGTATGGCCACCATCATAATGCCATCCGTTTCGCTGGTCACTAAATTAAAGGTACCGTCCTCCTGCGTTACCACGCCGCATACTACGGTAGAGTCGGTTTTGGAGAGCACGGCCACGTTGGCATAAGGGACAGGATTCCCCTTCTCGTCCACTACCTTTCCTTTCCAGTCTCCCTTCGCCATAGCGGGGAGCGCAAGCACTGCGAGCATTAACAATACAATCAGTCGTTTCATCCTTTGTCCATATTATTTCGACTGCAAAGTTAATGTATATTGCGTTCCGAAATAAATAACGATATGGACAATAATGTGGACAATTGGGGATTATTCTTGAAAACCAGTTGGACATTCAGGTATCAATGCTTACTTTTGCAATGAACTGAAACGGAACATCGATTATGGCAAGACCGATTACTGTCACAAAAGAAAGAATCCTCTCCGCATCCCTTGACCTAGTGCGTTCAGGAGGACCTGAAGCCCTTACAGCCCGGAACATCTGCAGCCGCCTTGGCTGCGGCGCCAATGCCATCTTCTCTTCTTTCGGATCCATTCAAGGGGTCAGGGACGCAGTCCGGGAAGAGGCCAGGGAACTGTATCGTAAGCGGGTTGGCGATGGCTTTGCGCTTAATCCTCCTTTCAAAGGCTTCGGCGTAGCCTTTATCTGGTTCGCAATGGACGAGCCGCGTCTTTTTTCTATGATTATGGAATCCCAGACGCAGGCCGCTTCCTACAAGGATTTCATTGATTCCTACGTAGGTTTCAAGGCGGAGTGCCTATCAGCCATAGCGGGCACATTCGGCCTGCTGGGCAAAGATGCGGAAACGCTTTATTATCAACTCATTTTAGTGGCTATGGGCCTTGCATCAACCTGCACCAGCGGCAGAAGTGGTCTGACAATCCCACAGGTAAGCGAAATCCTCGGCAAAAATGTCAGGGCTTTCCTGATGGTAATCCGCGCAGGAAACGATGAGAGGGAGGGGTTTGTTCCGAACAGCAGCGAAGGGCCTGGCGGTGAAGTCGATTCCTATGTATTGGCGCAAGCGCTTGTCGGGCAGAATCACCTGCTCCAGCAACTCCGTACCAAGCCCCGTTATATCCAGGATGAAGAGTGGGCAGAATTGGAACGGATGCTCCGAAATTCAAGTAACCTTACGCCTGAATCTCTCCGGGAAACGCATCACGATCTGACAAAGGGCGATATCCGCACATATATTCTCTCGCACCTGCAATTCTCCGTATCTGAGCAAGCAACCCTGCTGGGGATCTCCCCTGCCTCTGTTACCAAAGCACGCCAGCGGCTCAAAGCGAAACAAGTACCCCGTTAACCCGATATATTACGGTTCACCGTGCAAAGATAAGTATGCAAGGATAATCCTAATTCCTCCCCTTCCCGGCCTATAATACACCGATACCGTAATAAACTGCTATCTGCTCCTTCCTTTGAAAGTATATCCGGCTTTCTCGACGGCCGAACGGATAGCATCTTCCTCTGCCGGACCTTTGATAGTCAAAGTGTTGCGGGATGCGCTGGCACTGGCAGACTCCACACCGGAAATATCTTCCACTGCGCGGCAGACAGCAGCCTCGCAGTGGCTGCAATGCATACCTTCAACGGTATAGACGGCCGTATCCGGATCGACGGCCTTGTGAGTGAATCTTTCAAACAATTTCATAATCAGAGCGAAAATAATCAGAAGAGTCAAGACTATGGCACAGACGAGCTTGAAAGTGCCGGGGAGCATCGCCTCTGCCGCGCAGCAGGGATCAACGGCAGCCACAGGCTTCACACTTATACCTATGGCGTTGACCAGCAAGCCGAAGAGAACTGAAAAACAGACAATTACGAGCAGATAAATCCACGTAAAAAGACGTCCCATAGCCTTCCGTACCACAAGGATCGATGCAAGATTCACGGCCGGACCGGCCATCAGCATCACCAGGGCGGCGCCCGGAGACAAACCTTTCATAATCAGCGCCGCGGCCACGGGAATGCTGCCGGTGGAGCAGATATACATCGGAACGGCCACAATCAGGATGACAAGCATCTGCAAGAGCGGCTGGCTGCCGAAATGCAGAAAGAACTCATCCGGGATAGCCACCTGGATCAGTGCCGCCACCAGCAGACCGATGACAAGACGGCCGCCGATATCCTGAATCATCTTGAAATAAGCGTACTTCAGCACGCGCCAAATCCTGTTTCCACTCTCCACGCTGAGTGATGAGCAGGATGAGACCGCCGCGTCATCTTCCGGAACCATCCGCTTGACCAGCAGTCCCCCGCAAATCCCAGTGACCAGCGCGGCTACCGGCCGGATGACGGCGAAGCCAAGGCCCATCAGCGAAAAAGTAGCAAGAATAGAATCGATCCCTGTCTGAGGTGTAGCAATCAGGAAGGAGGCCACCGCCCCCTTGGATGCCTTTTCATTCCTCAAGCCTATCGCTGTAGGAATCACACCGCAGGAGCACAGCGGCAGCGGAACGCCCAGCAGGGCTGCCCACAGAACTGCCCACTTGTTATCCTTCGAAAGATATTTCCTATAGAATCCCTGCGGCACGAAAACGTGCAGTATACCGGCGATAAGAAAGCCCAGCAAGAGATAAGGGGCCATCTCGCAGACCACATTAAGAAGAGACAAGAAATATCCGTGCATATCTTCGATAAAGCGGGTACAAATTTAGCAAAAAAATCCACAGTCTGGACCTTGTTCCTGGCCGCATCGCCGCTGATTATGCGCTCTGCCATCCTTCGCGCCGCCGGGGTTGGCATAATAGTTCGCGAAGGCACGTTCCTTGACCGGCCTGCGGGAATTCTCAATCAAAAGCCTTCTCTAAAGCCCTTGAAAGTTTAATCCACAAGAGCGTAATAACGAAATAAAGTTGTAATTTTGCAATCCTGTATGTCAAGTATCTGCATTCTAATCATTTCGGCCCTCTGTGCGCTCTCCCCCGCTGATTCTGCAAAGAAAGCAGCTGCGCCGGCCCTTGTCCATCCCGAGACCGGGAAAACCATTCTCAAGTCCGATTCCCTTACGGTGCGCTTCATAGCCCGCAAGCAGCACTACAATCCAAGTCTGAAAGACACGGACGACCCGGATATCAGGTCGCCGAAGTCCGTCAATATCCATCCTTCCGGCGACAAGTACTATGTCAACTCTCTTGAAGGCGGACGGACTGTGGTCTTCGATTTCCACACTCAACAGAAGTTGAAAGTCATAATGCACGAATTCTCCGAGACGAAGGATTCTGCCCTCTGGGCCCCTGCAAGCGGTTTGTTCTCTTTCAATAAAGTCTATAAGGAGCCTAAGAGTTTTGTCGGCAAGCCCGTTGAAAGCGCCTTTTCCCACGGCGGGCGCTACCTCTGGATTCCATACTACCGTCGCTCCTACGACACGAACGCACAGGAGCCGTCGGCAATGGCTGTAATCGACACGGAGTCGGACAGTATAGTCCGGATGTTCGAGACCGGTCCCCTGCCCAAGATGGTCGCCGTCTCCCCCGACGGGACACGCCTTGCCGTCACCCACTGGGGCAACAACACCGTTGGCCTTATGGACATTTCATCAGAGGATCCGGCGGAATGGAAGTATCTTAGCTCTCTGGTCGTAGATTATCAGCTTCAGCTGAATTTCAGCCACACACGCAAGGTCGACCGCGACGTCAACAGCGGCTATTGCCTTCGAGGAACGGTCTTTACGCCGGACAACAAGTATCTTCTGGTCGGCTGTATGGGCAGCGGAGGAGGCATCGCGGTCATAGACCTTGAGAAAAATCTCTATCTGGGACGGGTTCTCGGCCTTATGCCCAATCTGAGACATATAATAATAAAGGACGGGATGCTCTTTTGCAGCATCAATAACAGCGGCTATGTGCTGCGCATACCCCTGGATGATTTTTTGGCAACGGCATCGAAACTAGACGGAGACAAAGTCAAGAAAGTAAAGCTCGAGAAACTTAGTTCCTGCAAAGTGCCAGCTGGCGCCAGGACAATCGAAGCGTCCCCGGACGGAAGATTCATCTTTGTCTCCTGTAACTTCTCCAGCTGTCTTGCCGTCGTCGATGCCAGGGAGATGAAACTGCTTGGCACAATTCCTGCAGACTCATACCCGGTCGGATTGGACGTGTCCAAAGACGGCCGCTACGTCCTGACGACTTCCCAGGCGCGAGGCCAGGGAGGAAACGCTGTGGATATTTTTGAAGTAACATACTTATAGTGAAACGTTTATTAATATACTGCATAGCCTTGCTGGCAGGGCAGTTGGCCATTGCCGCCACTCCCGCCAGGGACAGCGTAGAAGTCAATGCATCCCAGCTTGCCGACGCCATTGTCGAAAGGGCTAAAGACTTCCTTGGCACCCCCTATCGCTGGGCAGCTAACGGTCCCAAGGCCTTCGACTGCACTGGCTTTACAAAATATGTCTATGCCGATTTCGGTTACAAGCTGGGCCGCACGGTGCCGGCGCAGTCCCGCGACGGACGTGAGGTCAGTGGCGGCTTCGAGAACTTGCAGAAAGGCGACATACTGATCTTCGGCAAGAGACACAACAAAAATGTGATGGGCCATACCGCCATCTATATCGGTCCGGACGAGAGCGGCGACGACTTCAGCTTTATCCACGCGGCAAAAGGCGGAGTGATGATTTCAAAGTACAGGGAAACATACTATCGCGAGCGTTTTATGGGCGCTGTCAGGATTCTCCCCGACTTTGTCAGGGAAGCCCCGAAAGACAGCATCGACCTTTCCGGACTTAGCGAAATGGTGGTAAAGCCGGATACGCTGAAACTCGGCTCTGAGGACCGCAGGATAGTGATTTTGGGCGATGGGAAATGGGTTCTGGTCGGCGAGGACGGAAGTATCAGCGCTCCGGACGGTGACTCGGCCCTGGTCCTTTATGCCGACGGACAGTGGCGACAAATCAAGTCCTCTACCAAAAAGATTCCGAAGATAGTAGAGGCCTCCAAGGCAGAAGAAAAGCCGGAGACGGCCTCAGGGAGCGGCTCCGGAGCCCAGTTCCACACCATAAAGAGCGGAGACACCCTCTCAGCCCTCGCAAAACGCTATCACACAAGCGTCGACAGCCTCTGCCGTCTGAATTGGATCACCAAGACCACTACCCTCAGGATTGGCAAAAAGATTCGCGTGAAATGATGAAAAGGATATTGACAGCCATTCTTGCTCTGCTTCTGTGCAACCACTTGTGGGGAGGCACGCTCTACGAGTACCGCGACTCGGTGAAGAATGGGTACAATTTTCTTCTTTACGTTCCGGATTCATATACGGAAACATCTGAACCACTGCCTCTTATAGTTTGCCTTCACGGCAAAAGCCGCGCTGGCTACGATCTTCATATGATAACCAAATACGGCTGCGTGGACGCACTTCGGCGCGGCACGAAGATAAACGCCCTGGTCATCTGCCCCCAATGCCCGAGCGCAGCGGGATGGATAGCGGAGAAAGTGATGAATGTCGTGAATTTCGTAGGAAAACGCTATAGCTATGACAGCAACCGCCTCTATGTCTTCGGAATGAGTATGGGCGGATGGGGCACATTCAAGATGGTCGCGGAATACCCCGACAAGGTCGCCGCGGCGATTGCGATGTGTGGCGGATACACCGGCAGCCATATTGAGAATATGGGCAAAGTACCCCTGTGGATAATCCACGGAGACAGCGACGATGTTACGCGCCCGTATTTTTCAAAGAGAATCATCGAGCAGCTGGAAGCCTCCGGCAACGACAAACGCCTTAGGAGCACCTGGCTCGAAGGTCAGGGCCATTCCATCCTGGCACGCATTTTCCTGCTGCAACAAACCTATGACTGGCTCACGGAACACAGCCTGACAGACCCAGACCGTCCCTGTTCCAGGGAATACGAAGTCACCAACAACGACCTCAGAAGGGCCTACATCTATCTTGATCCCGAAAACCGGCAGCGACTGCCTTTTACCAAGCCTTAGAACTTGCGCCAGACCATCTTGTTGACCACTCCGGTGTAAGACTGGATCAGTTTCACGACCTTGGTGGAGACATTCTCGTCCACATAATTCGGCACAGGAATACCGTTATCCCCTGCCTTATTCATCTCCACTGCCGTGTCAACCGCCTGGAGCAGAGACATTTCGTCAATGCCGGCAAGTATGAAGCAAGCCTTGTCCAGCGCTTCCGGACGCTCTGTGGAGGTACGGATGCAGACAGCCGGGAAAGGATGGCCGACAGAGGTGAAGAAACTCGATTCCTCAGGCAGGGTGCCGCTGTCACTGACAACGGCGAATGCGTTCATCTGCAGGCAGTTGTAGTCGTGGAAGCCGAGAGGCTCGTGCTGAATGACCCGAGGGTCCAGCTTGAAGCCAGAAGCCTCCAGACGCTTGCGGGAACGGGGATGGCAGCTGTACAGTATGGGCATATCATATTTCTCGGCCATCGCATTGATGGCGTTGAACAGCGAGAGGAAGTTTTTCTCCGTATCGATATTCTCTTCACGATGGGCGCTCAGGAGAATGTAGCGGCCCTTGGTAAGGCCAAGTCTTGAATGGACATCCGAGGCCTCGATTTCCGCGAGATTCTCGTGGAGGACTTCGGCCATCGGGCTGCCGGTCACATAGGTCCGCTCCTTGGGCAGTCCGCAGTCGGCAAGATAGCGCCTTGCGTGCTCGCTGTAGGCAAGATTCACGTCTGAAATGATATCCACGATACGGCGGTTGGTCTCCTCCGGCAGGCATTCATCCTTGCAGCGGTTGCCGGCTTCCATATGGAAAATGGGGATATGGAGCCGCTTGGCGCCGATCACTGAAAGGCAGGAATTCGTATCACCGAGGACCAGGACGGCGTCCGGCCGGATTGCGACCATCAGCTTGTAGCTTTCGGCGATGATATTGCCCATTGTCTCACCCAGGTCGGCACCGACCGCGTCCATATAGACCTCCGGGTCCTTCAGTTTCAAATCCTTGAAAAACACACCGTTAAGATTATAGTCATAGTTCTGTCCGGTGTGGGCAAGGATGGTATCGAAATAGGTGCGGCATTTGTTTATGACCGCGGCGAGACGGATGATCTCCGGACGCGTACCTACGATGATGAGAAGTTTGAGTTTGCCGTTGTCGGCGAAAGAAATATTACTGTAGTCTGCCATATCAGCGAAAAAATTCAAAATTATACGACCGGCTCGAAGTAAGTGTCCGGCCTGTTCGGGTCGAAGAGCTCGTTGGCCCACATCAGAGTCACAAGCGGCTCAGTATCAGACAGATTGATTATATTATGGGTATAGCCCGGAAGCATATGGACCGCCTTGATCTCTTCTCCGGAGACTTCGAATTCAAGGACCTCGTCGGAATCGATCCTCCTCTCCTGGATAAGGGCCCTGCCGCTCACGACTATGAAGAACTCCCACTTGGTATTGTGCCAATGCTGGCCCTTGGTGACGCCCGGATTAGAGATATTGACGCTGAACTGACCGTTTCCAAGAGTTTTGACAAGTTCCGTGAAGGAGCCGCGGGCATCGGAATTGGTCTTCAGCGGGAAAGCGACCTTTGTAGCCGGGAGATAGCTAAGGAAAGTGCTGTAGAGCTTCTTTGCAAAGGAATTTGCAGGGATCTCAGGGATAATGAGCGTGCTTCTCTGGGCCTCGAAACTCTTCAGCAGGGAGACTATCTCTCCGAGAGTCGCCTTATGGGTAACGGGGACATAGCAGTAGCGCCCGCTTTCCCGGGGCAGGACTTCCAGACCTTCGAATTCACAGCGGTGCTCCTCTCCCTTCAGGCAGGCGATCATCTCGTCCACAAGGTCATCAATATAAAGCAGTTCCAGCTCCACGGACGGGTCGTTGACCGTATAGGGCAGGTCGTTTGCGACGGCATTGCAGAAGGTCGCGACCGCCGAGTTGTAGTTCGGACGGCACCACTTGCCGAAAAGATTAGGGAAACGGTAGACAAGGACCTTGGCGCCGGTCTCGCGGCCATATTCCAGGAAGAGATCCTCCCCCGCCTTCTTGCTCCGTCCATATTCAGAATTGCCGAAACGCCCCGTAAGGCTGGCCTGCTGGCTGGAAGAGAGCATCACCGGACAGGTATTCCCGTGCTTTTTCAGCGTGTCAAGGAGAGTCGAGGCGAAGCCGAAATTACCGGCCATAAATTCTTCCTGGTTCTGGGGCCGGTTCACGCCCGCAAGATTGAAGACGAAATCCGCCGCCGCGCACCACTCGTCCAGCTGCTCCGGCGTCGAATCAAGGTCATACTCAAATATTTCCGCGACGGAGACTGCATAGTTGCGTGCCTTTCCGTCCCGGATATTCTTCAACTGGGCGCAGAGGTTTCTTCCGACGAAGCCCTTCGCGCCCGTAACAAGAATCTTCATAGGCCTAGTAATTCTCTGCAAGCACCTGGAAGTAACTCTGGGGATGGTCGCATACAGGGCAGACCTCGGGGGCCTGCTTCCCTACTACGATATGACCACAGTTGGAGCACTGCCAGATTGCGTCGCCGTCCTTGGAGAAGACCTTCTTGTCCTCGATGTTCTTCAGAAGCTTGCGATAGCGCTCCTCGTGATGCTTTTCGATGGCTCCGACCATCTCGAATTTCGCCGCAATCTCCTCGAAACCTTCCTCGCGGGCCTCCCTGGCCATACGGGCGTACATATCCGTCCATTCGAAATTCTCGCCCTCGGCGGCGTCCTTCAGATTTTCGATGGTCCCGGGAACAGATCCGCCGTGAAGATACTTGAACCATATCTTGGCGTGCTCCTTCTCATTGGCGGCAGTCTCTTCGAAGAGTGCTGCTATCTGTACAAAACCGTCCTTTTTGGCCTTGGACGCATAGTAAGAATACTTGTTGCGGGCCTGAGACTCGCCTGCGAACGCCTCCAGGAGGTTCTGTTCGGTCTTTGTTCCTTTAAGATTCATATCAGTGCAGATTAATATTTCTTTGCGAAAATAATTCTTTTATACCATAAATGCAAGTCCGGGCGCTCATTGCTTTTTTATGGGTTCCATATGGACTATGATATGGGACTCTCCGCCGAATCTTTCTCTGAAGAGACGTTCCACTTCCGTGGCCTTTTCGTGGGCTTCTGCCAGGCTCTGGCCTCCGTCAAGACGGATATGGACCTCGGCGGCGATACGCTTGCCCACCCTTCTGGTACGCAGATTGTGAGGGTCTTCCACACCCGGCACACTGCTTATGATTCTCATCATTTCCATCTCCGTTTCAGCCGGGAGCGAACTGTCCGTAAGTTCCCCGAAAGACGGTCCCAGCAGGTCCCAGGCCACTTTTACCAGCATAGCACCGATCACTATCGAGGCCAACGGATCCAGTAGTGTCCATTTAGGACCGAGCAGGATGGCCCCGCCGATACCGACCGCCGCGCCTATGGAGCTCAGAGCGTCGGAGCGATGGTGCCAGGCATTGGCATCCAGGGCCGGAGATTCAAGTTTTTTGCCCTTGGCACGGGTATATTGGTACAGCAGTTCCTTGAAGACGACGGAGGCCAAGGCCGCCCAGAGAGCGATGGTGCTCGGAGCCGGAAGTTCCTCACCCTGAAGGGCGCGGGCCAGCTTCACGGCGCCGTTTACCACAATACCCACTGCAGCGGCCGCCAGCGCCAGACCGATGAAAAGCGTCGCCAGTGTCTCGAACTTTCCGTGACCATAATCGTGGCCCTCGTCCTGAGGACGGGCGGAAACGCGTACGAAGACCAGCACGACAATGTCAGTGATGAAATCAGACAGCGAATGCACGGCGTCCGAGACCATAGCTGCGCTGTGTCCCACAATCCCGGCAACGGCCTTCAGGCCCACCAGAAGCAGGTTTACGACGCTGCCGACCAGGGTTACGCGTACTATTTCATCTTCTCTGGACATATATGGCCTATCCGTAATACTCCTTGTACCACTCGGCAAACTTACGGAGGCCCTCCCGGAGAGTTATCCTCGGGGTGAAGCCGAAGTCGCGCTCAAGGGCGGTGGAATCGGCATAGGTCGTAGGGACATCGCCGGGCTGCATAGGGACGAGCTGCTTATGGGCCTCAAAATCATAGTCTTCCGGAAGGACTCCGGCGCGGACAAGCTCCTCCTG
>CACZDC010000070.1 GCA_902779785.1 uncultured Bacteroidia bacterium
TTTCTTATGGAGAATAAGGCCGTAATCTATGCCCGCGTCTCGTCAACTGGGGAACGCCAGAGCACTGCACGCCAGGTGGCGGACCTGAAGAGGTACGCCATGGCCTCCGGCATGGAGGTCGTCGCGGTCTATGAGGAGAAGGCTTCCGGAGCGAAGAGGGACCGCGAGCAGCTGGCCGCGTGCAGGGCGTTCCTACTGGGCGGCGGGGCGCAGCACCTCCTGGTGACCGAGCTGTCCCGGCTGGGCCGCAGCCTCAAGCAGGTGCTCGAGGTGGTTGACGAGCTCACGGCCGCCGGCGTCAACATCTACTTCCAAGCCCAGGGGCTGAACACCATCGTCGACGGCAAGCCGGATGCGACGGTGAAGGCGATGGTGTCGATGTTCGGCGCCTTCGCGGAGCTGGAGCGCTCGACCATCGTGGACCGTCTGCAGTCCGGGCGCCGTGTTGCATTGGAGAAGGGGGCCTTCACGCCGGGGCGTCCGTCAGGATCCAGAATGACGGACGAGGAGCTGCTCGCCAAGTACCCGAAGGCCGCGAAGCGGCTGCAGGCCGGGCGCACCATCAGGGAGGTAGCTGGAGAGTGCGGCCTATCGACGAAGACCGTCCAAAAGATCAAGAACGCCCTGAAATAGGGCGTTTCCGCATCGTGAGAATCGTTCAGGGGCGTGGAATTGTACAGCCATCGCCAAATACGCGATTCTCAGCGACTTAAGTAGTCCGAAATAGCCCCTACGGGTACGGGAAATGGTAGATATCGAAGGCCGTGGACGAACACCGGTCGGCGTCAACATCTATTTCCACGCCCTGGGGCTGAACACCATCGCCGAAGGGAAGCCATATGCGACGGTGAAGGCGATGGTGTCGATGTTCGGGGCCTTCGCCGAGTTGGAGCGCTCGACGATCGTGGACCGTCTGCAGTCCGGGCGCCGCGTCGCCCTGGAAAAGGGGGCCTTCACGCCGGGACGTCCCTCGGGGTCCAGGATGAGCGATGGGAAGCTGTTGGGCTTCTCCTTTTCCAAAGATTACATACCGCGACCCATGCCGTGCTTCCGCTTGTATTCCTGGGAGTACACACGGTTGCCAACGGAGATGGCGGGCTTCCCGGACAGGGTACGCCAGCGCTCAAGATAGAACACCCCTTTCCGGGCGTGGCCGTCGCAATAGCAGATTTCTTTTGCTGCGTAGTCGGAAACGGCCGTGAACTTCTTATCGCGAGTGACGAAATGGTACATCTTCCCGGTCTCTTTCCCCGATGTATTATTCAGCGCCGTAACGGAGACAACGCCTACTTCCCCGATTTCTTCCTCCATCCTCACGATGACAGGATCCGACTCATCCACCTTCGTTTCAGAAGGACGCTTGAACAATGATTCAACGAATTCCTTGCCTTCAGGCGTGAGCTCACGGGAGAAGTAGTCGATGACTCCGGGAAGGGTGGCGACCTTGCCGTCCCTCGGCCGGTAAGGCCTGCCGCCGGACCATACAGACGCATCCATCTCGCGCACCATCATCTCGTATGGCGCTCCCCCGTCGTCCCTGGTCATCTTCAGGTGAATGAACGTTTCCAGGGTGGATTTGTCATCCTCCCTGACCGGCCGTTCAACCCTCTCGAATTCTTCGACCCTCCCCGCGAAACGCGTGTTCAGTATTTTGGTAAGGTCTTCCTTGATCATCTCGGGGATCCGCTCTTGCATCTTCCAATAGGACATGGAAGATAGAGACCTGAGATATGTTTCGCGTTCACGGACCTGTTTCTCGATGTCAAGTCCCGCCTCGACGACGTTCTTGAAGCGGGCCTTCGCTTCCTTCAGGCGCTCCTCGTCCTCCTCCAGTTCTTTTTCCGTATGTCTCTTCCGCTCCTCGGCCAAAGCCAGGGAGTCGTTGATGATGTCGAGCTGCTGCTGCGCGCTCAGAAGGGCTTCATCGGTCTGCCCCAGCAGCTTCTGCCGCTCCTCGTAGTCGCCTTTCAGTTCCGCGATCAGGCTCTTCTCTTCGAGTTCCTGGCGCTTGAGTTCCCGATTGTATTCGATGGATGACAGATGCTTCTTCCGGCTTCCGGCCTCTGCTTGCACGCCCCTCTCGAGGCCGAAATGGGCACCCACCTCCTCTGCGTAGCTCGTATGATAGGAGGAAAGCAAGGGACGAGTGACCAGATCGTTTGCGCATAGGCGGTTGACGCGGCTGCTTTTCGGCTTGCTCTTCACGACTATTCCCTTACGCTTGCGTTCCTTCTCCTTGGCCATGGTCCTGCGGCTGACGCCCTGGACGATGGGGACGACGATGAGATGGATGTGCGGGGTCTTCTCATCCATATGGAGCACGGCCGACACGATGTTCTCCGCCCCCCACTGCTTTCTCGCCCAGTCCAGCGACATTTCTGTCCAGCTGCCCAGCTGCTCCTCGTTCAAGTTGTTCATGGTTTCCGGAGATCCTGTCATGATGACCTCGAGGGCGATGTTCTGGTTGGTCCTGATCTTGTCGATGCCCGCCTCCCTGATCCGCTTCTTTACGGCTTGGGAGATCGTGAGATTCTTCTTCCTGCCGGTTTCCGGATCGATGATTTCCCGGGGGACAAGTTCCTTGTTGAGTCGGGTTCTTTCAGTATCCGCATTGTTTGGAGCCCACTCCTTTTCAATGCGTTCCCCTTGTTCGTAAGTAACCTCCGTGCGTGTAATATGACGCTCCAGAACGGCAGAGATTTCCTTCCGTTTTTCGATGTGTATGACCGCAAATTGTTTCATTATTTATGGTTGATTGTTGTTTTTTCGTGGGTTTCCAAAGGGTTTCAAACCCTTTGTCGGATGCCGGAGAGAGTACCGGGCGGCATGGCCGGGGACCCGGTACGGACCTCCGTGCATCCGAGGGGTCCAGGGGCGCAGCCCTTGGTCGGGGGACGAAAGAGGAAGGTCGGGCGGCGTAGCCGGGGACCCGGCCTGCTGCTTTCTCCCCCGAGGGGTCCCGGGGTGTCCCCGGGCGAAGTAGGGAGCCGCTTGAGGCGTCATCTGGGGGCCTGTTGGCAGACCCAGATGCCCTACTGAGTTAGGGGCACGCATGTTGCCCCGGTGGTCGCTCCGCGACCCTCTTTCGACGGAGCCGACGGTGTCCTGAGGACACTCGCGCAGCGACTGGCGGAGCCAGCGTCGAGATCCGGTCTTGTGGTCAGCCTGATGGGCGGGTGCCGGCCGTCACCTGAGGTGACTCCTGCTCTGCAGGACCGGACGAGCACCAGCCCTCTTCCTTCCCTGTCTTCCCTGTCTCCCCTATCTGCTGTAGTTAGTTCTATTACCATAATCTGCCTATTGCATATAATTCAAGTATTTACCATACTTTCAAAACTAAGTTTACTAGCTGAAATCATAGAATACCGGATGTACCATAGTAGCCCTATCTAGGCGTCTTGAAGGAACTGTATTATTTCCTCGAATAGGTCTATCAACTCAGGGCAGACCATCTTTACGTACCTGTCCGGCCAGCAGAGGGTGTTCCTCACGAAGCAGCTGACGTCGGACGACTTGGTCGCCTTGTTGAAGGCCTTGATCCGGACCTTCGAGAACTCGATCCCTCGCCCGGCGAGCTTGCGTTCGCAATCATCCAGCTCCGAGGCCTTGTGTTTCAGGTACTCCACATGGAGCCGATACCAGAGGAGCCGGTAGGGCTGCCCCATCCTCTGAAAGTTGCATGCGAGCCGGTAGGCGTCCGCGCTCTCCTGGAATTCAGCGGAGAAGGGGACGTAGATCCCACTGAGAAGATGGTTCTTTGCAAGGCATGCGATGGGGGTTTTCTGGGACCATCCGCCGCCGGGGAAATCCAGCAAAAGGTAATCGTAATCGTTCCGCCTGATCTCCTCGTTCACTTTCCAGGCCAATCTCCTGATGTCATCCTCGGTATATTCGTTGACCGGCCTACCGACCATCTCGATCGGGAAAGGAGCCTGTTCCTCTCTTTTCTTCAGATAATTCGACAGGTACGTACCCTCTTCCTGAGCGTTTTTCAGATCCTGTCCCCGGAAAAGGACGGTAGGGTATTCCGGACACTGTGCATCCATCACTTTCACCTTAAGACCATGGAAGTACCTCAAATAGGCAGCCAGGAGAATCAGCAACGTAGTTTTACCTGTGCCACCTTTGTGATTGTAAAAGCAAAAAGTCTTCATGGCTAGAACTTGTCAGCAAAATCCTTGAAATGCTTCCCTGCGTATTCCTTCACGGCGGTCATCACCAGTTCATGGTCGGACGTCTTATCGCCGGTTTCAAGCAGGATGAAAGCCTTCAGGCGGTCCAGATACACCTTCTCCTCCTTGAGGAGGTAGATGGTCGGGCTCTTGGGGGTGATGCACTTGTCTTGACTCTCTTCTTCCCCTCTTTCCCTGCCTTTCTTCCTAGGCTTCCTTTGGTGTTTCTTCCTGGGAGCAGCATCTTCCTGCTGTTTCTGCTCCACGATAGTTTCTTCCTTCACCGCAACCTCTTGCTGCGCCTGTTCCTTGACGGCTTCGTTCTGTGTCTCGACCTGCAGCTGGTCGATACTTTCAACTGCGAAAATCATAATATAAACAATTGATTTTTAACATATTAGTCTTTATCTCCCTCATCATGCGGGAGAAAGTTTGGGATCTCGACGTCGAAGAGGTCGTCCCCCATCTTGAATTCGCGGTACCTGGCGCGTTTCTTCGCCTGTATCCAGGACGTGATGTGACCGAGCAGAATCAACCCGAAGAGTCCCACGATGAATCCCGCGAAGAAAACGAGTAAGTAGGAAACACTGCGAAACGCAGCGAGCGCAACAATGATTATGGCATGTTCGGGTGTCATGACTCAAACTCAATCGTTATCGGCATCATTCTCGTTATCGCTAGCTTCCGGGAAAATGAACGGGCCGTCCCCAGTCAGGCGCCAGATGTCAAATGGGAAGCAGTTGACCATAGCGTCGGGATCGCCCACCTGTTGTGCTTCCTCATGGGATCCACAGCGGGTCACCAACTCCGCCTTCACGGAGGCGAAATGGCAATACAGTAGGTAGTCGCGGACGAGGAGCTTCATCTGCATCGCTCCAATCATGATGTCTAGCGGAGGCATCACGTAATGGAGATGCCTGGTCGCCTTCTCCCTGACCTCCCTGCAAACAACCTGGACGGCTGGAGAGATATAGGCCAAGATTATCCCCCACTCATCAAGCATAAGGAGAACACTGTCTTCCTCGAGTTCACCACAGCTGTCAAAGGACAGTCTATAACTCAAACATATCCCTTTGGGCCGGATGACAATCGTACCGCAGAAGGTCTTGTCAGCAAGATACTCTTCTACATCTCCTGCCTGGCCGTCCATCTTCGCAAAAGCCTCATGAGAGTCTTTGGCGTTACCAAGGAAGGTCTCGTCAATGATGTCCACCCGCGAGGCGAATTTCTCCGAAAGCAAGGGCCAGCGACTATTGAGATCACCCCAGATCTTCGGGAGATCGAAATACCTCACGTCAGATTCAGAGATCTTGACACAGAAGTCCATGAAGAACCTTTCCGAATGCATCTTTGCACTCAGCGTTGCCCGTGCAAGCATCTCCTTCACCAACGGGGACTCGGACAGTTTCGTCCTGATGTCAAGAAGCTGCAGGTAGGGTACTGTGTTCTTGTTAATAGTTTTAATCATCTATTTAATTAATTTATGGTTGATATCTTTATCTGTCTATTCGTGTTATGAGCTCTATTCTACGCAACAAAGGTAAGTATATGAAATAATGCAACCAAGTGATTATCAATTACTTATTATGGATATTAGCTAAAAACCGAAACAAGTATAGAGCGAAGACTTGTGGCCTCTATGACCAGTTCAAGCCGCCGTATGTCGGGGAATCCACCGGCAGGTCATCTTGATTCCGTAGACCTCCAAGATCCTGTGCAGAGTCGAGACCTTCACGTCGCCCTGGGTGAAGAGCCTCTTGACGACTGAGTCGTCGACCCCGGCGTCCAAAGAGACAGAATGGACGGTTTTTCTCAGCTGGCGAAGGATAGATACCAGCCCAGCCAGTTTTCCCGCCTCTGCGGGCATTTCTGAAGGCCTGTAGGCCCCGGCAGGCGTGTCTTTCCGGAAGTCCAGTTCGAGCGTATAGCCATAGGCCTCGAAAATCTTCTCGACTGTCGAGAGGTGAGCGTCGTCCTTGTGGAGTAGGACGGATATGGTCGGCGAGGATACTCCGACCTTCCGGCTGACCGTGCACACCTGAATCCCCTCCGGATGCCGGGTCCGGAGGAACTCCACGAGGAAGTCCAGGTATATGCCAGGCCAGCGGGGCATGATGATGTTCAGTTCATAATTCCTTCTCTGTCCAGACTCACTTCAGCCGGCGTTCGGTCGACGGACCCAACATCTCAAGAATCCGGATGACATCTTCTTGCGGGACGGATTCCAGCTTGAGCATATGTCCTCCCGGCCTTTTGATATAGACGACCTCGTTATCTGCGCACCCTGCACACTCAGCGAACCGCGCCCTAAAAGCTTTGGAAGTAAAAAGTTTCATGTTGCATAATTACTATTGTGTACACTTTTATCTATTGTTTTCCTCATCAGACCCTTCTCCCACCCATGTTTAGGTGTACACCTGCGCTCTTTCTCCGCGAACTCAGGCGCCGTTCCGGCTTGTTCTGCCCCCGCTCTTCTTTTTCTCTTCCCAACTCCCTATTCAACCGTTCCCCAATCTTCGTGGGGAGGAAGTTATTCTCAAATTATATAAGTATAATATAAGTAATAGAGAACACATAAACACTTGTTACACAATTTGTTATGCGATAATTTAAGAACAAAGTGGGCGGATAAAAGAACAAATTGGGAAGATAAAAGAACATAATGGGAAGGCCTTGGGGAATAAAAGAACAAATTGGGCAATAAAGGAACAAATTGGGAAGGAATCGTGGAATAAAAGAACAAATTGGGAGAATAAACCCAAAAAAGGCACTTCTTTTATGCGTAATTCCTCTTCCCATTTTGCTCTTTTATTATCAGCCACTCTTTTTTCGGGGAGTAAAAACATCAATTCCAAATCTGTCTTTGAGAATCCGAGCCATAATGTTTGCCCGGTGCGCGAACGATTTGTCGGTATAGCCAGACATCGCCGTTAGGAAACTCTCGATGGAATCCGTCTCTTTTAACCGAGTCTGGATATCCGCGGCAAACATCATATCCGGATGTTTCTGCTCAAGGTATGGATACAAATCCTCTATCATTTTTATGCAGCGCCATACCGGATTGCTCTCTTCCATACGCTTGGCGAACTCGGGTCTCACGGAGAAACAGAGTTCATATCCGACCAACGAAGGACGTCCTGCACGAGGTGTCGGCTTAAACTTCGCCCCAAAATCGAACCTATACATCGATCCAACCTCATCCAAATTGTTCTGAAATTCTTTAAGGCATCTGTTTTTGAAGACTCCGGTGGATTCAGACTCTGGGACACCTAACACCTCACGGAGTTTCCCGATGTCAATACTGAAGGCTGCAATCCCCTTGTACAGTTTGGAGCAGCACAAGAAATATAACCGTTTGTGAAACACACTTTTGAACTGGAAGAAGACCTCCGTCTCGACATGTGTGTACCCCACACCTCCACCGATATACAACAGCCACGGAATGGCTTCGGGAGAGATTCTCGCCATGACCCCTCCTGGAGCTACGACCACGCTGGAGAATAAGCCCGTTATCACCAACCCGCGCCTGGCATTCGCTGTTTCAACGTAGTATCTTATATCCTTCTGGCGCAACTTTCTGATGCGCTCTACGAAGTCTGCCCGGCAGCCGTGGCGATTCGCCAGAGCACAAAAACTGACAAAGAATTCGCCGGGGTCCGGAATGCTGTTCACTGTATAGATGGACGCACGAAGTTGGGAAAGCACGTGGACGATGACGTTGAGTTCGAACGCGTCGAAATCCGAAGCCGACATCAGGACGTTCCGGGACACGGCAATGTCTCCGGAAAACACCTGTGCCTGGGATTTAGGTTTCTTCGCCACGAAGCATCCACTACATTGGTCCTACCACTTGTTGTTCTTCTTCGCCAACTCGAGAAGTTTGGCCTTGTCCCATACCAATTTTCGTCCGCCAAAGCGCACACGAGCCCCCTCATATCGCTCACGGTACCTGCAAGCAGTGGGAATACTCACGCCGAAAAATGCAGCCAAACCAGCCAGACCGTACACGAGTTCGGGGGGCGCATCAGGAGTTTTTTGTGGGGCGGACTGGGGAGCGGTGACAGTCGGATCTATCACCCCCCACAGAATCCGTTGGATTGACTGGATTTGATCTTCCGTCAGAGTTTTTCCTTGTGTAATGAGCATCGATAGGGTAAGGAGAATCTGTTGCATTCTTTTTCTGTTTTTTTGCAAATATACTGCTTTTTGCATTATTTCCAAACAAAAAAACATTATGATAAAATAATAATACTGTATTTATCATTATTTTATAGAAAGAAAAAGTGGAGCCACAGATGTTATCAAAGAAATACAAATAATCAATGTACAACAACGAATTCCGACATCATAAGCGTTATAATTTGTTCCGAATTTCTTAACTTTGCACAACAAGCATGTAACGCATATGACATTATCACCTAAGGAAGTAAAGCGGTTTGTTGCCAATGACCTCAAGGCAAAATCTATTTCTCGTGCAGCTGCGGCCGAGCAATTAGGTATGAAAACACAAACTTTAGCGAACTTACTATCTGAACAGAAGTATTTCTCCCGGGGAATGGCACTTCGATTCAATCAATTCTTTAGTTATTCAGTGAGTTTCCTGATGACGGGCGAAGGGAGTCTATTTCCCCCTGTAGAACTTCTTCCGTATGAGGAAAAACTCTACTCCGAATCCATCCAAAGACAAAAAGAGTTAAATTCGCCCCCAGAGGCCTATGACCCCAATGAAACCAAAACACAAGGGGACGAAAAGTCTGACGAGTATTATCGGTCACTTAGCATTGATGACCTCATAGATAACCACGAATGGGCAGCTGAAGACTACGAAAAAGCAATGCTAATAAGAGAGGTCTATAACACTAAGATCCAGGATATGGCCTTCGAAGTTGAATACACTGAGAAGCAATACAAACAAATCTCTGAAGAGAACAAAAGGCTCTGGCTGGAGAATATGGCACTACGTAGAAAAATACAGTTACTTACCACCTCGCAAAAAGACAAAAGAGAGGATGTATGATAGATAGATAGATAGATAGATAGATGACAATAAACAAAAAGGCCCAAAACAATTACGTTTTGGGCCTTTTTTGGGGAAAATTCTCGTAAATAATTGATTTACAGAGAATCTTGTGGAGATAGTCGGATTCGAACCGGCGACCCCCTGCTTGCAAAGCAGGTGCTCTACCAGCTGAGCTATACCCCCGAGGTTGTGCCGGGCCGCCGGTAAG
>CACZDC010000071.1 GCA_902779785.1 uncultured Bacteroidia bacterium
ATTTCTTATGATAATGGCGATTGACACCTGCAATAATTACAATGGACAACAATAGGAGTATAATTGCAATAATACCATATCCGCATTTACGTACGCAGAAGAGATTAAGGATTGAGTATAATGAAAAAAGAATTACTGTAACCGTGAAAAAACAGAAAAAAACTTTATAAGCACTCAGTAAAAAACCGATTATCCCTTTAGGTTCTTTTGATGAGCAAATAACGCTATAAGGATCCTTTGGATCACTGGCACATGCAACCAGGAAATCACGAGACCTGCTATAGCCAAGATTAATAGACAAACAAGCAAGAAAGTCAAGAACCAGTATAACCAGACATGAAGTGAAGAATAGTTCATCCGTTTCATAGCTATACCCGTGCATTAAAACTTCCACATACAAATAGAATACTGCGATTATCGCCGCAATAAGTGCTACATAGCTTGAAAAAACCGCATTGTTGTTTTCCGAGAACTGCTTATTGATGTCATTTTGTTGCCTCATATTATCTCGTTTCAATTAAAACTTTGCCAGATCTCATTAATAACACAGCATTAACTCCGAAACTTGACATTAAACAGTTATGGTCAAGAACTTGAAATTCATTTTGGGTTTATTAGTCAGGCCAACGCCTGTTGAGTAATCATTCCATTGAGGAACCGTATAGATTTTGCTGAGGGGGAAAGCTCTGTACCAAGTTTTTCCGGTCTGGTAGTCCGGGGCATACTTTGTCCCAATCCACTCAACCTTATTAACTTGGTGCGACTGAAACAATTCGAACAATCTATCAATTCCACTAGATGCCTTCATCTTCCAAAGCTTTTTATCATTAGTCAGTATAACCGCATACCCTTCAGATATCCTTTCTTCCCGACATTTTGCTTTTACTTGTTCTATCTTATAGACATCCTTCCATAACGAGTACCTCGCTAAGTCACTGGCACCGTGGTTTTTTAAAGAAATGATATTTTTAAACAAGTCAAGGCATTTTGTAAGGCATGTCTTGTATTTTAATTCAATAGGATAAAACATACCTTTATCTTCAAGGATAATATCAATATGATATCCTCCTAACGGATACTCAAGGAAAACCGTATAACCTGCCTTTCTTAATTCATTTGCAAGGTTTTGCTGAAAATCCGCCTCAGAATAGAAATATGGGCGGCTTGTGGACATTCTACGAATAATCTGATTCAATATTGTTGTATTCATAAGAATCTTTTATAAAGGGTTAACATTTTATAAAGCTCGAACAGCACGTACAGAACTTATCGAGGTCTTCATCGGCCTTGGCCCAATCGCGGGCCTGACCCTGCAGCGTGGTAATATATCCTTTCAATTCGCTGTCCATCGCAACCAAATTTGTGATGGAGGTATTGATGGAAGAAACCTGCGAACTGATCGTTGCAATCTGGTCTGATTTCAATTCGTCAATCTGTTTCTGCAGATTGTCAACATCATCCTGTTTTGCGCAAGATGCAGCCAAGGCAAAGATGCCCATTAAAGCAAATAGAAAATACTTTTTCATTTAGTCGTTTTATTGGTTACAATGTACACAAATAACGCGGGCGTGAACTCGTCCGGTAGTGGTCGTAGGAAACCAAAGCAGGTACAAGTCACGCCCGCGGAATACCAAGAATGGTATCTACTGCGGGCGTTTACGACTTGCTGCTGAGCCTGCTTGTATAGAATTTCCTACGTTCCTACACGGTCAGAGCAAATTGCAAACGCTAATCTGTCTATGTCAAAGGGCCCGAAGGCCTTGCAAGAGACAAATATAGCGATATTTCTTTACATTTTTACTACCGGGCTGTTTTTTTTGCCCGGCACAAAAATAACAACCTGCCTTCAAAAGGCAAGTTGTCTTTTAATGTCTTTTTATGAGTTATCCCCGACCTGGAAAGGTCTTATTGCATTTTAAGGACATCTTCCGTGGGCAGTCCCAGCGCTTCAGCAATAGTATCTGCCGGCACACCCTTAGCCAGCATAGCCTTGACCACCAATTGCCTTCCCCTCTCCATACCCTTCTCCATACCCTTCTCCATACCTTCGGCAAAGCCATCCTCCTTGCCGATAATGTAGCCGCCCTCGCGGATAACGCGGCGTTCTCGTTCGCTAAGTGTCCGTGCTTCCATATATGCAAGTTTTTCCTTGTTCGACAACTTCAACGTCACCGAATCATCGATGATTTCATCAAACGAGTGGTCAAGACATTCGGGACGATGTACAAAGGTAGCAAGATTATTGAAAATCCAGCACCATTGTTTCTTTAAATCTGTGTTTTTGTCCAGGTAATTGTCGAACCGTTCCAATTCTAGGAAACAGATGTTCAGCTTGTCGCCGTCGAATACCTCATACGTTCCTTTCTCAAGCATCTTGTAATGGAAAAATACTTTCCCATCTGGAACAGTCTGCTTGTGAGGCACACGATAACTCGCTATACAACAGACAAGTACAGCATTGACGGAATAGACCTCATCACCGGAATGGACTTGATTATGGATAAGCGAACCGGCATAATAATACAGACGGTCATTCATATCAGACTCATACGTGGTCTGCATCTCAAGTACGAAGATCTCTCCTGTCTGACAATCCTTGCAGATTACATCGAACACAGACTTCTTGTCCTGCTCACTGTCCACGTCCAAGGCGTTCGGCAAATATTCGATTACCTCGATATCCATATCCAGCAGGTCCTTGATAATCTTAATGAGGTGCTTCTTTTTGCTGAACAGATGTTTGAATGCCCAGTCGACCCGGATGTCCATACGCTTGGGCAAGTTTCTCAAAAGTGCCGCTTCCCGCTCTCTTTCCATAGTAGTTTTCCTAGCCATAATAATGAAGTTTATCTGCATTAAACATTATAAAACCAGGCTGCAATTATATATGATTTTTTCGCGACTCTACCCCCTCAAACATAAAAATGTGGTGAAAATCTTTCGTGCTGTTTCAATGAAACAACACATTTTTTCACTATTTTTCCGACGTACAGAACTGGCAACACGATGATATTCAGTGAATAAGTTTGCATCAAGACTTGATAGTCAACGTTCCGGTACAAGAACACGACGGACGGCTAAAAGAAACACCCATACGTCAAGTCCTATGTCGCAGATGTAACAAAACCCGGCACATCTGCAGCACCAGAGGGGCCTGCAACGCCGAAATGCACGAGGAGAGCGGGAAGGATGGTGGAGCCGAGGGCTCCTGGGCGAAGCCAACCATTTTCGGTCGGCGAGGCCAGCGGTCCGAAGGCGCGAGGGCCGGACACCTTCGGCCCATCTGCGGCACTCCAAGACGAGCTGCGGCACTACTCGCCCAGCTCGTTTGAACGCTTGGCGAGGGCGTCGTACAAAGGCATAAATTTACTGAGATAGCACTCCTGCAAATAACTCATAATGACACTGTTGCACTCCGCCGGAACCATAGCGATCGACTCCGAATAGAGTTTGTTGTAACGCTCGACCAAATTCATCCACGCAGCGTTCGCCTCGTCACGGCTACGAGCCTTTTCCAGCGCAGCCGAATAGGCCGCAGGCTCTGTGCGATACCACTTGTCGATATAATCCTCGGCACGGTGCACAGCCGCCTGTTGTAGCGCTTTCTCCTCATCCAAAGCACGAAGCACAGCGCTCAGGGAATCGGCGGCAGCCTGTGTCTGCTCGAGCCGGGTTTCCAGCGAATCCACCTGGCCGGCGCGGATTTCCACCTCGGCCATATTCCGAAGCCGAAGGCCCATCCAGACTACAGCAAGCACCAAAGCCCCGGCCAATAGAGCGAACAAGCTGTATTTCAGAGGCTTCCCACTGTTTCGGAACGCCTTCTCCAGCGCCTCGACGGAAGCATAGCGCCCGGACGCATCCTCCCGTGTGCACTTTCCAGCAATGCGACGGTAGCGTCGGGGGAAGATATCTTTCATCAGCCGCCCGAGAGACCATATATCACTGCGAGCATCGACACGCCCCCCCGCAATCAGTTCCGGCGAAGCATATTCGCGGGTACCTCCGAGCGACTTCAAAAGATAATGCGTATCGTCGTCGGAATAGCCCAGGTCAATCAGTTTCACATCATTGTCCGACCTCGTTACAAGGATGTTCGCCGGAGAAAGATCATTGTGGATGACCCCCTTGCCGTGGAGATAACCGACGACCGCGAGAAGTTGCAGGAACACCCTTCTGCGTGCCTCCAGGGATGGATTTTCGGCCAGATACTCCGACAGCGGGCGGCCGTCCACATATTCCTGGACCATACAAGGGCCCAGCGGCGACTCGTCCTCCCAGCAGAAGACATAGGACAGTCCGGGATGGCTCAGGCCTATGGACATTTCCCATTCCCGACGGAGCAGTTCGAGGTCGCGGCCGCTCTCTGAAGCGGGAATCTTGAGGACGTATCGCTTCCCCTGCCGCTCGGCAAGGTAGAGGCGGCCCTCGCGGACTGTGCCGACTATGATATATCCGGCGGACGGTCCGGACGGTCCTATTTCCCTCAGGGTTTCGCTATAAAACTCTTTTGACATAAAAAGACATTGCAATGCAAAGATATTGTTTTTATCTTTGTCACGCAATGTCAGTAGCTGTAAACATCCCCGAAGTAGAGCTTCTCCGCCAGAAGGTGGAGACTTCCTACGGCAAGCCCCTGGAAACCCATAATTCCTTCATCGCCCTTGTAGATGCCATCGAGACGACAATCAAAGAACATCTCTCGGAAAGCACCCTGGAGCGAATGTGGGGCTATTCCACCAGAGAGGCCGACGCCATATCCCTCCGAACTCTGGACGTGCTTTCCCGCTATGTGGGATCCACTTCGTGGAAAGGATTCTGTGCCAACGTAAAGAAGGCGTCACAGATTGAATCAGAAGAGTTTAAGGGCGATTCACTGGTATCCTCCCATCTTCAGGCAGGCGCACGGCTCAAACTCGGCTGGCTGCCGAACAGACTGATTACAGTCCAGTATCTGGGCAGGCAGCGCTTTGTGGTCCTGGAGTCCCTGAATTCCAGCCTGAAACCTGGCGACAGCTTCGACTGCATCCAGATCCAGACCGGCAGGCCGCTTTATCTGGACCGCTTCCGCAGAGCCGGTTCAGACACGGAAACCCGCTATGTCGCAGGCGAGCGGAACGGCCTGACCCTTGTCCAGACTCTCTGACTAGCGGAGCAGTTTTATCAGCCTGTCGGGATAGTTCGAAATAATCGCGTCTACGGAACAGTCCGCCATCCTGAGGATATCCTCCTCCTCATCGACAGTCCAAGGGACTACCTTGAGGCCGAGCGCGTGGCAGTAGGCTACATTTTCCTTTGTGACCACGCTGAAATGGGGCGACCACCAGTCCGGAATAAAGCTCATCTTTGAGAGGATCTCCGCAATCTCTTTCTCGTCATCATCGGTCAGGAGGGAAAGCCTCACCTGCGGGTACTTGGAATGGATATACTCGAGGGCCCTGCGGTCAAAACTCTGGACCACCAGCCTGTCGCCGAGATTCTTGGACAGTAGAAGCGGGAGGCACTTGTCCACGAACTCGTGGTACTCGGGCCAGTCCTTGCCCTCACCTTTGCCTTCAAGTGACTTGATCTCAATATTATAGCGCATCCGGGACAGGCCCTTCTTACGGGCATAGCCTTCAGCGAAATCAATCAGGTCGGAGGCGAGAGGCTTGTGCTCGGAGAGTTTCTGCTGCGTGGGCCAGCGGTCCACGAATTTCAGGCCCACGTCGTATTTCGCGATGCTGTCGTAAGGCATCTTATAGAGGTATTCCTTGGGATCGCCTTTCTGAACCAGGCTGCCGTCTGGACGCGTGGAGTAGCGGGAATGGAAATAACTGTCGTGCGAGACAACTACCTGGCCGTCGCCGCTGACGTGCAGGTCAAATTCCAAAGTATTGACTCTCAGGTCCATTGCTTTTTTCATAGACGAGACGGTATTCTCCGGCATCAGTCCGGCGCCGCCGCGGTGGGCCTGAAGGTCGATGTAGCCGTCGAGGGTGAAACTCTGGCTCCACTGCCTGCCGTCGGGTGCCTGGACCTTCATCCTGACCTCACGGGCATACTGCGAAGGACTCGCGGCATAGTAATGCGGCGTGGGGAAGGGTTTCTTATAGCCGGGAATCTTGTCGAACTCGCCCTTGTAGACCTCCATAATCTGAGACACATATGTGGGCGACACGTCGGCGACAAGTTCTGCCTCACGCCACTCTCCCCCGTCCTCGCTCCAGCTGACGGTCCAGTCGCTGTCGGAGTCCCAGACATTGGCCAGGATATCGTTGGGATGGAGAGGAGCCTTGCCCATAGGGATGAATTCGACCTGGAATTCGTCCGGATAATCGATATTATGCCAGCGCCAGCTGAAATCACTCCCCTTCTTCGTGAATATCTCATAGCCCCTCGGAGTACCGTCGCGGCACCAGTCGGTGGCCCACCAGGCACCGCCTATGGCCGCGGCGTTATGGTCACGGACATTTGGGGCAAGCTGCCTGTTGTTCATTATATGGGAATGGCCGGAAAGAATGTCGACATTATAGCCGTCCAGGATGGAGATGAATTCATCCATCCGGTTCACACCGCCCTTGGAGCCATATTCGAAGACCGGGCTATGCTGGGCGATCAGCAGATGAGTCCCCTTCGGGACGAGTGCAAGCAGGCCTCTCAGGAAGTCCAAAGTTTCGAGAGAATAGCCTTCGTGATAATTGTTCGAGGACTTGGACGGATCCGGCTTGCCGCTCGCGACAAATTCTATGTTGTTAAGACCTATTACGAGGTCTCCGCCAAGGAAAAAGGCATAGTTATATGGACCGAAAGACGACTCGTAGGCCTCTCCGGCGGCGATTCCGGAACGCGTCTGGATAAAATCGTGGTTACCTATGACGGAGTAGAACGGAATCCCGGTCGTGGCGATGGCTTCCTTATAGTCGGAGTGCAGTTCCAGGACATTCCAACCTAAGTCGCCGAGGGCGATTCCGACCGTCTGACGCTCCGCTTTGCAGCGGGCCGCCATCCCCCGAAGGTCACCGAGGGGCGCCCCGCGGAAACGTTTCAGATGCTTCTTGTTCTGCATCTGGGGATCCGAAACGGAGAATATGGTATAGTCTTGAGAATCAGAGAACTTCTGCAGATTGAAGTTAAAAGCCTTCGTGCCCTTTATCGGCAGGTAAAACGCAGGGGCGCCGGAGGAAAAATCGGCCACATAGCCCGACGGGGTGACCACAAAGACGAAACGTGCGTCCTTATGGGTACTGATCTTGAACGCCCCCTTGGCGTCGGTCCTGGTGAAACGGTAGCCGTCGGACACAATGACTCCGGAAAGCGAGTTGCCATCACAGGAGACCGTCCCTTTGACGGTCTTGGCCTGCAGGACACTGAAAATAACGATTAATGACAGGAAAGAGACAATAATCCTTTTCATAACAAATATTTTATTCTTTTCTGCTACTTGAAACTCGAACCGCCGACGAACTCACGGAGCAGGGAGGTCGATGGAATCTCCTTGTCCGGAACGGGGATGAAGTAATGGATGAACTTCAGCAGGCGGTGAGCCTCGGAATACTCCGGACAGTTCTGCGGAACGGAGCGGAGGATTGGCTCGGCGTGGTTCTTAAGTACCGCGAATTCAATCAGATAGGCGGAATTGAACATCACGTCCGCGGTCTCCTGATATGGATATATCCACTGGTGTTCGCTCCGGCGGACATTTGGCCACTGGCTGATGGACTCGCGGGCGGTAAAGGCTCCCTTGTTGTAGTCGCGGACTATGCGGCGGAGCAGGCGGTTGTCGCTTGTCGGGATCCAGTTATGGTTGTCCAGAAGGATTCCGGTAAGGGTATTGATGAAGACCTTGAACTTGGCCGTTTCAGGGATGTCCTTCGTCAGACCGGGATTGAGCGCGTGGATACCTTCGATCAGAAGGATGCTGTCCGCCCCGAGCTTGAGATTCTTGCCATTGTACTCCCTCATACCCGTCACAAAATTATACTCCGGAGCCGAAATCTCCTCACCTGCAAGGAGTTTCATTATATCACTCTCCATCAGATCGTGGTCCACGGTGTCGAAATTGTCGAAGTCGTAGCTGCCGTCAGGGAATTTCGGGGTGTCCACGCGGTTGACGAAATAATCGTCCGTGGACATAGACACGGGCTTGAGGCCACAGGCCTTTAGCTGAAGGCTGAGTCTTTTGCAGAAGGTCGTCTTGCCGGATGAGGATGGGCCGGTGATAAGGACTATCCTGGTGGGATTCTCTCCACGGTGATAGCGGCGGTCTATTTCCTCGGCGATCTGGACGATCTTCTTTTCCTGGAGGGCCTCGGCTATCTGGATAAGCTCGGTCGCGTGCCCGTTCTGGATGGCCTCATTCACATCTCCCACCGTATTCAGGCCCATAATCATATTCCAGCGAAGGTTCTCCTTGAAGACTTCGAAGGTCTTCGGCTGCTCGATATAAGTCGCCAGTTCGTTGGGATTGGCATAGGACGGGACCCTGAGAAGCAGTCCGTCATAATATGGCATAAGGGCCCATACCTTCAGGTATCCGGTGGAAGGGACCAGTTTGCCATAATAGTAGTCGGCGGTGTCGTCGAGGGTATAGTAGTCGGTGTAGGCTTCGCCGCTGGACTCCAGAAGGCGGACCTTGTCGTCATAGCCGGCCTTGCGGAATTCCTTGATGGCGCGGTCAGTCTGGACGTCATAGCGGTGGAAGGGTTTGTCCTGTGCCACAAGCTCTTTCATCCTGTCTTCCAGGAGTTTAAGGTCTTCCGGCGTAATGTCTGTCTTGTCGGCTTTGCGCAGGTGGCAGAAGTAGCCGTGGGAAATAGGATGCTCCATATAGAGCTCACTTCCGGGAAAGACGTCACGCGCTGCCTTGAAGAGCAAAAAACAAAGAGAGCGGCAATATACTCTCATTCCGCTCGGTTCACGGACATCCAGGAATTCGATGTCCTTATTTTGATAGACTTTGAATTTCAGTCCCTGCGAAACATTGTTGACTTTGGCTGAGACAATCGTGTAGGGACGGTCGAACTCAAACTCTGAAAGCATCTGCAGAAGAGATGTACCCTCGGGGAATTTCTGGGTAGTGCGGGAATTTTTGCAATAGACTTGCAGCATAAGGCTTAAGTTTAATGCTCGCAAAGGTAACAATTCCACTGAAAAAATGCAAGAGAAATAATACAAAAGTCCCCGGTCAGATTGCTCTGATCGGGGACTCGAAAAACGGCGGCTACCTACTCTCCCAACTGGTGGGTCAGTACCATCGGC
>CACZDC010000072.1 GCA_902779785.1 uncultured Bacteroidia bacterium
GTGCCGCAGAAACCGTCGACGACGAAGAGACGCTTGCCGCTGAGCTGCTTCTGAGCGAGCTTCTTGACAGCACCCCAGGTCTTCACGGACATTTTGTGGTTGTCATTGGGATAGCCTTCGCTGGTCCACCAGATTTCTCCGGGTGCGCCTTCCTTGGTGGTCTTGTCATAAACGATATATTTGTCTTTAGGCGAACGGCCGGTATAGACGCCGGTCATTACGTTGATGGCCCCGAGTTCAGTCACCTGACCTTTGTCGTAGCCTTCGAGACCAGGTTTGGTCTCTTCATTGTAGAGGACCTCGTATGTAGGATTGTAAAGGATTTCCTTCACACCTGTGATACCATACTTTCTGAGATCAATTTTTGCCATAAATATACGAATTTAGAGTTGTACTGTTTAATTCCGCAAATTTATCAAAAATTCGGGACTATTCCAATTGCAGAGCCAAAGATTATTGTAAATTTGCAATTGCTATGACGGCGAGAGAGATTCTGAAGGAATACTGGGGCTATGACAGCTTCCGTCCGATGCAGGAGGACATCATCAACGATGCCCTCGAAGGGAAAGATGTGCTTGCCATCCTTCCGACCGGAGGCGGGAAATCAGTGTGTTTCCAAGTCCCGGCGATGATGAAAGACGGCATCGCACTCGTCGTGACGCCTTTGATAGCCCTGATGAAAGACCAGGTCCAGGGCCTGGAAAGGCGTGGAATACGTGCCATTGCGGTCCACGCCGGGATGGACAGAAGTGACGTTGAACTGGCATTGAACAACGCCGCCTACGGAGATTACAAATTCCTTTACCTCTCCCCGGAACGCCTGAAAACCAGGATATTCCACGCCTGGCTGAGCCGGATGAACGTCTCTTTCATAGTCGTGGACGAGGCCCACTGCATATCTCAGTGGGGCTATGATTTCAGGCCGAACTATCTGGAAATCGGAGAACTCCGAAAGAGCGTGGACGCTCCCGTCATCGCCCTGACAGCAACCGCGACGCCCGCCGTGTCCGACGATATAATGGAACGTCTCTCCTTTAAGGAAAAGAATCTGAAAATCAGCGGTTTCGAAAGGGAAAACCTCTCCTATATAGTGCGCCGGGCCGAAGACAAACAAGGACAGCTGCTGTCCATACTGAAAGGGGTTCCTGGCAGCGGGATAGTCTATGTCCGCAACCGCAGCAAGGCGGAAGAACTCTCCTCCTTCCTACGGCAGCAAGGGGTTCCGGCTTCGTTCTACCACGCGGGACTCGGGGCCGTCCTCAGGACTCTGCGGCAGGAAGAATGGACCTCCGGGAAGACTCGAGTAATAGTCTCTACGAACGCTTTCGGAATGGGGATCGACAAGGCGGACGTCCGTTTCGTGGTCCATTATGACTTGCCGGAAAGTCCCGAGGCTTATTTCCAGGAAGCCGGACGGGCAGGCCGGGACGGAGCCCATTCCTGGGCCGTGCTGCTATGGAACGACTCGGACCTTAGACGTCTCAAACAGATAGAATCAGCGTCCTTCCCTTCCCTGGAATTTATCGCGGACATCTATCAGAAAATCCACATTTTCAGCGAGATACCTTATGACACAGGTATCGGCAGGGAAATCAAACTGGACATCAAAGCCTTCTGCCACCGTTTCAAGTTCCAGCTTTCTCCCGTCTATTATGCCATCAAGTATCTGGAACGCGAAGGTCACTGGGCATTCAGCGAGGATACTGACATAAAGACAAGGGTGATGATCACGGCGGACAGGACGGCGCTCTATGGCATAGAGCTGCCTGAGCCGAAGATGGTCTCGCTGCTGGAAGTCCTGATGCGCAGTTATACGGGACTGTTTTCATATCCGATTTCAATAGACGAAGACTACATCGCCGCCAAATGCGGGGTGAGCGTCCCGGAACTTCGCAAATTGCTCTACGGACTGAGTATCAACCACGTAATCAGATACATACCGGCCGACCATTCGGATATCCTGTTTATCCTCCACGACCGTCTCAGGCCAGGCAATGTCCAGCTCTCACCCCAGCGATACAGATTGCTGCAGAGCAAGTACCGGGAAAGAGTCCAGGCTATGACCGACTATGTCCAGGAGGAGGACGAATGCCGCTCGCGCTTCCTGCTGCGCTATTTCGGGCAGGAAAACGGCAAGGACTGCGGACGCTGCGACATCTGCCGCTCGAAAAAGAAGCGCTCTCACAGAGAAAGGATCCTGGACTTTGTCCGTTCGGCTGGGGGTGAATATACACTCGAGGAACTACGTAGGACTCTCGGACCGGGAGAAGACGGCTATCTTGGAGAGTTAAGGGAAATGATTGACCGCGGCGAAGTGCCGCCTTATCGCAAATAAGATGGGCGGCAAAGACTTATTGTTGAGGAAAATACGCGGCGGAGACGAGCTTTCAGGAGCAGAGCGGCTGAAACTTTGCCTGATGCTGAGCTACCCTGCGGTCATCGCCCAGCTGTCCAGTGTCCTTATGCAGTATATCGACACTTCGATGGTCGGCCACCTGGGGGCCTCGGCCGGAGCTTCAATCGGCCTCGTCTCCACCTGTATGTGGCTTCTCGGAGGTTTCTGTATGGCCTGTACCAGCGGCTTTTCAGTCCAGGTCGCCCACCTTGTCGGGGCAAATGATTTCGCCGGGGCGAGGCAGGTGCTGAGGCAAGGGCTCGTCTCCGCTCTGGCTTTCAGCCTTGTACTGGGGCTTATCGGAGCCGCTGTTTCCGGTCCCCTGCCGCACTGGCTCGGCGGCGGGGAAGACATCTCGAAGGACGCGTCGGATTATTTTCTGATATGCGCCCTTTTCATTCCGTTTATGCAAATGGACTGGATGTGCGCGACAATGCTTCAGGCAAGCGGAGAAATGAGGATTCCCAGCCTGCTCAACATCGGTATGTGCATCCTGGACGTTGGATTCAACTATCTCTTTATATACATCTTGGAGATGGGAGTCGTAGGAGCGGCTCTGGGGACGGGCCTTGCGGAACTCATCACCGCAGGCGCAATGTTTTATTTCGTCTCCGTGCGTTCCCCGGAACTCAATCTCCTGCAGGACAAGGGCAGTTTCCGTCCCACCGGCCAGGTGCTCGGCAAGGCTTGGGGTATCAGCGGCCCTATGGCCCTCCAGAACATCCTGATGAGAGGCGCGTATATCGCAGCGACGGTCATAGTCGCTCCGCTCGGGACCATAGCCATTGCAGCCAATTCCTTCGCCATCACCGCCGAGAGTTTCTGCTATATGCCGGGGCACGGCATTTCAGATGCGGCCACGACTCTGGTCGGACAGAGCGTCGGGGCGGGCCGCAAGCCTCTGGCGAAGAACTTCGCCTGGATCTGTACCGCTATGGGTATGACGACGATGGGACTGCTGGCCATAGTCCTGTACGCTTTCGCGCCTCAGATTATGGCTATGCTTTCTCCGGACGAAGGGGTTATTTCCCTTGGTGCCAGAGTATTGCGGATTGAAGCCTTCGCGGAGGTTTTCTATGCCGCGTCCATAGTGGCCTACGGAGTCTTTGTCGGGGCCGGAGATACAAAAGTTCCGAGTTTCCTGAACTTCGGATCTATGTGGATAATGCGTATCATCCCCGCCATCTTCCTTACGAGGAAATTAGGCCTGGTAGGTTTCTGGCTGGCTATGGCCTTTGAACTGAGCTTCCGCGGGATCATCTTCCTTGTGCGCCTTGCCCGAGGACGCTGGCTTTCCCAACATTGACAAAAAAAGCGCCCGTAAGGCGCTTGAATGAAGGTGGGCGATACTGGATTCGAACCAGTGACCCCCTGCTTGTAAGGCAGGTGCTCTGAACCAACTGAGCTAATCGCCCTAAACGGGACTGCAAAGTTAGCAATTATTTTTCATTACGCAAATTTGTAGTAACTTTGTCAAGTTTCGACACAGATAATGCAAAAGAAGGAATATATAGAGATAAGGGGCGCCAGGGCCAACAACCTGCAGGGAATCAGCCTGAGCATTCCCAGGGACGAATTCGTAGTAGTCACCGGACTGTCCGGCTCCGGCAAATCGTCCCTGGCTTTCGACACCATATACGCCGAAGGACAACGCCGCTATATGGACACGCTGTCCACCTATGCGAAGCATTTTATGGGCATACTCGAAAAGCCTGAGGTTGAGGAGATTACAGGATTAAGCCCGATCATTGCCATAGAGCAGAAGACCACCGGGAGCAATCCCCGCTCGACGGTCGGGACTATTACCGAGATCTATGATTTCATCCGCCTGCTGTACGCCAAGGGCTCGAGGGCTTATTCGCCGGAGAGCGGCAGGGAGATGGTCCGTTACTCTGACGAACAGATCGTAGACCTTATTATGACTCGCTACAAGGGTCGGAAGTGCTACCTCCTCGCCCCTGTCATCCGTGGCCGCAAAGGTCATTACCGCGAACTCTTCGAAGGTTTTCGCCGACGCGGCTTCACCCACGCCCGCATAGACGGAGTTATAACCGAGCTCTCCGAAGTAGAGGCCCTGGACCGCTACAAGCCTCATTTCATAGAATTGGTAGTGGACAGGCTGAAACCGGAAGCCGGAGACGACAAGCGAGTGAGGGAATCAGTGGCCCACGCCCTGAACGTCGGCAAAGGTTCCGTGGCGGTGCTAGACCTGGAGACAGGCAGCCTCCAGCACTATTCGAAGCATCTCGTGGACCCGGAAAGCGGACTGTCCCTCCAGGAGCCTCAGCCCCACAGTTTCTCCTTCAATTCGCCGCAGGGCTATTGTCCTCACTGCAAGGGACTTGGAACCATAGTGAACATAGATCCCGAATCCATCATTCCAGACCGTTCTCAATCCATAGCCGACGGAGGGATAGCCCCTCTCGGGAAAATCCGGGAAGGCCGGAAATTCGACATAATCCGGGCCATAGCAAGGAAATACAATTTCAGCCTCTTCGACCCAATCGCCGCCCTTCCCGACGAGGTGGTCACGCTGCTTGTCTATGGTTCAGACGAACTTTTCCGTGTAGGAGAAGGGAACCTTTCGGAAATGGAGAACTGGGGAGGAGTTGCAGACACCATCGAGGACAGGATAGTCTGCCCCAAGTGCGGAGGGAGCCGTCTCTGCCCCGAAGCCCTCTGTTTCAAGATTGACGGAAAGACCATCGCCGAGGTGTCGTCGATGGAGATGTTGGAACTTCGGAAATGGTTCGACGAGATTCCCAATGGATTAAATCAGAAGGAGTTGAACATTTCACGGGACATACTGAAGGAACTGCGGGAGAGAGTTCAGTTTATGCTGGACGTCGGTCTGGATTACCTCTCGCTGGACAGGAGCACGGCATCTCTGTCCGGAGGTGAAGGCCAGCGCATCAGACTGGCTACTCAGATCGGTTCCAAACTGGTCAACGTCCTCTACATACTCGACGAGCCGTCCATCGGCCTCCACCAGAAGGACAACCGCAAACTGATCGCCTCTCTGAAAAAACTACGGGACGAGGGCAATTCCGTTATGGTCGTGGAACACGATGCCGAGACTATGATGAGCGCCGACTGGCTGGTTGACGTAGGCCCCGGAGCGGGCGAAAAAGGCGGCAGAATATGCCTGAGCGCTCCTCTGGGCTATCTGCTCGAGGGCAAAGAGATGGATCCGGACACGGCCGCTCACGCAGTAAGCGGCGAGTCCATAACCCTGGACTATCTCAGGGGAGAAAAAGACATTCCCGTACCGAAGAAAAGGCGGAAAGGCAACGGCTGCGCCCTGACACTCCGCGGCGCAAGGGGGAACAACCTCAAGGGAATCGACGTGGTCTTTCCTCTCGGCTGCCTCATCGGGGTGGCAGGCCTGTCCGGAAGCGGCAAGTCATCCCTTGTCAACGAGACTCTGATGCCCATTCTCAAGCATAGGCTGAACCATAGCAAGGAAGAGCGTCCCCTGCCCTACACTTCGATCGAGGGGGTGGAAAACCTGGACAAACTGATAGAAATAGACCAGTCGCCTATCGGGAGGACTCCCCGTTCCAATCCTGCCACGTTCACCGGCGTGTTCAACGACATCCGACTGCTTTTCGAGCAGACCCAGGACGCCAAAGTGCGTGGATTCAAGGCAGGAAGGTTCTCGTTCAATGTCCCCGGCGGCCGCTGCGAAGAATGCAAAGGAGCCGGAATCAAGGTCATAGAGATGAATTTCCTCCCCTCCGTCCACGTTCCCTGCGAGCAATGCCGGGGCAGACGATACAAGGAGGACACGCTGGCCGTGCGCTATAAGGGCAAAAACATCAATGACGTACTGGAAATGCCTGTCAGCGAGGCCTATGATTTTTTCAAGCCCATCCCAAAGATAGCCTCCAAACTGAAGGCTATGGTTGATGTAGGCCTGGGCTATATCCATCTCGGCCAGTCCGCCGTAACGCTCTCCGGCGGTGAAAGCCAGAGAATGAAACTTGCCGCCGAACTCTCGCGCCCTTCCACCGGCAAGACTATGTACATCCTCGACGAACCCACCACCGGGCTCCACTTCGAGGACATCAAAGTCCTGATGGAGGTACTCCAGAAGCTGGTTGACGCCGGCAACAGCGTAATCATCATCGAACACAACCTGGACGTGCTGAAAAGCGTCGATTACCTTATTGATATGGGCCCGGAAGGCGGCCGCCGGGGAGGAATGATCGTCGCCCAAGGCACTCCTGAAGCCCTTGCCCGGAACAAGGCCTCCGTCACCGGTCCTTTCCTCAAAGAAGTCCTATAAGACAATGTTGCTGAGCCTGTTATATGTAGTGATTTCAGGGATTGCACTCCCCATCGGAGGCATCCAGATGCAGTATCTCTGGCGAAACCAGCTCGGAGACGTCTATTCTCTCGGGCTCGGCAGCGCCGCCTGTCTGGGAGCCGCGGCCGCCACGATGAGCGGGTGGTGTTCGCTCACGGTCGGCAGTTTCATCTGCACCTTAATCTGCACACTGGTCTGCTTCTTTGTCACTCTAAAGGTTAATACTCAGCAGCTCATTACCTTCGGGATCCTTTTCGGCACCTTCATCGGTTCTTTAGGGACCATAGTGGTCACCAACGCCCCCACCGGAGACCTGCTGAAACAGTATTACCTCTGGGGTGCGGCAAATTTCCGGCTCGAAGGCGTAACCACATCAGATATCGTTTTCTCACTGGCACTGTTCGCCACCGGACTCGCCGCCGCACTGTCCCAGGCCGGGAAACTCACCCGGCATTTCAAAGGCGAAACAGAAATCCCGAATCTTGGCAAAGCCCTGCTTCTGCTCGCGATAATGTGCCTTGTCACAAGCGCAGTAAGCATCTGTGGTCCAATAGGTTTCATATCGCTGGGCGTACCGAATCTGAGCCGGCTGATATGCAAGAGCGAGGATATCCGCAAGCATTATCTGATTTCCGCGGCGATGGGAACCGCACTGCTTCTCATCACCTATTTCGTGGTAGAATACGTCAATTTCGGAATCTACCTCCCTATCAGCGCCACGATGGCTATTCTGGCCCTTCCCCTGATGGCTCTGATATTCATCAAAGGAAAGGACAATAAAGTTTAAGCTATGAAATCGATTCGTGTACCATTTATTGACGGACTTGAAAGTATGAGTCCTGAAGACTTCTCAGAGGCCCTGGAGCGCTTCGGTGCAAAAGACGCTGTCAACGAAGCACCCTGGGAGGCCTTTCCTTACAAGCCGGACTGCTTTTTCACCATTGCCAGGAGCGAGAAATGCCTTGCCGTCGAATTCCGCGTCAGAGGACTGGACCTCAGGTCGATGGAACTTGAGGATTGCTCCAGAAGTTGGGAAGACAGCTGCTGCGAGTTTTTCATAGCGCACCCTACGGACGGGACTTACTATAACTTCGAAGTCACTTGTGCCGGAGCGCTTCTGTGCGGTAAAAGAAAGGACCGCAACAATTTCACTTTGCTAAGTGCCGAAAGCCTGAAACGGGTGAAGCGTCACTGCAGCCTTTCAAAAGAGCCAAGAGACATAAAAGGCGGAATCCATAGCTGGAGCATCGCCCTGCTGATTCCCTTCGACCTGATTGATATCCAGGAACTTCCCTCATCCCTTCGAGGCAATTTCTACAAATGCGGAGACAAGACCGCGACCCCCCATTATGTCTCGTGGTCCCCGGTCCATACCCCCTCCCCCGACTTCCACAGGCCGGAGTTCTTCGGGGAACTGGTATTTGAGGAAAGCGCCATATCACCCAAATAGTCTCTTGACAACATTATCAGTGATTGTCTTTGTCTAACCCTTTGTTTTATTTCTGAAATTGTGTATATTTGCACAGTTTTAGAAATACAATGAACTATTACGAATTCAAAAAGCAATACTCAGGGCAAGGTGTTTTTTCCTTAAACAGTATAGAGAGAAGCAGCGACAACAGCCTTTCCTCCAACCTCAGGCGCTGGAAGGGCGAGGAAAAAATCCTGCGCATCCGCCAAGGCTGGTACCTTTTCCCCGATGAGGCAGCAAGGGCGGACGTGCGTATGGCAGCGGCCGGTAAAATCTATTGTCCGTCCTACCTCAGCCTGGAGTATGTCCTCTCGTGGCACGAAATAATCCCTGAAACTGTCCTTGCGCTTACATCTGTGAGTACGCTGAAGACCGCCGTATTTGACACCCCGATCGGTTATTATTCCTATCGTCACGTTTCCCCGAACCTGTTTTTCGGGTATAAGCCCATCCAGCCGAGGGACGGTTTGCCCTCTCTTATGGCAACCCCGGAGAAAGCCCTGCTGGACCTGCTTTACTTCCACCCTAAATACAAATCGGACCGCGATATGGAGAATCTTCGCCTTGACAGGGATGCTATGCGCGAAGAGTTTGACTGGAAGCGTTTCCGCGCCTTTTTAGAGCGATTTGACAATAGGGCTCTT
>CACZDC010000073.1 GCA_902779785.1 uncultured Bacteroidia bacterium
CTCCCGTCTGGAGTCTCAGGACTTCACGCCTTCCATCGAGCCGTCGTAGCCTGAAACAGCTATATCTCCGGGAAAACCGGCCTGGCACCGACGGTGGATTCGTGGACAAGGCCAGTGCTGAAGCCCTTCGGAGGCTGCCGTACGCAGGAAGAATTGCTTGAGAGGACAGGCGACGGAATTCTCGTAACCGGCTTCAACGGAGGCAATTTCAACAGCGCCACAGGAGATTTTTCCTATGGAATAGAAGGTTTCCTCTTCCGGGACGGGATCCTTGTCCATCCCGTTCGGGAGATGCTGATTACCGGCAATCTGAAAAGCCTTTGGGCCTCGATTGAAGCGACTGCGGACGATGCCCGTCCCTGCAATTCGAAGTCAATACCCTCCCTGGCTTTCTCAAAAGTAGCATTCAGCGCATAATGAAAACGGCCGTAGTCATACTTAACTGGAATACGGAAAGCTATCTGCGCCGATTCATTCCCGGGATTTTGAAATCTCTGGAAGGCCTTGACGCAGAACTGATTGTCGCTGACAATGGATCTGAAGACGCCTCGCTTGAGACAATGGCCGAACTGTTCCCCTCGGTGAGGGTGATCCCGCTCGGCGAGAATTTCGGCTTCACCGGAGGCTATAACCGTGCGCTGTCTGAGGTCGAAGCAGAGTATTATGTGCTGCTGAACTCCGATATCGAAGTGCCCGTCCACTGGCTTTCCCCTCTCGTGGAATGGATGGACTCGCATCCGCTCTGCGGAGCCTGCGGACCGAAACTGCTTTCCTACGACCGCCGGGAGTATTTTGAATATGCGGGGGCGGCAGGTGGGCTGATGGACAAATATGGCTATCCGTTCTGCCGGGGACGGATACTCGGAAATATTGAAAAGGACGAAGGACAGTATGACAGCCCGGAAGACGTCCTGTGGGTCAGCGGAGCCTGCCTGATGGTCCGCTCCTCCCTGTGGAAAAGCCTCGGCGGGCTGGACGAGAGGTTCTTTGCCCATATGGAAGAAATAGACCTATGCTGGAGGATGCAGTTGGATGGCTTCAGCGTTAGTGTAATTCCGGCTTCATATGTCTGGCATATAGGAGGAGGGACGCTTCCGAACGAGTCTCCGAGGAAACTGAAACTGAATTTCCGGAACAATCTGCTGCTGCTGGAAAACAACCTCCCGAGAACCCTCGGCTCCAGCCGCAAAGCTTGCTGGAGAATCTTTATCCGCAAATGCCTTGACGGCGCTTCGGCTCTGGTCTTCCTGCTGAAAGGCCGGACGGCTTCATTCAAAGCCGTCATCGAGGCCCATAGAGAATACCGGGCATTGAGACGCCCGGTCGCAAAGATCAGCGGGAAGCCGGTCAAGGTCAAAGGGCTTGTAGGGAAATGGATAATCCCACACGCACTGTTCAGTAACGACAAACAGAGAAAAGTATGAGAATAATTATCGAAGGAGCCGGTCAGGTCGGTTCACATCTCGCAAAGATGCTCAGCCAGGACGGCGGAGACATCACCGTCATCGACGATGACGTCCAGAGGCTTAACGCCCTCTCTTCCACGGCCGACGTTGTAACGCTGGCAGGCGACCTGTCCAGCATCGAGTTGCTGAAGAGCGCCGGCTGCGACAAGGCCGACCTCTTCATTGCAGTCAACCCTTTCAAGTCACAGTCCGTGAACATCCTCAGCGCCCAGCTGGCCAAACGTCTCGGCGCCCGTCAGGCGATAGCCAGAATCGATGACGAGCAGTATCTTACCAACGAGAACAAATTGATGTTCAAGGATATGGGTATAGACCTCCTGCTCTACCCCGAGAAAATCGCCAGCGACGAGGTCGTGGATATGCTCAAGCATACGGCCTCTACCGACTCTATGGATTTCGCCAGCGGCAAACTCCGGCTGAGCGTTTTCAAACTGGACGACGACTCCCCTCTGATGGACCTGAATGTGGCTGAGTTTTCCGCCGTTTTCGCACAGGACAACATCGGCGAGGGTATGCGGGTGGTCGCTATCGCGAGAGATGGGAAAACCCTGATCCCGAAATTCGACACAAGATTCAAATACAACGACCTGGTTTACATTATCGCCAGCAAGGAAGGAATGACCGGGATTATGCGCTTCCTTGGGGTAGACGACATACGCATCCGCAGGGTAATGATCCTTGGCGGAAGCGAAATTGGCCAGATGACCGCGGACCGGCTCGCGAAAACCGGACTGGATTCCCTCAAGATAATAGAAGTCAACAAGAGCAAAGCCCGCCAGCTGTCGGTCGACCTGCCGGACGAAGTTGATGTAGTGGAAGGAGATATCCGAAATTCGGATTTCCTGGTGGAGGAAGGCATACAGGAATACGACGCAGTGGTAGCCGTAGCCGGAAATGATGAGACGAACATACTTGCCTGCGTCGTCGCCAAGCGTTTCGGCGTACCGAGAGTTGTCGCACAGGTGGAAAATCTTGAATACGTCCGTCTGGCTGAGGAAATGGGAGTGGACACCGTAATCAACAAGAAACTTATCACGGCCAGCCGCATCTACCGTTTCACCCTCTCGGACAAGGTCCGCTTCGTCCGCTATATGAGTGGAACTGACGCCGAGGTGATGGAATACACGGTGTCGGACAAGAGCAGGATTACCCGCGACAGCCTCAAAAACCTCGATTTCCCCGCCGACGCGATAATCGGAGGAGTCATAAGGGGCGCGGAAGCGTTCATCGCGGTCGGAGACACCCGCATCGAGCCTTTCGACCGCGTGGCAGTCTTCGCAAAGCCGTCCGCTATCAAGGAAGTGGACAAGTTTTTCAAATAATGCTTATCTTTGCACTATGGAATTAACAGCAAAACAACTTGCACACGTACTCCGCGGCACTGTGGACGGAGATGAAAACGCAGTAGCCACCAAATTCGCAAAGATAGAACACGGCAAACCGGGAACCCTGAGTTTCTTTGCCAACCCCAAATACGAGCCTTACGTCTATACCAGCAAAGCATCCATCCTGCTGGTCAGCAAGGATTTCGTTCCCAAGGAAGCGGTGACTCCGACAATGGTACGCGTGGACAATGCCTACAATGCCATCGCTGAGCTTCTGAAATATGTTTCAGACAAGAAGAAAAAGGCCCGCCGCCACCGCAGTCTGCGGGCAAGATGGTTCCTGACGACGAAATTCGGAAAGAGAGTATATCTCGGAGCCTTCTCCTTTGTCGGACACCATACCGTGGTCGGAGACAATACGATTATCCACGAGAATGTCTATATCGGAGATGACTGCAAGATCGGCAAGAACTGCATCTTTTATCCGGGAGTGCGCATTTATCCGGGAATGGTCATCGGGGACAATGTCATCCTGCACGCCGGTTGCGTAATTGGCTCGGACGGTTTCGGCAACGCTCCTCAGCCGGACGGCTCCTGGGAGAAAATCGAGCACCTCGGAAATGTCATAATCGGCAATAATGTCGAAATCGGCGCCAACACCACGGTGGACCGCGCCCAGATGGAATCCACCATAATCGGCAACGGCGTGAAGATTGACAATCTTTGCCAGATTGCCCACAATGTGGAAATCGGAGACCATACCGTGATGGCCGCGCAGGTCGGAATTGCGGGGTCGACAAAGATCGGCAAATACTGCATAATCGCCGGGCAGGTGGGCATTGCCGGTCACCTGAAAATCGCCGACCACACGACACTTTGCGCTCAGTGCGGAGTCATCGGAAATATCCGCAAGGAGGGTGAGACTCTCGTCGGTTCCCCGGTCATTCCCGTAAGGCAATATATGCGCGCCTACGCTAAATTCAAGCAGAGCGGAGAGGACTAAAGTCCGATTTGTCTTTACAAACATTTTTTCCTATCTTTGCCATTTAGATAAAAATGACAAAGACAGGCGTGCTCATGCATAGCAATCAGTATACAATAAAAAAATCCTACTATTTCGAAGGAAAGGGCCTTCATACAGGCACTTATGCCCATATGAAACTGATGGCAGCCCCTGCCTCGCACGGCATCAAATTCAAAAGGACCGACCTCAGGACCAAGCCCGTCATCGACGCCCTTGCAGAAAATGTGACCAACACGGCACGTTCCACCACGATTTCCCACAATGAGGCTTTGGTCGTCACGATCGAACACATAATGTCAGCCCTGACAGGACTCGGAGTGGACAACGCGCTGATAGAACTGGACAATATCGAAGTCCCTATCCTGGACGGCAGCGCAAAGCCCTATATCGATGCAATCCTTAAGGACGGCCTTGTGGACCAGGGAGTTCCGAGAGAATATCTGAACATTCCCCAAAGCCTGGAAATACGCGACGACAGGACGGGATCCTGGGTAAGGATAGAGCCCGCCGATGCTCCTTCCGCCGACATTACTGTAGATTTCAATTCAAAGATTCTCGGCGTTCAGTCAGCCCACTGGGACGAAAGAAGCGACTATGCCCACGAAATCGGCGTCTGCCGCACCTTCGTTTTCTTCCACGAAATCGAGTACCTCTTCCGCAACAACCTGATCAAGGGCGGAGACGTGGACAACGCAATCGTCATAGTGGAGCACCCCGTTACGGAGGACCAGCTGGATACGGTCTCACGCCTTTTCAATATGCCGGATTTGAATGTGACCGACGAAGGCTATCTCAATAATCTGGAGCTGCACTTCCCCGACGAGTGCGGCCGTCACAAACTCCTCGACCTGCTGGGTGATATGAGGCTGTCAGGAGGCTATCTCAATGCGAAGATAACGGCATACAAGCCTGGTCACGGCATCAATACCAAAGCCGCAAAAGCACTGAGGGCTCTCCTTAAGTAAAAGGACAACAAGTAATTATCTCTCTCAATATGAACAAAATTCATCCGCTCGCTACCGTGAGCCCCAATGCCAAACTTGGGGACAATATCGAAATCGGGCCTTATGTTTTCATCGACGACAATGTCGAAATCGGAGACGGCTGCAAATTCCTTCCCAACGCCGTGGTATTCTCCTATGTCAAGATGGGCAAGGACTGCACTGTATTCCCCGGAGCAGTAGTAGGCGCCATCCCTCAGGACCTGAAATTTGACGGCGAAGAATCCTGGGTGGAAATCGGCGACAGGGTTACGATCCGCGAATGCGTGACCATTAACCGCGGCACAAAGGCCTCCGGCAAAGCCCTGACCAAGATCGGCAGCGACACGCTCGTAATGTCCTATGTCCACGTAGCCCACGACTGCTGCATCGGAAACCACTGCATCCTCGTATCGAAAGTCGCCCTCGCAGGCGAAACCGACGTGGACGACTGGGCAATCGTCGGCGGCGCGTCAGTCGCCCACCAGTTCACCAAAGTCGGCACGCACGCAATGATCGGCGGTTTCTCGAAACTTACCAAGGACGTTCCTCCGTATGCTCTGGCAGGCCGTACTGAAGTTTGCTTCGAAGGCGTCAACCGTGTAGGCCTCGGCCGTCGCGGCTTCACAGAGGATCAGATTAATGAGATCAAGGATATCTACGAGACTATTTTCAACAAGGGGATGAACGTTTCCGACGCCCTTGCCTATATCGAGGAGAACTTCCCTGCCACCGAACGCCGGGATACCATCCTGAATTTCATCCGAGCCTCCAAACGCGGCATTATCCGCCCTCCGAAGCGTTAAGTGCTGCTCTCGAGCGCATACTTTCCTCCGCTTGAATACCTTGCGCTGCTCGCAAGAGATATGACCCTGTCTCCGGACAGGGTTTCTCCTTCCGTGGCCCACCTGGAAGCCTGTGAAAACTACCGGAAGCAGTCCTACCGCAACCGCTGCTACATTCTTGCCGGCGACGGCAGGCAGATGCTTCAGGTTCCTGTTGTACACGCTGAGGATATGTCCATCAAGAATGTCCGGGTGGACTGGTCCACTCCCTGGCTGCTCCGTACCGAACGCGCCCTGGACACCGCCTACTACAACTCAGCGTATTTCGAGTATTACAGGGATGAACTCTATGCCCTGCTGGAAGAGCGGCCGGAACGCCTCTGGGACCTTAATCTGAAGACACTGCGCTTCCTTCTGGAAAAAACGGGCATCGCCTGCAATCTGCGGGAGACTTCCGATTTCGCCGCCCTGGACAGCGCTTCCGACGACTACCGCTTCCGGATTGACCCGAAACATCCCGACAGCATCCTCCGGGACCTCGGTCTGGGCAAAGCCTATTATCAGGTCTTTGCAGAGCGCTTCGGCTTTATCCCCGGCCTCAGTGCCCTCGATCTCCTCTTCAACGAAGGTCCCGACAGTATTCTCTGGCTGAAGTATATCTAAGATGAAATACATTCTATTTGCCCTTCTGTTGCTTCTATTGCTCCTGACCGGATATGTCGCCTGGCGGACCTGGTGTATCCTGCCGCTGGCAAACGGGTGGAAGCTACTGATTATCAGCATTTACGCACTATCATTCTGCTGCATCTTCATCAATTTCGGGCTCAAAGGACGGCTCTCTATGGGCCTTGCCACCTGTTCCTATGAGCTCGGCAACAGCTGGCTGATCTTCTTCTTGTATGCCCTGCTGTTTTTTGTCCTGCTGGACCTCGGCCGGGCAGTCCGGCTCGTTCCTTCCTCATTCCTGCATAATTCCTGGGCCGGTACGCTGACCGTCTTCGGCATTGTCGCCGTGCTGCTCGTCTATGGCGGTATCCATTACCACCACAAATACCGGATACCGCTGGAAATCGAAACAGAAAAGCCCCTGGACCGCCCCATCACCATCGTTCTCGCGAGCGACCTGCACGCCGGCTACCACAACAGACGTAAGGAAGTTGGACGTTGGGTGGACATTATCAATGCTGAGAAGCCGGACCTGGTCCTGATTGCCGGGGACATCATCGATATCAGTGCCAGACCCCTCCTGGAAGGCGGTTTCGCAGAAGAATTCTGTCGACTGGAAGCGCCTGTCTACGCCTGTCTCGGAAACCACGAATACATCTCCGGAGATGAGAAAGCCCGGCAGTTCTTCTCCGATGCGGGTATCCATCTGCTGAAAGACAGCGCCGTCCAAGCCGAAGGAATCCGCATCATCGGACGCGACGACCGTTCCAACCCCTGCCGGGCGGCACTTTTGGAAATCGCACCGCCGGACTCCCTCTTCACCATCCTGCTGGACCACCAGCCATACAATCTCGAAGAGGCAGAGGAGGCCGGCATTGATTTCCAGTTCAGCGGACATACCCATCACGGACAGATCTGGCCCGGCAACTGGCTGACCGACTTGATGTATGAATGCGCCTACGGCAATCATCAGCGGGGCGACACCCGCTACTATGTTTCCTCTGGTCTCGGGATCTGGGGCGGGAAATTCCGCATCGGAACCCGTTCCGAATATGTTGTCCTGAGACTTGAGAAGAAGAACTGAAAAATTCGTTTGGCAAAACGCGATATTTATGGCAGACGAAACCATCATCTTCTCAATGGCCGGGGTCGGGAAAGTGCTTCCGCACAATAACCGCGTCATTCTAAAGGACATCTATCTTTCATTCTTCTACGGGGCCAAGATCGGTATCATAGGTCTGAACGGTTCCGGAAAGAGTACCCTTCTGAAAATCATCGCCGGGGTGGAAAAAGCCTACAAGGGCGAGGTCATCTGGGCGCCGGGCTACAGCGTCGGCTATCTGGAGCAGGAGCCACAGATGGACCCGGAGAAAACCGTCCTGGAGGTGGTTCAGGAAGGAGTTCAGGAGGTGATAGACAATCTGGCCGAGTACAATGAGATCTCGATGAAGTTCCTGGAGCCGATGGACGAGGAGGAGATGAACCGCCTGATCGAGAGGCAGGGCGAGCTCACCGAGAAGATTGACCATTTGGACGGCTGGGAGATTGATTCAAAGCTTGAAAGGGCTATGGACGCGCTCCAGTGCCCTCCGCCCGACGCCATTGTCAAGAACCTTTCCGGAGGCGAGAAACGCCGCGTCGCGCTATGCCGTCTGCTGCTCCAGCAGCCGGATGTCCTCCTTCTGGACGAGCCGACCAACCACCTTGACACTGAAAGCATACAGTGGCTGGAAGCGCATCTGCAGCAGTACAAGGGTACTGTCATAGCCGTTACCCACGACCGATATTTCCTCGACAATGTCGCCGGATGGATCCTGGAGCTGGACCGCGGCGAAGGCATTCCCTGGAAGGGCAACTACTCTTCCTGGCTGGACCAGAAGACCAAACGCCTGGCCCAGGAAGAAAAGCAGGAGAGCAAACGCCGCAAGACTCTCGAGAGGGAGCTGGAATGGGTCAGGATGGCACCGAAGGCCCGCCAGGCCAAGCAGAAAGCCCGTCTCGGCGCCTATGAGAAACTGGCCTCCGCAGACAGCCGCCAGAAAGAAGCCAATCTCGAGATCTATATTCCTAACGGCCCGCATCTTGGCAACAAGGTCATCCGCTTCAACGAGGTGTCCAAAGCATACGGAGACAAGTTGCTCTTCGAGCGCCTTAGTTTCGAACTGCCGCCGGCAGGCATCGTCGGCGTAATCGGCCCTAACGGGGCCGGCAAAACCACGCTGTTCCGCCTCATTATGGGCATCGAACAGCCGGACAGCGGGACCATAGAGATTGGCGAGACGGTAAAGCTTGCCTATGTGGACCAGCAGCACCGCTCCATAGACCCGGACAAGACAGTGTATGAGACGATTGCAGGCAATTCCGAATGGGTGCGTCTGGGTGGACGGGACATCAATGCACGTGCCTGGGTATCCCGATTCAACTTCTCCGGCGCCGACCAGGAAAAACTCTGCGGCATTCTTTCCGGAGGCGAACGAAACCGTCTGCACCTTGCGCTTACCCTGAAG
>CACZDC010000074.1 GCA_902779785.1 uncultured Bacteroidia bacterium
GTGATGCTGCCTTTGTCTCCGCCACCGGCGATACCTCCTATATTAAAATAGGTCTTCGCCGAACTGCTGATTCCGCCATACTCGGTCCCGTCAGAAATGGTGATATTACCGAGGAAGAAGGTATTATCGATGGTTCCATAGTCGGTAAGATAGCCGGTAATGCCGCCGATATAGGCATAGTTGCCGGTCAGCGTCACTCCGTTCTGGCTACATATAATATTACCCTGCATCGAGCAGTCCTTGATACTTCCGCCGTAGTTGCGTCCGACAAAAGCTCCATAATACTGATTAGCGCTGGAAACATTCTCTATATTGCCGATGACCAGGTCGCCGTCAATAATACAATGGTCCAGTTTACCTTTGTGGCGTCCGACAATAATGCCGTGCTGGGTAATCGTAGCCGGAGAAGTGACCGTGACGATGCAGTCATCCGCAAAGTTCAGATTCTGGATGATTCCGGCGGATCCGGTATAGGCGAAAAAGGGTTCTGAACCGGTATATCCGTGGACCGTGCATCCGTTACCTTCAAACAGGCCGTTGAAATAGTTGGTTCCGCCATTCCCGTCATCTGCCTTTCCGATACCGCCGGTAGCGGAAAAATCGGCCGAAGAAGCAGCGTCAAAGACGAGGTCTGTGCTTACGTGGACAATTGGTTCTTTCCCTTCAAAAACTCCACTGTTCCAATCCTCCGCGAACTTGATGAGGTCGGCCGGGGAGCTGATGACGACATCGATTGCGGTGCCGGTGGGGACGAATTCGATCTCCGGGAAGGCTTTGATCCGGCCGGCGACGAAGGTCTTGGGAGAGGTCGTGGAGATCTCCATAAAATGGCCCTGGACATCGGTCAGGCGGACTTTGAAATTATAGCTGCCGGCAGGGACTGGAATGAACAGATCCTGGGCCGCGTCCGTAAGGGTCAGGTTCGGACGGATTGTGACAATCCTGTCCTGTTCGACCGGATTGAGATACGGAGTCAGTTCGCCCGTCTGGAAGTCAACGGCAAAATCGCCGCTGAGCTGGGTGTCCTCACTGCTGATCGCGACCGAGACAATCTTGTCAAGATCGGGATTCTCCCCGCTGTATTTCTTGACGGAAAGCTTAATGACGGCAGTGATGGGCTTGACGCTCATAGATTCGGCGTTGCCATAGCCGACAAGGGGAAGGATGCCGCTCTTGGCCTGCTGGGGCAGTGTCACGGAAAACTCGTCCTTCCAGTTGGTTTCGGGATACACTGCATTGAATGGAGGCTCGACCAGAGAATTGAATTCAAAGGTGGCGCTGGCGCAGTTCGCCGGCAGCTCGGAAAGCGGCTCTGAAACCACACCGTTGACGGCTACTTTGTCACCATTGGCCCAGTAGACAGCACGGACGCCCTCACTGAGTTCTCCGACAGTGGTTTTCGTATTATCCGCAGTAAGAGTAATGTAAGTCTTAGCCTTTACTATAGGTTCATCTTGCACAAGCTTTTCCCGGGTGCAGGAAAGAGCGAAAAAGATCGACACGCAGCCGATAATTGCGAATATCCTTTTCATACTACCATTCCTCCTCTTCTTCTTGATAACCCGGGATAGTCGCGGATGCAAGGAAGTTCTTCTCGATAAGGCCTTCCTTGACCCTTGTCTGCGGAGCTACATAGCTTCTGCGCAGTTCAAATAGTGTTTTTTCCATCGTTTATTAGTATTTAATGATTATTTCAGTTCAACTGTCTCGCTGTAGGTCTTTCCGAACATATCCGTGACACGGACTTCACCGCTCTTTACTCCCTCGGAAGGAGTGACCTTCCACATCGGAGTCTTCTCATCCGGTTTGCAATACTTGCGGGTAGTCTTGTTGGTAACCTTGTCGAAAAGTATCTGATAGTCAGGGTCTGTACCCAAGAACTCATTCATATCCGCGACCTTTACCCCATTCTCGTACCATTCGGGGATGCTCCAGCCTTCTGACCAGTTCCAAACATTGCAAAGGACAGTTCCATCGCCGGTACGGGCGGGAGAATAGAGGCGAAGCTGGCAATTCTCATCCTGGCCTACGCTCTTGTAGAACCATCTGATGTCCTCCCCGCTGACTTTCATTACCATATAGCCCTGGGGTTCTCCCCTTGGCGAGAGGTACTCGTTCAGACGGAGGGCGCCGGTGGCGCGGGCCACGCTGATGGACTGGATGTTCGGAGCACCGTGTCTGGTGTCCTTCCCGGCGTAGTTATAATAGAAATTCTGGTGATTGTGACCGTTCCAGGCATAGACTTCCTTGTACTGGCGCAGAATGTCGAGATATTCCTGGTAATGGAGGCTGTAGACATTATGTGAGCCGTGAGGGGAAGAGTTCGGGGTCTTGAACGGATTATGGTGGGAGCAGGTCATAATTATTTTGTCCTTAGGGACATAGCTCAGATCCGCCTTGAGCCATTCAAGGGCACGGTCGTCAAGGCCGTAATGGTAGCTCTTGCTCGTATTGGGACGGTCGTAGAGAATCGTGTTGAGCACGATATAGTGGATGTCTCCGAGGTCGAAGGAATAGTGCTCAGGGCCGACATAGGTCTCGAAGAAGACATTGCCCTGTTCGGTCTCGAAGAGGTTGGCCTGGTCGTAGTCGTGGTTGCCTATCACATTGAAAGTGGGGCACTTGATGATATCGGCGCCGTCGAGATAATCGTCCCAGGCGCTCATATAGTTATAGACCAGGTCACCGAGGTTGATGCAATAGACATCGCCCGTCAGGGAGGCGCGGTAGGCCTCGGCGTCGGGTGCGACAGTGCTGTGCCAGGCTTCCATAGACCCGTCAACCCCGAAGGGACGGACCTGGGGGTCGGCTATCATAAGGACAGTGTAGTCCTTGGAGGCAGCTTTGAGGTCCAGGACGAAGTCAGCCTTGACGGCGTCGGCGTAGCGGGGCACCCTCTTGAAGCACTGGGGCATTCCGCAGTAAGTCGGGATCACGGCTCCGGCAGGAATGCTCAGGTAGATGAAACGGGCCTCGGAAAGATCGCTCGCGAGCTTGTAAGTCCCGTCTGCGGCAGTCTTGGTGCAGAGGCGTCCGTCAGTGACGATTATACCCTCCAAAGGCTCTCCGGCGGAGTTTTTGACGATGCCGGAAACAGTCGAGCCGTCGGCGGATTTTTCAGCAGGGACAGCCCAGTCTTCCGGGGCGCGTCCGCCGGTCTTCACATTGGTGGAGACAAAGCCGCAGATATTGCCCTTGCGGCCGGAAGCACAGACTATGCGCCCGTCGCTGCTGCAGTCCCTGATCTGGCAGAGAAGGCCCTCAGGGACATCCGCGAAACCGACTATACCGCCGGCGTGGATGGCGTTCTTGTTGGACGAATCATATTTGTTGCCGCCTGAACCGGCATTCACGAGGCCGTGATTGACGCAGTTGCGAACCGATGCTGCAGCGTCCTGGTTCTTCGGAATGTAAACCTGCCCCACGATGCCGGCAGCAGTGCTGCGGGAGCGGGAGCTTATGCCTTCGAAACTGACTTTACCGTTGTTGACGCAGCCCCTGACGTGTACTGGACGGCGGATATTTCCTACAATGCCGCCGGAAAAAGACGGAAGCTCTCCGATTGCGGTGACCGTTCCGTTGTTTATGCAGTCAACAATGGTCACGGCCGAATGAGGAATGCCGACAATACCGCCGATATCAGCTCCGCCTACGCCCTCAAGGGTAACGCCGGCGAAATTGTCACAGCGTGCCATATCGCCCTTTGTCTGGCCGACGATGCCGCCGATGTGCCCGTGAGCACCAGATGTGCCGCTCTCGGGAGCACGGCTGTCAGCCTTGACTTCTCCCCTGTTGACGCAGTACTTCAGAGTTCCTGAGTTAGAGACTCCGACTATACCTCCGAGGAAGAAGTTCTTGGCATCGGTAATGAGGGTGACGGCTCCGTCGTTGGTACAGCGGGCAATTGTGGAGCCGACGATAGCCTTGCCGTGGCATCCGCCTGCGAGCCCTCCAAGGCAGATATTGATCTCGTCCTTATGCTCGGCGATTACGTCAGAAACAAGTTTTCCGTGGTTGGCCGAACGGAGGATGATATTGCGGTTGACACCGGCGAGAGAGCCGATGAACACATTGTTTGAAGTATAGGAGCACTTGTGGGCGATACTGCCGTAATTCTCACAGTCTGAGATTGTTCCGAGATTGGTGTCAGCTATGAATCCAAAGCAGTAGGCCTCGGATTTGGTGCTGAGCTTGGCTTTGCAGCTTGCGTCTATGACAAGGTTCCGGACAACGCCCTCCTGGGCTATCTCACGAATAAGTCCACGCTGGGCTTTCCAGCCCTTGATGGAGTGCCCCTGACCGTCCAGGATGCTGTAGAAAGTCTGGATCTGAGGCAGATTCTTGACCTTGGAAAGGTCTATGTCCGCGGTCAGGACTATGACGGAATCCGCCGAGCACCACTCCAGGATGTCCTGGCCGTCGTTGTATGCGGCGATGAATTTTTCCAGGTCCTTTGCAGAGCCTATACCACCCGCCCACGCGCACGCGCACGTAAACGCAAAGACGAAAGAAAGAAGTATCTTTTTCATTACCAAGTAATTGTCGATGAGTATGTATTACCGAAGCGGTCTTCCACGCTTACCGTTCCGCTGCCGTGTTCCGTATTGGGACGGACACAGAACATAGACTCTGTGTTGTTAGCTTCGAACTTGTAGGATGATCCGGCAAGGGCGGGATTGTTCTTTACATAGTAATCCCGGATTTCCTTCATACTGAAAGCATACTTGAAATTATTCGTGGTGACCTTCGTCATTTTGCTGGCAAATCCGTCAGTAACGAAACGAGGATTCTTCCACAGCTCGTCCCAGAGGAAGATATTGGCATAGATATAACCGTCGCCATAGAGCGTCGGGCCGAAAAGCTGCATCTGGTAACTATCGTCGAGAGCTTTCCCGCCTGAGCGCATTTTAGCCCGGCCGCTTTCGTCATAATCCCAGTCACGGTACTTATACTCAGGACCAGAATAATCCCACGAGTTGCTGCCGGAACTGCCTTTCCCGTCATACTTTGCCGTCTGATAGTACATAGGCTTGAATTTCCAGCGACAGTCACCGTTGTCATAGTCAAAGACGACATAGCCGCGAGGAGTTCCGTTGGAGCCGAGATACTCGTTTGTCCACAGTTCCCCGGTGACGCGGGTAAGGGTATGAGATTCGATAACCGGGTCGTCCGTATTCACGTAATTGAATGAAGTGTGGGTATGACCCGCCCAGGCATAGACTTTCTTGTACTTGTGAAGCAGAGCCTTGTAATCCCCGTAATGCTTGGCTTCACTGCGATCCTTTGAGCCTAATAAACGGAACATAGGGGAATGCGCGCAGACCATTATGGTCTTGTCTTTGGGCACATACGAAAGGTCGTTTTGCATCCACTGCCAGATTTCATCGGTGAGCCCGTTGTCGCAGGCGTTGGAAATCTTGCCGTCGACGAGCTTGCCTATCATATTGTCCAGCACAAGGAAATGAAGATTGCCAAGGTCGAAGCTGTAATTGGCCGGTCCGAGGACACTCTCGAAGGGACGCGCGGCGTCGCGGTCGTTGGTAGTGCAGGAGGTGTTATGGTCGTGGTTGCCGATAACATTGTAGTTCCTCGCTCCGGTGGAGGCCATCCCGCTGCGGTGTTTCGTATGGTAGCTGAGCACTTCGTGGACAATATCTCCGAGCCCCATTGCATAGACATAACGGCCGGTAATGCCGTCCACGACCTCTTTCATATCCTTGTACATATCATTGCACAGCTCCAGCGAATGATATCCCATATTATCGTAACCGGCACCGCTCGAACGAGGCTGCGGATCGGCATAGATAAGCACGGTGAAACGATTCGGATTGGGAATCTTTTCGAGTTTGAATGTCACTCCGCTGTACTTCCCGTCCTTTTTCGTCAGATCCTTCAGGAATTTCCAGAAAGTAGGAGTGCCGTCCACGAGAGGGGCGCTGTATTCGGAAGGAGTGCTGGCATAGACGTAATCCGTATTGGCGAGGTCGGCCTCAAGCCCCCACTCCCCCTTTGCGTTGGTCTTGGTGCAGTGAAGGCCGTCGGAGACGACTACTCCCTCTATCGGATCTCCGGAAGAGGAAATGACCGTACCCTGAATATTGCCGCTTACCACTGCAGGAGCGTCTCCGCCGCCGTTATCAGACGGGACGACGGAGGGTTCCTTCTTACAAGAGAGCGCTACTGCGCAGAGTAGCGCAAAAACCAGTGTAATCCTTCTAATTGCCATTCCAATAACTTAATTCAGTAGCAGTACCTAAATTATTGCCGAAGACTGTGGCTTCAAGATTGTTTTCGGAAACCGGAACCGACTTGTAGTTACCTCCGAACTTACACTTGGAAACAGTCGTATTTGCGGTAGAAAGACCCACGATGCCGCCAAGATAGCTTATTAGCGTACCCGAAGTCACGTGCGAATCCAAATTCCCGAAATAAGAGCAGCCGCTTACAGAGACGGCCTCGTTATCCATCACGTGACCGATTACTCCGCCTCCGTCGGCAGATTTCGCAGAGCCGGCTTGTACGGTGAAGAGGTTTCCTTTGGCAGTGCAATTCTCGACACTTCCCTTTCCGAAGCCGCCGACGATTCCACCCTTGTAAGACGCCTGGTTAGAGGTCTTGCTCGCATTCCACTCCGATTTTCCGTCCCAGTTGCAATTACTGATCTTTGCTCCATAGGCATATCCGGCAATTCCGCCGAGGAAGCCGCGATACCCGACCAGAGTAGCCTTGGCGGTGCAGTCTGAGACTGTCACGGTGAAATTCTGGGCTGGAGACTTGTAATTGAACGCGCCGAGGATACTTCCCGTAACGAGTGAGGTATAGTTATCGCCGTTGAGATTCCCGGCCTCACGGTTACTGTATATATTATTATATAAGCTAGCCTGGCAGTTGCAGTTGGTAATGCTCATATCTCCGCCGTAGCACAGTCCGGCTATACCGCCCATAATCATAGTATAGCCATTGCTCTTGGCACAGTAATCACCTCCGGTACCCTTTAAGCCAAGATCCGCAAGATTCTCACATCCGCTGAAGCTGGACGGAGCATTGACGAGTCCGACAAGACCGCCCACACAGGCGCGCCTGACAGTAACGGCTACATCAGTTTTCAATTCAACAGTCTGGGTACCTTTGTTGGTGACGCCTTCCATCGAGACTCCGGCGGCGGGCGAGGAATAATCGCATCCGCCGAGTACGCCGCCGATGCAGAGGTGCTGGACAGTAGGACCGTCGACAAGGTCAAGCACAAACTTGGTCTGGATGGTATATCCCTTGACAGTCAGAGAAGCGCCGGTGTCGAGTTTACCGACCAGACCTCCGAAATAGCCCTGAGCTCCAGAAGAAGAAGCGAATTTGCCAATAGCGATTTCACCGGAAATGACAGACTTGTCGGAGGCGAAATCAAAACTCCACTCGCCTGCCGGGATAATGCCATAGAGTCCGCCGGCGCAGAGCTGGGTGGCATTGCCCTTAAGATCCATACTCCCAGAGAAGGCATTGCCGGAAACACTTGCCCCACTTTCGAGGACAGCCATCACGCCGCCGAGGTTCACTTTGCCGACACCGCCGGTCAGAGCGATCTCACAGGTGGATTCCGCATTCTTCAATTCCCCAAGTACCTTACCGGCCACACCGCCGAGATACAGCGTTGTATTGCCGTCGTCCGTAGAAGAAACCCTGAGCACACCGCTGCTCTTACAAGCAGTCACGTGGGAATCGGCATCTGCAAATCCTACCACTCCGCCAACCCTGGCTTCCAGTTCATCGTCAGCGACGCCCGCGAATTCCATAGAGGCTGCAAAGGTGCAAGATTTTATCGTGGTGGCCTTTGCATAATCCACTATACCTCCGAGGGAGACATCCGCTTCATAAGTACCTGAATAATAGATGGAACTTCCACTGCCTAAAGTAACACTGCTGATCGCAGCGCCGTCACAATTATGGAAAAGTCCGGCACCGGCTTTAGCGAGGTTGATGACAGAATGAGAGTTGCCGTTGAATTTTCCCTTGAAGGGATTTTCGTCCGTGCCGATTCCCGTCCAGAGGCTGACTCCCTTCATATCAATGTCACCAAGCAAAACGACAGTTCCGTCCTTCTCCCAGTCCTCCGTTGATTTCCCCTCCGCAACAGCCTGGGCAAAGAGCTGCAGGCCTTTGGGTGTAATGATGCCGTGGGCGGGGAGATAGTCCTGCTTGATCACGGGGAACTTAACGACGCTGGCTGACAAATTGGATAGTATGAGCGAAAGTTCCGCTTCCCTTAGCTCGCCGCAGTCACTGAGGTTCTCATCCAGAGTAAGCGTAACAGTCTCGGTGCCGTCACCGTTGGAGACACGTTCAGACTTGACATATTCAGGCAAAACGAAATCACTGATAAGATATTCAGGAATTA
>CACZDC010000075.1 GCA_902779785.1 uncultured Bacteroidia bacterium
TCTTCCTCGTTCCACATAAAATCTTCTTTGGTCGGGTAGTCCGGCCAGATGTCTTCGATGGATTCGTAAATATCGCCGTCGTCTTCAAGTTCTTCGAGATTCTCGATAACTTCTTCGGGGGCGCAGGTACGCGTTGCGTAATCGATTAATTCTTCTTTTGATGCCGGCCACGGAGCGTCGTCGAGGCTGCTGGCAAGTTCGAGTGTCCAATACATAGCCAATACAATTTAGGGCGCAAATATAGGCAAAAAATCAATACAATGAATTTTTTTCGCTAAATTTGCAAACTTTTTACTGCGAGCCCTTTTGCAACAAAGATAATACCATGGCATACAGAAAGTTAGAACAATACGACGAAAAGACCACCGAGGCGATTGCAGCCCACATAAAGGAGATTCTGACCCTGCTGGGGGAAGACACTGAGCGTGAGGGACTTCACAAGACTCCGGAAAGGGTGGCCAAGGCTATGCAGTTCCTTACCCAGGGTTATTTCCAGGACGGAGAGACCATAGTCAGGAGCGCGCTTTTCAACGAGCCGTACAACCATATGGTCATTGTGAAGGACATAGAACTCTTCTCTCTCTGCGAGCACCATATGCTCCCCTTCATCGGCAAGGCCCACGTCGCTTACATACCCAAAGGGCAGATTACTGGCCTCAGCAAAATTGCCAGGGTCGTGGAGACTTATGCCCGCCGGCTTCAGGTCCAGGAAAGGCTGACCGAGCAGATCCGGGACTGCATCCAGGACTCCCTGAAGCCTCTTGGAGTAGCCGTGGTAATCGAGGCTATGCACACTTGTATGTCTATGCGGGGCGTTGAAAAGTCCAATGCCATCACTACCACCTCGGCCTTCAGCGGCATCTTCCTCCGCTCCGACAAGACAAGAAACGAGTTCCTGCAGCTTATAGGCCGTTAAACGACCATAAAAAAAGCCCGGCCGAAGCCGGGTTTTTCATTACTTGAGGTAAGCGTCGGTGACGACCTTCTGACTCCGGGCTATAAAGTCCGAAAGCGCCTTCCCGGTAAGCATCCCGTTGGCAAGAAGCGCCAGGTCGACTATCTGGTGCAGGATTTCATTGCCAGAGGCAAAAGCCTCTACATCCGCGCGGTGAGCCTTGCGGACTTCTTCGCGGGCCTTGCGGGCTTCCTCTTTCTCGGCATCGGAAGCATCCGAAGCGGCCTCCGGCGGGAGTTCACCCTGCGGAGCGACCTCGGCGGCCTTGGCGTCCAAGACCTTCGCGACGAGAGGATTGTCCATATTGACGGTGATATTGTAACTCTCGGGCATAGACCCGTAGAAATTCATTCCACCGCCCAAGGCGCTCATTTCGCGGTAACGGCGCATAAACTCGTTCTGGGTTATCAGGATAGGGGCGGCTTCGGCGCCGAGATTGTCACCCGTGACAAAATAGTCCTTGCCGGCAGGCAGCACAGCCTTGAACATATTCTCAAGGTCATAGCGCTCGTCCTCCTTCATCTCCGTCTTTGTGCGCTCCTCCTTCTGGATCAGATTCTCGACTGCGTCGGAATCCACGCGGGCGAACCTCGTGTCAGAGAGTTTCTGCTCAAGCAGGTTGACATAATGACTGTCAAGTTCGCAGTCCATCAGCAGCACATCGTAGCCCTTCTGCTTTGCCGCCTCGATGAAAGCGTACTGCTTCTCCACATCGGTGGCATAGAGATAGACAAGTTTCTTGTCCTTGTCTGTCTGGGCGCTCTCGACCGCGGTCTTGTACTCGTCGAAGGAGAAATACTTGCCGTCCGTATTCTTCAGGAGGGCAAACTTGAGAGCTCTCTCGCAGAACTTCTCGTCCGAGAGCATTCCGTACTCGATGAAGAGTTTCAGATTGTCCCATTTGGCTTCCAGTTGCGCCCTTTCATCCTTGAAAATGCCTTCCAGACGGTCCGCGACCTTCTTTGTGATATAGGTCGAGATCTTCTTGACATTGGCATCGCTCTGCAGGTAGGAACGCGACACATTCAGAGGAATGTCCGGAGAGTCGATCACGCCGTGAAGCAGAGTCATAAAGTCCGGAACGATATTGTCCACGTGGTCGGTGACGAACATCTGGTTGCAGTAGAGCGAAATCTTGTTCCTCTCCACGGCAACCCTGTCCTTGAGCTTCGGGAAATACAAGATGCCGGTCAGGTTGAAAGGATAATCCACATTCAGGTGGATATAGAAAAGCGGCTCCTCGTTCATCGGGTAGAGATTGCGGTAGAAGCCGAGGTAGTCCTCTTCCTTCAGGTCGGCCGGGGCCTTGGTCCACAGAGGCTCGACGCTGTTGATGACCTTGTCCTTATCCGTGTCCACATACTTTCCGTCCTTCCACTCCTGCTCCTTGCCGAAGACGATCGGGACCGGCATAAACTTGCAATACTTCTGGAGAAGGCCCTCGATGCGGGATTTCTCGGCATATTCCTTGGAATCGTCGTCCAGATAGAGGGTAATGACCGTACCGCGCTCCTTCTTGTCCATCTCTTCCATAGTGAATTCCGGCGAACCGTCGCAGCTCCATTTCACCCCTTTGGCGCCCTCCTTCCAGGACAGGCTTTCTATGGTAACCTTCTTAGAGACCATAAAAGCGCTGTAGAAGCCCAGTCCGAAATGGCCGATGATGCTGCCGATCTGGTCCTTGTACTTCTCCAGGAACTCCCCTGCCGAAGAGAACGCAATCTGGTTGATATACTTGTCAACCTCCTCCGCCGTCATACCGATACCATTATCGATGACCTTGAGGACTTTCTTCTTCTCGTCCAGTTCAAGGCGGACCTTGAGTTCGCCCAATTCTTCCTTGTAGTCACCGCTTTCCGCGAGAGCCTTCATCTTCTGAGTCGCATCGACTGCGTTAGCGACAAGTTCACGTAGGAAAATCTCGTGATCCGAATACAGGAACTGCTTGATTACCGGGAAGATATTCTCGGTAGTCACGCCAATCTGACCTTTAGTTTTCGTAGCCATATTATCTATGTTTTATCAAATACAATTAACCGGTCCCATCAAGGAACCGGTCAATCCATAGTCAAATTGTAAGCCAATCGGCATATTCTGACAAATTGGCAGGCCAAAGGCCCGGCCAGCCGAAGGAGCGTACCGCCCGAAGACCTCTGCCCGAAGGCGAACAGCCGGGCCTTGTCAGACCTACTTGTACAGGAAGCGGCGGATGGACATCTTCGGAGTCTTCTCGAAGGGACGGTCCACGATTTCAACCTTGGATATCTGGCTGTACATAGGAAGCTGGCGGTTGGCGCCGAGACGGATGTTCTCCGGAATCTCTGCCTTGGCCTCATTGTCAAGCAGAGCCATAGCGATAGCCTGCTCATCGAGGAAAACCAGAGCTACAAGCTTGCCGCCGCGGTCCACTACCACGGACTCCATCACATAATTCTGATTGTTGACTACGGTCTCCAGCTCCTCCGGATAGATATTCTGGCCCGAAGAACTCAGAATCATATTCTTGGAGCGGCCGCGGATGAAGATATTGCCGTCGGCGTCCATAATGCCGAGGTCGCCGGTGCGGAGCCAGCCGTCGTCGGTAAAGGCATTCGCCGTGGCCTCGGGATTCTTGTAATAGCCGATGGTGATATTGTCACCCCTGGCCTGGATTTCACCCACGACGTGCTGGGGGTCGTCCGAATCGATACGGATTTCCGTGATATCCACAGGACGGCCGCAGGAACCGGGAATGTAGGTCCGCCAGGGAGAATAAGCCATAAGCGGACAGCCTTCGGTCATACCGTAACCGACGGTATAAGGGAATTTAATCTTCTTGAAAAGACGCTCCACTTCAGGATTCAGAGCGGCTCCGCCCATAATGTATTCCGTGACCTTCCCGCCGAAAGCTTCGTGAAGCCCGTCCTTAACCTTCTTATATATAATATTGTTAAGTCCGGGAATCTTGCTGAGGAATCTCACGAGCGGTTTATCCATAGTGGGCTTCAGCTTGCTCTTGTAGATCTTTTCCATCACCAGAGGGACCGTGACAAGAAGATAGGGCTTGACATCGGCGAAGGCCTTGAGCAGCGTGGCGGGTGTCGGAGCCTTGGCCATCCAGTAGATGGACGTACCATTACACAGAGGATAGATGAATTCGATGACCAGACCGTACATATGGGCCATAGGGAGCATCGAGACCATCTTGTCGCCTGCCGGCATATAGCGCTGGTCAAAGTCCACGTTGGCGGAGAAATTGCGGTAGGTCAGCATTACGCCCTTGGGATCGCCGGTCGAACCGGAGGTGTAGTTGATCGTGGAGAGGTCATCCCAGTTGTCGGTCGGATAGTTCACGTCGTCCGGACCGAAGCCGTTCGGATATTTTGCGGCGAAGAGTTCGTCGAGATGGTCCACGGCCTCCTGGATCTTTTCGTCACGGCAGAGAAGCACCTTCCAGTTGTCCACGTCGAAGACGACCTTCAGCTGAGGCATCTTCTCCGGATCCATCTTGGCCCAGCGGGCAGCGTTGGTAAAGAGGGCTATGCTGTCGCTGTGGTTCACCAGACCCATCACGCTCTCCGGCTTAAAATCCGCAAGGATAGGGACTATGACCGTCTCATAAGTATTGACCGCAAGGTAGGCAAAGCCCCAGCGGGCGCCGTTATTGGCACAAAGGGCAATCTTGTCTCCCTTCTTGAATCCGGCCTTTTCAAATATGATATGGAAACGGGCGATAGACGTTGCCATCTGGGCGTAAGTCAAGGAGTCGCCGCCGATAGTATTAAGTGCAGGTTTGTTCCAGTATTTCTTCGTAGCCTCCTGAAGACTAGCAAGATAGTGTGGATAAGATGTTACTCTTTGGCTATTACTCATAATTATTGGTTTTAGTACAGTTCAGCAAATTTAACAATTTTTTTCGGAATACTTGTCAATAATAATACTTACCTTTGTCCCCGTACTAAAAAGCAAAGCTATGAGACTTCCGGCCGAATGGGAAAAACAATCCGGTGTCCAGCTGACCTGGCCCGACGAAACTACCCCCTGGTACGATCTGCCAAGGGTGCAGGAATGCTATGCAGAAATCGCCTCGGCGATACTGCGCTTCGAGCGCCTGTTCATTGTCTGTACGGACAAGGCGGAGTGCCGCGCCAGGCTGAAAGAAATTGCAGATAAAAAGGGCCTGGACCTGGACCTTTCGTCCATCCGCTTTTTCGAAGCCCCGATCAACGATACCTGGGCCCGGGACCACGGAGCCATAGCAGTCCTGGGGGACAAGGGGGAAAAATTCGCCCTGGATTTCATATTCAACGGCTGGGGGCTGAAATTCGCCTCAAACCTGGACAACTGCATAAACCGCAGCTTTGAGTTCTCCAGCCCGTTCAAGGCCGATGTCAAACTAGTCAGTATGGCACCCTTCGTACTGGAAGGCGGCAGCATAGACTCTGACGGGGCGGGGACCCTTCTGACCACCAAATCCTGCCTCTGCTCGCTAAACCGCAACGACCAGCTGAACCAGGGCGAGATAGAGGAGGAACTCAAGGCCTTTTTCGGGCTGAAAAGAGTCCTCTGGCTGAATCACGGCAGTATTTTCGGAGACGACACGGACGGCCACGTGGACATAATGGCCCGGTTCTGCGACGCCGAGACCATAGCCTATGCCATATCCGAAGATCAGGCAAGCGAAAACTACCGTCCGCTGAAAGAAATGGAGAAGGAACTAAAGAGCCTCCGCACACTTGATGGCAAGCCCTATAAACTCGTTCCACTCCCCCTTCCCGAGCAAATGTGGCTGGAGGGATACCCCCTTCCGGCATCGTATGTCAACTTCCTGATTATCAACGGAGCAGTACTTGTCCCAGGTGCAGGACAGCCCACTGACGAAATCGTCCGGGAGAGACTGCAGTCAGTCTTCCCGGAGCGCGAAATAATCTTGATAGACTGTCGTCCCCTTCTCTCGGGCCACGGCGGACTCCACTGCGTTACGATGAATTTCCCGGAAGGCTACTTGGCGTAGCGCTTCAGCAGAACGTCATAGGCATCGATGCGCCTGTCCCTGAGGAAAGGCCAGCCACGGCGTACATATTCCGACTGGTCCATATCCAGAGTAACCACGCGCACGCCTTCTTCCGACTTCTCGAACTCAGTCATGAACTCGCCCTGAGCTCCCGTAGCGAAGGAATGGCCCCAGAAATCTATCCCGGTAGAATGCCCTGTCGGATCCGCCTCAACTCCGGTACGGTTCACCGTGATCACCGGAAGTCCGTTTGCCACGGCGTGTCCCCTCTGGACAAGCTGCCAGGCCTGGCGCTGCTGGGCCTGCTCCCAGTCGGGATCCGTCGGGACACCGCCGATAGCCGTCGGATAGATGAGCATCTCCGCGCCGGCAAGGGCCATTGCCCTGGCTGCCTCGGGATACCACTGGTCCCAGCAGACAAGGACGCCGAGCGTGCCGACAGAAGTCTTGATGGGCTCGAAGCCGAGGTCTCCCGGAGTGAAATAGAACTTCTCATAGAACAGAGGGTCGTCCGGGATATGCATCTTGCGATACTTGCCCGCAACGGTCCCGTCCTTCTCCAGGACGACGGCGGTATTGTGGTACAGGCCGGGGGCGCGGCGTTCGAAAAGGGACAGCACCAGAACTACGCCAAGTTCTTTCGCCAGGGCGCCGAAACGCTCCGTGGAAGGTCCGGGGATGGTTTCGGCAAGGTCGCAGAGCGAAGCGTTTTCCTCCTGGCAGAAATAGAGGCTGTTATGAAGTTCCTGGAGAACGACAAGCTGCGCGCCCAGGGACGCGGCCTCACGGATATGGGCCTCAAGGCGAATGACATTGTCGATAATGTCTGCGGTGCAGTGCTGCTGCACAAGTCCGACTTTAAGCTGTCTCATTTGTAACGGGAGAATTGTTTAAGTTCATTGTTTGCCTTGATGCTGTCTATTATGGCACAGACAAGGCGGAAGGTACGGGAATCGCGGGTATATGAGGCCGGAGTGATGAAATTCACCCGACCCTGACGCAGAAGTTTGCGGGCATTCTCTTTCTGGCGCGCCCGGGCGGGATCGAAGACTGCTATCGCGTTGCCGCCGGAAGACTTCACCAGTTTCATCGAAGGAATGTCCGTCTCTCCGTCTCCGAAATAGATCATCTGTTCGAAAGGGATGCGCTTCTGATCATCAGCCCAGCTCTCGTTCACCAGTTTCGAGTCACGCGCCGAGAAGATGCCCTTTGAAATCTTGTACAGGTACTGTGTCTTTCCGGTATAGTCCACGGCTATGCCCGGCCATTCCGCCTCCCCCTTCTCGTCATAGATGAACGAGCCGGCGAAGATGTGCTTGAACTCCCCGGCAATGGGAGAACCCTCGATTATTTCGGTGAGGCCCGAGGAATTGATATAGTGTTCGATTATTACTCCCTTGGCCTTGCCGTACTCGTCGATATTGCGGAACCAGTCCCTGACTCCTTCGTAGAGCTTGATGTCGGCCCCATATTTCTTGAAACCATCGCGCGTGAGGGAAATCCCGTTCCTGCGGGCCTCGTCTATCATAAGTTTCATATAGGCAAGGATATTTGAGGCGTCCTGTCCCTTGGCTATACCGTCAGATTTGGTCCAGAATTCAGCCGGAGTCTGTCCGATGGCCTGGATAAAACCGAATTCCTGCATATTCCCGGGCGAAAGGGTGCCGTCAAAATCATAGATCAGGGCGATGATGGGCTTTCTTCTCATACCTTATATATATTGGAGTGCAAAGATAATAAAAAAAGAGACACACCCCGCAGGGCGTGTCCCTAATTGCCTGTCAAGCAAGAAACTTACTTGACTTCGATGGTGACAACACGGTTGTTTTCTGCACCGTCGAAGAGCTGGACTTCGCATCCGTGAGCGGCACCGGAGATGTTCTCCTCCTTGGCACCAGCCTTTACGAGCAGGTCGGTGACATACTTGACACGCTGCTCGGAGAGGTACTGGTTACGCTTCTTGGAACCGGTCTGCTTGTCAGCATAGCCGTTGACGTCGAGCTTGACATCCTCGCTGACAACGCTCTGGTTGAAGTAGTCGAGGTGGGCAAGTTCGCGCTTGCTGAGCTTGGTCTGGCCACAGTCGAAGTAGAGAGTCAGAGGGGAAGCCTTGACAACATCGACAGCGGTGAATTCGCCATCCTTGTAGAGATAGGTCTGACCATCGACGAGGTTGTTGACCTTGTCGGCGATCTTCTGAAGCTCAGCGACCTGATCCTTGAGTTCAGCATTCTCCTTCTCGAGAGCCTCGACACGCTCCTTGAGGGCGTTGTACTGCTCGGTGGTGAAAGGAACGGGGATGACGACAGGAGTGATCGAGCTGTGACGGTCGAAGTTGGTCTTGCCGAGATTGAAGGCGAGGCCGAGGGTTGCGGAGACCGGGAATGCGAACTTGGAAACGTCCTTGCCCTCATAGTGAGGAA
>CACZDC010000076.1:0-7573 GCA_902779785.1 uncultured Bacteroidia bacterium
ATTGCACCCTGAAGGAGTGTATCTCCTTGATGGAAAAAACTTCGCGTCAAAAGCTTCGCTCCCGAAAGACGAAGCTCGCGAAAACACAATCACTTACAGGATCCTGCGTGCCCACGACGTGGACGGATCCAAAGGGAAGAAGATGCGCATCCGTTTCGATGCGATGGTTTCCCACGACATCACCTATGTCGGCATAATCCAGACGGCCCGCGCCAGCGGCCTCAAGACCTTCCCGCTCCCTTATGCGATGACCAACTGCCACAACTCCCTCTGCGCGGTAGGCGGTACGATCAACGAGGACGACCACGTGTTCGGCCTCTCAGCCGCAAAAAAATACGGCGGTATCTATGTCCCTGCCAATCAGGCGGTTATCCACCAGTATGCTCGCGAGGCTCTCACCAAGTGCGGCAATATGATTCTGGGCTCTGATTCCCACACCCGTTACGGTTCGCTCGGCAATATGGGCGTTGGCGAAGGCGGCGGAGAACTGGTCAAGCAGCTTCTTGAAAATACCTGGGACATCAATGCTCCCGAGGTGGTTCTCGTCTGGCTCGAAGGCACGCCGAAAAAGGGTATCGGCCCGCACGACGTGGCCATTTCTCTTGTGAAGGCAGTGTTCGAGAGCGGCTTTGTCAAGAACAAAGTCCTCGAATTCGCCGGTCCCGGCGTGGCAGCCCTACCGATTGACTTCCGCAACGGCATCGACGTGATGACAACTGAAACGACCTGCCTCAGCTCGATCTGGATTACTGACGAAAAAGTTCAGGATTATTTCCGTATGCACGGCCGCCCCGAGGCATACAAGCCGCTACAGCCAGGAGATGTGGCATATTACGATGCTATGGTCAAGATCGACCTTTCGGCCCAGGAGTCTATGATCGCCCTGCCGTATCACCCCTCCAACGCTGTCAGCATCCACGAACTCCAGGCCGATCCCTACAAGGTTCTGAAGGCCGTGGAAGAGGACACAGTCAAGCGTTTCGGCGACAAGGTCCATCCCGACCTGGTCTCCAAGATCAAGGACGGCAAGGTCTATGCCGACCAGGGAATAATCGCCGGCTGCTCAGGCGGTACCTATGACAACCTTTCCGAGGCCGCGTCCATCCTGAAGGGAAAATCCATAGGCAACGATTATTTCACTATGAGCGCCTACCCTCAGTCGACTCCGGTATATCTCGCCACCACCCGCGCCCATATCGCAGAGGAACTCCTGGAAGCGGGAGTCGTCATCAAGCCGGCCTTCTGCGGTCCTTGCTTCGGCGCCGGAGACGTGCCGTCCAACAATGGCCTGTCCATCCGTCACACTACCAGGAATTTCCCCAACAGGGAGGGCTCCAAGCCCGGTCAGGGCCAGATTTCTATGGTCGCACTGATGGATGCCCGTTCCATCGCCGCAACCGCGGCCAACGGCGGAGTGATAACTGCCGCGACCGACATTGATTACGAAGACACTCACAAGCCCTACGAATTCGACGGACGTATCTATGAGAAGAGGATTTACAATGGTTTCGGCAAGGCCGACCTTTCGGTGGAACTTCGCTACGGACCTAATATCAAGGACTGGCCGGATATGCCCGCAATGCAGGAGAATATGCTCCTGGAACTTGCCGCCGTCATTCACGATCCGGTCACTACCACCGACGAACTGATCCCTTCGGGCGAAACTTCAAGTTACCGTTCCAATCCTCTGAAACTAAGCGAGTTTGCTCTCAGCCGCAGGGTGCCGGAATATGTGGGCCGCGCAAAGCGTATCAAGGCAGAAGATTTCGACCGCCGCTCGGGTGTCCTCTCGGAGAATCTGAGCAAGGCTCTCGCTGTTGCCGGGACTCCCGTGGAGAGTACGTCCTTCGGCTCCTGCGTCTTTGCCTGCAAGCCAGGAGACGGCTCCGCCCGCGAGCAGGCCGCGTCCTGCCAGAAGGTTCTCGGCGGCGATGCCAATATCTGCTATGAATATGCAACCAAACGCTACCGTTCCAACTGCATCAACTGGGGCATAGTTCCTTTCACTATTGACAAGGATACGCCTTTCGACTACCTCCCGGGAGACTACGTCTTTGTGCCCGGCATCCGTGAGGCCATACTCGGCGGGGAGAGCGAGATTGAGGCGCGTGTCATTACCGCTGACGGCCGCAGCGTGCCGATTCTGCTGCACGTGGACAACTTGACTCAGGAGGAACGCGAGATTCTCTCTGACGGATGTTTGATGAATTACTACAAAAACAGAAAATAATGGAAAAGATTAAAATGACTACGCCGCTGGTCGAAATGGACGGCGACGAGATGACAAGGATTCTGTGGAAAATGATCAAGGACGAACTGATCCTTCCGTTCGTCGACCTCAAGACTGAATACTATGACCTGGGCCTTCCCAACAGGGACAAGACCTCCGACCAGGTGACCGTGGATTCGGCCAATGCGACCAAGCGTCTCGGAGTCGCCGTGAAATGTGCGACCATCACGCCTAACGTGCAGAGAATGAGCGAGTACAATCTGCATCAGATGTGGAAGAGCCCGAACGGAACGATCCGTGCTATGCTGGACGGTACCGTCTTCCGCACACCGATCACCATCCCTTCCATCCATCCTGCCGTCAAGTTCTGGAAAAAGCCCATCACCATCGCCCGCCACGCCTATGGTGACGTATACCGCGACGTGGAAATCCAGACCCACGAGCCCGGCGTTGCAAAGCTGGTCTTCGAAGGTGTGAGCGGCGCCCGTGAAGAGATGATTATCCACGAATTCGCCGGCCCCGGAGTCATCGAGGGTATGCACAATACGGACAACTCCATCCGCAGTTTCGCCCACTCTTGCTTCAAATATGCCCTGGACGTGAAGCAGAACCTCTGGTTCGCGACCAAGGACACTATCTCCAAAAAATATGACGGCCGCTTCAAGGCCATCTTCGAGGAGGTCTATGAGGCTGATTACAAAGAGGCTTTCGAGGCTGCCGGAATCGAGTATTTTTACACTCTCATCGACGATGCCGTCGCCCGTGTGATGCGCTCTGAGGGCGGTTTCATCTGGGCCTGCAAGAACTACGACGGCGACGTGATGTCCGATATGGTCTCTACGGCTTTCGGTTCCCTGGCTATGATGACCTCGGTCCTAGTGAGCCCGGACGGCAAGTATGAGTATGAGGCTGCCCACGGCACCGTTACCCGTCACTACTACAAGTACCTCAAGGGCGAGGAGACCTCCACCAATCCGATGGCAACCATCTTCGCCTGGAGCGGCGCTTTCCGCAAGAGGGGAGAGATGGATAATCTGCCCGAGCTGGTGAATTACGCCAATCAGCTGGAACAGGCCTGTTTCGACACTCTGAACGAGGGACTCGAAACCAAGGATCTGGTAGGTCTGAGCGAGGGCATCACTCCCAAGGGCCTCACATCTCTTCAGTTCCTGCATGAAATCAGGGCTCGTCTCGCCAAGAGGCTCGGCGCCTAGGAAATGCGGGAATAGTCCTTGCTGGAATATTTATCTTTTCTAAGCTCGGCTGCGAGAATCTCGTGGCCGGGCTTTGTCAATGTGGGGTCGGAATCGAGCAGGTGTTCGGCGTAGTTACGCGCATCTGACAGTATGAGCCCGTCCTTTGCTAGTGAGGCTATGTTCAGGGATATGGGCAGGCCGGACTGCTGGGTGCCCTCGAGGTCTCCCGGGCCGCGCAGTTTCATATCTTCTTCCGCGATTTCGAAACCGTTCTCTGTCGCGCACATCAGTTCCAGCCTGCGTTTGGACTCATTTGAGATCTTGTATCCGCGCATCAGTATGCAGTAGGATTTGTCGGCTCCCCGGCCGACTCTGCCGCGCAGCTGGTGCAGCTGGCTCAGTCCGAAGCGTTCCGCGCTTTCTATCACCATCACCGAGGCGTTCGGAACGTCCACTCCGACCTCAATCACCGTGGTTGAGACCAGTATGTTCGCCCTTCCTGCGACAAAGGCGCTCATATTGAACTCCTTCTCCTGCGGCGTCTGCTGCCCGTGGACTATCGCCACCTTGTAATCCGGCAGGGGAAAAGCCTTGATAATCTCTTCGTAGCCCAGTTCAAGATTCTTGTAGTCGAGTTTTTCGTTCTCGAAAATCATCGGATAGACGATGAAGGCCTGACGTCCCTTTGCGATTTCGTCCCTGATGAAGTTATGCATAGCGTGGCGCTTGTTTTCGCCCACGCAGATAGTCTGGACCGGTTTTCGCCCCGGGGGCATCTCGTCTATGACCGATACGTCCAGGTCGCCGTAGAGGGTCATCGCCAGGGTGCGGGGGATAGGCGTTGCCGTCATCACAAGGACGTGCGGTGCTCTGCCTCCTGCTCCCTTCGCCCAGAGCCGGGAACGCTGGTCCACTCCGAAGCGGTGCTGCTCGTCGACTATCGCAAGTCCGAGTGCCTTGAAACGCACATTGTCTTCGATCAGGGCGTGAGTGCCGATGGCTATCCCTATGGTCCCGTCTTCAAGTCCGGCGTGAATCTCACGTCTTGCGGCGACACCAGTGGTCCCGGTCAGCAGGACAGCCTTGACCCCGGTCGGGGCAAGATACTTGCTGATGTTTGCAAAGTGCTGCTGGGCAAGTACTTCCGTCGGGGCCATTATGCAGGCTTGATAGCCGTTTCCTATGGCGAGAAGGGCGCTCAGCACAGCGACCATTGTCTTCCCGGAGCCGACGTCTCCCTGGAGCAGTCGGTTCATCTGGTGGCCGCTCACAAGGTCTTCCCTGATTTCTTTTATCACCCTCTGCTGGGCTCCGGTCAGGGAGTAAGGAAGGGCTTTGTAGCAGGCGTGGAAGGCAGTTCCGACGTGTGGCATTGGAATGCCCACGGCATTTCTGCTTCGTATGAATTTCTGCTTGACCAGGGACAGCTGGAGATAGAATAGCTCTTCGAATTTCAGCCGGTAAGTGGCTTTGGCAAGCGCAGCCTGGTCTGTCGGGAAATGCATCTGGCGGAGTGCGAAGGAAAGGGGACAGAGACCTTTTTCACGGAGCACGTCGTCGGGGAGAGTCTCTTTCAGGCTCGGCAGGACCATCTCCAGGGCGCTGCCCATAAGTTTCTGCATCAGTTTTGCCGTAAAGCCGGCGTTGCGCAGTTTTTCGGTGGAATTATAGACTCCGGAGAGGGCTCCGGCGGAGAAACTGTCCGGGGAGTCGACTTCCGGATGGGCCATATTGATACGGCCGTTGAAGACCTGGGGCTTGCCGAAGAAGATGAATACGCTGCCTGGAATCAGCTTGGAATGAAGCCATTTTATGCCGCGGAAGTAGACTATCTCCATCTCACCGCTGCCGTCTCCCACGATTACGCTCATCCGGCTGACCATATTGAACTTCAACTGCTCCGCAGGAAGTTCAGCTCCGTTCTTGGCATAGAGCCTCACTTTCAGCACCTGGGCGCGTATCTGGACGTATGACTGCCCGGGCTGCAGGTCCGCGATGCGTTGCAGGCTGCTCCGGTCGATGTAGCGGAAGGGATAGAAGTGAAGAAGCTCGCCGACAGTTGTGATTCCTAGCTCGCTCCGGAGCAATTCCGCCCTCCTCGGACCCACTCCCTGAAGATATTGTATGTCAGTGTCCATCTTCATACCGCAATAATACAAAATTTTTACGATATTTGTACCCCGTATGGAAAAGATGGTGATTAAAAACGACCCTTTTTTCGCCGAGGTCGTAAGGATGCTCGGTGAGGGAAAACGTGTACGCATCCCCGTGAAAGGCTATAGTATGCTACCCTTTATCAGGGGGGAGAAGGATGAGGTCTGGCTGGAGGCTCCGGGGGCGGAACTGAAGGTGGACGACATTGTGCTTTTTCATTACAAGGGCCGCTATATAATGCACAGGATTATAAAGATTTCCGGAGAGGAAGGCATAGTGATACGGGGCGACGGAGTGCCCGAGACCTGCGAGTATCCATCCCGGGAAGAAATCTGCGGCAAGGTTACGGCAATAATCCGTAACGGGAAGGACTGTGACCCGTATGCGGCCGGAGAACTTCGCCGGGTGCATCTGTGGCAGCGTCTGAGACCGATCAGGCGCTATCTTCTCTTTATCTATCGCCATTTTCCCTGGAACAGGCGTTGGTTAAAAGGAGAATAATGTTTATATTTGCAAGTTAAGCATTTTATCTATGAAGATTAAAGAAGGATTCATACTCAGGACCATCTGCGGTCAGCACGTCATTTCAGGGGAAGGTACGGCGAATGTCAATTTCTCCCAGCTTATTTCGTTGAACGAATCGGCTGCATATCTTTTCCGCAGCGTAGTCGGCAAGGATTTTACGCCGGAGTTGATGGCTGACCTCCTGATGCAGGAGTATGAGGTTGAACAGGAAACCGCGCTTAAAGATGCGCGCGAGCTGTGCGCCAAATGGCAGGAAGTAGGATTAATAGAGGATTGAGTTTAAGGGAGCGACGTTTTTTCGCCCTGCTTCGTTCCGGAATCTGGAATACGGTTCCGGAACGGGATATTTTCAGCGGTGAAGTTGACTGGAATGAGATTTATCAGCTTGCCGCCGCCCAGGCCGTCGTCGGCCACGTGACGGACGGAATCAATCATCTTCCCTCCGATCTTATGCCGGAGGCGGAGGATTTGGATCCATTTCTCGGGGATATGATGGGTACGGAAAAACGCAACCATCAGCTGAATTCCTTCATTCCCTTCCTTTTCAAGGCTTTGCACGACATCCCCGTGGTGCTTATCAAGGGTCAGGGGGTTGCTTTGGACTACCCTGAGCCCAACCGCCGCCAGCCCGGCGACATAGATCTACTTCTTCAGCCGTCCGATTACGATGCGGCAAAGGAAATCCTTGTTCCCAAGGCCACTGCGGTCGGTAAGGAAATGCGTCCCATATATCATCAGGGGCTGTTTTACCGCTCCATAGAGGTGGAAATCCACGGCAGTATCCAGACTTTGATGTCCCCGGCGCTGGACCGTGCTCTCGCCCTTCTGCAGAACGAGATGTTCGCCTCCCGCGATTTCTCTGAGGTGGAGATAGGCGGCAGCATAGTGCAGGTTCCCAATGCCGGATTCAACGCCATCTATATACTCGTCCATTTCCTGCACCATTACTGGTCAAGCGGGGTTGGCCTGAGGCAGCTTCTGGACTGGACCATTTTCATCTCAAGCCATAAACGGGACATAGATCCGATCCTGCTCGAAGAACGGCTCGAAAAACTTGGCCTCAAGCGGATCTGGCAGACTTTTGCCGGTTTCGTCCACGAGTATCTGGGCTGTCCTTCTGAAAAATTGCCGCTGTGGACCGATAAGTACAGCTCTGCATACGGCCATATATGGAAATATCTCTTGAAGAGCGGTAATTTCGGAAAAAACCAGCCTCGGGAGCGCAAGGACGAACCATATCTTATGAGAAAGATTCATTCTTTCTTCCTGCAGGTGGTCTATGACCGTCTCCGCCATTTCCCTGAGTTTCCGAGGGAATCAATCCGTTATTTCGCCGGTGCCTTCCGTTACGGGCTCGGCCGTCTGGCCCAGGGCGAATGAGAGCCATACTGAAATATTGCCGCTGGCTCTATGACCACGCAAAGGGGGCGCGGGGACGTATTGCCCTGAACGTGTTCCTGGGAATGCT
>CACZDC010000076.1:7591-9228 GCA_902779785.1 uncultured Bacteroidia bacterium
GATGTGGCGACCAAGGTCTCGGAGGGTTCCATAATGAACCTTACCATTGTCGTGATTGCCGTGATAATACTGCGGATCGTAGTGTCGGCGGTGAATACCCGAGTGGAGAACCTCACTCTTTCGAAGATGAATTTCATCATTCGCAAGCGCATCTATTCCAGCCTTTTGCAGATGGAATGGATAGGGAAGGAGAAACGCCACACCGGGGATATGATGAACCGCCTGGAGACGGATGTCGCCACGGTCAGCAGCGTCATCTGCACCGACCTTCCGCAGGTTGTGACCACGACTGCTCAACTGCTTGCAGCCTTGGTCTTCCTTTGCATTCTCGAGTGGCGCCTCGCCCTGGTGCTGCTTGCCATAACCCCGCTTTTCCTCTTCCTTTCAAAAATCTTCTTCAAGAAGATACGTTCTATGACAAGGGGAATCCGGGAAACGGAGAGCCGTGTCCAGAGTCACCTGCAGGAAAGCCTTCAGCACCGTATGGTGATCCAGTCGCTTGAAAATGAGGACAGGATGGAGTCCCGTCTGGATGATCTCCAGAATGAAGAGTATGGCCAGGTCGAGGAGCGTACAAGGCTGAATGTCTTTGCACGGGCTATGGTTACTGCAAGTTTTTCTTTCGGTTATATAGCGGCTTTTCTCTGGGGTGCTTACGGAATAATGGACGGCAGTCTGACTTATGGTATAATGACTGCGTTCCTCCAGCTCGTGGGACAGATTCAGCGGCCTCTGGTGAACCTGACCAGGCAGATTCCCTCTTTTGTCAATGCGAGTGCGTCAATCGACCGTCTGATAGAACTTGAAGACGCTCCAAGGGCTGAATCAGGGGAACCGGTGGTCGTCGGTCCGCCGGCCGGAATCAGGGTCGAGGGTCTGAGCTACCGTTATCCGGACGGACACAGGATGATTCTATCAGGTCTGGATTTCGATTTTCCTCCTCTGTCCCGCACCGCGATCGTGGGAGAGACCGGGGCGGGGAAGAGTACCCTGATCCGCCTTATGCTATCTCTGCTGAAGCCCGTTTCCGGCAAGATTGAGTTCTACGACAGCGACGGACGCGTCGTACCTGCCTCCGTGTCAACCAGATGCAACCTGGTCTATGTTCCTCAGGGCAATACTCTTTTCAGCGGGACCATAAGGGAAAACCTTCTGATGGGCGACCCCGGAGCCGATGAGGGGCGTATGTGGTGGGCACTTGAAACAGCTGAAGCAGCTTTTGTACACGAACTCAAAGGGGGACTGGATGCTCCCTGCGGGGAACTTGGGGCAGGTCTCAGTGAAGGCCAGAGCCAGCGCATCGCAATAGCCCGCGGACTGCTGCGTCCCGGGAGCATCCTCCTGCTTGACGAATTTTCTTCGTCCCTGGATCCTGATACCGAGCAGCGTTTGATGGAGAACCTGACAGCACAAGCGGCGGGCAAGACTATGATCTTCATTACCCACCGCGAAAAGATTTCCGAGTACTGCGACCGGAGCTGCCGGATCGAGCGTCAGGCCTGAGCGCCTTTAGGAGAGTGCAATTCGTCGTAGCGCCGACGGTTTTTCCAGATATCGATAGCCAGATAGATGGACTGCATCATCGACTGCGGGTCCGCTTCGTCCCTTCCGGCCATCGCGTAAGCTGTTCCGTGGTC
>CACZDC010000077.1 GCA_902779785.1 uncultured Bacteroidia bacterium
CTTAGCCGCAATGGATTGGAAAGAATTTGAACAACTGGTGCGCCAAGTGCTCGAAATGGAATTTAGTAAAAATGGTGGAGAAGTTCGTGTTACTCAAGCTAGTCGCGATGGTGGTGTTGATGCTGTGGTATTTGATCCAGATCCACTTCGGGGAGGAAAGATTGTCGTTCAGGCCAAGAGGTATACCAATACTGTTGGCGTTGCGGCAGTTAGAGACTTGTATGGTACTGTCATCAATGAGGGCGCCAGTAGTGGTATTCTAATTACCACTTCAGATTATGGACCTGATTCTTACGATTTCGCCAAAGATAAGCCTCTAAAGCTTCTTAATAGTGGCCATTTGCTTGCCCTACTTCATAGGAATGGACTGCATGGTTACATTAATCTGCCCGAAGCAAAGGAAATTATTAAGAGAAAACAAGATAAACAATAATATAGCTAGCCAATAAGCGTTGAATAGTTCAAGTCTCATAGTATTCATCTCCCTATCATCCTTTGCTGTCCTCGGGATCGTGATTTGGCTCAGTATCCGACGGCGGCAGCGGCTACACCGGGAGAGGCTGGAGACAATAGAACGTATATCCCCAGAGGTGAAAGCGGCATTTAATGAGATAAGCTCTTATTTCAGTTATAGCCACTACATTACAGAGTCGGAAAGGAAGGCGCTGGTAGAGAAATACAACCTCATATATAAAGAGGTATCCAAGCTCATCGGAAGCAAGGAACTGGCCGAAGCGCCGGAGTCGACCAGTTTTCAGCGGTTCTATAAGGCCATGTCCGACACTGCCGCCCATAAGCAAGCCAACAATCAGCATTTCGTCGAGAATCAGCTCTCCGGCTGCTCCCACTTCTTCGACACCGTTCTGGCTTATCCCCTCGATCAGCAGCAAAGGGAGGCTGTAGTCTCCCTGGAGGATAACGTTCTGGTCATCAGTAGCGCCGGTAGTGGCAAGACCATGGCCACAGTCGGCAAAGTTCGCTACCTAATCGACATCCAGAAGGTAGATCCGGAAAAGATACTTCTCATTACTTTCACCAGGAAGGCGGCGGAGTCGCTGTCGGAACGTTTGGGAGAGAAGAAACTGAAATGCCGAACCTTCCATAAGCTTGCCCTGGATATTATCTCCGAGGCCACCGGCGAGAAACCCACCATCACCAACCAAGACTTCTCCGTCCAGGTATACCATAAGCTTTTCAGTGAGAACGACACCTTCCATCAGGCCATCGCAGACTATATTATTCGCGCCAGGTACAAGATGAAGGACCAGTTCGAGTATTCCTCAATGCAGGACTATATGCAGGATCGCCAGAAATACGGCGTACAGGCCTTCTATAGGGATATGGATGGACGGCCTGTGTTCTGTAAGTCTGATGAAGAATCTCAGATTTGCGATTTCCTTGGGTCCCGAGGAGTAAAGTTCAGGTATGAAGAAAAGTACGCTTATAACACTGTAGATGCTGATTATCGCCAGTATTGCCCCGACTTTTCAATATACTGTACAGGCGCTGACGGTACGCCGAAGAGGATTTACCTTGAGCACTTTGCAGTCAACGAGCAGAATCGCTGTCCTGCTTTCTTCTCCGCCGAGGACGAGAGAAAGTATATGGCTGGTATTGCTTGGAAAAGGCAGCTGCATAAAGAACATGGTACGGTATTGCTGGAAACCACAAGTGCCGGATTCCATAGAGGGGATGTCTTCAGCAACTTGTCCAGGCAGTTGCGTGAACAGGGAGTTGTATTTAATAGTGCTGCCTCTCAGGGGATGTCAAGGGAGCTTCAGCGTCAGGAGGAAAGTATACTGAACATGCTTACAGCGTTCAATTTCCTCCTGAAGTCAAAAGATACAACAATTGATACCATACAGAAGCAGGCCTCCAGGCAGGACAGCATTACCCTAAATGACATCGTAATTCCTTTCGTTGAGGAGTACCGGCGGCTTGAGGGCGAACGGAATGAAATAGATTTTACGGACGCCATAATTCGGGCAACCGAACTCTGCAACAATGGTTACCGGCCTGACTACGACTATATCCTAGTCGATGAGTTCCAGGACATCTCTATGGACAGGTATCGATTCTTGCAGTCCCTTCGGCGTCCAGCCCCGCTGACCAAGTTGTTCTGTGTTGGGGACGACTGGCAGTCAATATACCGGTTTGCTGGCAGCGATATGGCTCTGTTCAAACACTTCGAACGGTTCTTTGGCTACACTAAAAAGTGTCTGATGGAGACCACCTACCGCTTCGGTGAACCGGCCATAGCCAGGTCGTCGAGTTTCATCTTGGCAAACCCTGAACAGGCGGTCAAGAATGTTCACTCCTTCAAGAATGAGGCTGAAACTCAGTTGGATTTCTGCCCCACCGACGGTCGCGGCGGCGTGGTTGGAACCGTAAAGGCGATAGCAGACCTTGTCCCCTTCGACAAAGAAATCCTTCTGCTAGGGCGCTATGGCTTCGACATTAATGTATTTAAGGACTCCGACCTTGCCGTCCACACTGGGAAAGACGGCGTATACATCAACTACGGCCGCAGGAAGATGCAGTTTATGACAGTTCACCAGTCCAAAGGCCTGGAATGTGACTATATTATCCTGCTAAATTGTAATGGCGGAACTATGGGCTTTCCTGCCGACATCGCCGATAGTCCAGTCTTGAAGTATGTATTGAGTGAGCCTGATGCTTATGTTTTCAGTGAAGAGCGGCGGGTATTCTATGTCGGCATCACCAGAGCCAAGAAGCACACCTGGGTCTTATACGATCAGGGCAACCCCTCACCATTCGTCCGGGAGTTTGTGAGTATTCCCAGCCCTGGTGTGGAGCCTGTTAGCAGCATTCCTTCCGACCAGCTTTGCCCCAAGTGCCACTGCGGTCGAGTAAAGGTGGCCAAGAAGGGTGTGGCCGTCAATGGAAATCCCTACTCAGTCCTTGTTTGCTCCAACGAAAGGTACGGCTGCGACTATCAGGAGACCGTATTTGTAAATCTTAACGCCAACAGACGGCGTCCACATTATCGTTCAAATAAATAGCAGTAATTGATGGTCGGCAAATACAAAGTCATAACCCTCTGCGGCAGTACAAGGTTTAAGGACCAATTCCTGGAAGCGCAAAAGCGACTGACCCTCGAAGGCAACATTGTAATCTCGGTCGGACTCTTCGGGCATTCCGGCGACGATGAAGTCTGGACGGAAGGAACCAAAGCCATGCTGGACGACATGCACAAGCGCAAGATCGACATGGCCGATGAGATTTACGTCATCAACGTCGGCGGCTATATCGGAGAGAGTACCAGGAGCGAGATAGAGTATGCAAAGAAGAATGGACGGTCGGTGAACTATTTAGAACTAACAAGTAATATGGCAACACAACAATACCCCTGCGAGAACTGCAAGTTCCGCGCTCACTACGACAAAAACTCTAAATCTGTCCTTGGTCGCTTCTGGCGGTGGCACATCAATTTCTGCCCGGGCTTCAAGGCGTACTTTACAAATCAGGACGAAGAGACAAAAGCCGCGCTTCGGGAGAAGTACAGCTTCCACAAGTATCAAGATTAGATGCAGGTCACTATCGACAAAGCCGCTATCTTTACAGAGGTCGAGAATGTCGGGGATAGAGAATTCAGTCCATAGCCTCAAGAATACGAAGCAATTCTGCAGGCGTAACCACGATGGGCGTGGCCGGGAAATGCTTTGTATTGCCTGTTACCAGATAAGATCCTTCCTTGGATAGAGCTATCTCATAGAATACCACATCTTTTGGGTCTGTGAAAACTTCTTCTGACTTGGTCCTTTCCAACGAAAGGCCCTTTTGGAGAATCACGTCCAGGACGGCATCCACCAGCTCGTCCGGGAAATGGAACTTTGGTCGGGTGAGGACATCGCGGTATTCATCGAAAATCTCTGCATTATAAAGCGGAACAATGGAGCCGTCCATGATTTTTTCTCGGACGATTACGGTTGCCGAATCCGGGCGGGCGGCAAATATAGCTGACACAAGTACATTTGTGTCAATCACTGCGTACACCATTATTTACCCTCCCTGGCCAGTCTGATCTCTTCGTTGATCTCCTCCAGGCTCATGCCGGCGAGGCCGTTGTCAGCAGCGATGCGACGCAACTCGTCGAAGGCGGCTTTCCCTCTGCCCACTACATCCTCCTTGGAAGGGGCCTCGATGACAAAGGGAATCCTGCGTTTCCGTACAACGGCGCGGGCGAAAATGTTGAAGGCGGTATTGGTGCTCATACCGAATTCGTCGCAAAGCGCATCGAACTGCACCTTGAGGTCATTATCCATGCGGATGGTCATTGCTGTCTGTGCCATAGTGCTTCAATTTTATGCAAATATAATCATTTGCAATCATTATGCAAGCTATATGCCACCAAAAGTGCTGATAACTGATTGCTTCCCATGCTGTCTCTATCAAGACAGTATCCGGATAACTGCGGAGAATATGTTCTGCTTTGCAACCTCCGGATCCATGGCGACAACAGTCGGCATATCTTCCGGCGTAACTGCACGAACCGCCCAGAAGCCGGCACCGTAAAGTGCGCCCATTGCGCTTGCATCCACCATGCCGGACAACAAGGCCACTTTCTTCCCTATGCAATGCCGTAAGACGCCATACGGCACTTTCCCGTTGAGGGTCTGAAAGTCGGAACGGCCTTCGCCGGTGAAGACGATGTCCGCATCTCTGATTGCGGCATCGAAGTGAGTATAAAGCATGACTTTGTCCACACCGCTTGTCATTTCTGCATCGGCATAAGCAATCAAAGCCCCTCCAAGGCCGCCTGCAGCGCCGGCTCCGGGGATTGATGAGACATCGACGCCCGTCTCGGCCGCTATCTCTCGGGCGAGCTCTGCCATTCTGCTCTCGAGTTTTTCAACGTCGGCAGGTGATGCTCCCTTCTGCGGAGCGAACACACGAGCCGCACCGTCGGGGCCGGTGAACGGGTTGTCGACATCGCACAAGAGTTCAACGGTGGCTTCGCGTAATACATCTCTGACGCCAGGCACGGCGAGCATACCGGCGCCGCCGTCGCAAGTGGCACTGCCCCCTAGGCCGATTACAATACGCCGGCATCCTCTTCCGTATGCTTCCATTATGAGTTCGCCCACGCCCCTGCTGGAGGCTATGATCGGGTTCCTTTCCATGGGCTTGAGAAGATTGAGGCCACAGGCCTGGGCGACCTCGATTATTCCGGTATCGCCGAGAGTGGCAAACCGGGCGTCAATCGTCCTGCCCAGAGGATCGGATACCCTTGCTTCATGGACCTTGGCATCGAGAGCCCACGTCAGCGCATCCAGTGTGCCTTCGCCGCCATCGGCAAGGGGAATCTGTACCACCTCGGCTGACGGGCACACCTGAAGCGCAGCTTCGGCCATGGTAGCCGCAACCTCACGCGACGAAAGGCATTCCTTGTATGAATCAGGAGCTATTACGATCTTCATGGCTGGCGATTAGTGGTGAGTTGCTGCAGCAGTGTCAAAAGTAAATAAATTTCAACGAAAAACATTATTTTTGTGCAAAACTAATCACATCCGAGTAATGAGTTCGCCTAAGTTCGACACCTGTTTCTTTGAACAGTACGCGCAGATTTCGCTTTCGGCGTTACTGGGGCGCGAGTTTGACTGCCTTGTGAACAGGGATCGTCCCGACTTGCAGTCAACGGACGACCACAGTATCGGCATAGAGGTCACGCGGGCGATGGAAGAGAGCCGCAGGGCGGAGGAGGAACTGCTGAAGGATATTTCTGGCGTCACTCCTGCGGCGCGGGATGAAGAGACCAGGCAGATACTGGAATCGGGTTACGGCTACGGCCTGAAAGCGGGGAAGTACATCGGAGTGAAAGAACTGTCTTACTGGTCCATGGCCCTGCCTATGCGAAGGATCCTTGCAATCAAGGTTTCCAAGGCCGGAAGCGGTTTCTATGGCCGTTTCGACAAGATGGGGCTGTTTGTTTTCAGCCGGGATAACCTTGGCGAACCCGATGCCCTGCACGCTATGCGGTATACGATGTCTCTTCAGAAGAACAATGATATCCGTTATAACCGGTTATATCTTGCCGATGTCGACGACCTCTTCGTGTGCAATCTGGACGACGGCCTGAGGGAGAGTTCCCGCCTGGTGCGGTACCAGATTTCCCAGGAGCAGCGCAGGGAGTTTTATCTGGAAGCCGTCAGGATAACAAAATGAGGACGAGGCCCGCTTATGCCAGCAGATTATACAACCCCCCGATTCGATGTCAAGGTTGAGCGGAATGTCGTGTACACCACTGCATCCGGATACTGGACCGAGGCTCCTGCCGGCGTGGCTCCGCCTCTCGGCCTCATTCTGCGGTGCGGCTCTCCCAAGCAGCTGGAGGTGGATATGGATATCTATCTGCCGGAAGGGGATGCTTCGTCTGGCAGGCCCTTGCTGCTGATGATGCACGGCGGCTCGTTCTATCTGGGCAACAAGAATGAGAAGGGGCAGTCGGAGTGGTGCCGGTATTTTGCCTCGCTTGGATACGTTGCCGCCTCAATCAACTACCGGCTCGGGTTTCACTTAAACCGGAACGATTTCCGGAATGCGGAACTGCGTGCACTCGAGGATGCTGATGCCGCCCTGGATTACCTGCTCTCGGCGAGGAAAGATCTCCGTATCGATCCCGAAAGAGTCTTTGCCGCCGGCACCAGTTCGGGCGCAATCACGGCGATGGCCCTGGCCTACCGGCCCGGGGCGGACCACCGTATTTGCGCAGTGGCCAATCTCTGGGGTGCCGTCCACGATTTGTCGGTGCTGGAGAGGGCGGACGTGCCCATTATCTCATTCCAATCGGTCCAGGATCCTGTGGTTCCTTATGTCGAGGGCTACCCAATGGCTAAGTTCAGCCTGTTCACACGAGGTATCTCAGGATATATGTACGGCACACGGTCAATCCACGAGAAGGCCCTTGCCCTTGGCATTCGCTCCGAGCATCACCCATATCCGGAGGCTAGGCACCGTCTCCATATGGATAAATCCGGGCAGCTGACCCCGCGTTTCTACGAGGTGCGGGACGCTATGGCGGCGTTTTTCTAGGGTTATGACGGAGAGATTACCTATCGAAACACCGCCACCCTCAGCCCTGTAAAAGTACAGGCAGTCGTTGAGTGACTATACCCTGCATCTTAAGTGGACCGGCGTAAGCAAAAAACGCCGCACTTTCGTGCGGCGCCTGCTTAGTATTCCATAGCGCGGAAAGACAGGGATTCGAACCCTGGAGCCGCTTTAGGCGGCCACACGCTTTCCAGACGTGCGTATCTTTAAAAACAGTCTTTTAAAAAGTGGATTCTACGCGCGTGTAGTAATGATTTTTGGTTATTAATATTTTTAAATAATTGTGTTGCGAGTTATTTGCGAGTTTTTTGGTCAATTGTAATATGTGTCGTAAACAGTCTGCTATGGCAGTTCCTCCATTATGTGCCTAGGCAAATATATAGCTTTTTTCCTTTTGCGCAAG
>CACZDC010000078.1 GCA_902779785.1 uncultured Bacteroidia bacterium
ACGAGAAAGACCTCAGTTTTCACCTTACGATTGCAAGGGCCTCACACAATCCGGTGCTTTCATCGCTTCTTCTGAAGATTACGCCGGACGTACTGAAGTATTACCGCAATCTCGGGGCTTGCAGCTCATCTGCGGAAAGCGTCTGCAAGGAACACAGCGATATGCTTGAATGTATTGTAAATCAGAATGAAAAGGCAGCAGTAAGATGTATGGAGGATCACTTCAAGGCAATTTCAAGCTTCGCCGAACAGTATTACTCCAGCATCATTCCGAGAACAACTATCTAGTCGCAGGCTATCTCTTTGATTTCAACCTCGTTACCGCGAAGGAGCCAGGTGTTTTCACTCCCGCAGAGCGGACACTTTTTACCGAAGTCCACGGTTCCGAACTCAGAATTGCAGTCCCCGCAGTATGACACGGCGGGGACTTGCTGTATCTCGAGGGTGCATCCCTTCAGAAGCGGCTCCTTGTCGGCGGCCCATCTCCAGCAGTCGGTAAGATAGTCCGGAATAATCGTCGAGACCTCACCTATGGACATAACAACCTTGGAGACGTGGCCGACCGAATTCTCTTCCGCAACTTTTTTCACGTCGCGGATTATGTAGAAGACGATGCCAAGTTCGTGCATTACTTCTTCTTGAAGAGGATGCGTCCGGTACGCTTGAGCATATAAGGCAGGATACCGCTGAACTTGTCCTCGGAGGTGACCATATGGCTGGCTTCGGTATGCTCGCGGTAGAGGTGGATGGCGTCGAAACCGCACTTGGTGGTGCAGATGCCGCAGCCAATGCACTTGTTCGGATCCACGACCGAAGCGCCGCAGCCGAGGCAGCGGGCGGTTTCCTTGCGGACCTGCTCTTCAGTAAGGGTCTTATGATACTCTTCGAACGGAGCCTTTCCTTCGGCAACGCCTTCGACCTGGCGGGAAGAATTGTCATAGGACTCGACGACGATATCGCCCTTGTTCAGTTCGATGAAATCACGCCTGTTACGGCCTATGGTCATATGTCCGTGCTGGACAAAGCGGTGCAGGCTCTCAGCAGCCTCCTTGCCGGCGGCGATAGCGTCAATGGCGAACTTAGGCCCGGTGAAGCAGTCTCCTCCTACGAAGATATCGGGCTCGGCTGTCTGATAAGTCAGTTTGTCGGCCACGGGATAGACTCCGCGGAAGAATTCCACCTTGGTATCCTTCAGAAGTTCCTTGAGGATCACAGTCTGGCCGATTGCGAAGATCACATAGTCGGCATCAAGGGTAATCAGCTCATTTTCATCATATTTCGGAGAGAAGCGGTGATTCTCGTCAAAGACGGAAGTACACTTCTTGAAGACGATTCCGCTGACCTTGTCCTCGCCGAGTACTTCCTTAGGACCCCAGCCGGGCATAATGACCACTCCGTCCTCGCGGGCTTCGCGGCGCTCCTCAAGGGAAGCGGGCATAATGTCCTCGGTTTCAAGCGAAAGCATAGTCACTTCCGAAGCTCCGCTGCGCTTTGCGACACGGGCCGCGTCTATGGCCACATTGCCGCCGCCGACGACCACGACCTTGCCGGAGAGTTTTTCCTTGCCGGTATTGGCCTTATGGAGGAAGTCGATTGCAGTCGTGGTGCCACTGAGCATCTCTCCGGGGATGCCGGGCAGGCGACCGCCCTGACAGCCAATGGCGACATAGAAGCCCTTGTAGCCGTCTGCGCGGAGCTGCTCTATGGTCACATCCTTGCCGACCTCGACTCCGGTCTGGATATCGACTCCGATTTCCCTCATTATGTCAATCTCGGCCGCGATGACCTTCTTGTCAAGCTTGTATGAAGGGATGCCGTAGCGGAGCAAACCGCCGGGTTCTTCGTTCTTTTCGAAGACCGTCGGCTTGTATCCCATTGTCGCGAGGTAATATGCGCAGCTGAGTCCGGCAGGACCGCCGCCGATTATAGCGATCTTTTCCTCCCAGCGGTCCTGGACATTGGAACAGGTATTCACCTCGGGGATAAAGCGGGTGTCTGCATTCAGGTCCTGCTCGGCGATGAATTTCTTCACCGCGTCGATGGCGATGGGCTGGTCGATGGTACCGCGGGTACAGGCATCTTCGCAGCGGCGGTTGCAGATACGTCCGCAGACGGCCGGGAAGGGGTTCTCCCTCTTGATAAGTTCCAGGGCCTCAGTGTATTTACCCTCGGCGGCCTTCTTGAGATAGCCCTGCACTGCAATATGGGCGGGACAGGCGGTCTTGCAGGGTGAAGTTCCGGTGGGCCAGCAATTTACGCGATTCTTGTCGCGATAGTCTTCGGTCCACTTGTGCGGTCCCCACTTGGTGGAATCGGGAAGCTCCTGACGAGGATACTCTATGGCACCGTGAGAGGTGCAGAGTTTCTGTCCGAGCTTCACGGCACCGGCCGGGCAATACTCGACGCAGCGTCCGCAGGCGACACAGTTCTTCGGGTCCACCTTCGCAACGTATGCACTGCGGGACATATTCGGGGTGTTGAAAAGCTGCGAAGTACGCAGAGCGTTGCAAATCTTGACGTTGCAGTTGCAGATTGCGAAAATCTTCCCCTCGCCGTCAATATTGGTGATCTGATGTACGAAACCGTGGTCTTCGGCCTTCCTCAGGATGGCCATAGCCTCGTCGTAAGTGATATAATGGCCACGCCCGGTCTCGGCAAGATAATCGGCCATATCGCCGACGCCGATACACCAGTCGCGGTAGTCGTCGGCACAGCCCTCGTCCAGTTTCTTTCGGCCGTAACGGCAGGAGCAGATGCCCACTCCGAGATGGCCCTCATAGCGTTTGAGCCAATACGAAATATGCTCTATGTCAACGGATTGGTTCTCCATCGAGATTGCCTTTTCCACCGGAATAACGTGCATACCGATACCACTTCCGCCCATAGGGACGCTCGGGGTGATCTTTTCCAGAGGCAGGAAGGTCATCCTTTCGAAAAACATCGCGAGTTCGGGATGACGGTCCATAAGGTCCACATTCATATTGGTGTATTCCGCGCTTCCGGGGACGAACATCGGTACCCAGTAGATACGATCCTCGCGATGATAAGTAGTCCCGGGAACAGGGCCCTGGTCGGTATATTTGTCCCCATAGTCGTACTCCAGCATCCCGAAATAGGACAGTTTGTCAAGAAGCTCATCGAAAGACTTGTCGTCGGGGGTATAATGCTTCTTGGCATTCCACTGGTGAAGCTGCTGATAACTGTGGTGTTCGCGGACCCTGAAGAAATTCCCTGGCAGCATATCCAGCAGAAGGTCCAGCGAGGCCTCCCTCGTCACTGCGTCCATCTCGTCTTCGAAAATGCAGGCGAGGCCCCAGTATTCGGGGGCGTCGGTGGTCATCTTGATCTTTCCGGGAATACGGTCCGTGACGTGACGGACAAATTTCAGAAGTTTCGGATTCGGATTCTTGTCGCCCTTGTGCTTAGGGACGAACTTGCTTGACATTTCTGGCATAATTATGTGGTATTCAGTTATTTTTCCAGTTTTTAACTTCATTCAGTATCCATTCGGCGAGTTTCTCCACTCCTTCGCCGGTCTTGGCGCAGATCGGAATTATCTGGGCCTTGGGATTTCGCATATGGACATATTCCCTGCACTTTTCCATATCGAAGTCGAAATAGGGCAGGACGTCGATTTTATTGACAACCACGAGGTCGCAGACCGAGAACATCAGAGGGTATTTCAGAGGCTTGTCGTGGCCCTCCGGGACCGAAAGGATCATTGCGTTGCGCACGGCTCCGGTGTCGAATTCGGCCGGACAGACAAGATTGCCGACATTTTCCAGGATGACGAGGTCGGCATCCTTCAGGTCCACGTTGGCAAGGCCCTGGCGGGTCATTTCGGCGTCCAGATGGCACATTCCGCCGGTATGGAGCTGGATAGAGGGAATTCCCGTCGCTTCCTTGATCTTGACGGCATCCACGTCGCTGTCGATATCGGCCTCCATCACCGCAACGCGGATCTTGTCCTTTATCAGATTGATGGTCTTTATCAGGGTAGTGGTCTTTCCGCTGCCCGGCGAAGACATCAGATTAAGGAGATATACTCCACTGTCTTTCAACTCTTTACGCAGCAAATCCGCATCCTTGTCATTGTCCGCGAATACGCTTTTCTTGATTTCAATTACCTTAACTTCGTCCATATTATTTCAGAATCAATTCCTTGACATAACTTACACTCCTGTTATCCTCGGTAAACAGCGGATCGTCAGCAAGGAAATCGTTGATTTTCTTTACGATAAGATCACGCTGGAAGTAAAGCTGGCTCCTTACGACGGAAGAATTGAGGGTAATGTAGAGCTTCCCTCCCCTGTAAAACTTTTTCAGCGTGTACTGTGCTGCACCCGAACACTGGTCCCAGGCATCCAGGGCCCTCTGTGTGTTGAGTCCGGCAGCCAGTTTCATCTGCTTTATGTAGCGCGAGACTATCTCTTCCATAGAAACGGCCTCCTTGCGGGTCAGGCGTATGTTGCTGTATTCCTCCATTACAGACGCGTGAAGACGCCTCCCTTCGCCTCAAAATATGCCCGGTCCTCGGTAATTCGGTCCACAACGCCCTGAAGCCTGGTTCTGTCACAGTCCGTTATGAAAATCTGGCCGAAATCGCTGCCTGCGACCATAGACACAAGATTGGAGATCCTGCCGAGGTCCAGTTTGTCGAACACGTCGTCCAGAAGGAGGGTCGGAGCGAAGCCATAGGCCTGCTTCATTATCTCATACTGGGCGAATTTCAAGGCCACCAGGAAGGATTTTTGCTGGCCCTGCGAGCCGAAGCGGCGTATGGGCTGCCCGTCCATCAGAAAGACAAAATCATCCCTCTGGACACCTGCAGAAGTGTATTTCAAAGCATAGTCCCTCTCCCTGCAGTCGGAAAGGATTTCCGGAAGGGAGGCTTTTTCAAGATCTGACCTATACTCTATGGACACAGATTCGCTGCCGCCTGAAATCATTCGGTAATAGGACTCCACCGAGGGATTGAGGCGTCGGACCATCTCCGCCCTGCTTTCGTAGATGAACGCAGCCGGAACGGCCATCCTTTCATCCAGGACTGAAAGCAACTGGGCATCCGGAGCAGGATTCTTGAGCTCTTTGTTGCGGAGGGCCAGGAGACGGTTATATGACTGAGCTGCAGAGAGATACTCCCTGTCCATCTGAGACAGGAGGGCATTGGCCATCCGACGGCGCTCTTCGCCGGATTCGCTGACAAGGCTTATGTCTCCGGGAGAGACCATCACCACTGGCAGCACGCCGATATGTTCTGAAAAGCGTCCATAGGGCTTGTCGTCACGCACAAGTTTCTTCTCCCCCGCCCCGGCCTGGATTGAGAAACGGGATTCCAGACCATTCTCCATAATGAAGCTACCGCCTACGCTGAAACTGTCCGTCCCGTGGCGGGCGATATAGCGGTCCTGGGAAGGGAAGGCGCTGCGAGTCATCGAAAGGTAATGGATCGCGTCCAGCAGATTGGTCTTTCCTTCACCGTTGTTACCGCTGATGCAGTTAACGTTCGGCGAGAAAAAAAGTTCCTGGAGGGCGATGTTCCTGAAATCCCTGATGACTATTTTCTTCAGTGTCGGCATAGCTTTAGTCGTGTCGATTGCAAATATAACAAATTTTTACTAATTTTGCCGACTGTTATGCCCGCGGAGGCAATCTTCGGGGCAGAAATATGGATAATAAATAAATCGAAATAATAATGGCAAAAAAGAGTAAAGAAGAGGAAATCCGCCAGCAGAACGTCGCTGAGGCCGTTTCCAAGACTGAAGAGTTCTTCAAGAAGAATGGCAATATTATTTACGGCTGCGTAATCGCCGTCCTGGTCATCGCTCTCGGAGCACTCGCCTACACCCGTTTCTACCTCCAGCCCAAGAGGGCCGAGGCCCAGAAGGAAATGTTTCACGCCGAGCAGTGGTTCGCTGACGGCGAGTACGAGCTTTCCCTCAACGGCGACGGCAACTACCTTGGTCTGCTGGACATTATCGACCAGTATGGAAGCAAGGCCGGAAAATCCGTCTATCTCTATACCGGCATCGCAAAGCTTCAGATGGGTGAATTCGAGGATGCAATCTCCTACCTTAAGAAATACAACGGCAAGGACAAAATCCTTCTCGCACGTGCACAGAGCTGCATCGGCGACGCCTATGTAGGACTTGAAGACGCCGAGACCGCTCTCGGATGGTTCGAGAAAGCCGCAAAGACTTCTGACAACGCTTTCTCCGCCGCCTACCTCCTGAAAGAAGGTATCGCCGCCGAATCCCTCGGAAAGAACGAGCTCGCCCTTGGCTGCTACAAGAAGATCAAGGACCAGTATCCCCAGGCTCCAGAGGCTATGGACATTGACAAGTATATCTCCAAAATCGAAAACGCTCAGTAAGGATGGGACGCGCATTTGAATTCCGTAAAGAGCGCAAACTCAAGCGCTGGGGCCATATGGCCAAGACCTTTACCAAACTCGGAAAGGAAATCACCATCGCAGTAAAGCAGGGCGGAGCTGAAGTTACCGGAAACCCTCGTCTTCGCGCCCTCATCGCCGAGGCCAAGGCCGAGCAGATGCCCAAGGAGAACATCGAACGCGCCATCAAGAAAGCCACCGAGGCCAAGACCGGCGACTTCAAGGAGATTGTCTACGAAGGCTTCGGTCCTTTCGGCATCGCCTATCTCGTGGAGGCTGCGACCGACAACAACACCCGCACGGTGGCCAATGTCCGCAGCTATTTCACAAAGTGCGGCGGCTCCCTTCAGACCAGCGGTTCCGTTGCCTTTATGTTCGACCACAAGTGCGTCTTCCGCATCAAGGAAGATCCCGCCAAGCCTATCGACATTGACGAGCTGGAGCTCGAACTGATCGACTACGGCGCCGAAGAGGTCTTCAAGCAGGAAGTCGAAGATGAGGACGAAAACGTAAGCGTCGAGATCTCCATCTACGGTGACTACACTGCCTACGGCCAGATTCAGAAGTACATCGAAGAGGCTGGCTATGAGCTCGTTTCCGGCGGCTTCGAGCAGATTCCGAACGTGGATTTAAAAGAAGTCACCCCCGAACAGAGGGCGACTCTCGACAAACTCACCGGTATGCTGGAAGACGACGAGGACGTGACCAACGTCTATACCACTCTCAAGCCGGAAGAATAATATTTTGTTATTAGGAAAATATTATCTAAATTTGCGAACTTTTTTGCGGGAAGGTCCCGCAGAGCTTAACCAAAAACAACTCATTGCACTATGGCAGAATATTTAGCGCCAGAGAAAAAGCAAGAGATTTTCGCGAAGTACGGGAAGTCCAATAAGGACACCGGCTCTCCTGAGAGTCAGGTTGCTTTATTTTCCTACCGTATCGCTCAC
>CACZDC010000079.1 GCA_902779785.1 uncultured Bacteroidia bacterium
TGTTCGTGATGACCGACACCCTGCCTCCGTCCATAGCAATATGGCTGCCGAATATGCTGTATATTGTCATAGCCGGAATCCTGTATATCATCGCCCCTAAATAATGAAAGTCAAAGTCGTCAACCGCAGTCCCTTCTCCCTTCCGGAGTATGCTACGCCTCTTTCCGCCGGTCTTGACCTGAAGGCCGCCATCGATGAGCCCATTGTCCTTGAGCCGCTTAAGCGAGCAATTGTGCCCACGGGTCTTTTCATAGCTCTGCCGGAGGGTTTCGAGGCCCAGATCCGTCCCCGCAGCGGCCTAGCCGCAAAACACGGAATCACCGTGCTCAACAGTCCCGGGACCATAGATGCAGACTATCGCGGGGAGCTGAAAGTGATCCTGGTCAATCTCTCCGATGAGGCTTTCACGATCAATCCTGGAGAGAGGATAGCCCAGATGGTCGTCGCCCGTTTCGAGCAGGTTCAGTGGGAACTTTCCGACAGTCTCGACGATACCTCGCGGGGCGAAGGCGGTTTTGGCAGTACAGGGAGAAAATAATATGGAAATCAGTAAGTTATACGATATTTTCCGGGCCTCGGCCGGTGTCAATACCGACACTCGAAGCATTACTCCCGGACAGTTTTTCTTTGCCCTCAAGGGCGAGACTTTTGATGGAAACCAGTACGCCCTGAAGGCCCTCGAGGCCGGCGCCTGCAATGCGGTCGTCAATGAGGACTGTCCTTTTGAGGATGAGCGTCTTGTCCGGGTCCCCGATCCCCTCAAGGCCTTGAAAGAACTGGCCGCCTGGCATCGCACCCACGTGAACCCTGAACTTATAGTTATCGGCCTGACCGGGACAAACGGAAAGACAACCACAAAGGAACTGATCCGCGAGGTCCTCTCGAAGGCCTACCGCGTAAGTGCCACCGAGGGCAATCTGAACAATGATATCGGCGTCCCTCTGACTGTGCTGAAAATCACTCCGGAGACAGAAATCGCGGTAGTCGAGATGGGCGCGAACCACCCTGACGACATTTCCTCGCTGACCTGGGTCTCCCAGCCGGTCTATGGACTTATTACCAATGTCGGGAAGGCCCATCTTCTCGGCTTCGGCAGCTTCGAGGGCGTCAAAAAGGCCAAGGGCCAACTTTATGACTGGCTGAGTGCCCACGACGGCCAGGCCTTTGTCAATACGGATGATGCGGAGCTTTTCGAGATGGCCTCCTCCCGTAGCCTGTCCATCATTCCATACGGTATAGAAGGGGAGGGAGTGAATATCCTTCCTGCTTCTAACGCCCAACCCTTCCTCCGTATGGAAATCGGCGGGGAACTGCTTGAAACCAAGCTTGTTGGCGCCTACAATGCCGCCAATGTGATGGCAGCCGTGACTGTAGGCCGTCAGTTCGGAGTTCCGCTCAAGGACGCTTTCGATGCAATTTCCGCCTACCGGCCTTCAATGAACCGTTCCCAGCTTCTCCAGACGGGCAGCAATGCCGTGATCCAGGATGCCTACAACGCCAATCCTTCGTCTATGGCCCTGGCCCTCGAGAACATAGCAAAGATGGAAGGCGAGAAGGCTGTGCTTCTGGGTGAGATGCGGGAACTTGGCAGGGATTCCGTCAGCGAGCACGTAAAAGTGCTTACCTTGCTTGAAAAGCTTGGACTTTGCCGGGCATTTTTTGTCGGGGAAGAATTCCGTAAGGCGGTCAGTATCAAGGGCTCTGCTTTCTCGGAAACTTTTTGTTTCTCCACTTCTGAAGAACTTGCCGCCTACCTTCAGAAGCATCCTCTGAAAGGCTGTACCGTGCTTGTGAAGGGCTCGCGCGGAACCCAGATGGAGAAGGTTATAGCTTCTTTGTAAGAAAACGGGCGCCGAGGCCGAATACCAGGCCGATCGCCAGCCCGAACAGCGTTCCGACCACAACGTCGCCGAAGAAATGGGCCGAGACCATAATCCGGCTCAAGGCCACCAGACTGGCCCATATAAACACGCCCCAGCCGTAGGCCGAGTGCTTGTGGGCTTTGTCCAGATTGAGTCCCATAAGTGACACGACAGCAAAGGAATAGACATTGCTGGCGTGGCTGGAGAAAAAGCCGTAGAGACTGTAACGGGGGAGAGGAAGATGCAGGTCGTGCTGCAGCATCCAGGTGTTGTAGCAGGGCCTCAGCCGCATTACGCTGTCCTTGATATGGGCGGAGATCTGGTCGGCGGCGACTACGGTCAGGATCATTGCCAGAATCATCAGAAGGCCTTTTTTCCAACCCAGTCTCCATATCATCACGCCCATCACGACTCCATAGGCCGGGAACCAGATCTTGGTGTCCGATAAGAACACCCAGAAGGAGTCCGAGAGGGGAGAGTTGAAACTGTTGATCCAGAGAGTGATACGCTGGTCAAGGGCTATGATGGAGTCGAGATTCATCTGTTCAGGGCTTTCCAGAGTTCGTCTTTGAGTTCCTGAAGCCCGGTCTGCGCTACAGATGAGATAAAGACGTGAGGAATGTCTTCCGGCAGTTTTTTCTCGATCCTGGCTATGGTCTTGGCGTCTACAAGGTCGGTCTTGGTTATGGCCAGTACGCGGTCCTTGACAAGGAGTTCGGGATTGTACTGCTTAAGCTCGTTCAGGAGGATTTCGTAGCTCTTTTTTATGTTTTTTTCCTCCGCGCTGACCATAAAAAGGAGCACGCTGTTGCGCTCTATGTGCCTCAGGAAGCGGATTCCGATGCCCCGGCCTTCGTGGGCGCCCTCGATTATCCCGGGAATGTCGGCCATCACGAAGGAGCGGTCGTCGCGATATTTCACTATTCCGAGATTGGGCTCAAGGGTGGTGAAGGCATAGTTCGCTATCTTTGGTTTTGCGGAGGTGATGGCGGCAAGCAGGGTGGATTTCCCTGCATTGGGGAAGCCCACCAGACCGACGTCCGCGAGGACCTTGAGTTCCAGTATGAACCATCCTTCCTCGCCCTCTCCTCCGGGTTGTGCATAGCGCGGAGTCTGGTTTGTCGCCGACTTGAAGTGGTCATTCCCATAACCGCCGCGACCGCCCTGACACAGAATGAATTCCTGTCCCGGCTCAATCAGTTCTGTGATGACTTCTTCCGTCTCTGCGTCCTTTACGGTAACGCCCTGCGGAACCTCCAGGATTATGTCCTGTCCGTTCTTGCCTTTCTTGAGGGCCTCTCCGCCCGGAGAACCCGCCTCAGCCCTCACGACTTTGCGGTATCTCAGGTGTATGAGAGTCCAGAGCTGCGGGTTGACTTTTAATATAATGTGTCCTCCGCGTCCGCCGTCACCGCCGTCCGGACCGCCCTTGGGGACGTATTTCGCCCTGTGGAGATGGGCCGAGCCGGCACCTCCGTGACCGCTTGCGCAGAACAAACGTACGAAATCTATGAAGTTACTTTCTGCCATTTCAGCCGCGAATTTACTCACAAAGCCTTTAATTTGCAAATAATTGCTTATATTTGCCCCGTTACGAACTTAACCTGAACCTATGAAAAAAGAATTCGTTCGCTTCGATATGGCGAAGGAACCTGTCCCGACGCGTTGGTTCCTGAAGCCGCTCACAAAGCTTTTGAGCTTCCCCGATATGCTTGTCCACAAGCCTGAGATCCGCCACCACGGCACCGAAGATCTGAAGCCACCATACCTGATGCTCTGCAACCATAACGCCTTCCTGGACTTCAAGGTAGCGACCCAGGTCATATATCCCAACCCGGCCAATTACGTCGTCGCCATTGACGGTTTCATAGGCCGGGAATGGCTCCTCAGGCAGGTAGGCTGCGTCTGCAAGCGGAAATTTACCAATGACTCGGTGCTTATCCGTCAGCTAAAACGGGTGGTTGAGATGGGCTCCATCGCAGTGGTCTATCCGGAGGCGCGCTATTCCCTCTGCGGCACGACGGCAGTGCTTCCCTCTGCCCTGGGCAAGCTCTGCAAGATGCTCAAGGTCCCGGTCGCGACCTTTATCTGCCACGGCCATCACGTGAATTCTCCTTTCTGGAACACCCGCGACAGGGGAGTCCATACTTCAGCTGACTTTAGCTTGCTATACACTCCCGAAGAACTCGAAAAGGCTTCTGCGGACGAGATAAACGCTAGGCTTGTAGATGCTTTCCGCTATGACGATTTCGCCTGGCAGAAGTCCGATGGCATTGCCGTCGACAAGCCCTGGCGGGCCGAAGGGCTGCATCACGTGCTCTACCAGTGCCCTGTCTGCGGCAAGGAGTACAGAATGTCTTCGAAAGGCTCTGTGCTTCGCTGCGACGAGTGCGGGGCGGAGTGGGAGATGGCTCCAGACGGGACCCTGCGAGGAAGCGCCTTGCCGGGCGGTTTGGCTGGAGGTTTTGCAGGAGGGTCGTCGAGTGGTGATGGAGTGGCAATCCATATTCCGGACTGGTACGAGTGGCAGAGAGCGAATGTCCGCCGCGAGGTCGAGGCCGGAACCTACGACAGCGGAGAACTTCCCGTCCATATCGACTCCCTGCCCAATGCCAGGGGCTATATCCGGCTCTCAAACACTGCCTTTATGCGCCACGATATGAACGGCTTCCACATCTATGGAACCGATGTGGACGGCGATCCTCTGTCTATGGAAATCCCGGTTCCGTCGCTGTATTCCGTCCATATCGAGTACAATTATCTCGGCAAGCACGGCGACTGCGTAGATCTCAACACCCTGGAGGATACCTGGTACACCTATCCCGACTGCCGCGATTTCTCCGTCACCAAGATGGCCCTCGCCACCGAGGAACTCTATTTCGCCTATCGCCGTTCCATCGGCCGCCCCTGCCCTCCCGGCCTGGCCTAGGCTTGGCTGTTTCCGCTCCTTGAGGAACAATTTGAATTCCATTTTCGCTTAGTGCTTTTCCGGCAGGAGGCGATGGACAAGAAGCGGGGCGACGAGGTTGCCGCTGACGTTCAGGAGGGTTGCGGGGATGTCGCAGATGGTGCCGATGATGAGCAGAGTTGCGGCGAAAGATGGATCCAGACCCAATACGGCGCATATTAGAATCTCTCCGGTCATTCCTCCGACCGGAATGGCGCCGACAACAATGCTTTCCAGGATTGCAAGCCCGATTACAAGGGCCGCGGTACCGAAGGCGGAACTCTCCGGCATAAGACCATAGAAGTATATCGCGAACAGAACTTTTGCGACGGATGTGATTACCGATCCATCTTTGTGCAGGTTGGTCCCCAGCGGAACGACTCCGTCCGAAATCTTCTCGCTGACCCCGAGCTTTTTCGCAGAGTCCATCACCACGCCCATACAGGCGGCCGACGAGCACGTCCCGACTGCGGTCACCGAAGGCGCGATCATCTCTCTCCAGAACTTTCCGGGCGGCAGTTTGCAAAACACGGCGTACAGGGTGTTAACGATGAAATATACCACTGCACAGGCGACGCACACTACCAGGAAAATCTCAAGGTAATCGCCCACGATGCCGCTTCCGAGCTGGCCTATGGTGTCGGCAAAATAGCAGCCTATGCCTATCGGAGCAAGTTTCATTACCATTCCCATCATCTTCATCACCACCGCCTCGCCTTCGTGGATGAACTGGCTGATGACTGTAGCCTTCTGTCCCAGAGCCGCGACCGCAAGACCGACCAGTGCGGAAAATACTATCAGCGGGAGAAGATGTTCGCGCGAAAACAGCAAGGGGAAATCATTCACGCTGACGGCTCCGACAAGTGCGTCGCCCCAATTCATTCCTTCGCCCATAAAGCCGGCCGCCGTGCCGCCCCGTCCTTCCAGCGCCGTGAATGGGTTCCATATTGACATAAGTCCATAGGAGAGAACGCCTGAGACTAGCCCCATAAAAAGGAAAACGCAAAGTGCGATTCCCAGCACCTTGCCTATTACCCCGCTGCCACGCATCACAATCATTGAACGGGCTACGGAAAAGAATACCAGGGGCACCACCAGTACAAATACCAGGTTCAGAAACAGAGTCCCTACCGGTCGGAGCGCTGCCGCAGTTTCACTCCAAAGTGCTCCCACAACGCCTCCGGCCACCAGTCCCAGCAGCAGGAGCAGCGTCGCGCCATAGTTTTTCAGGAAAGACATCTCGTTTTTCACCGGAAGTGATTTTTATCGCCTGTCAAAGGTAATACTTTTTTTGAATTTGTCATTTCAACCAAAGCCGCAGGCCGCGTGGAGAAGGATATAAGATGCAAATTGTAGTTATAATATTAAAAATTATATATGATTATTTTGAAAAATATAACTTTCGTATTATCTTTGCATTTGTTATGAATGACGAGTAAATATGTCAGTATTAAGTACTAACCTTCGTTTTTGCAGAGAAAAGCTCTGTTATACTCAAGAGGAAATTGGACGATATCTTGGAATAAGCCAACCGGCCTATAACAAATACGAACGGGGAGAATCCGTTCCGTCCATAGAACAGCTTGAAAGAATAGCTGCGTTGTTTGGGGTCGAGGAATATGCACTCTTGCATGCTACCTAGGAACAACTGACCCCGACACTGGCATTCGCTTTTCGTAAAGGTGGTCCCATTGAAGACTTGAATGACCTCGCCTCGTTCAAGAAGATTGTCAATAATTATCTTTTCCTTTGCAATGAGCTCAGCGAGAATTAAGGAAACCCATTGGCAGATGGGTGCTCTGGCGCTAAGGCTACGCGAAGAAATGGGCCTGGCATTAACAGACCCGGTACCGGTCCGCTCAATTCTGAAGAAGAAAGGAATCATAGCGGTTTTTCGTCCTTTATCCGGAAGTTTTTCCGGTATGGCAGTAAAGGCGATGGACAAGACGGGAACTTCTCATCGTTTTATGCTGGTTAATACGGCCCAAAGTCTTGGCAAAGAGAGGTTTACAGCGTGTCACAAGCTATATCATCATTTGTTTCAGGAACGCTTTGAGTATTCCGCAAACAACGCCGGGACATTTGATTCTTCCCGTCAGGAGGAATACAATGCTGACGTCTTTGCTGCCAGTTTGCTGCTACCGGAACCGGGCATTAATCAAATCATTCCCTTCCGGGAAAGAGAAAAGGATGCCATTAGCCTTGATACCATTCTGGCTTTGGAGCAGAACTATCTTTGTTCAAGGACTACGCTTCTGCGAATGCTTAAAACTATGAATTTGATTTCGTCAGATTTTTATAATAAGTATTCCATTCATCATTGGAGATTATAACCTGAAAGCAAGGGCATTGCTGTGTAGCGGGAAGATTTCAAACGCACGCTATCAAGAATTATTGGACGATATGGGGCTGGATAAAGAGGAAGATTATGACGGAGACTAATGGAATACTGCTTGATGCCGATATTGTTTCTCATTTCATTGCTGCCGGGGCTGGGTAGGGAAAGGGAGTGCGCCTAAGACGTCGTCCGGGGGCGCGGCTTGTCGTCGCCGGTCTCGACGGCTAACTCAGTCCTTTTAGTGGTCCTGCCGTTCCTCCGGCGCGCCTTAGGCTCGCGTCGTCACTCCGGCCCCCTAACGTCCTTCAGACACACGCCGTCGTCCCTTCGGGCACGCCCGCCTCCTCGGCCGCGCTTTTCCCCGTCCTCCTAATGCCGGCGCACTCCCTTTTCCTCCCTTGTCGCCCCGGCTTCGCAGCGAAATCCTCGACATAGTTAAAACAAATCTCTCGATTTTATTTTGTTGTATTGTTTTTTCTTGTCAAAACACAGATAAAAACAGTAAAATAACCCCGTCAAACGTAAAAAGTTACACCTCATTCATAATCGATTTGCATTTTTGTTCTGGCCGGGCAATACTAAGTTGAACTGGCCGAAGGGAAGTTCCGCTCGACAGTTTCCCCGGCCGAAATGCACTTCTAATTATGTTTACTACACCCAATGACGAGGATCGTGGCGTATTTGCCAACATCCTACTGGACGAATGGTTCAAGCGATCTTTCAAAGAGTATGGCAACGCTAAGCGCTTGATGCTCCTTTTTCTGCAGGCGCTGATTCCGGAACGGGAAATCGCCTCTATCGACTATGCCTCCGAAGAGAGCACTAACCAAAACCAAGGAAAGAAAAATATCCGTGTTGATGTCGAATGCTATGACAAAAACGGGGAACGCTTCGTCGTCGAAGTCCAGCACGTAGCGCAGGACTATTTCTATGACAGGGCCGTCTTCAACTCCACTTTCGCCGTCCAGCGCCAATTGCAGAAAGGAAGCGACAGCTATCATTTTGAGCCGGTCTATTTTATCGGAGTTATGCGCTTCGTTTTGGAGGAAAATGATGACCGGTTCATTCATCGATTCTCACTGACGGACGACGAAACAGGGAAACAGATGACTGACGATCTCCACTACATCTTCCTGGAAACGCCCAAGTGCCGACTAAATCCGGATTCCACTCTAATAGAGAAACTGGGATATGCTATGTATAATCTTCCGTCAATGATCAAACGGCCGGGTGAACTGACCGGCGAAATCTTCGACCTCTTGTTTTCTTCCGCAGATTTATCTAAATTTGCACCGGAGGAAAAAATCAAATACCAAAACGACGTGAATACCGACCGGGACATACGGAACCAGATTGCATATGCTAAGAATCAGGGTATAGAGCAGGGCATTGAGCAGCGCAACGTAGAAATTGCCAAGGCGATGCTCTCGGAGGGGCTGGATGCCTCTGTTATCTCCAAGTGCACTGGCCTTTCTGCAGAAGAAATCGCGGCGTTGGGAGAGTAAACTGTCTACTGAGCAGTGAGGCTCAGCAAGTTTTCGGCACGAAACAGCCCCATTTGTCATTTCGACCAAGGCCGCATCCGCGTGGCTGCGTAAAATGCAGTAGAAACTGATTCTGACGTCACGCGGCAACGAAACGGGAGATGTTGTGTAGATGCATTGATGGATGGTTGTGGCCGGGGCTGGGGAGGGAAAGGGAGTGCGCCTAAGACGTCGTCCGGGGGCGCGGCTTGTCGTCGCCGGTCTCGACGGCTAACTCAGTCCTTTTAGTGGCCCGCCGTTCCTCCGGCGAGCCAAGGCTCGCGTCGTCACTCCGGCCCCCTAACGTCCTTCAGACACACGCCGTCGTCCCTTC
>CACZDC010000080.1 GCA_902779785.1 uncultured Bacteroidia bacterium
AGCTTCAGGAAGAAGTAAGCAAATTAACCGCCGGCACTCAGCTTACCGAGCTCGAGGAGTCATTGAAGTCGTGGGTGGGTGATGCACTCTCCGGATATTACGACATTGCGGCCATGGACGCCAAGCTGTCCGCTCTCGCCACTACCGAATCCGTCAACTCAGAAATAGAAAAGATTAAAACCGAACTCGACAAGGCCAAGGAAGAACTCACTGAAGCCTACAAGAAGGCCATAGCGGATGCCATCTCTGAAAACAACGGCGTTATCGACCAGAAGATCGCCCAGGAAATCGGCGCCGTCCAACAGCGCATTGACGATGAGGTCGACGCCCTCGAGACGAAGATCGCGGATCTGGAGGCAAGGGTCAAGGCCCTGGAAGACGTGGTTGCGGGGCTCAAGGTGAGCGACGCCCTTTTCGGATTTGTCAACTACGCACAGGCAGACACCATCACCAAAGGCCTGCCCTATCTGTTCCTTTTCAGGGTAAATCCCTCCGGGGTTCCTTTCACGAAGGATATGGTGGTTCTTGACAACATGTCTTCGAAGAAGTTCCTCTACGCCCCCGAGACAAGGGCCAGTTACATAACCGAATCGAAGAACTTTGTGGCCGATTCCCTCGGAAAAAGCAGAACTGCCGCGAACGAGGAAACTGACGGTCAGTATGTACTCCGCCTTAAGACCACCGAGACACGCAACCTGATCGATGACAATATATTCTCGCTGGTCGGCGCCTACCTCGACAAGGAGAAAAAGGTCCAGTATGTCAGCTCCACTCCTTTCCAGCTCGTGATGATGCCCAAACCCGACGAAGGCCTGACCAACTGGGGCTATGGCCGCGGCAATGTCACCCACGCTCAAATGAAGTCTGTCAAGGTGCCCTCGCAGCAGGGACAGCAGGATCCGCAGGGTCAGCAAGGCCAACAGGGACAGCAGGGACAGCAGGGTCAGCAGGGTCAGGACGACAAGTACATCGAAGTGTGGACCGAAACCCTTGGCAGTATCTGCTTCTCCTTCGACCACCGCACATACCGCAACGAGAAGGACAATAGCGACACCCGCACCTATTCCTGCAAAAACCTGCGTTCATTCGCTTTCGAGGGCAATTCCAAGAAAGATTCCATCGTCATCATGGAGCCTCACAGGGATTCAGGATATGTACGTTTCCTCCCGGATACATCCAAGGCCGAATGGAAAGCCCTGATGGATACCACTAAGCACACCACCATCAAGGTTTCAGGAAAGATTCACGCATTCGACCGCTATGGCGGCTCTTCCGCCTTCCCTGTGGAGATGACCTGGTACAGCCGCCACACCGACACTCTTGACGTCAACCTGAAGGTCGCGGATTTCTTCGAGGCAGACGGCCAGAAGCGCAAGGCTGTCAGGGTTGACCTGGCTGAGATGTTCCAGAAGAGAGGGTACGTCTTCTCCGAAGTCGAGAAACTTGCCAGGAAGCGCGGCGTCAGGAATGCAGCGTCACAGGCAAATGCCGTAGTCCTGTGCTCCTTTGAATCAGGGTCGGAGACCGCGGTCAACATCAGGACCTATGCGGCCAAAGAAAAATTGCCGGGCACATACAAGGCCCTTGCCGTTCAGTCGCTTACGACTTTCCCGAGCGAAATGTCGACACTGCTTGAATACAATGCAATAGAATGCCCTATAGTTCTTAAGATTGTAATAACCGAGTAGGGGAAGGGCTCAAATCAGCTCTTCCCTCTCCCGGAGGTCCTTGACCCGGAGCTGTATCGTGGAATTGCCGCGGTAGTAGTTCTCGACTATGGAATAGCAGACGTCCAGGGGATTGCCGGACTTGATGTAGTCGTAGTACTCGGCCATATTGAAAGCAATGGCGGCAATCTGGTGGTAGGGCTGGGACTCCTGGATCAGATCCAGTTTGAGATGCACCCCGCCGGCGCCGACCTTGCGGCCGTTGCCCGCGTCGTAGACGTTTTCAGTCATGAAAACGGGGTTGCCGTTGCCGGGGCCGAAAGGCTGGAACTGCTTGAGTATTCGGAAGAATTTCGGAGTGATCTGCGAGAAGTCCAGGCGGGCGTCGATATCCACCACCGGCACCAGCATCTCTGCCGTGATCTTGCCTGCGATGAAACTGTCGATGCGGCGGGCAAACTCCTCCAGGTTCTCTTCCTTAAGCGTCAGGCCGGCGGCATAGACGTGGCCGCCGAAATTCTCCAGCAGGTCGGCGCAGCTCTCTATCGCTTCATAAAGGTCGAAGCCGGCGATGCTGCGGGCAGATCCCGTGATGAAGCCGTTGGACTTGGTCAGCACCACAGTGGGCTTATAGTATGCCTCCACGAGGCGGGAGGCCACGATGCCGACTATTCCCTTGCTCCAGCGAGGGTTATAGACCACGGTGGCGTTTTCGCGGGCAAGGCAGCTGCCGCTTTCCACCATCTCCAGGGCCTCTTTCGTGACCTCGCGGTCGATGCTCTTGCGGTCGTTGTTGTTGGCGTTGATCTTCTCCCCTATGAACATGGCCTGATCCACATCTTCGGCGGTCAGGAGCTCCACCGCGAGACGGCCTGATTCCATGCGGCCGGCGGCGTTGATGCGGGGGCCTATCTTGAAGACTATGTCGTCGATTGTGATGTGGCCGGGCTCGAGGTTGGAGAGGTTGATCATGGCAAGAAGCCCCTTGTGGGGGTTCTCATTGAGCTGCTTGAGGCCGAAATGGCTGAGGGTACGGTTCTCTCCGACCATCGTGACGAGGTCGGACGCGATACTGACCACCAGCAGGTCCAGCAGGGGCACGAGGCTCTCGAAAGGCACTCCGTAGCGCTGGGAGTATGCCTGCACGAGCTTGAATCCCACCCCGCAGCCGGACAGGTCGTCGAAGGGATAGTTGCAGTCTTCGCGCTTGGGGTCGAGCACCGCCACCACGTCGGGAAGGGTGTCTTCGGGAAGGTGGTGGTCGCAGATTATCATGTCCACGCCCTTGGTGCGGGCATACTCGGCCTTGTCGATGGCCTTGATGCCGCAATCGAGGGTGATTATGAGCCCGAATCCGCCTTCGAACGCCCAGTCTATGCCCTTGTAGGACACTCCGTAGCCTTCGTCGTAGCGGTCCGGGATATAGAAATCCACGTTGGGGGTGAAACGGCGGATGAAGGAGAACACGAGGGCGACGGCGGTGGTGCCGTCCACGTCGTAGTCGCCGTACACGAGGATCTTTTCGCCGGAAGTGATGGCGGCATGGAGGCGCTCCACGGCGGCATCCATGTCCTTCATCAAGAAGGGGTCGAAAAGGTCGTCGAGCGAAGGACGGAAAAAGCGGCGGGCCTCCTCGAAAGTCTCCACGCCGCGAGCCACGAGCAACTGGGCAAGGACACGGTCAATTCCCACCTCGGCGGACAGTTTGTCCACCTTGGCCGGATCGGCCGCTTCCTTCACTATCCATTTGCATTCCTTCGTCATAGTTTACAAATATAGCAATTTTTTTTGCTCTGAACAAAACGGGAAAGATTCACAATCCATCTGGTGCGATACAAATAACACCGAAGTACTCTCTTACTATAACAAGACTACTAAAGATGTTGACGGCAAAATCCACTGGGGCACCGACACCAACAGCAATATGAAGGCAGCCATCTCCTGGCCAGGCTGCTACCAGAACTAATCCGATAGCCAATACCCTACTCAGCGGTCCGAGCTCCAGCCCGGACCGCTTTTTTTTACTTTTTGTTTTCTTCCATTTATTCTTCAAAAAAAAGTATTAACTTTGCGATTCACGATACATAAATCGTGAATCACTAGTATATATGATTGAAAAACAAGTAGTAATAAGGCCCCTGGATATCGTCATCCTGCTAAAAAAAATCACCCCGGCCGGAGATACGATGAATGGCAAACAATTGGCGGAATCGCTGGAAATCAGCGCTTCAGAGGTTTCTATTGCGTTGGAGCGGGCCCGCATAGCCCAGCTGATAGATGCGAGCAAGTCACGCATTAATGTTTTAGCCTTAAAGGATTTTATCACATATGGTATCCGATATTGCTTTCCCGTGCAGCCTGGGAGTATTGTTCGCGGTTTTCCTACTGCATCATCAGCAAGCCCAATCAGCAATAGCATCGCTTCAAACGGAGAGCAATATGTGTGGAAAGATGCTTCAGGCTCGGAAAGGGGGCAATCAATTCTGCCGTTGTATGCAAAAGCAGTTCAGGCAGCAAAGAAAGATTCTGATTTCTACGCACTGTTAGCCATTGTTGATTCTTTTAGGATAGGCAAAACCCGGGAGCGACAGATTGCAATGGAAGAACTGGATAAGTATTTGAATCGGTATGTCGCAACTAAGCAATAATGAACGCATAAAGCTGGTTGCTGATGCTTTGGCAGAGCTTAATAGCGAAGTTATATATGTAGGAGGTGCGGTAGTTCAGCTGTATTCGTCAGATGCCGCATCAGCAAATCCATCGACAACATATGATGTGGATTGTGTGGTCAATCTGACCACCTACAGAGAGTATAGAGAGTTTGAGAAAAGACTTTGAAGACATCATATTTGTACTCAATACATGTACACGCCTGCCTGACGAGGTTATGGCTTCACCTGACATTGAAGTAAGAAACTTTTTAGCATCTGAATTCTCTGACTTGCTCAAACGGCCTAATATCCGCGAAGAAATTGACTGCGCGCTATCCGAAGACGGTCGCTCTGGAATTGTTCTTGAAAGGATGGAAGCAATAGCAAGTGAATAATAACGACATTGTGATACATATTTTTTTGTACTTTTGTGCGTTATGAATATCGAACTGTAGTGAACAGGAGCAGATTCGCCGCGAATCGCTGGCGAAGCTCAGGGAGGCCGGAATCGACCCCTATCCTGCAGCCGAATACCCCGTCAACGCCACAGCCTTGAGATGCTTTCCAGGCTTCCCGGCCTTAGCGGCCTGTGTCCATGGTGCCTCAAGGACTTCCGTTCACCCAAGAGACCGCTTGCCGGCATTCAGGACGATTTCAACCGCAAGGGGCTAATCGACGAGCAGGGACGGCGGAAACAGGCTTTCTACGTAGTTAGGGATTATTATTCACCCGGATTGAACTGACACTCTTTTTTTTAAGAAGCATCGTCAGCTCTTTTCCAGATACTCCTTTAGTATTGGAAGGTCCTTTTGAAGAATCTCCCACACCATCTCCATATTTACAGTATAATTAACTTTATCTCTCATAAATTAAGTATTTATCTCGTTCGGCAGAGGCAATAGCGAACGGTTTCAGGTAGCCGTTTTCAATTAGATCCACTTCCCGGCCTACGATGGATTCCAACTGTAGTTTGTACTTGATTACGTCCAGCAGGGATAGTTTGGCGTCCGCCATATAGTCTACCAGTAGATCGAGATCGCTTGCCGGTGTTTCTTCTCCCCTTGCAAACGAACCGAATACCCACGCTTTGCGAACTGGAATTGTAGAGAGATACTTCTGCACCTTTGCCATCATTTCCAGTCTGGATGAGTCCAGGGATGAAACCATAGCCGACGCTTCTTCTTTTACCCCTCTTCTCGCAGCATACCGCATCATACTGTCCAGATTAAAAGGATGGGATTCAACGGTCTTCTGAAAAGAAAGCCTATCGATAGCGTCCCTGTCTTTATCGCACATCAAGTCCACTATGGTCTTTTCCATCGAGGGAACCATCATTCCATTTTCTATGGCAACAGGACTTTCTGTAATAAGCCTTTCAATTACTATGTACCCTTCCAGATTCAGAGGAAAGTTGCTGAAGGCATCTTTGCAGATTACATTTGAATAACGTTTCTTAAGCTCTGATTCCACCTTGACCAGAGCTGATTTGTGCACCTGAACGAACAGATTACCTTCTTTCTCTGTCATACATACATTGATGCCTATGCAGGTTGCAATCAGATAATCATTTACATCCTTCATCCAAGGGGTAATTTCATAACTGAGCCCTGCTTTTGGCGCCGATACATATTTTCCTTTGCCCATAACGGACAGTTTCCTCTCCTTAATGAGTTTATTGACCTTTGAATATACGGAAGGCATAGGCATTCCGGGACACACAGCCGCAATGTCATTCACGGTCACAAATACCTTTTCGTTCAGTACGGTCTGTACTTCTTTTTCATACTTGGCGACTCTCATAAGCTCAAGTTTTGCGCAATATAACAATAAATCGGCAAAAGATAAATAAATTTTGCCGTTTTATTCTTCCGCCCCGTCTTCATCCGTCTTACGAAGCACGGCAGTACTGAACTTACGCCAGACGTCTTTTTCAGAGAAAGTTTTGGTAAAGTTGTCCGAATTGTGTAGGTTTGCATTCTTATGAATATCGAACTTAGTGAACAGGAGCAGATTCGCCGCGAATCGC
>CACZDC010000081.1 GCA_902779785.1 uncultured Bacteroidia bacterium
CAAATCTAAGAAGCATGTGTGGGCGCGGGATTATATGCCGATTCAACTCGAGGAAGGAAGGTTCTTGAAGTATGTGTATCGGCCGGACTATCTGAAGAAGGACCAGGACTATATTCCGGACTATGACGCCATCTGCAGGAAGCTAGGGCTTAAGTGCGTAAAGACAAAACTGGTTATTGACGGCGGAAATGTCGTCCGTGGTGAACGCGGCGTAATCATGACGGAAAAGGTGCTTCTGGAAAACCATCTTGTTCCGTATGACCTGGATCTGTTTGAGAATCTGTTCGGATGTCATGTGAGCATTATTCCCTGGGACAGGTACGATATCTTTGGTCATGCCGACGGGATGGTCCGCTTTATTGACAGTGAAACGATGCTGATAAACAACTACATAGATTGCGATTGGTCACTGCGAAATGCACTTCTAGAAACGCTCAAGCGGGAAGGATACCGAGTTGAGGAGCTGCACTACGATAAACCCAGGTGCAATAAGAATTCGTGGGCGTATTTGAACTTCTTACAAGTGGCCAGACATATTTTTGTGCCCGGTTTGGGCATCGAAGAGGACTATATGGCCCTAGAGCAAATAAAACAGTACTATCCGGACCACAGGGTTTTACTTGTGCCGGATTGTCTGGAACTGGTAAGGGATGGAGGAGCGCTGAACTGCGTTACTTGGAATATAGCGTGTAATGATACTTGGCTCCAAAATACTGACGATATTCCGGAATAAGCTCTTCCTGGGTCAGGTAACTGGCCGAGTAGTTAGAGAGGATACTCTTGACTTTATCCTCAGCTGTCTCGGGGAAACCCTCACGGGCAATAGGTTCAGGCATTACAATCTCTTTTTTGACTGTACTGGGCTCCAAGCGAGGAATGGAATCATCCTGAGCTATTGCACTGAACTGATCAAAAAGATGGAAACAGGCTTTCTTAGGGCCATCTAATTTGACAATTGCTCCTTCAGGTAACTGGAGGGGCTCTTCTGGCTCTATCCCACGAATCAGGATCCCCCCGAAGATTGAGTCCTCAGTCAGAATGGGAAGGCATTTCTTATTCCTGGAATGCGTTCCATAGCCGCCGACTTTACTTTCAAATGCGATGTCTACACCACTGTCATGGAAAAACCATGTGCCAGCAGGGCATTCTCGAGGATAGGTAATGATATCCCGGTGGTTGTCCGTATAGATATAAAACTCCAGATCCGTTATCCAGTAGTGCTGAGTGCCTTTTCTGATCCAGCATTCGGTCATGAGGGCACGGGCGAGCTTGAAGCACTCATCCTTGTCAAGGAGATTGTCTTTAACCAGACGCTTGGGGTTCTCCAGCGCTGTTTTCAGTTGATCGGCCGTCATACTATTTCAGATCTTTCAGGGCTTGGTTAAAGTAGTCGCGGGCGTAGTCCACGAGGCCGGGGGCGTCGAGGATGCGGATGTGGCCGGCGAGGCCGCAGTAGAAACGGCCGAGGCCGAGCATACTGTAGACGTTGGTCTGGAGGAGGAAGCAGTCGGGGGTGCTATTCGTGGCGCCGATAGGCTTTAGTTCAGCGGCAGATTCGGGGTACTCTTCCACGAGGAGGTTCTTCGCCAGGAGGTCCAACTCCAACTTGACGGGGATAGGGGTGTCGCCGGTGAAATGGAAGATATCGGCCTGTCCCCTCTTGTGCTTTGTCTTGGCAGTCCAAGGGTCATTAGTGACCTGGACGTTGCCGATGCGGGAGATGCGGAAGACTTTGTTGGCCTGGGCTTCCACGTCGTAGGCCCACAAGTAGGCGTAGTTGCCCATAAAGGCGAAGGGCTCCAGGGTGTACTGCTTGACTTCCCCGCTGCTGCCCGAGGCATAGCCATGGAGGATAACGCATTTTTCTTCCTTGATAGCTTCGGTGAGGGCGACGACGTTCTTGGCGGGCTTGTCCTGACCGGACGCTATGCGTTTGGCTTCAATCTGCCGGCGGAGGGTCTGGGACATCTTCACGGACTCGGAGTTGTTGCGGATGTACGGAACACCTTCGAACTCCACAACCCCGTGCTCGTAGGAATCGACGTGGATGGCAACAACCTTGTTGTCATAGGCGGGCTCGATGTGGAAGTGGATGCGGACATCCAGGTCGAAGTACTCACGGGCGCGGTCCGTGATATAGCGGATGTAGCCGTCCAGGCCCTTGTAGGCGTTGTGGGTCTTCTTGGGCAGGGCTTCCAGGTCTGTGTCCAGACCATTGATGCCACCGCTGTCGTTCACACCCAGATAGAGCGTGCCGCCGTCAGAGGTGTTGAGAAAGGAGCACAGGCTGCGGAAGATGTTTTTCTCCTGGTTCTGCTCATAGGCATTGCCGGGGGCAAAGAGGAAGGAAGTCTTGAACTCCGTACGGCTGTTCTCTACGCCCAGGTTAGGACCGGCAGCTTCTTCAAAGTCGGTATTATCCTCGGTTTCCACTGAGAGGAATCGGGTAATTTCCCGCTTGATGACCGTCTTGATGGCGGGATAGACGTCGTCAATGCGGTTGCAGGACTGGACCAGCTTGGCCAGTTGCACCAGGAGCGGATCCTCGCTGCCGTGGATGATTTCGCTCAGGTAGTCGGAATCGGTATCCACGCCGTAGGCCTGGAGGATGCGGACGATTTCCTTACGGAGGCTGACCGGCTGCAGCGCATTGAGGGCCTCGCCCGGCTGCAGAGGCTTAATCTTATCCATCTGGCCGCTTGCAAAGGAAACCAGATTCTTGAGATACGTACAGCTGAGTTCAAGGTATTCGACAGCACTGGCGTCACCAGTCATTGCCGCCAGAATACGGCACACGCAAAGGATGCGGAAGCGTTCTGTTGCCTGCATCACCGTACGCTGCCAGTCAAACAGCATTCGAGCCAATCCTTTTGCAAGAGGTTCGCTCAGGCTGGTATGGACAGGAGCCGATGTGAAGACGTGGTCCTCCGGATAAATGCATTCTCCCACGCAGTAATCCCGGGAGGAATCTTCATCAAAAGTCTCTGCCGAAGGTTCTATGACGGAGGAATGAATATAGCCGTTGTCGCTGCAGCTGGTGATATAGATGATGGCGTATTCCCCGATGGCGTAGGGCGTTCCATCCGGTTTCTCTTCCAAGTCGGAGTAGGCCGGATATCCGTCCTCCGTCCACCAAGTCATCTTTCCTTTCTTGACGTCCTTGAGCTGTGCCAGGATGTTTTCACGTGTACGGACTACATTCCTGCATACAGCAGCCACAAACCAGTCATTTAACGAGAAGTACCCCTTGGCATCACTAATGAGTTTTGCATCAAAGCAGTCCCCTGTCCGGAAGAAGCGGGCGAAGTCGGAGATCTTATAGAAGAAGACCGAATTCCCTTTGGCGGAGACGGTGCCTTCTATTCTCTCGTGATCTCCCTCGGCCGTTTCTACTAAAAGGTTGCCTGAGGTGTCCACTCCGGTGAAACGCACCGGGACGGTGTCTCCGGTCAGATATCGCTTGAGACTGTGGACGGGGGCCGGTTTCGACTTTCCCATTTCACGAATGTAGTCCTTGGTGAACTTCTCCATGACATCCAGATTGTCCTCGTCTTTTTGCTGGATTCTGTCATTGGCCGACTGAACCTTCAGAAGGTCGTCAAACAACGGAAGCGAAGCATTGGTACGGGCGAAAGCAACCTCCTCCTTATTTCCGGTATAGAGATTGACAGCTCCGTCCTTGATACAGATGGAGCCCTTGTTCTGATACCAAGCTTCGGGGGCGGGTTTGGCCGAAAGAGCTACGCTTGCAAGAAACTTGTGGGCCATAACTTCAGCCTGCACTTCCTTGATATCCTGCCAGGAGAAGCCAAAACGCTCAGGCTGGAACACAAGGCTTCTAACGGCCACTTCAGCCAGATCCTCCATATAGTTTCCGGGAAGAACAGATGCGAGGGTCTTGGTGAAGAAAAAGAACGCGTCACGTACCATTTTGCCAGAGGGACCATCCACCAGCAAATAACTGCCCAGCATACGCAGGACCGAGATTCCAGCCGCTTTGTCAGCCGTTTCGTCAGACTCCCAGATGGCTCTTCGAGAAAGCGTGTCCAGCAGCTCCTTGATTCTCGTCCGGAGCAGTGACACGGTCTCTTCATAGAAGGAATCGTGCTGGGGATTTGCGGACTCCTTGGAAAGGTATTCAATGACCTTGTCAAGATTAGCGTCTATGTATTCGGTCTTTATTTCGAGCCAGAAAGGTGTCTGTGCCATAGCGTCAATGGTTAGTGCGTCTTACAAATTTAGGAATTTTCGGCTAATAGTCGGCAAAGTTTAGGATGGAAATGAGAAAAGTCAGCAAAACATAGGACATATGTCAGCAGAGGTTAGGAAAAAGCTCGTCAAAGTTTAGGAATGGAGAGACGGAAGGTCAGCAAAGTGTAGGACTGGACGTAGCGTAAGGGACTGAAAACGAAAAGGATGCCGATAGGAACAAATAGAATCGTATAGAACTCTAAATGAACTACAAATCGTGCGCGCGTGTAAGGGGTGAAAAAGAAGCTAAATCTCCAGATAGCGGCCAGACCAGTCGGAGAGCCAGGACTCGAGGGATTTGAGGACGTAGCGGGCAGGATCCTTTATTCCGCGTGCGGTGCGAACGTGCGCCGTTAGGTCCACCAGCTTCGTGAGGAATGGATTCAGGTCGGCGTAGTCCACACGCGAAAAGATGCCCTGAATGTCCTTGAGCGTCAGGCCGACGGCAGTCAACTGACGGTAGCATAGGTCCCAGGCGGATTTCATATCTGCGTCACGGCGCTCCAGATCCGGCTGTACCTGGATTTTGAAGATAAGATTCCCCTGCCGCTGACGCCACAGAAACCAGATTCCCCCATAAGACTTAAGTTCCGCCGCTGCCGGCGCCAACACCTTTCCGGAAAGGTTGTCGTAGCGACCGTATGAAGCTCCCAGGGATAGCAGCTGGCGAAGTTTGTCGGCCGAAATGATGAATCCTCCCTTGCTGCGCCAGGAGCAGATAAGCCAGTAAAGACGCAGCGTATGCTTGTTGCTTATATGAAGCGTTGTACTTAGGGAAACGCTACAGTAGCCATCCTCGATGCGAAGCAGCCTCTGCATGACGCTCTCCGGCAGATTAATCTGCACAGTCCGCGAATAGAGCGGAAAGCAGAATGAAAGTCCCATTTCCTCCAGATACCTTCGAAGACGCGTGCCGTTCTTGGTAAGAAACGGGAAGGCCGATAGCGGAATGGTCAGTCTTCCGTCCGGCGGCGGGGCTCCCCTTCTTCGGGCTATTCTTAATTGTAGCTGCGGCGTCAGATAATAGAGCAAAACTGCAAGAATTCGAAGGTGCGTGAGCTTGAGGGCGGCTTCCTGGAAAACCACCTCTTTAACAAGTATTACTCTATTTTCGTTTTGTTTTTGCATCTAACGCAAATAAAACTCGTCGCAAAAGTAGAGAAAAATTTGCGTGTTCCAAAAAATAATTTCATCTTTGCAGCAAATATTACTAATCACTACGGCGGCTTGCTAATCAATCACGCGGGTGAATAAAGAAAAGGAATGAAAGTTAAAACTTCAATATTCGTTCTACTCGCGGCACTGTTCTGGTGCTGCAACCAAGCTTCGGCGCAACGGACGATGCCAGGCCGCTCCGTCTTCACTCTCGGCTTTCACTGTACAGGGTCATCTTTCGGTGCCGAAGCTTTCTTTGGACAATATGTACTTTCCGGATACTGGAGTGCAGGAGTTGTTGCCGATGATTACAGCACTCCCCTCTCCGCTGGCGGCCGTCTTCAATATGACCACCTTGCTGTTAAGGGGGAATTTATGTTCCGGCTGGCAGCCACGCGCGGGCGTACCATAAACCTGTATACGGGCGCGGGCGCATTCGCAGGGATCGAACTGGTGGATCCATTCCATCGGCTCCCCTCTTACATCGGCCTTTCGATACCAGGCAAAAGCTTTCTATACGGCATTTACGGGAAGGTGCTGGCAGAGTTCTACCTGGGCCGGCATTTTGCCCTGACGCTGGAAGGCTCTGTGCCAATGACTTGCCCGGGCAGACTGGGATGGCTTCGCTGGCACGCAGGAATTGGGCGTACAGAGAACTTCTTCGAGCCTTTTTGCATTGGAGAAGAAATGCTCCTTCACGTAAAAGCCAGGGAGTATTACCTGAACGTCAAGGACGAACAGCAGTGCGCACTCTTCAAGACCATCAAGAAGCGCAGACAGAACTTCTGGCTTGCACTGAAGGCGGCTTGCGATGCGTTTAAGAAGGTGGAGGCGCATATCTACGGCGTACAGGACGAGCTGCTGGGCCTGGCGATGACATATCCCCGCAAGTGGAAGAACAACTATTCCGGCTTCGTGAGCGAAGTGGGAGATGTGTTGGAGAGAATTCGCTACAGCGACCTGTTTGGGATGACGCTTCCGGACCCTGCCGATTTCAAGATGGAGCTCCGGCATCAGGTGCTGGATGCAATGGTGATGATTGCAGAGACAGAACCGGAAGACCCTGTTGGAATTCTGCTAGCTGCCATGAAAGCGGCTGTGAACGAGTTCATGACTCTGCTGTATGAACGGGAAGATGTGGAAACGGGCATCCACCTGGCCGCCATGGTATTTGTCCAAGGACGCGGCCTGGAAATACTCCAGCTACATCAGAAGCCCATATTTGCCGAAAGACTGGATGCCGCTCACATCTGGCGATACGAGGCCCCAACCTTCCTGAGAAAATGCGGGATTACCAAAAATGACTTCCTTTTCGTG
>CACZDC010000082.1 GCA_902779785.1 uncultured Bacteroidia bacterium
CCATCGTAAGGAAGCCTCTCAGTGTCAGCGATTTGCCCTCTGTTCCCGGGCGAGGTCTCTACCTTGCACTGGACGGAATCCGGGATCCCGGGAATATGGGTACCATACTTCGAATCGCCGACTGGTTCGGGCTGGACGGGGTATATGCTTCGGAGGACTCGGTGGATATTTTCAATCCGAAGGTGGTCCAGGCCACTATGGGCGCGATTTTCCGCGTTCGCTTCAGTTATTGTTCCCTTCCGGAACTGTGCCGCTCTTTCCGGGATGCAGGAGGCAAGGTCTATGGGACCTTCCTTGACGGGGAGAATATCTACAGGCAAGCATTGGAGACCGGGTCTTCAGTCCCTTCCCTTGTCATTACCGGCAGCGAGGCGCACGGTATTTCGCAGGAAGTGACGGAATGCGTCAGCGACAGGCTTTTCATCCCCCCGTATCCCGCGGAGGAGCCCGGCAGTGAGTCTCTCAACGCTGCCGTCGCCACCGCAATCACCCTTGCGGAATTCCGTCGCCGTTTTTAAGCGTTGTGTAACTGCTTGGCCTTCAGCCGCTTAAAGCGTGGCCTTTGTCCGTTTCGGGACATAGGCTAAGACGTAAGCAATTCTATTTCAGAAAGATACGCTGAACTACAAAATCGTTCGCCGGGACGAAAACGCAGTATTCGCCCTCCGGCAGCCCAGAGCCAACACTCAGACTTGTCGTATCGCAGCCAGGCAAAATGACGGTCCGGATTGAAGCCATCTCCCTGGCAGTAACAGAGATCATAGGTGTTTCCGCTGGAGAAAACGGATTTCCGAGACAGCTGAAGCAGCTCCCTGTAGCGTTGCAGGACGCTTTTTCCCTCTTCATCGAGTCCGTCCGGCTTGCCGTGGATATAGTTCGCAAGATGGACAAGAGATTCCGGATGGCACCAGTCGAAAATAGAGGTGCGGCCGTCAAGTCCGCTGAAGCCTTCGGCCTGCATACCTCTCTCCCCGGCTTCCTGTCCGGCATAAAGCATAAAGGGTGCGTCGTTGAGAAGAAGGCTGACTGCAAGCGCGGCATAGCCGGCTTCGGGACTGCGGGCAAAGAAATCCGAAGCGAGTCTCTGCTCGTCGTGGTTCTCAAGGAAGTTCAGCATCCTCGGCTGCAGATCTCCTAGGCTCTGCCAGTTCCAGCTTATCGATCGGGCTGTCTGGCCGGAGCACATAACCGCCCTCAGAGTATCGTACAAGCCCGATTTGTCGTACAAGAGGTCGAAGCCGACTTCCTCAGCATAGAAACGATATTTGTCTTTTTCATAGACTTCGGCAACGAAGCGTACAGAAGGGAATTCTTCCTTTATCCTCGAAATAAGCCATTTCATAAACTCAGGGGGCACAAGCTCGACCATATCACAGCGGAATCCGTCCACCCCCTTGAGCGCCCAGAAGCGCACAATCTCATACATCTTGTCCCAGGTGCCGGTATGGTACGGGCAATAGTTGAGTTTGACGGTTTCCCACCAGTCATTCATCCCCGGGGCCGAAGTGAATGCATTGCCCGAGGCCTTTGCCGGATATTCCTCATAGTCGGAATCGACAGGCAGGCGGAGCGTTTCTCCAGGATAGTAGAAGAAGTCGTTTTCCGCCTTCCAATGGACGGAAGAGTCGTCATCGGCTCCAAGCGGCCTTACCCCGGAAGGGGCGGCTTTTCCACTGTATTCCCGGGCTACGTGATTGGGTACGAAATCAATCAGAAGCTTGAATCCGGCTGAATGAATCCGCTTCAAGAGATTCTCGAATTCAGACATTCTATTCTCCGGACAATCAGCAAGATATGGATTTACGTCATAATAGTCAGTTATGGCGTAAGGAGAACCCGCGTCACCCTTGACCACCTTTTGCGCTGAGTCTCCCCAACGGCTGGCGTGACGGACGATTCCGGTGACCCAGATACAGTCGACACCAAGTGTGTGGAGATACTCCAGCGACTTGGTGTCGATTGAGGAAAAATTGCCGCTTCCCCATAGCCGGGGAAGCAGCTGATATATCCTTTCTTTCACGCTACCAGTTCAGGATCTTCTTGAAGTCATACGCCTCCGGATCGGGGACATATTTCTTCGCAGCCTCGTAATCGGCAGGAGTGATATAGTGGCAGATGTGCTCGTAGTAGTTGCGGGAAATACCGCCTTCGATAGCGACACGCCTCGGAGGGATCTTTCCGTCAGCGCCCTGCAAATCCTTGAGATAGAGAGGCTTGGCCTCGCCGAAAGCATTGACGAAGACCATACATCCGGTCTCGCCTTTCTTGAAGAGCTCATAGGCTCCCATAGCAAGTTCGGAGCAGTAGGTCAGGTCGAAGGCTACAGGATCCTGGCAGCGTACGTCGTAACCGATCTCCACCGGACGGGTCTTGACCTTCAGTCCGATGGCCTTGAATTTCTTTTCGAGGATGTCGTTGAAGAGGACGGCCTTGGAGATCTTTCCGAGCTCGGGATGACCGTGTTCATCGTAAGTCATTGAAACTCCGGCGTTTTTAATCTCCTGAGGATCAAGGTCGTGGAAGACGCCCTCGGCGACCACTACAGTGCCGTAGGGAATGCCGAGAAGTTTACGCTTCAGGATGGCAGAAAGAGCCAGGTTGACAATTTTGTCAAGGGTAATCCCGGTCTTGTTGAACATCTCCGGGATGATGGTCATAGGGCAGTGGGTAGCCTCGCCGATACCGAGGGCAAGGTGACCTGCACTGCGGCCCATAGCGCTTATGATCAGCCAGTTGCCGCTTGTGCGGGCATCCTCATAGACCGTCCTGGCAAGGTGGGCGCCCTCATTCTTGGCGGAATTGAAGCCGAAGGTAGGTGTATTGTCCGGAAGAGGGAGGTCGTTGTCGATGGTCTTGGGGATATGGATGTTGTGGATAGGATAATGCTTGGCTTCCAGGAACTTGGCGATACGGTTGGCCGTAGAAGCGGTATCATCGCCGCCAACGGTCACCAGAAGCTTGATATTGTTGTCTTGGAAGAGGGAGAGATTGAAATTCTCCTCGAAATCCTGGTCCGTGGGTTTGAAACGGCTCATCTGAAGATAGGAACCGCCTCGGTTGAAATAAGCGTCAGCTTTGAAAAAATCAATGTCCTCGGTGCGGGGATTCTTTGAGAACAGGCCGCTGTAGCCTCCGTGAAGTCCGATGACACGATAACCGTTTGACAGGAAGGTCTTTGCGACAGAGAACACAACCGTGTTCATACCCGGAGCCGGGCCGCCTCCGCAGAGGATGATGATGGAATCTTTCATATCAGTTTAAATTGATTGACTGTTTTATCCCACAAATTTAGTGAAAATCCATTAGATGTACAATATTGCCAATTAAGTTAAAAAGCACTATATTTGTAAAATTACGCGTACACGCATATAAAATGGACAAAAACGAGGCAAGGCAGAGAATAGATTCACTTAAGGCCGTTTTATGGGAAAACAGCCGGAAGTATTATGTCGAGAATGCTCCGACGATGTCGGACTATGACTATGACCAGCTTATGCACGAGCTGGAAGATCTTGAAAATCAATTTCCTGAGCTTCGTACCCCGGACTCCCCCACGCAGAAGGTCGGTTCGGACAGCGAGAGCGGATTCGCCAAGTATCCCCACAAATATCCTATGCTTTCGCTCGGCAACACCTACAGCATAGAGGAAGTCGAAGCCTTTGCCCAGCGTGCCCTGAAAAGCATCGACACGCCGTTTTCCTTCTGTTGCGAATTGAAATTCGACGGCACGGCGATATGTCTGACCTACCGCAAAGGACGCCTTTTCCGTGCTCTTACCCGAGGCGACGGAGTCGTCGGCGACGATGTGACCGCGAATGCACTCAATATAGAGAACATCCCGTACAGCCTGAAAGGCAGCGGCTGGCCTGAGGAGTTTGAAATCAGAGGCGAAATCCTGATGCCATACAACTCGTTCGAGAGGCTTAACCGCGAAAGGGAACTCAATGAGGACCCGCCTTTTGCCAATCCACGCAATGCCGCCAGCGGTTCGCTGAAACTGCAGGATCCCTCGGAGGTTGCCCGCCGAGGACTGTTCTGCACGCTTTACCATATACCTACGGGCCAGGTTGATTATCCGACCCACGATGAAGCCCTCCGGGCAGCCGAGTCCTGGGGCCTCCCCGTATCGCACGAGCGCCGGCTCTGCCGCAGTACAGAGGAGATAGAAGGTTTCATAAAGCATTGGGACACAGAGAGAAAGAATCTCCCTTATCCGACTGACGGCATAGTGATCAAAATCAATGAAATGGATGTTCAGCGGACTCTCGGCTATACTGCCAAGTCCCCCCGCTGGGCCGTCGCATATAAATTCAAGGCCGAACAGGCCCTTACGCCGATCCTGTCCATCGACTATCAGGTCGGCCGTACCGGTGCAGTCACCCCGGTGGCCAATCTCGAGCCGGTCTTCCTCTCAGGGACCATTGTAAAGAGGGCTACACTTGTCAACGAGGACCAGATGAGGATGCTTGACATCCACGTCGGAGACAGCGTCTATGTGGAGAAGGGCGGCGAAATAATCCCGAAAATCACTGCCGTAGAGCCTTCCAGAAGGCTTCCGGGCGCCAGGATTCCGGAATTCCCAGCTGTCTGCCCGGACTGCGGCACTCCACTGGTGAAGAATGAGGGCGAGGCCAAATGGTTCTGTCCGAACACTGACGGCTGCCCTACCCAGATCAAAGGCAAGCTGGAGCACTTCGTCTCCCGTGCGGAGAAGCAACGGTAGAACAGCTCTACAGCCTTGACCTTGTCCGTACTCCGGCCGATTTCTACGAGCTCAACAAAAGGCAGTTGATGCTTCTGGACGGATGGAAGGACCGTTCGGCCGAGCGTTTCCTGGACTCAGTCGGGGATTCCTTGAAGGTTCCTTTCGAGAGGGTGCTCTTCGCCATCGGAATACGTTATGTCGGAGAGACCACCGCGCGCGACATTGCAAGGCATTTCGGCGACATAGACGCCGTTGCAGCGGCCTCGAAAGAAGATCTTCTTGCCGTAAAGGATGTTGGAGACGTGATTGCGGAAAGTGTCTTCCAGTACTTCCGCAACCCTGCCCATTCCGAAGAAATATCACGCCTGAAGGCCGCAGGACTCCGGTTTTCCATAGAAAAGGCCGAAGCGGCCTCCGAGGCTCTCGCAGGCAAGAGCATAGTTATCAGCGGCAACTTCAGCATTTCAAGGGACGAGATGAAAGCCCTGATTGAGAAGCACGGAGGTAAAAACACTTCCTCCGTAAGCGCAAAGACAAGCTACCTCCTCGCGGGTGAAAAACCCGGGCCGGAAAAGATACGCAAAGCAGGAGAACTCGGGGTCAGAGTAATCTCGGAACAGGAGTTCTTCTCGATGATTCCTGACGCTGCGACCGCTGCCGGAAAGGAGCCCGAAAGCAAAGATGATTTTGAACCAACATTGTTTTGACAGATGTTCAAAAGGCTGATACATAGGACAAAAGTAATCGCTCGCTGGGCAAGGATCAAAATCTATCAGATTATACGCTTCCTTACCCACGATATGTGGCTTTTGAACCACGATGACCTTGACCGCTGGAAAGGCCGGCTTGTATATGACACCAAGGTGGTCTATCTGATGCTGAACACCTTCACGGACCAGAAAATCAGTTACCAGGTCACCGCCCTGGCCTATCAGTCTATGCTTTCGGTCGTCCCCTTCCTGGCGATAGCCTTCTGGCTCACCGCAGGCGTGGGAATGTCAGATATGCTGGAGGAGTTTCTCTATGCCAACGTCAACAACGAAAAGCTAATCAACGCTTTGATGAACGCAGCGGACAATATTCTGACCACAGCGGAATCAGGCCTTTTCGGTTTCGTCAGTATGCTCTCTTTCGTATGGATACTCATCTGGCTTATGGTGTCGGTCAGGAGGGTGTTCAACAATGTATGGAAAGTGGACAAGGAACAGAATTTCCTGAAGTCGCTCGGTATAGGTTTCGGGGTACTGCTGCTCTCCCCCTTCGTCATAGTCCTGTTTTTCTCCGGGACCGTGGTCTATTCGTCTGTACTTGACCTGATCATACCTGGAGATTCATTCCTGTCCGCCCACTTGAAGAACCTCCTTTCCTGGACCTTGTTCGCCCTCGCGGCCATTTTGATAATGACTATGATGTTCAAGTGGATCCCAGGCACCAAGGTCCGCTATCGCAACGCTTTCAAGGCGGCTGTGGTTTCTGGCATAGGTTTCACCGCAATCCAGTTCCTTTACCTCGAGACCCAGGTTATGGTCGCCAAGCAGAGTGCGGTCTACGGTGTCCTGGCAGCCCTTCCTCTCTTTATGGTCTGGCTGAATCTGGGATGGACGGTGATACTCTACGGAGCGGAACTGAGTTATGCATTCCAGCACGTCAGGGAGCACGAGGAATCGATCAAGAAACTGGACGAGAGCATAGAGAAATTCCGCAGCCGCGGACGCAGAAAGAAAAAAGAGAAATAAGTTATGGCATATTCCGAGTTTACAGAGAAAGACTATGAATTGATCCGCGAGGACTACCAGCGGCTCAGGGCTTCGGCCGTGAAGCGCTGTGCTTCCGAGCGTGAACTGGAGATTGTGGACCGGGCGTTCGAATTCGCCAACAATGCCCATAAAAACGTGCGCCGGCGCAGTGGAGAGCCGTATATGCTTCATCCCATCGAAGTCGCGAGGATTGTCGTCGACGACATCGGCCTTGGGTACAAGTCCATATCGGCGGCCCTCCTTCACGACGTGGTCGAGGATACCGAATGCTCCGTGGATGACCTGAGGGAAAAGTTCGGGGACAAGATCGCCTCTCTGGTGGACGGCCTGACCAAGATCAAGAATGTCCTGGACACCAAGTCGGACGATATGTCCGCGGAGAGCCTGCAGGCCGAGAATTTCAAGCGTATCCTGCTGACTCTCAATGACGATGTGAGGGTGGTCCTGATCAAGCTGGCCGACCGTCTCCACAATTGCCGGACCATAGAATTTATGCCCGAACACAAGAGGGACAAGATTCTCTCCGAGACAATGTTCATCTTCATTCCCCTCGCCCACCGGCTCGGTCTGTATAACGTCAAGTCTGAACTCGAGAACATCTGGCTCAAATACAAGGTTCCTGACGCATACAATGAGATTTCTCAGAAAATCAATCTCAATGTCCAGGAGAGAGAGAAGGAAATCGACGAATTCATCGCCCCCATCCAGGAAACCCTCTCCCGCAAAGGCCTGAAATTCGAAATCAAGAAGCGTATCAAGACGCCATACTCCGCCTGGCACAAGATGCAGGAGAAGCATATCTCCTTCGATGAAATCTATGATCTCTACGCCATCCGGATAGTGTTCGAAGCCGACCAGAAGTTCGGAGACACCGAGCGTGATCAATGTTACAGCATTTTTTCCGCCATTTCCGGGATTTACCGCAGCCTGACCGAAAGGCTGCGAGACTGGGTAAAGAACCCTAAACCAAATGGTTACGAAGCTCTTCACTGCACGCTTCTTTCCAAGTCCGGTATCTGGGTGGAAGTCCAGATCCGTTCCCGTCGTATGGACGATGTCGCAGAGAAAGGCATCGCAGCGCACTGGGCCTACAAGCGCAACGGCTACATCGGGGACAATGAGATGGACTCCTGGCTGGAGAATATCCGTGAAATCCTGGTCAATCCGGACGTCAATGCCCTGGAACTCCTGGATATAATCCATAACGACCTGACCTCCAGTGAGATATATGTCTTTACGCCCAAGGGTGACCAGAAGGCAATACAGAAAGGTTCGACTGTCCTTGATTTCGCCTATCAGATCCATACGGAAATCGGCAACAAGGCTATCGCAGCCAAGGTCAACCAGAGGCTGGTCTCACTGGATTATGTGGCTAAGACCGGCGACCAGATAGAAATCATCACGGCCGAGGAAGCCAAGCCGCACAGGGAATGGCTGCGTTTCCTTGAAACTCATCACGCCCGCAGCGTAGTTGCGGATTATTTCCGCAACGAGCGCCGCCAGACGCTTGATTTCGGGCGCAAGACTCTGGAAGAACAGGTCAATTCCCTCGGTTACAAACTGGATGAGGACACCCTGCAGAAGATTGAAGTCGCCTACCACGTCCCAAACAGGGAGGAACTCTTCTACCGTATAGGCATAGGTCTTCTCAAACTGAGCAACCTCTCTGAGGTCCTGAAGCATTCCTCTTTCCGGCTGTCGTTCTTCCGCAAGTTTTTCAGCCACGCCTCCCCTTCCTCCGCTGAAAACACATCGCTTCTTTCCGACGGCAATCCGCGCTATGTAATTGCCCCTTGCTGCCATCCTATCCCGGGAGATGCGGTCATCGGTTTCAAGGAGGCCGACGGGACCATCACGGTCCACAAGAAGTCCTGCTCCCGAGCCGAGGGTATGGCGGCCATCCACGGCGACAGGGTCGTCGTTCCGGACTGGACCGATGAGAGCGGGAATCAGTCCTACCTTGTCCGGCTTTCCCTCAAGGGAATAGACAGGGTCGGCCTGCTTAACGAAATTTCAAGGTATCTGTCTCTGGTTATGGGCGTGAATATGCGCCGTCTCAACCTTGCCACTGAGAACGGGATATTCGAGGGCTATATTGACCTCTATGTGGCCTCCAAGGACATCCTGGAGAAGATGATAAAGAAAATTTCCAGCATTGACGGAATAGAAAACGTATCGCGCAGCGACCTATGAGAAAGTTCCTTCCACTCATTCCCGCCCTTTTGATACTGGCGGTCCTGTGCTTCCCCTCGGGTTGCGCCAATACCACGACACCTCCTTCCGGAGGCGACAAGGACACTATCCCTCCTGTGATTACAAAGATTTCTCCGCTTCCCGGCTCGGTGAACGTTTCTCCCCACAAGACCAAGATACGCTTCACCTTTAACGAATATGTCGTCGTCAAGGAAGCGAACAACATTTTCCTGTCTCCCCCGCTCGAGAAGAAGCCGAAATACCGCCTGGACGGCAAGAGTGTGGTGATCAGTTTCGAATCGGACCTGGATTCGAACACGACATATACCCTTGACATCACCGGTGCTATCGGGGACAACAACGAAGGCAATATGTTCCCGGGATACACTCTGGTGTTCTCCACAGGTCCCCAGATAGACTCTATGTGTATGACAGGCCTTGTTCAGGACTGCAACAGCCTGATGCCCATAAAGAATGCGACGGTAATGCTCTATAAGGACCACGCCGACTCGGCCGTCCTCAAGCACCGTCCAGACGCCGCCACCAAGACCGACGACTGGGGCTTCTTCAGCCTCCGCAACATCAAGGACACCTTCTACCGTGTCTATGCGATCCGTGATGCCAACAATAACAATATCTATGAGCCCGAAAGCGAAAGCATAGGCTTTCTGGATTCCCTCTACCGGCCTAAGACCGTCTACAACGATTCTCTCTACGAACTCAAGAAGTTTGATATGAAGGATACGGCGCTCTGTCTGGCAAGAAAAACGGAGGTGGAGTTGAATGTCTTCCGAGAAAAACCATCCAAACAATTCATTGTCAAGAAGGAACGCGTCGGACTCAGGACTGCATACCTGACTTTTATGGCCCCAGGAGCCAATATCCACTCGATGCGTATCAAAGGTCTGCCCAAGGAAAAACTTATCAGCCAGTTCAATCCTCTCCGTGACTCCCTCGAATTGTGGGTGAATGACCAGCGCAAGATGCCTGACACCCTCTTCCTGCAGCTCAAGTATGATAAGACTGACACCCTGGGGAAACTGGTCCCTACCGACGAGACTGTAAAGCTTGCCCTTGACAAGAAGCTCAGGGCCGAACTCCAGAAAAGTTCCAGGCGTGATGTCAAGCACGAAGATACCATTGCTGTCTATACTACGGTCTCTGACCCGACTACGATCGAGCAGTATGGTTTCCAGCTGGAGTTCAAGTATCCTCTGATCTCGGAGGCCTGGGACTCGCTGGAAATGCACAGTGTCAACCCGCGCCAGCAGGAGGCCAAGATGAAATATACCGTCACCCGCGATTCGACCAATCTCAGGCGTTACACCGTGATGCCTAACGAAAAGTTTATGCAGGGCTATGACTACCACCTCAAGATTCCGTATCGTAAGTTCCGTGACATCAATGGTTTCTACAATGACAGCACGCTGATGAAGGTAACTCTCCCGAACGACGAGAAGCTCTCATCCATCACTCTGGAATTGTCTGCCGTCCACAATAAATATATCGTGGACCTGCTCGGTGAAAAGCGCGACAAGGTGATCCGCAGTTTCATAATAGAGAAAGACGGTTCCCTGCTGTTCCCTTATCTGAAAGAGGGTTCGTACTGCATAAGGATTACCGAGGACTTGAACCGGAACAACCTGGTCGACACCGGCAACCTGCTGGAGCATCGCCAGCCGGTATACCCTGGCCGAGATCTGCCGGGCAGAGGGGGATCCCGCGGCGGAAGAATGGCGGAAGAAAGCAGAAAATGCCGCCGGGCTGCTGCGCCGCGGGCTGTGGGATAAAAAGCGGGGCGCACTTTATGACCGGGACTGGCATGGGAAAACCATCCCCATTCTCTGCCATAACACGCTGCGCTGCATGTACTGGGGAAGCGTCTCCCGGGGCATGGCA
>CACZDC010000083.1 GCA_902779785.1 uncultured Bacteroidia bacterium
CAACGGCTTCCAGAGCGCCTATGAGCCGCGCAGGACTGTCCTTGTAGTGGAAGCCCAGGTCAAGAACGACACCTACTACTATCCCGTCGTCTTGAAAGACGGAGTCGGCCGGAACAAACTCTACAGCATCGGCCTTACTGTCACAGCCCTGGGCTCTGACGACCCCGAACACGTGATAGAGAAGGGCACTGCCAACTTCAGCATCACGGTCGACGACTGGGAGAACGGAGCAGTTTACGAAGAAACAATCTAAAATAAAATGAAACACGTACACACGGCCGGAATTCTCACGGCGGCAATACTGCTGGGAAGCGCCTGTTCCATAAAGGAAAACAGAACGCCTTGTCCCTGCCAGCTGGATATACTTATGATGGACAATCCTCAGGCGATAAAGGAGCTCACGCTTTCCGCCTGGAATTCCGGCCAAGTGTTCGTGAAAGCGGTTCCCGTCAATGCCGGTGAAAGATACCGCTGCGAAGTTCCAAGGGGCTATGTGAGAGTGACGGCCTTATCCGGAGTCAGGCTTGCGGATATGGCCGAAGGCAAGGTGGTACTGAGCAAAGGAAGCGCCTGCGACAGTCTCTGGACCTATACCGCGGAAATAGACTGCAGAGGGGAAGATGCCGTAGCGGAAGTCACTCTCAGACAAGAGTTTGCGACCGTACACCTGAGCATAGAGAAGGAGGCAGTTGACGGTGACTATCCCTATCAGTTGGTGCTCAAAAGTTCAGTCAACGGAGTAGAACTGCCGTCTTGCAGACCTAATGACGGGCTGTGGAGCCGGCATCTTCTCTCCGGGGACGACGGGAACTATCTTTTCAGGGTCCCGAGGCAAAAGGACGGCAGCCTGTCCCTCGACCTGATTCTCGACGGGAAGAAAGTCGATACCTACCCTGTCGGGGAACATATCATCAAGGCTGGATACGACTGGACAAAAGACCGACTGGATGACATCTATATCGGCATGGACTGGGGACGGACCGAAACGCTGATCCATATCGAGCCCTGGGATAACGGGGAAGAATATGAAGCCGTCCTGTAAAACAATAGCAAATATGAAATCACTGGCTTATCTATTCATACCTCTGTTCTGCCTGCTGTCTTGTGTGAATGAAAGCAGAACTGGCGAGGTACTCATACTGACGAGATTGGACGGAGCGGCCAAAAGCCGGCTGATCCACGACGAAAACGGACTTGAAAAGGTCAATGAAGTCTGCTGCTTCGCTTACGACAGCAGGAATGGTTTACTGGAAACTACAGTATATCAGCGTGGTAACAGTTTTTCCCTTTCCCTGGACAAAAACGCAGGACACAGACTCTATGTCCTCGCCAATCTTGGGGACCAGTGTTCAATGGCACCGGTCAGAATGGACGGGATGAGCGATTATTCCTGTCCCGTACCAGCCATCAGGGAGATGTCGAGAGGAGGACTGCCTATGTGCGGTGCCATTGATCTTGAACGCGGGTCCGACGGCTCGGAAATAAGGCTGAGAAGGCTGATGGCACGTCTAGTTGTGAATATCCGCACAGACTCTGAGTTTGGCGGAAGCGGCGCAGTGAACGCACAGGACATAAAGGTTCTTCAGTGTCCGAATGTCTTCTACCCATTCTCTGTCGGGGGCAGCAGTGCAAGACGTGCGGAAGAAGTCAGCCTCACGGCCTGGGACAGCGAATCGCTTTTATTCAGCGAAGCCGACAATATCGAACTGTTCGTTCCTGAAAACTGCCAGGGAGACTTGCTTGGCAGCGGAGTATCCCAGATGGAAAAAAGTCTGAGCAATCCGGAGCTGGACGCTGTCAAGGGGGCCTTATGTACCTATATCGAAGTCGAGGCCGACAAGAACAACTCCGGCGACGGAGTAAGCGGGAATCTCACCTACCGTTTTTTCCCGGGCAACGGAAGCGCGAAGAATTTCGACCTCGCAGGCGGATATGCCTATTACATCGATCTGATATTGAGCTGGAACGGGATGTTCGTGGAGGGCAACTGGAAAGTCAGCCGTGAAAACTGGACGGACGAGCGCTCCCTGCTGGTTTCAGGCGAGGCAGACGGGCCTTACTCAGCCAAGCTGAATCTGGAGCTGCCTCCCGGGACCATTGGGCAGAAACATTACCTTAGATTCTCCCCTCTCTCGGACGGCACGCACTCTGCGGAAGGATGGACCATGTCCAAGGAAGGAGAAGGACTTGAGGCAGAAATACTTTCCAACGGGAGCAGCTATGCCTGCATAGGCGTTTCCCTGGATGAGAATCTCAGCATCGGCAGCACGAAATCCATTCTCTACAAGACAAAAGAAGGCAGGCACCTGGCGAAAGTAAACATAGTGCTCTCTCCGGCCTATTTCGGGCTGGACCGTTATGAGCAGATCTGCTCCGACAGCGACGTCAGCGCTTTCAGCGTAAGGATCATTTCGTCCAATTTCCCCGTGGAGCAGATAAGCGTCAGCTCCAGCAGCCCGGAACTTATCCTGCTCTCGCACGACCGGCCCGGAGGCATAGTCCGCGCAAGATGGGCAAGCGCCAACAGCGGCAACACGAGGCGTAGCGCCAGCCTTATATTCAGCGGTCTCGGGAGAAGTGTCAGCTGCCGGGTCCACCAGCTTTCACCTAGCTCTTTCTCCATAGACGACGAGGAGGATGCAGGAGAGGGCGAGCAAACGTTTTAATTATCCAAGTTGATGAAATACAGTTATTTCCTATTGTCCTTTCTCTTGCTTGCGCTCTCCTGCGGCAAGATTGAATATTCGATCAGCGAGCCCTTTGACAAGTCCGTAGTCATTCCCCTGAAACTTGTCGCGGAGCCTCTGGAAGACAAGGCCAAAAGCTCCATTGACAATCTGGCGCTGATACAAATCGACAATGTGAACTACTATCTCTTCCAGAACGGTTCACTGAAAGGACAGCGTTATTTTTCAGACGCCGCCTCCGTGGAACTCACTCTCCCGGATGCTGACGGGCAGTATGAACTCTATCTTCTGGCCAACTGCGGCGAGACAGTCATCCCGTCCTCCACGAAAGAAAATGAAATGGGCACGGCGGTCCACGTCGATTTCGGCTCGAGGGCGGCTTATCTCGAGTCCATTGCAAGAGGCGTCCCTATGTATGGAAAAGTCCAGGGATTCACAGTCAATTCCAGCACACGTTTTTCCCTAAAGAGGCTGGTCCACAGGATTGAACTGAGTATGGACACGAGTCTTCTTGAAAAGACAAATATCACTTTCACTTCCATCCGTGTCAAACAGGCCGCAAGGGACATTTTTCCCTTTGCCGCGAAGAGCAAGGCGACGCAGTGCGTGGATGCTGACGAGGCTACGGAAGAAGACCTTTTGAGAATAAACAGCGGAGGCAGCGTCTCGCTCTATGTACTTGAAAATATGAGGGGGAATCTCATCAGCGCCACTTCCTGGAAGGACAAAATCCCCTCTATGATAGCATCTTCCGAGGAAAGGAGCCTTGCGACTTATCTTGAAATCGGAGCGAGGGTACAGACTCCGACTGCGACTTATTCCGAGACGACCTACAGGACCTACCTTGGCCTCTCGCCGTCCAATTTTGACTCCCCCAGGAACGGATGCTTCAGTCTCAGAAGCGTGTTTACCAGCGAAGTGGTGGAAGACGAGGACTGGAGAATAGAGGGAGGAAGTCCCCAGATTACGGGAGATCTGCGCTTTGTCTCAAATGCCTCATCCCTTGAAGATGTGGAGGACTTCTACTTGATGAAAGGATTCTGTGCCGTGTACTATGTCTACAGGTCCAACCCCGATATAGATTTCACGATCTCCGCTGACATCCCTTCTTCCCTGAGTCCGTACCTTTCCTGGAAAACCGCCAGGGTCGATGACAATTACACAGCAGTGCTCTTCCGGACAGAACTCTCCCCCGACACAAACGCACATTACAATTATGACGGCTCCGACTCCGACGACACGGCAAATGTCACGATCCAGGTCCGCTCAAGCGACGGACTCATCGGAGACAGCATACGCTGCAAAGTGCTGAAAAAAGCCCTTGGAATGAAGTTCTACTACACAACTGCCGGGGATTTAAGGACTCAGATTTTCCATCCCGAGGCCCTTGCTTTCTATGTCCACGTTTCCGGATCGGTACTCGGCTCGGTTACTTATAAGCCAAGCGGGACCTGGTTCGCCAGCGAGACGAGGGAGACGACTGTAATCATCTCCAATGCCCGTTCCGAGGCTTCCGCTTCGACAAGGGTTCAGCCACTCGGCCGTCTGGCAAGGATTGACAACTACCGCTATCTGAACGGCTACGAAAGGACGTCCGAAGGCTTTGCAGAATACTTCCAAGAGGTGTGGAACCTGACGGGATGGGACTCATACACGGCGCTCAACGGCTCCAACGGATATTACAAGCACGCCCATCCCACGGCACTCTATCTCAATATCGTTCTTTCATTTACAAGTCTCGACCCTCTGCATTTTTATCCGGAGGAAGGTGCAAGGATACCCGTCTATTATGACCACGTCCTTCCCCGCGTCGTATATCCCGGAACGACTTCAGAGTACGTCGCGGGAGCCGGCACGGACTGGCTCTTCCTTTGGAGGCAATATGACCGTGAAGGTGGAGACTATATGGATATGGTTTTCAACCTTTCCACCTATATTGTCGGGAGCAGCGGTTTCGAACACGGCCGCCTGTATGAGGAAGGCAGCGACAGGGTACCTATTCATATCAATGTGAACGGAGTGGATAACACCCACGATTACCTGCTTCCTCTCTCCGGCAGATTCCAAAGCATTGATTTCTATGCCGACGCGAGCAATTGGAAATAATTCCGTATCTTTGCAGGGTGAGACGGATAATGGCATATATGCTGCTTCTCGCCCTGCTGATATCTTCCTGCGGGACGACAAAGCGCATTGCGCCCACGGGAGGGACGATTATCCCTCCCCTCACCGATCCCACGGAGATAGCCAAATCAAAGGACAGGGCCCAGCAGGTGCTGGATTCCATCGAGAGGGTAAAGAATACTCCAAAAGGGAAAGAGGACTCAGTAGTCACCCCCGATCCGGACAAGCCGCTTCGCGACCAGATCCTGGACTATGCCAAGACCTTCATCGGAACTCCCTACAAACTCGGTGCACCGGGGCCGGATATGTTCGACTGTTCTAATTTCACAAGCTATGTATTCCGTCATTTCGGATACAAACTGACTCCGAAATCGTATATACAGTTCCGTGAAACCCGTCGGGTCGAAAGTTTCTCCGACCTTAAGAAAGGCGATCTGGTGTTTTTCGGAGCCAGAAACGACATCCGCGACATCGGCCACGTCGGAATCATCTTCGAGATGGACCTGGAGAGAGGCAGTTTCACTTTCATCCACGCCTCCGTTTCCCAGGGTGTCACGATCACCTCTTCCAATCATCCCTATTTCCTGATGCGCCTCGTCGGCACCGGCCGTATCCTTCCAGACTGAAAATGACCGCCCCTTAGGACGGACATAGACGGCGATACGATGTATATCACAACGCAGGTGGTGATGAAATGGACCGGTCACTCCGATTACAAAGCCATGAAGCCCTATATAGATATTGCCGAGAAGACCAAGGCCGATGCCATGAAGCTCTTCGAGCAGGAAATGGAGAAATAAAACAGAGGATTCACTTTTCCAAAAGTGATTTTTAAAAATAATTTCACTTTTCCAAAAGTGTTTTGTATATTTGTGCCGAAAAAGAATTGAATTATGGAACTTGCAGATATTCGCCCAATTGTTGAGTTTTATCAT
>CACZDC010000084.1 GCA_902779785.1 uncultured Bacteroidia bacterium
GTTGATCATCTTCGCGAAGATGCGCGCCGTGGTGGTCTTCCCCACCCCGCGCGGGCCGCAGAAGAGATAGGCGTGGGCGAGCTGCCCCCGCTTGATGGAATTCGACAGGGTCCGGGCGATGTTGTCCTGGCCGAGCAACGTTTCGAAGGAGTCCGGCCTGTATTTGCGTGCCGATACGATATACTGACTCATAGTCTGCAAATATAATAATTCCTTGTGGAATAATGAATCGATTTCCATCCAGCTCCGGTCCCGATTGCGAAAAATGCAAAAAAACATAGGATTTTTCGGGTGATTTTTTTATTTTTGAAGCATTGTGGTTAAAAAAGCCACGGCCCCTACACCGCAACCACTTAAAACACAACTAGATATGAAACTTCAGTATTGTAAGCCAGAGACTGAGGTGGACCTTCTGGTCCTGGAAGAGTTCATCCTTTACGGAATGAATAACAAGCCCACGATCACAAACGATTACGGCGACCCCGATGGTTTAGGATGGGACGAAGAATAAAGGATGGAGAAACGAATCATGAAAAAGCATCTGTTCGGGACCATCCTGGTCCTCGCGGCCCTCGCCGCCTGCAATAAGGAAGTTGAAACCCCCGCCCCCGTCGTGGACAATGAACAGGAAGAAGCCTCCCCCGGCAAGGTGACGCTCACTTTCAAGGCGTCTATCGACGAGGCGACCAGAACAACCTACGAAGAAGACAAAATCGCCCACTGGGCAGCAGGCGATGCCATTTCGGTGTGCGTTACCGATAATGAGAGTTTCGATGTCGTGGACTTCATCACCAATGATGGTATCACCTTCACCGGCGAAGTGGAGTCCGGCTATACAACCATCATCTCCGGCGTCTATCCGGCCAATGATGTTTATTCCAGTTCACCCAACCTTTATTTTGAAGATGGTGCTGTCAAGAGCGTCTATCTCCCCAACTCTTACGATCTGGAGGATGCGGACGACACCGGTCGGTTCATTCCACTCATCGGCTCCTATGATGGGAAATCGATGACTTTCAGGCACTTCTGCAGCGCCATGAAGGTTACCCTGACCAACATCCCCACCGACGCTACCGTCTTTACCTTCACCACCAAAAAGCAGCAGATTTCCGGAGACTTCTCACTCTCCGACGGAGGACGCATGACCTTGGCCAATCAGGACGAGAACTCGAGTGTCAGTTTCGAATTCGTTGAAGGTAGCCAGGAAACCCGCTCCTTCTACATCCCCATTCCTGACGGCCAACTCACCGCAGGATCCTATGTGACGATTGAGAAGGCAATTGAGAATTCGAATAATGAAGTGCTCTTCAAGAAAGTAATCAACTCGACACCCACCTTCCCCCGAACCAGCGATCACAAGGACGCCATCCGCATCCTTCCCGAAGTCGCCTGCTGGACGAGAGATGACAATTGGCAGGTGACTTATCTATATGATCTCTTTAATGAAACAAAAGTCAAATCGTATGTAAGAGTTTCTGGAACATTAGGTTATTATGGTATTACTGCTTTTACTAAAGCAGACTTTGAGAGTTCTTTCGATTCTATCGCCGACTTTCTGCTCTCTATCAACTCTTCATCTCATTATACTGGAAACGGCATTATTAAGTTCAATTATAAGTTCAGTGCGACAGACTATATTGCAATTGTTTATGGTCTAGACAAAAACAATAACTTTACTGGATTCTATAATTGTATTGATTTTACCGTACCGGAGTTTTTCACTCCTGCAGGATGGTCAATTACTGTTAACGAGAATTATAATAATTCTGGCAATATCATTACTGTCGCTAATGTAAAAGTCCCCGAGGGAAACACTTGGTCTTTTAACAGTGTTTCCAAAGAGGAATTTACCAATTCGTATGGGGGAGATCCTGCAGCTTTTATCTGGAGTAAACGAAATGTCACCTCCTCTCTATCCACCGGCAAAAGCGTCAATTATAATGTCAATTCTCTGAGGGGAGATTATGTTCTTATCTCTTATGGAATGAATGAAAGGGCATCTGCCGAAGAATCCCGCACTCCAACTTTTGAATACTGTTTGTTAGAGTATACTTTCGAAGAACCGAGTCTGGATTATCTCTCTTGGCTTGGGACTTGGACTGTTACTGATTCTAAAAGTACGCCTAATGTCGATACCTGGACAATATCAAGAAAACAGGCTAACCATACATACTCAGTTAGCGGCATGAATGGTAATCTTTTCACCGCTGTTGCCAATTATGATGCCATTAATAACCGTATTGTATTTCAATCACAATTTGTGGGATCATCCAACACCTATGATTACTATCTTTTCGGAAGTGGTTCTGATGTGAACCATGCTGTTAGGCAAACAGAAGAACCCTATGACTTGATGTATGTAGAACAAACCGCAAACGGGATTACTTTGAATGGTTTTACTCTTCCTGACAATACCTTATGCGCTAGGTATTATCGTCTGAATTATAACCGTAGCACTTCAGCTTGGACTTTTACCTCTGCTCGTTACATTCCTTCTATTCTTACCCCCGCTGAATAATAAAACCAACCACCATATGAAAAAAACGTACTTAACCCCTGAGAACCGGGTGAAGGACCTGGAACTCGAGATGGATTTCCTGCAGTCCGGAGGACTGAACAATCCCGACATCGGATCGCTGGACGATCCGGCAGATGATGATCCTTGGAATTAAGGAGGAACGCCGTATGAGAAAGATTTCCGTAATCGGAGCTTCCCTGCTCCTTCTCGCCGTGGCTTCCTGCTCCCGCGAAAAAGACACCAATCCTGCCGACGGTTTCGTGAAGATGCGCTTCACCGCCGTCGTGGGCGACACCAGAACTGCCTATGAGGGCGACAAGACCGCCTCGTGGGTGGCCGGCGACGCGATCAGCGTCTATGTCACCAACGGGACCGACGGTCAGGTCGTGACCTTCACGGCCGATGAATCATTGACCTTCGAAGGCAACGTGCCCGCCGGGTACACGACCATCGTCGCCGGCGCCTATCCGGCCGATGCCGCCCATACCTTCGACGCCAACGGCGTGAAAACCATTCACTTCCCTGCTTCGTACACCCTGGCGGCCGGTGCCGATCCGGCTTCCGTCATTCCGCTCGCCGGTACCTTTGCCGACGGCGTGATGACCTTCACCCACCCGGCCGGCGCGCTGAAGTTCACCATCGACAATGTCCCCGCCACGGCCGTCCGCTTCCGGTTCACCACCTTCGGACACAAGATCAACGGCAACTACGCCCTGGATGCGGAACTGGATGATACGCTCACGGACGCCGAGAAGTCCGTGGACATCAACTTCCCCGCGGCGGCAGGTACCCATACCTTCTACGTGCCGATGCCCGCCGGTGAACTGTATGCCGACTCCGTCATCGCCCTGTACGACGCCGATGGCAAGCTCGTCTTCCAGAAGGTCGCCTCCAAGGAGATCACCGTGACCAAGAACGTCATCAAGCGCATCGCCACCGTCGAAACCTGGAAGAAGAACGAGGATTGGCAGGCCACTTACCTCCGGGATGAGTATAGCACTTCCGCCAAGAAAGTCTATTCCAAAGTCAAAATCTCCGGGACCACGGGTCCCCATGACTTTGCCCTGTACACGAAGAGCACCTTCGACAAACTATACGATTCCGTGGAGGATTTCCTCTCCTCCAACTACATTCCCAACAAGAAAGCAAGCGAAACCAAACCGAAAACGGCGAACGCCACATATAATTACAACAAGCTGAGCCCCGGTCCGCGTGTCGTGGTCATCTACGGTCTGGACGAGGAGTACAATTTCACGGGCGAATACAACATCATCGAGTTCGAAATTCCCGAATTCACCACGCCGGAAGACTGGTCAATGACTTTCAAGCCCGAATATGAACAATCCAACGGGACCATTGCCCAAGCAGTTTACGTAAAGACGGACGGCTCTTCCTGGGGATTCACCTGGATGAAGAAAAGCGTTTTCGAGTCCAATTACGGGTCCGATCCCGTCGCTGCCATCTGGTCCAGGCGTACAGGCACCGATAAACTAAGGACGAGCAAGTCCATCAATTTGCTCCTTGGGACCATCGACGAAGGAGAGTATGTTTTCCTCTGCTACGGCATGGACGAACGTGTCGACAGCGATTCCGACCGTACACCCACCTTCAAGTATTGTCTGCTGGAAGTAGATTACCGGAAACCAACTGAAGCGTATCTCGCATGGATTGGCACTTGGAATGTCACTGATGACACTCCCGAGACCGACAAATGGACCATTACAAGCAAAGTGGTCAACACCTCCTACAATGTCAAGGGACTGGGCAAAAACACCGGCCTCACGGTCGAGGCGACCTTCGATGAAGAGACAGGGCAGATGAAGTTCAAGAGCCAGCCGAATTTTGCCACCCTCGTAGTAGAAGGAGAGACCCGGGTCATCAGCCTCTTCGGAACCAACGGCTCCAATTACGGGACAGGATCCTACAACCTGATGTCTGCTGCCTTTGCCGAGGGTTCGACGGATGCCGCCACTTTGATTTCCGCCGATACCGAAAAGTACACGAAGTATAAACTGTACGGATTCGTGGACGGCACCCTCAAGTACAACTACGGCACCCGCACCCTGCCTTCCACGATGACGCGTGAAGTCAGTGAAGGCGTTCTCAGGCCGGATGGAGAATCCGCCGAGGAAGAGGCTGGTCTCCCTGAGGCCGATGCGCCCGTCGTGACGGACGAAGAAGCCATCTTCGTGGAGTAGCCTCTCCTTTCTGAACAGGGCGGCCGGGACCGGAGGGTTCCGGCCGCCTCTTGTTTACGCCCGCCGATTTTGAAAAAATGGGCCTTAGCATTATCTTTGCAGCGCAAAGAAGTATGAATATGAAGCGACTGACTCTAATTTTCGCCCTGCTCGCGGTGAGCACGGCCCTTTTTGCCCAAGGTAAGGTAACCACCCGGAAACACCTGTTCTCCGACTTCTCCGACAAGATCACGAAGGTCGTGATGAGCGGGAACGAGATGCTGGACGGCGCGCTGCGCCAGGAGGTGGTGGACCTGTGGACCGCCTCCCCCTTCGAGTTCTGCTCGATGGCCGAGTACGAGTCCCTCAAGAAATCGGACACCTACTATTTCCTCCTCATGACGGCCGGCCAGGCCAAGGGCGAGGAAGAGCCCATGGTCCGTTTCCTGACGCTGGAGAAGGGCGGGGCCGACAAGGGTGACAACGTCGCCCTCCGGACCGAGGTCATCTCCCTGCCCCTGTGCCCCGTGGAGGGCGGTTCCGGGCGGGAACTCGTGTTCCTCCCGGCCCTCGTGAAGGGCATCCAGGAGTTCACGGCCGAGGCCATGGACTCCGAAAAGGTCGCCTACACCGGCATGGCCTGGTTCAACGGACACTTCGACAAGAAAGGCGCGATCAAGCGCATCTACCTCGCCAAGGAGGACATCTCCGAGTCCGTCTCCACGAAGGAGCGTGAAAAGTACATGGACGAGGACATCATCCTCTGCGACGAGGACGAGGCCGACAAGGCCTACACCGACAAGACCTACAACAGGCCGATACGGACACCGTCTATTACATTCGCAAGCACAAGGTCACTGCGAAGAACGCCCCCGGCTTCCTCACGGACGACCTCAAACGGATTTCGAGGAAGCGGTAATGCGGAGCGGAACGGCACCCTGCGGACTCCGGTACGCCGTCCGGCGCGGCGGGTCCGCTGTCGGTTACTGCGCCCTGAGCATGCGCTGCGGGACGCGGGACGAGGACGGATTCGGCAACGGCATCGCCCATTTCGCGGAGCACACGATGTTCCGCGGGACGGCGCGCAAGAGCGCTTCCGTCATCAACAGTTACCTGGACCGCCTGGGCGGCGAACTCAACGCCTATACCACCAAGGAGGAGATCGTCCTGCACGCCACCGTGCTGAAGGAGGACCTCGGAAAGGCCGCCGGCCTCCTCTTCGAGCTGGCCACGGAGGCCACCTTCCCCGACGCCGAGATCGAGACCGAGCGAGGCGTCGTCCTGGACGAGATCATCTCCTACAAGGACAACCCGGCCGAGGACGTGTACGACAAGTTCGAGGGCATGCTCTTCGAGGGACATCCCCTGGGCCTGCCCATCCTGGGCACCTCCGCGTCCGTCCGCCGCATCAAGCCGGCGGACCTCCGCCGCTTCGCCCGCACCTTCTTCATCCCC
>CACZDC010000085.1 GCA_902779785.1 uncultured Bacteroidia bacterium
CCTGGCGGCGAGCACGCAGAGGAGAATGGAAAAAGTCTTTTTCATTGTCGGACAAGTTTTATGCAACAAGCAAATATAATGATTATTTCTGTTTAATACAGAAACCCCTATTTGTTTTGCTGCTGCTTGTTGGCGTCAAAAGCCGATTTTTTCCACTCTGCGGGAGTCATTCCGGCCTGGGCGCGGAAGCAGCGGAAGAAGGTTTTTTCGTTGTTGAACCCAGACTCTTCCCAGACCTCCACGGAAGGCATTTCAGGGTTTTTGCGCATAAGCTCCTGCGCGTATTCAACCCTGTAGCGGGCAATCAGTTCCGGGAATGAAAGGCCCAGCTGCCCGTTGATGCAGGCCGAGATATAGGTGGCGTTGGTGCCCAGTTCTCGGGCGATATCGGAAATTTTCAGGTCTTTTACCAGGTAGAGCTTCCTGCCTTCGATCAGGGATGTGATGCGGGTGAGGAGGTCGTTCTTCCCGGGGATGTCCTCCACGGGCGGTTGCGGGGCTGCGGGACTGCGGAGAATGCGGAATATGCCCCAGCAGCCGAAGGCGCAGGCAGGCAGGATGACGAGCAGTATCCACCATGGGAAGGAGCCTTTCGCCGGCGCCGTGGTGTGAAACATCCAGACTTCTCCGGTAGCTTCGAAGTTATTGTCTTTTACCTTGTCGAAAGACACGCCTCCCGCCAGCACGATACGCCCCCCGTCAAGCAGCCTGGCGGCGCTGTTGAAGAAAGATCCGCCGTCGGGTTTGTCGGCCAGATAAAGCTCCAGCGTGGCTTTGTTGCCTTCGAATATGGGGTCGTAGGCGATTCTCGCCGCGGCAAAATGTCCCTTGTCGCCAATTGCGTACATCCAGGCGCTACGGGAGGCACGGTCCACTTGCAGGTTGCCCTCCCATACGAGAGCTTCGCCGTCCGGCAGCGCCATTGGCAGCGGGTGGTCCGTCTCCAGCAGGCTGAAGCGTCTCTCGGAGAGGCGGAGGATGCCCGCCTGCCCGTCTTCGCGGCGAACGGCCGGGAGCAGATATGAATATTCACCTATCCTGAGGTCGTCGGCCGATGTCGGATTGACGGGATGTGGAAGGATGTCCCATTCGTCCAGCAGCGGTTCCGAGTACGGCTCCCCATCCAGCTGGTCGATGCAACTGGCCGCCCGCTCGCCATAAGGGCCTTCTGCGCTGAGTATAAGCGCATTGTCAGGCGATACTGGCAGGATGAATGGATAGACTCTCTGAATTGCGGGCTCCTTTACGTATGAGAAAGCTTCGCCGGGTTCATATTGCTCTATGGCGTCGTCGGCATACCAGTTGCCGGCCACGACAACCCGCCCGTCCGGGAGGGCTGAAGCTGATGCGCCGGCCCTTTTCCGGTCCATGATTCCCACGGCCTTGCAGGCGTGCGTCGCCGGGTTGTAAGTCTCGACGCCCCAGCTCTGTCCGATGCCGAAATTCTCCGAGCACCCGCCTCCCAGCATCACGTTACCGTCCGGCAGGAGGGTCGTGAAGCCGTAGTAGTGCGGGTATTTCATTGGGACTTCCTGCCAAGCGCCGTCTTTCAGATAGGCGATTGTGGGCTCCAGCACGAAGCCGTCGGTGATGCCGCCGAGGACAGTCAGCTCTTCCCCGAGAAGCATCGTGTGGTGCCCGCCACGGGGCTTGGGCAGGTCCGGCAGCCGCTCCGCCGTCATCCTGTGCAGCGGCACGCCGTCCACTGCGCCCAGCGGCCGCAGCTCCGCGCTCCGCTCCGTGCAGGAGGTAAGCAGCACCGCCAGCGCCGCCAGAGTTGCCAGTGGTGCCGGCGCCGAGAACTTCGCCGGTGTCGCCGGCGCCGAGAGAGCCGCCAGTTTCGCCGGCGCCGAGAGCGCGTAAACTATTTCCGAACGCCTTGACATCATGTCTCAAATCAATGTTGACGTAAATATACGTAATCTACCCTCACGAACCAAATCTTTTCGGGGCAGAACTGCTGCCCGCTGCTCCTGCACACTGCCCACTGCTCCTGCCCACTGCTCCCGCTGGCGTGAAAAGTGGGATAGCGGGAGCATTTTGCCCTTGTTTTGCTGCCGCTGGCCAGGAAAATCGTCCAGCGGGAGCACCTGCGCCTGCCTGGCGATCCGCTTTTTCCAGCGGGAGCACCTGCGCCTGCCTGGCAAGCCGCTTTTCCAGCGGGAGCACCTGCGCCTGCCTGGGTTACTTTGTGCTGCAGTGACTAAGGTTTATACTCCATATAGACTTTGGCGTAGTTGCTGGATTTCTCAACATATTTGTAGACGTCTCCGTATTTGTCTTTGTGAGTCAGTTTGACTTTGAGTTTTGACCCCTGAGCTTTCCAGAGGGCCTCGCTGCTGTTGAAGAGATCCACTGAGTTTTCTTCCACGGGGAGGCTGCTGATTTCCACGTGCCATTTGTCTTCGCCGTCGCTATAGGGGCGGGTGTAATCGAAAACGATGGACGATATCGATCCGACCTTGCCTTTTGAATAAGAATCGATCTTGAATTCGATGGAAGCCTGGTCGTCCGTAGCTGAACTGCTTTTGTGGTAACATGAAATGTTCACCCCGCTTCCGGACGAAATGGCGCTCATTACATCGTCATAGGATGTGGACCAGGTGAATTCCGGGCAATATCCGCTGTCGCCGGCATCGGTTCTGTTCTCAAGCTGGAAGCTGAATTTGAGCTCGTGGATCTTGGGGGCATTCTTATCCGGCTTGGGGAAATCAACAGTGGCCACGCAATCGTATTTCCCGGGACCATATACAGGATTCTTCCGTGTGGACACCAGCACAATGGGGAATTTTGTATTATACCCGAGGAAAGTCTTTACGGGAATCGAGTACTCATTGCTGTATGTGGCGCGCCCGAGTTCCCTGAGTTGCTGAGAATTGGTAATGTAGTAGACATAGGTCACGATATCTGCCTCTTTCTGGCCTATCACGATATCCCTGTCCTGTATCCCGGAGAGGAATTTCTCATCCATTTCAAGGAAGTTCATCTTGACGCCGTAGTTGTACACTTCTCCCCTTATTCTTTTCAATTCGGCTTTGGTTATCTTTGCCACGTCATCATAGCAGTCTGATTTCCAGGCCATTACCACGGTATAATCGCTATCCAGTTCGCCGTCAAGTGCCATTTTCACGAATTTCATATATCCCTCCTGCTCAAAGAATCCTATAGAATTGGTATTGCAGAACTTTTCCAGGGCTGCCTGGAGTGATTCTGCGCCATCGCGTTGGTATTCAAGTATTTTGCTGATTTTTGCGTCTGAAGATTTCCTGGACAGGTATTCAATGAACAGTCCCATACCGTAACCATTCTCCATATAAGCACTTGATGAACTGGAGGCAGGGAGGAAGTGGGTGAGGAACTTAGTGCCGTGGGCTTTGACATTATCTCCCATTGTGTTGATTCCGCAAAACTTTTCTGTCCATGTGCCGATTCCCTCGCCGAGCATAGACCATTCGCTTCCCCACCAGCCCTGCCAGTTGATTTGTGCCCCGTACCTTGGGTCAAACAGGCAATTGTGCACGACGTGGAAGATTTCGTGCGTTATGGTCTGCTGCAGCTCGATCAAATCGTTCTGCTTGAATCCAATTTTGATCATTTCATTTATTTTGGTTGCGTTCAGGGACAGGTAACCCAAGTCTTTGCAAAGGATATTGGGGTTCGCTTTTCCAAATAGATCTTTCTCTTTTTCACTGAATTTGCAAATCTTTATCCCCAGCGTGTTGAAGTCTGCCTTCATCTTGGCGCTTGTCAGCGCGTCGAATGACTTCGGCAGCATTTTTAGCAATACGTTGTGCAAGGAGCTTATATAATCATACGGAACATCAGTGTACAGCATTATGAGAAGGGGATACTTCTGGGCCTTCGTGTCCGGCGTCTTTGTCGTGGGCGGAACAGTATTCTTGATGAGCCCGATGGTGAAATAGGGGCTGGGGCCCTTTGCTGGATTCATTTCCGGTATGGTCACGGAAATAAAACCGTCGCCAGCCGAAGAGTTTATGGGGAATGGCTCACATACGAATCTCGATTCGTGGAAGCTGTAGGTGGGCATTTTAATGACTGCCTGCACTTCGTCAGGATCTCCGGCGTAGCGAATCTTGACGACAATGGGCTTTTTGGTGCCTTTTTCGTCTACCGTGATCTGATAGAATGGAGATTGTTCATCGTTTCCCATAACCGAACCTTTCTTGACTTCGGTAATGGCTATTTTTACATCCTGTCCGAATGTCCCCTTGGCAATCTCGAGCGAAATGTCTTCCTTTTCTATCGTATCTCCGGAGGATGCGGAAACCGAAAACCAATCCCCGGACTTTACCGGAACCTCGGGGTTGATATTCTGCTTTGCTTCGCCGCCGCAGGCGGTCAGTACCAGCGCAGCCGTAAGAATCCTGATAATTGAGCTTTTTTTCATTTGTGGTGTAATTATTCTAATTTCAAAGATACCATGTTGGGCCGTACGCGCACGGGACAAATCGTTTAAACATTACGGACAATTCATTTAAAGTTGCTTGTAGCGGCCCGCATTGCCATATATTTGGCCGGACATTAATGAATAATAATTATATTTGTGAAAATGTCTTTAGTGGCTATGAAAAGGATAATCATCACATTGCTCGCATTCGCGCTGAGCTCAATTACCCTCGCCTATGCGCAGGGCATACACGTGGGAGACAGTTTCTATGACGGGGATTTACTCTATACCGTCAAGGAGGTCCGTATGGGCACGGTCGTCTATATGACGGATGTCCTCGGGGAAGAAGAACTGACACTGGAGCAATGGGGCTCAACGCCGGATGTGTTCAGGCTGCGGCCCAGCCGCAATGCCGAAGATCCGAAGTACGGCGCGGAGTTCGGCTGCCGTGTCAACTTTGTCAGCCGTCCGGACAACAGCTACCTGGAGGTCATAGGGGACAACGACATCGTTCTCAAGGTGCTGCCGCTCGTAAAGCCTATGGACTCTTTTGAAGATGGCAGTTTCTGGCACGGTGATGCGCTGGTATATACAGCCCATACTTTCGAGGAGGTCAGCGTGCTTATGAAAGCTTCGGCTGAAGGCGAGGAGCACGAGTTTGTGCTTACCCCGATAACGGACGGAGGCGATTTGTACGTGGTTTCGGACGGGCCGGACGAGGGGGTTAACCAATTCGGGGCTGCCGCCTATGCCCGGCGCGTCAGGCAGGGAAGCCTCGATGTGCTGTGCTTTTACGGTAAAAAGCACAATCTGCTGACGGATGCGTTGGAGGCAACGAAAGTGTCGGACGCCCAGCAACTTAATGTCAGAAAGTGGATGGAGATGATTACTGGCGATTACTGCACCGAAAGCGGCTCCCAGGTCAAGATTTGGAGCGACCAGGGATCATATAAGGGAAAGGATATGCATTTTGCGCCGGTGACCTTCAACGGTATGGTTACGGGCGTGC
>CACZDC010000086.1 GCA_902779785.1 uncultured Bacteroidia bacterium
GGTCACTTCCTGGGTGATGAAGCCGATGGAAGAGACCACGAGCGTGGCTCCCCGAGGGACTACGATGGAGAACTTACCGTCCAGATCGGTGGTTACGCCGGTGTTCTGGTCCTTCGGCATGACGTACGCGCCGATGAGCGGCTGTCCGTCTGCATCCGAGACCGTACCCTTTACTGTAACCGGAGTCTGTCCGAAGACTACCTGTATGCTCGTCAGCATACACGCCATTAGCAGCAAAAGCCGCCGCAAGAGTAGTTTCTTCATACAATCACTAGTTAGAGAATGGTTATTAAAAAATGTGTGGTCGTCAACTAAAACAAAAAGTCCCTAATTAAATCCTTTCGTACCCGATGAGCCGTAAAAGAGCCAATTAAGGGATAGCCAAGTTTAGGTTAAACTAGTTATTGCGCGGTTTCAAAGGCAAATATATAAAATTCTCCTTATTGTTGTTCTCACAAAATTAATTTTTTGGGCGAAAATATTGATTATTATTAAAATGCATAGCTGTTCAACCCGGAAACTTCCCTCATTTTTTCATATCCGAAGGGCAAAATATCAGAAAAAAATCTTACCTTTATGCGTCGCCCCTGCAGCAAAGAGGAACGGCGGCCTCTGAATGGACTTAACATGAAGATAATCAAGATTTCAGCCTTGGTCGCTTTCCTGGCGGCCGTTTGCGCTCCGGCCGGGGCCAGGATTTCCGAATCAACCAAAAGGAGTATTTCGAAAACGCCGGAGCCGGCGTGATGGTGTTCAGCGATGTTTATTCCGAGGGGCACCAGGGCGGCGTGACACTCGTGCTGAACGGCCATCGCCCCAGAGCACCAAGGACATCGACTGGAACGCCGTCAAGCGCATTAAATACTAGGTATTTCAAAACCCACACGAAAACAGGGCCGCCCCGGAAGGAGCGGCCCTGCATCATTGAACCAACCAACGATACCCTAACGGGATTATGCTTCACTGTCTTTTGGAACGCTGCTACTTATCAACAGCCCAACCGTTCAGCTGATGGACATCGGCCGGGAAGGGGAAATACTCGTGCTTGCCCTTGATGAACTGGTGAGGAATACCGTCATAAGGCTTTGTCTCGACGTAGTACCACCGGTGCTCAGGTTCACCTTTCTTTGACATTGCATCGAAAGCCTCGGGATACCGGTCGAGATCCTTGCCGCATACCTGGTCCGCGATGCCCCAGCGGACGATATCGTGGAACCGGCAGCTTTCGAACCAGAGTTCGTACTGCTTCTCTTCCTGGACATTGGCGAGCGTAAGCTCGGTTTCGGGCACTTCTGCGCGGCGCTGAATCAGGTTGAGCGCTTCTTTGCCCTTGGCGGCGTCACCGCTTCCGATGCAAGCCTCGGCATAGAGAAGAAGGGCTTCGGCATAGCGCGCGCACTTGGAATTGGACTGGTTTGACGCACCGTCGGAAACCTCAGGGACCACATCGATGCCGTTGAGGGACATAAACTTCCAATTCATATAGTAGGTGCGGCCGAAGAAGCCGTTGGCATTCATCCCTCTCTTCGGATCTTTCTTCTTGTCTGCCAGCGTCCATTCGGAAGCCGGCTTCAGCTCTCCGGAAGTATGGTTGTTTCCGACATAGTCGGTATCCCAGCGCATCCACGGGAATTTGTCAAAGATTTCCTTGCCATCGCTGTCGATGCCGTACAGCCATTCGTCAGGCGTGAAGAAGGTGCCCATCCGTCGAGGACCGTTCCCGTCGTGCGCGAGGAACTTCTCGGCAAAATAACCGTTGATGGCGCCGCCGTTCCAGCCCGTGGTCGCCTGGCACACCGGCCAGGAATTCATATTCTTGCCACGCCAGTTGAGCGTGTTGTTCTGATTCCATTTGGCACGGGACCGGTTGTCCCCGGAGGAGTTGTTCGCGTCATAGACCCAGTTCGGCTCGAAGATCTTTTCCTCGTTGCCGTCTCCCGGGGTATGGAAATTCTCCCACCAGCGGTCTCCGGGAACCAGCGCATATTTGCCCGAGTTGATGAGGTCGCCGAGATACTTGCGGGCCACATCCATTTCGCCGGCGAACACCGCGGACTTTCCGGCGACAAACTGGGCGAAGCCCTTGGTCGCGTAAGTGGTGGCATCCTTGTCGGAGGTGCTGCTTCTTTCTCTCAGGTTAGGAATGGCGGTTTCGCATTCTTTGATACACCAGTCGAGGAGGAACTTCTGGGACTCCACATTCGTAGGATCCTCATCGGTCAGGCAGTGATCCACAAGCGGAGGGCGCTGCCAGGTGAGCGCCGCCGTCATATGGCACCAGGCACGGATCACCCTCGCCTCGGCGACGCAGCGGTCCACCACGGGGCTTGAATAGGCCCCCTCCTTGGTGAAGTTGTCAATCACAAGATTGCAGGCGTAAATTGTATGATACAGACTCGTATATACCCTATTGATGATATCATAAGTTGCATCATAGCGATACTCGTTGAAAAGACGCACATCCAGATGGTCGTCCTTGTTTTTTCCTGCGGCAAACACATCGTCTGCCGAATAGTTCATCATGAAGAAATACGGATTCCAGTTTCCGATGGAGCCGTAAACACTCTGCACCAGCCGGGCATAGACATTCACCAGGGCGGCTTCCGCCGCTTCATCGGACGTGTAATAGGTTTCGTAGGCGACGACTCCCTTCTGCTGGATATCCAACTGCTTCGTGCAGGCGGAGAAAAGCAATGTGCAAACCGCCGTAAGGGCTACAATATATTTGTTCATAATCAAGATCTCCTGTGAATTAGAAAGAAACATTTACACCGAACATACATTTACGCATGCTGGGATAGGCGCCGATATCCACACCGCGGCCGGACGCTGAACCGGAAGTCGCCGTTTCGGGATCCATACCCGGATAGCTGGTGAAAGTGAAGAAATCATCCAGGGAAACGAACATGCGAAGCTGCTTGATGAATACCTTCTGGGTTATTTTCTGAGGAATCGTGTAGCCGAGCTGCATCTGCCGGATCTTGAAGAAAGAACCGTCAAACACGCCCGCGGTGGAACCCCAGAAATTCACGTCGCCGGACACTTTCGCCGGTTCGGGGAACTTGGCGTTCGGGTTCTTCTCGCTCCTGGAATTCAGATAGAAGTATCTGAGGCTGTTGTGATAGCCGGCGCGATAGAGCGTATTCAGGATCTGGCAGCCGCCCTGTCCGGAACCGAACACGACGAAGTCCAAGCCTTTCCACTCGAGGTTGAGGGTGATGCCATAGGTATAGTCCGGAAGGCCCTTGCCGATATTGGTCATATCGGCATCGCTGACCTGGCCGTCCCCGTTGACATCTCTGAGGTCGGGAGTCCCGTCCTCTTTGACGCCGTCATAGATATATCCGCGGATATACCAGATCGGCTGTCCGACTTCAAAGACCGTTTCGTTCGGGTAGTTGCTGCCCGAGGACGGGTTCTGCGTGAGTCTCGGAAGCGAGGGGAGCAGGTAGGTGACTCTGTTCTTCAGATAAGAGAAGTTTCCATTGATGCTGTAGCTGAAGTCACCGATGGTGTCCTTCCAGCCGAGTTCGGCTTCAATACCGGTATTGAGCACATTACCGGCATTGCTGGTAACCATGGAGACACCGTACTCCGGCGGCGGAGAATAGGACACAAGCAGATCCCGGGTTTCCTTGCGGAACCAGTCGAGGGTGAGAGAAAGCCTGTTATTGAGGAAGCGGGCATCCAGACCCGCGTCGAACTGATTGGACTTCTCCCAGGTGAGGTCGGGGTTCGCCAGTCCGTCCGGGGCGGATCCATAGACGTTTCCGGTCTGATCGACGTGATACTGATACCACTGGCTGTTGAGAGAGATGGAGGTGGAGTAGGGATATCCGCTCAGCACGTTGACGTTACCATTGATACCCCAGGAGGAACGCAGTTTCAAGAAAGAAAGGGCGTTGGGGGAGATGGCATTCTTGAACCAGGGCTCATTGCTGATCGTCCAACCGGCAGACATGGAAGGGAAGTAGCCCCAGCGGTGCTCGGGAGAGAGTTTCGAAGAGTCGAAGGCGTCCGCGCGGAAGTTCGCCTGGAAGCTGTAACGGTTGTCATAGGTGTATCCCAGACGGCCGAAATAGGAAAGGCTGGCGGACTCGGAGGGAGAATTGCTGAATTTCTTTGTCGCATCATCCTTCACATAGTCCAGATAACGGAAGTTGGGATTGTATCCCTTCAGGATGTCCGAACCGGTCGCCGTCCCGCTTACATTATCCGATCTGTTCTTGATGAAGGACATACCAGCCATCAAGTTCAGACTGTGCTTCTTTGCAAAGACCTTGTTGTAGTTGGCAAAATTCTCCCACTGATAGTAAAGCCCCGTGTTGGCGGCAGCCCGGAGGGTGTATGTCTTGGTGTCCGCTTTACCGTTGGAGAAGAAAGGAGCCTGATAACTGTGCGTGTTGCCCTGGGTGATGCGGAAACCGAAGCGGCTGGTGATGACCAGGCCCTTAATCGGCTTGAGATTCGCATACAGCACGCCGTGGACATTGATGCCGCCGCTCGATCCTTCGGTGGCGTCCCTCTGTACGAACGGGCTGCCGCCTCGGGTTTCGTCGATGGCAGAGGTGGCGAACCAGCCATTCTCGTCGCCCAGGAAACTGTAGGGGTATTCGGAAGCGCCGGCCAGGACCGCCTCGTATTTATTTCTGTAATCCTGGTTGAACTGGCTCGGATCGGTCCAATAGACCGGCGTGCAAGGGTCGATGGTCATCAGGGACTCGAAGGCGGAGCCGTAGCCCTGCTGGGAAACGGATTTGGTCGACCATTGTTCGATGGAGACGTTGTTTCCTACATCAAACCAGTCGGTGAGATTGTAACCGGCGTTCAACTGGGCGGAAAGCCGCTTGTAAAGATCCTTGTCACCCTTGATGATACCATCCTGGTTGACATAGTTGAGGGATGCGAAATAATGGCCCGCATTGTTGCCACCCTGGAAAGTGACGGTGTGCTGGGTGCTCCAGGAAGGGTTGAAGTATTCGTCAAACCAGTCTGTGTCCGTGCCATTGTACTTCGCATTCTTCAGCATATCCTGGATGGCGTAGCCTTGCAATCCTTTGTAGTCGATGAACTGCTCCGCGTTCAGCATCTCAGGCTTATGCGCAAGCGACTGATTGATGAATTTGCCGGAATAGGTGATGGAGGTCTGTCCCTTTCCACCCTGCTTCGTGGTGACGAGAACCACACCGTTACCTGCTTCTGCGCCATAGATCGCTGCGGAAGCCGCATCCTTGAGGACCTCCATGGACTCGATCAAAGAAGGATCGAGATACTGGATGCTGTTGACCTTGAGGCCGTCGACAATGATGAGCGGTCCGATTTTGCCGCTGTTGGACGATACGCCACGGACGTTGATTTCAGCGCCGCTTCCGGGAGCACCGGAGTTCGTGATGATCTGAACGCCCGCCACCTTTCCCAGGAGGGCGGATGCGGCATCCGAAGTCGAACGGTTCTTGAGGTCATCCTGACGCACGGAAGCGACAGCGCCGGTGAGGTCGGATTTTTTCTGGACACCGTAACCGATGACCACGGTCTCATCGAGGTACGTTACGTCCTCCTCGAGCGCAATCGTGATGACGGACTGATTGCCGACCTGGACCTGCTTGTCGGCAAAACCCAGGCAGCTTACGACAAGCGTTGCATTGGCAGGGACCGTCATCTTGAACTGTCCCTCCATGTCCGTGACGGTACCATTGCTGGAATTGCCGGCAAGCACGACTGCCGCTCCGACAACAGGAGCGCCGGTGCCGTCAACAACCTTTCCGCTCAGTGAGCGGTTCTGTGCAAAGGCATTGCCTGAACACAACACTAGTATTGCCACTACCATAACGGAAGCGGCAACCTTAAAAAAGTGTTTTAACATAGGCTTGATAGGCTAAAATATAAAAGGAATTATTACTATTTTTTACAAAGTTACCTTTTGGACGAAAAAGATAATAAAAAGAATTCGTCATTAAATATCAATCATCGGTCTTTTAACAAATAGATGATGGATGATTTCTGAAAATAACTACTGTATCCTTCCCTACAGGATATCGAAAAATGGGATTCCGGAAAATATTCTTATCTTTGTGGGTTGATGAAAAATCTGTGGTCCGAAATACTGGTCCCGGCGGTCATCGCAGGGCTCACGGTCATCGGGACGGTGGGGGTGGAATCCGCCCGGACCGTAC
>CACZDC010000087.1 GCA_902779785.1 uncultured Bacteroidia bacterium
GCTACTATGAGATTTCTTGTGCTGCAAGTCAGGTCCGGGCAGGTGGCGTCGTTCCCGGCGGTGCCGATGATGTCAGCTGCATTACGTGGATTGTTGTCCGCGCGGCCGTTCTGGTTGATATAGCGGCAGCCGCCGATGAATTCTCCTTTGCCTGAGATTCCTCCGACCACATTGGAGAGGAACACCCTGTTCACGGTCAGATTCCCATAGCCGGCCGGCAGAGAGTTGGTGACGCTCACAAGGGCGATTCGGCTGAGGAAACGCTTTGCCGCTATCGTACAGTTAACAGGTGCGCTTGCACTTACCGTGCAGGTATTGCTTCCTGCCATTACAAAGCTTCCGGAGGCGCCTGTCCCGTTCAGTGAAATGTCGAAGATAGCGCCCTCGACCGAGGAAAGCTGCTTCACCGTACTCAAGTCCGGACCATTGATCACAGCCCATACGGTCTTGCTCCCGGCGGTAGTGGAAATGCTCCCGCTGAGCGAGGTGCCGCTGATGTAGTTCGAGATCTTGCCGTCGGAGTCGAACAAAAGCAGCTGTACGGACTTGACCGCTGTTTCATAGGTCTTTACGTCTGTGTACTGGCTGATCGCTTTGGTCGCCTGGGATGTCGAAATCTGGAATTCGATGGTTCCGGATTCTTCTTGCATACTTGTTGCGGGGGCCTCCTGGGCCTTGTCGCAGGCGGCTGCAAGAAGCAGAGCCGCCAGAATTACAGGGATGTGTTTCATGGATTTTGAATTATTGTTGGTTTAGTCCATATTCTTTGATCAGCGCGGAGATCTCCGGGTCCAGATTGCCTCTGTGGACATAGGATGGATTCTCTTTGCAGGCTTTCATATAGCACTCCACGGCCTCTTTTTCGCGTCCCGTGCGGCTGTAGAGTATTGAAAGGAGGTAAAGGACCTTGTCGGACCGGTCCATTTTTTCAAGGATGTCAAGGGCCGAGGCATTGTAGCCCAGTGAACAGTAGGCGACAGCGGAGTTGTAGTCTTTGTAGGGTCTCAGCAGGGTGACCGCTTTTTCGTAGTCCCGGTCCCTGATTGCCGCCACTCCGTTCATATAACTAGTGTCCACTACGGTTGTATGCACCGTGTCTTTGACCATTCCTTTACGGTGGAGGTGAAAGTCGAATCTGACTGTCCTGAGCCTGGGATAGAGAGCTTCCCTGAGATGCCGGTAGCAGGGGAGTGCCTGCAGACGCTTTTCCCTGATATCCACGTCCTTTATGGACGAGAGCTTCTCGTATTCGCCTTTCTGCGCCGGAGTCATCACTTCGTCTTTCCCGACAAGCACGTCGAGAAGGGCCCAGTTTTCAGGATTGTCACGGGAAATGAAACTGATGTCCTTCTGTTCCGAGACCACTCCGGAAAGATCTATTACGGCTCCCGTCTCACGTCTCAGGGAGTCACGATAGTTTTTCAAATACTCTTCGAAGTAGTCTGAAACGGCCTCTGAACGTTTTCTGGAAAGCTGTCTGTTGGAGTTGAAACTCCCCTCCGGCGAGCAGGACGCAGTAACTACGATCGAGTCCAGGTCGTACTCCTTGTTCTCGGCGAGTGACGACAGATTCTTGCGGATACGGCCCATCTCCTGAGCATTGTTCCCCTCATCCGGCTTTATCTTCCATTTCCCTTGTTCGAATGCTATGTAGCAGGCCGTATGGGCCTCGACACGCCTCTCTATTATTTCCGTCTTGTAACGCACCGTAGCGTCGGCAAGGGTGGACAGGGAACTGATATAGAAAGTCAAAGGGTCTCCGGAAGGTATCCTGTATATCGCCTTGTCTTCCTCGAATATTTCTCCGCTCAAAGTCACGGTGGCCTTCCTGACCTTTGGCTTGACCTGCATAGTCTGGACATAATCGTAGTAAATGTCACCGCCGTCTGCGCGGATTACAGTATCGAGCCTGAGTCCTTCAGAGACTATCGGAACTTTCACCCAGCGCCGGAACATATCCTCTTTATGCTTGATTTTCCAGCGGTTGCGCCGTACCAGAAACTTGTTGGTATAGTGATTGACGGCCTGCTGCTGAGTCACTCCGTATGCCGAGGCAAAGACTTCGTCCGAGACCAGGCTGCTGTCGCTCCGGAAGCTGTAGATCTCAGGAATGTTCCTTTTGAGAAACATCTCCAGCTGATACTTGTTTATGAAATAGATCGAATCGTTCACTATGGAATCGAGGAAGCGTTGATAATGCTGATACCCCCGGAGCTGAGCCTTTCTGTAGAGTTCTCCTGTGATAAGTACAGGCTCGAGGGAGAGAGAGTCGTCTCCGGCTTTCAGACTTGGATAGAAACGGAGTTGCCAATGGCCGTCCTGCATTTCACCCGGCACAATAATCCTGAAGCCAAGGTCAACCTGGCCGCCTCTTTCCGCAACGTTCCGGAAACGGGCTGTCACTTTCGCCGCCTGGATTACGTCCGTCGCAACCATTTCTCCATTTTCGTCTTTAACGGCTTTCATAATAATAACTTCGTGACCTTCAGGATCTTCCACTACAAGGGTGTCTCTCCGGGGCTCTTCTGGAACAGACATCTCCGGAAGGGGGTTCTCCTCAGTTAGAACCAGCGCCGCTTCCGGCGATTTCCGACGGATCCGTTCCTGCCTCAATTGGGAAGCGCACCCGTCTGTCAATCCGACAAGGGCGGCGATGAGGACGACCTGGACAACTGCGTGTTTCATTACATTAACTGCGTTGTGGCTGCATCGGAGTATCTTCGCGCTCGAGTATTTCCACCCGGTTAGCCATTACTTCCCAATTGTTGCGTTCTGTCCCGTCCGGTGCGGTGTATTTGTAGGTGCGAATGCGCCCAAGCACGTGAACCCAGGTTCCGGGCTGGAGTTTGTCAAGGTCGGGCTTGTTCTTTCCCTCCCAGGCACCCAGGCGGAACCAGGTGGTTTCAATTACCGGCTCTCCGCCCTGTTTGTAACAGTATTCTGTCACAACGCTGAAGCGGCAGATCCTGGTATCTCCCGGAGTGGCAATCTCGGCCCTGCCTACGACGCCTCTTAGTTCGATAAGGTTTAAATATTCCATTGCTTTGCTTGTTTAATGGTTTGTACATTCGCCGGTCCCCGGGCGCGCTCCGTCACCGGCCGGATGCAAAGTAAAGGAAAGAAATTCCTCCGGAACCCCTGTCCGGAGCGCAGAAATGCAGATTTTTATGTTTTAGGGATATGATTAATCTTTCCGGGGTATAAATGGCCGGAAAAGACAACAGGGCAAAAATAATTCTGGGAATCTGTTTTTTCAGGGATTCCCCGGAAACATAAAATTTCTTTTGTTTCTTTTCGAGAATCCTTTGAAAAGAGAGAGCCAATGCTCATCTTTGGCCAAAACTGAAAAGGAATGGCATATAAACTCTCAGCTGAAATGCAGCACTGTCTCGAGTGCGGAAGTGTAATCTTCCAATATGGAGGGCGCAAGGACCGCAAATTCTGCAGCGCATCGTGCAAGAACAAGTATTGGAACCGCCAGACTAATTCCCGTCAGGGCTATCACCTGAAGATAATTGCCCAGCTGGACCATAATTACAAGATACTGAGCCGTTTGCTCTCAATCGGCGTACTCTCGATCAAGAGTGAGGATATGCGCCTTCTGGGCTTCCATTTCGATGTGATGACCGGCCATCACCGACGTATGAAGAGGGATTGGTATGAGTGCTTCGACATCCGTTATCTGCAGATGCCAAGCCGCATCTCCAACCTTCAGTATATTCCGGTCGAAGATGCGGCTGTGGGACAAAAGCCTTGACGGCTTACTTCGCGAGAGCTTTCTCCTTTGTAGGATCCTTGAAAAGAATCATAAATGCAATTCCGACTACGAGGGCGTATGCGGCAAAGATGAACCAGGAATTCGGCCAGTTCACTTTTTCCACCACCCATGCGGCGAGATAGGAGCCCACGAATGCGCCGACACCGTTTGTCATCAGCATGAACACGCCCTGGGCGCTGGCGCTTATGGACGGATCAGTTTCCTGCTGGACGAAGAGGGAGCCGGAGATGTTGAAGAAGTCGAAGGCGAGTCCATAAACAATCATCGACAGAATGAACATCCAGACGCCTGCGCCGGGGTTGCCGGTGCCGAGAAGGCCGAAACGCAGAACCCAGGCCAGCATCGAGATAAGCATGACCTTCTTGATGCCGAACTTCTTGAGGAAGAATGGAATCAGAAGAATGCAGAGAGTCTCTGAAATCTGGCTGAGGGAGATGAGAATAGTGGAATGCTCAACTCCGAACGTACCTTTGTAAACAGGGTTGTAGAGAGGAGACGTTTCATCGCCGAAGCCCTTGATATAACCGTCCGCAAAGGTGTTGGTAATCTGAAGGGCCATGCCCAGGAGGGCTGAGAAGATGAAGAAGATGGCCATCTTTCTCTCTTTGAAGAGGCTGAAAGCCTTGAGGCCGAGTTTCTCGATAAAATCCCCGCCTTTCTCCTTGCTGATGCTGCAGGCAGGAAGGGTGAAACTGTAAATGCCGAGGGCGATGCTGATGCCGGCGGAGAGCCAGAGCTGCTTGTTGGTGATGTTGAAGCCTGTCAGGTCAACCGCCCACATGGCTGCGATGAAACCTACCGTACCGAAAACCCTGATCGGAGGGAAGTCCTTGACGGTATCCATCCCGGCCTTGGTGAGGGCGTTGAAAGCCACCGTGTTGGACAGGGAAATGGTCGGCATATAGAAGCAGACGGCTCCGAGCATCAGGGGATAGATGGCCGAATATTCCGTCTGGAAGGACGCTGCGACGAGGAAGCAGGCGCAAAGGATATGGCTCAGGCCGAGGGTTTTCTGTGCCGGAAGGAATTTGTCCGCAACTATGCCGAGAAGGGCGGGCATAAAGAGGGATGCAATGCCTTGCAGGGCATAGAAACTGCCCACTTGAAGCGGGCTGAAACCCAATACTACGCTGAGGTATGCTCCGAGGGAAATCAGCCACGAGCCCCAGGCTGCATACTGGAGAAAGTTCATCACGATGAGCCTGATGGTAAGAGAAGGATTTTTCATCTTATGGATGTTTTGGTTATTCTAGTCAAATCACACAAAAGTACAAAAAAATCCTTA
>CACZDC010000088.1 GCA_902779785.1 uncultured Bacteroidia bacterium
TATCAAAACGCCGGTCCTCTCTTGTCTTGCTGACTTTTCCGTATTCAATGAAAACACCATACATCAGCGGACGTTCCCCTTTGTCATAGAAAACCCTCCTCCCGTCCGGACGCTGCGTCAGCATCAATCCTCCACCGAAGAAACGGCCTTTCCCGTTGGTCCATCCGTGTGAAGTAGAGATAGAGAAAAACGGTTTCTTCTGGAACATGACACCGGCCTCCAGCGAACCGCTGTAACCATTGTCAGCAAAACTCTGCGCCGGGGCGGGCGCTGCGAAGCATAGCAGCCCCGCCGCTATAGCTATTATCAATCTTCTCATATTCATGTCATTAGAAGTTTTCCACATAATAGATGCATTTTTAAGTAGAAACGTTGCACGGTCCGGGTTTTATGCGACTTGTGGAAAAAGTGCTATCTTTGTTTTTGCCAGAAATCCACTGAACCATGAGGAAGAGCATTGCTTTTGTTATAGCCGCGCTGGTTGCATTGGCCGGCGCAGAAGCAGCCGCGCAGACGGCGCAGAGCGCGCCGGAGGCCGGGGCCGCGCAGACGGCCAAGGCCGTCCGGCCCGCCGGCCAGGGCCTCGAAGAGATCCGCTTCGGCGTAGGCGTCCGCGGCGCCGTGGACCGTACCCTCAGGAACGGATCTCCCGAGATATTCAGTCTATCCTACGCCCGATACAACCAGAAAGGACTGGGATTCAGGACAGGACTTGAATTCATGCCCGTCAACATGAAGATCGACTCATACTTCGGCGTGCCCGTGGCGTTTTCGGCGCGGACGCGCTCGCGGACTTTCTCCCAGTCCGTCAGGACCGGCCTCGAGTCCGCTGCCGTCGGCGCGGTCCGCGACGCCGTCTACGGCTATGAACCGAATGCCAGGAGCATACTCGGCGACTTCATACTCGGTCTCTTCAACCGTGCGGAATTCTTTGCCGGCCTCACTCCGGGATACATTTTCGGATCCAACGTCCCCCGCGGTTTATCCTATGGCGAAACCACTATAACGGAACAGAAGGTCGACCTCATCCACCGCTTTTCATTTACAGCCGACGTCGGTTTCTCGATGTCCTTCCGCATCTGGAACTTCAACCTGGGCTTCGCCCCGGCCGTTCACTACTACCTGACCAGGAACTACGTCTACGTCTTCGAGACTTCACCCATCAGCGGTGAATTAGGCGACGCCCCCATCATCAAGGAGACCCCCGTCCGCTTCCAATACTCCGTCCTCGGCTACCTCAGCTACTCCTTCTGACAACACCCTTTCCAACAAAACCACCCTAACACTGCCGCTCTATCAAAGCCTCGCCAGATATTGTCCAGCCTGATATAGCCCGGCCAAATATAACTCAGCCAACTCCGCAAATAATAACCCGGCCGCCAAACGGCCGTGATTTGTAACACATTGATTGACAGCACAATCCCCCTTTTCTCCCTTGCAAAAATGACAAGGGAGAATTTAACTAATCCCTTATCTTACAATTGTTTACAAATCACGCAACAAAGATTTGTTTAAACGGATAGTTATCCGTAGTATTGCATCGACCAAAAACACTTAAACTATGAGGGGAAGAAATAACAGATTGTATCGTGACGGCTGCGCCCATCACGTTTTCCTTAAGGCGCTCGAAGGGAACGTCCTTTTCTATAGGACTGAAGATTATGTCTTTTTCCTGACTCTTCTGTACTATACTGCCAGACGCTATGGAATAGGGATAGAAGCTGTCTGTATAATGTTCAACCACGTACACATCTTTGTCAAGCCTACGGACAGCGACAGGCTCAAAGCCTTTTTAAATGACCTTCAGCACAGGTTTTCAATAATATACAACAAAGAGTACTCCCTCAGCGGTTCCCTGATGATGCATGCCGGCTTTGCTCCCAAGGGTTCCAGGAAGAGCATCCTCTCCTGCCTTATCTACATCGTCAACAACCCCGTGGCGGGCAATCTGACATCAAATGCACTGGGGTACAAATGGAACTTGCTGGCATACTTCGGGAACAGCAATCCTTTTTCGGAAAGACTGGTCAAGCGGGAATGTCGGTTCAGGATGCGGAGAGCGCTGAAGATGGTGGACTATGGTTCACTGATCTCTCGGTTCGGTTCGATCGAGTCCCTTGTCATAGCGGCAGAGTCCACAACAGGCACTGAATACGACCTTCCTGAACCACGGGAAGACTACTCCATATATACCAAGATGCTACGGATAACGCAACGCTCCGGAATTGACCATCAAGGATTCCATTTTAACAGGATGGACAAGGACGATTATGTGCGTTTAGGAAAAGCGCTGACGGTAATCCCGAGAATGACCCACACCCATCTCCGCCGGTTCCTGCGGCTCCCAGCAGACCACCCCCAGAGATTTAGCCGTGATTTGTAATATGTTGATTCAACTAAATCCCTGAACAGCAGGGAATTGCAAATCACGGCGGCGAGGAGAGGGGGAATGAGAGGTGAGAAGAGGCTAGGAGAGAGGAGGAGGAAAAAATCAAGGCTGGTCCGGGAGGATCAGCCTTGATCAAGTATTTGCAAAGAGTGTATTACCTGGTGCTGTCGCGACGCGGGCGGCGGTCACCGCCGCGGCGTCCGCCGCGGTCACCGCGGCCACCGCGCTCGCCACGGCCCGAAGGGGCCTGGGCGTTGGCGGCGATGCCGGCGTTCGGGGTCAGATCCTGCTTGCCATAGCGCTCGCCGTTGCAGATCCAGACCTTGATGCCGAGGCAACCGACCTTGGTGTTGGCGATTGCGAGAGCATAGTCGATATCGGCACGGAAAGTATGGAGCGGGGTACGACCCTCCTTGAACATCTCGGAGCGAGCCATTTCGGCGCCGCCGACGCGGCCGCTGATCTGGATCTTGATGCCCTCTGCACCAACCCTCATGGTGTTGGCGATGGCCATCTTGATGGCGCGCCTGTAGGAGACGCGGCCCTCGATCTGACGGGCGATGCTGTCGGCTACGATGCGGGCGTCGACCTCGGGGCGCTTGACCTCGAAGATGTTGATCTGGACGTCCTTCTTGGTGACCTTCTTGAGCTCTTCCTTGAGTTTGTCGACCTCGGTGCCGCCTTTGCCGATGATGACACCCGGACGGGCAGCGTGGATGGTGACGGTGATGAGCTTGAGGGTACGCTCGATGACGATCTTGGAAAGGCTGGCCTTAGAAAGACGGTTCATGAGGTACTTGCGGATCTCGTAGTCCTCGGCGATCTTCTCTGCGTAGTTACCACCACACCAGTTGGAATCCCAACCACGGGTGATACCGATTCTGTTGCTGATAGGATTAGTTTTCTGTCCCATATTATTACTCCTCCACTGCTGCTGGTTTAACATCGAGAACGATGGTCACGTGGTTGGAACGCTTGCGGATGCGTCCGGCACGGCCCTGAGGGCAGGGACGGATGCGCTTCAGCGTGCGGCCTTCGCCGACCATGATGGTCTTGACATAGACATTGCCGTTGTCGAGCTCCTTGCTCTTCTCCGGATTCTTGGCCTCCCAGTTGGCGATGGCGCTGCGGAGAAGCTTCTCGAGACGGATGGAAGCCTCCCTCTTGGAGAACTTCAACAGGTCGAGAGCGCGGTTGACCTCGACGCCTCTGATGGTGTCGGCCACCAGGCGCATTTTACGGGGGGAAGTGGGGACGTCATTCAGCTTGGCAATAGCTGTAACCTTCTTGGCCTCCTTGAGGCCTTCTGCCATAAGTCTTTTACGCTTTCCCATAGTGATTACTTCTTATTGTTACCTGAATGACCTCTGAAGTTGCGGGTGGGAGCGAACTCGCCCAGCTTGTGACCCACCATCTGCTCAGTAACGTAAACAGGAATGAACTTGTTTCCATTATGAACTGCGATAGTATGGCCGATGAAGTCAGGGGAGATCATGCTGGCGCGGGACCAGGTCTTGACCACCTCCTTCTTCTTGCTACCATCATTCATAGCAAGAATTCTCTTTTCCAGGGCTTCCTGGATATAGGGACCTTTTCTTAAAGAACGACTCATAATCTCAAAGTTTTATCCTGTTATTTCTTTCTTCTTTCAATGATGAACTTGTTGGAAGCGGCCTTCGGATTACGGGTCTTGTAGCCCTTTGCAGGGAGTCCCTTGCGGGAACGAGGGTGACCTCCGGAAGCGCGGCCTTCACCACCACCCATCGGGTGGTCGACAGGGTTCATGACGACACCGCGGTTGTGCGGGCGGCGTCCCAGCCAGCGGCTGCGACCGGCCTTGCCGAACGACTCGAGGTTGTGGTCAGGGTTGGAAACGGTACCGACCGTGGCGCGGCAGGCGACGGACACCATCCTGGTCTCGCCCGAAGGCAGACGAAGGACAGCGTACTTGCCCTCGCGGGCAGCGAGCTGTGCGAAAGTACCGGCGGAACGTGCCATGGCGGCACCCTGGCCGGGACGGAGCTCGATGTTGTGCACGAGAGTACCAACAGGAATTTCACTGAGAGGGAGGGCATTGCCGACCTCGGGAGCGACGCCGCTGCCGGAGGCGATGACCTGGCCCACCTTGATGCCGTTGGGAGCGATGATATACCTCTTCTCGCCATCCTCGTACTGAACGAGGGCGATGCGGGCGGAGCGGTTCGGATCATACTCGATGGTCTGAACGGTCGCGGTGCACTCGTCCTTGTCGCGGAGGAAGTCGATGATACGGTACATCCTCTTGTGACCGCCGCCACGATAGCGGACTGTCATCTGGCCGGTGTTGTTGCGACCGCCTGTGCTCTTGAGGGGTTCCAGCAATGCCTTGTGGGGGGTCTTGCAGGTAATATCGTCAAAAGCGCTGATTACCTTGTTTCTCTGACCGGGAGTTACTGGTTTGTATTTCTTTACTGCCATTGCTGAAATCCTCCTTAAATGTTACTGTAGAAATCTATCTTATCGTCTCCTGCGAGGGTGACGTAAGCTTTCTTGAAATGATTCATGCGACCCCTTAACATACCAGCCTTGGTATAACGGGCTTTCTTCTTACCGTGGTAGTTTACAGTATTTACGTCTGCAACGGAGACGCTGTACATCTGTTCCACTGCGGCCTTGATCTGAATCTT
>CACZDC010000089.1 GCA_902779785.1 uncultured Bacteroidia bacterium
CGCCATTAGCAGCAAGAGCCGCCGCAAGAGTAGTTTCTTCATACAATCACTAGTTAGAGAATGGTTATTAAAAATAGTGGTGTCCAACAAAAACAAAAAGTCCTTAATTAAAACCCTTTTTGTATTCCGGAGACCGGGAAAAGAGCCAATTAAGGTCTAGCCAAGCTTAGGTTAGAACGGACAACTTGCGGTTTCAAAGACAAATATATAAAAAAATCCTTATTGTTGTCCCTACAAAATCAATTATTTTCAAAATTCGCCTTTATAATTTAAAAACAGGGCCGCCCCACGCGGAGCGGCCCTGTATCATTGAACCAACCAACTATTCCCAACCGGGATTCTGTTTAGCGTCCTGTCGAACGCTACTATTCGTCAACAGCCCAACCGTTGAGCTGATGGAGGCTGGGATTGATGGCGCAGACATCGGCAGGGAACGGGAAATACTCGTGTTTGCCTTTGATGAACTGGTGAGGAATGCCTTCATAAGGCTTTCTCTCAACGTAGTACCATCTGTGTTCAGGCTCGCCGTCCTTTGACATGGCATCGCCGGTCGAGATCCTTGCCGCAGACCTGGTCGGCGATGCCCCAGCGGACAACATCGTTGAACCGGCAGCTTTCGAACCAGAGTTCATACTGCTTCGCTTCCGATGCAAGCTTCGGCATACAGAAGAAGGGCTTCCGCATAGCGGGCGCACTTGGAATTCGACTGGTTGGACGCACCGCTGGAGACCTCAGGAACGACATCGATGCCGTTGAGAGACATGAACTTCCAATTCATATAGTAGGTGCGGCCGAAGAAGCCGTTGGCATTCATACCTCTCGTCTTATCTTTCTTCTTGTCTGCCAGCGTCCATTCGGAAGCCGGCTTCAACTGACCGGAAGTATGGTTGTTGCCGACATAGTCGGAATCCCAGCGCATCCAGGGGAACTTGTCAAAAATCTCATTGCCGTCACTGTCAATGCCGTACAGCCATTCGTCCGCCGTGAAGAAGGTGCCCATCCGGCGAGGACCGTTCCCGTCGTGCGCGAGGAACTTATCGGCAAAATAGCCGTTGATGGCGCCGCCGTTCCAGCCTGTAGTCGCTTGACATACCGGCCAGGAATTCATGTTCTTGCCACGCCAGTTGAGCGTGTTATTCTGATTCCACTTGGAACGGGACGTGTTGTCCCCGGATGAGTTATTCGCGTCATAGATCCAGTTCGGCTCGAAGATCTTTTCCTCGTTGCCATCTCCGGGGGTATGGAAATTCTCCCACCAGCGTTCGCCGGGGACAAGCGCATATTTGCCGGAGTTGATCAGATCGCCGAGATACTTGCGCGCGACATCCATTTCGTTGGCGAACACCGCAGACTTTCCTGCCACAAACTGAGCAAAGCCCTTTGTCACATAAGTGGTAGCATCCTTGTCCAACGTGCTCGTTCTTTCTCTCAGGTTCGGAAGAGCCGTTTCGCATTCCTTGATACACCAGTCAAGCAGGAACTTCTGAGACTCGACATTCGTAGGATCCTCATCGGTCAGACAGTGATCGACAAGCGGGGGGCACTGCCAGAGGAGAGCCGCCGTCATATGACACCAGGCACGGACAACCCTCGCCTCAGCGATACAGCGGTCCACCACACTGCTCGAATAGGCCCCTTCCTTGGTAAAGTTGTCGATCAGGAGGTTGCAGGCGTAGATTGTTTGATAAAGGCTGGTGTACACATTCTTGATGATGCTGTAAGATGCGTCATAACGATACTCGTTGAAAAGGCGTACATCCAGATGGTCGTCTTTGTTTTTTCCCGCAGCAAACACATCATCCGCCGAGTAGTTCATCATGAAGAAATAGGGATTCCAGTTTCCGACAGAGCCGTAAACATTCTGAACCATCTGGGCATAGACATTCACCAGCGCAGCTTCCGCGGCTTCGTCGGACGTGTAATAGGTTTCGTAAGCGACGACTCCCTTCTGCGGGATATCCAACTGCTTCGAGCAGGCAGAGAACAATAATGCGCAAATCGCCGTAATGGCTACTATATACTTTTTCATAATCATGACCTCCTGTGAATTAGAAAGAAACATTTACACCGAGCATAAGCTTACGCATGCTGGGATAGGCGCCGATATCCACACCGCGACCGGACGCCGAACCTGAAGTCGCAGTCTCAGGATCCATACCCGGATAGCTGGTGAAAGTGAAGAAATCATCCAGAGAAACGAACATGCGAAGCTGATTGATGAGAACCTTCTTTGTCCACTGCTGAGGAACCGTGTAGCCGAGCTGAACCTGCCTGATCTTGAAGAAAGAGCCGTCGAACACGGAGGCGGTCGAACCCCAGAAATTCATGTCGCCGGACACTTTCGCGGGTTCAGGGAACTTGGCATTCGGGTTCTTCTCGCTCCTCGAATTGAGATAGAAGTAATTGAGGCTGTTGTGATAACCGGGACGGTAAAGCGTATTCAGAATCTCGCAGCCACCCTGTCCGGAACCGAAGATGATGAAGTCCAAGCCTTTCCATGCAAGATTGAGGGTGACACCATAGGTATAATCAGGAAGACCTTTACCGATATTGGTCATATCGGCATCGCTGATCTGGCCATCACCGTTGACATCCCGGAGGTTGGGGGTTCCATCTTCTTTTACGCCGTCATAAATATAGCCGCGGATGTACCAGATCGGCTCTCCAACTTCAAATACCGTATTGTTCGGGTAGTTGCTGCCCGAGGCCGGGCTCTGGGTGATTCTCGGAAGAGACGGGAGCAGGTAGGTGACCCTGTTCTTCAAATAAGAGAAGTTTGCATTGATGCCGTAACTGAAGTCACCGATGACATCCTTCCAGCCGAGTTCGGCCTCGATACCGGAATTGAGCACATTACCGGCGTTGCTGGTGACTCTTGACACGCCGTATTCCGGAGTGGGGGAATAGGACACAAGCAGGTCTCGGGTTTCCTTGCGGAACCAGTCGAAAGTAAAGGAAAGCCTGTTATTGAGGAAGCGGGCATCCAAACCGGCATCGACCTGATTGGAAGTCTCCCAGGTGAGGTTGGGGTTTGCAAGTCCATCCGGGGCGGATCCATAGACGTTCCCAGTCTCATCGACGTGATACTGATACCACTTGCTGTTGAGAGAGATGGATGTAGAGTAAGGATATCCGCTAAGCACGTTGATGTTACCATTGATACCCCAGGAGGCGCGCAGTTTCAAGAAGGAAAGGGTGCTGACGGGGATGACATCCTTGATCCAGCTTTCATTGCTGATAGTCCAACCTGCAGATACGGAAGGGAAGTACCCCCAGCGGTTCTTGGCAGAGAGTTTTGAAGAGTCGAAGGCATCTGCGCGGAAATTCGCCTGGATGGCGTAACGGTTGTCATAGCTATATCCCAGACGGCCGAAATAGGAAAGGCTTGCGGATTCACCGGGAGAGTTGCTGAACTTCTTTGTGGCATCATCCTTTACATAGTTCAGATAACGGAAGTTGGGATCGTATCCTTTCAGGATGTCCGAACCGGTGGCCGTACCACTCACGTTATCCGATCTACTCTTGATGAAGGACATACCGGCCATCACGTTCAGATTGTGCTTATTGGCAAAAGTCTTGTTGTAGTTGGCGAAATTCTCCCACTGATAATAGAGCCCCGAGTTGGTAGTGGCCGTGAGGGTGTAAGTCTTGTTATCCGCCTTGCCATTCGAGAAGAAAGGAGCCTGATAACTGTGATTGTTGCTCTGGGTGATGCGGAAACCGAAGCGGCTGGTGATAACCAGACCCTTGATCGGCTTGAGATTCGCAAACAGGACGCCATGGACATTGATACCTTGGCTTGAGCCTTCGGTAGCGTCTCGCTGTACGAAGGGGCTGCCTCCTCTGGTTTCGTCGATGGCGGAAGTGGCGAACCAGCCATTCTCATCCCCCAGGAAACTGTAGGGGTACTCGGAAGTCCCCGCCTGAACCGCATTGTATTTATTTCTGTAATCCTGGTTGAACTGGCTGGGATCGGTCCAATAAACGGGCGTGCAAGGGTCAATGGTCATCAGAGACTCAAAGGCGGAGCCGTAGCCTTGCTGGGAAACGGATTTGGTCGTCCACTGTTCGATGGATACGTTGTTTCCCACCTCAAGCCAATCGGTGAGATTGTAACCGGCATTCAACTGGGCGGAAAGCCTTTTGTAAAGATCCTTGTCTCCCTTGATGATACCATCCTGGTTGACATAGTTGAGCGAAGCGAAATAATGGCCCATCTTGTTGCCTCCCTGGAAGGTGAGTGTGTGCTGGGGACTCCAGGAAGGGTTGAAGTACTCATTGAACCAATCGGTGTCGGTTCCATTGTAATTGGCATTCTTCAGCATATCCTGAATGGCATAGCCTTGCAATCCTTTGTAGTCGATGAACTGCTCGGCGTTCAACATTTCAGGCTTATGCGCAAGCGACTGATTGATGAACTTGGCGGAATAAGTAATGGAGGACTGTCCTTTCCCACCCTGCTTTGTGGTGATGAGAACCACACCATTACCTGCTTCTGCACCATAGATGGCCGCGGAAGCCGCATCCTTGAGGACCTCCATCGACTCGATCAAGGAAGGCTCGAGATACTGGATGCTGCTGACCTTGAGGCCGTCGACAATGATGAGCGGTCCAATGTTGCCACTGTTGGATGATACACCACGAACGTTGATCTGAGCGCCGCTTCCAGGAGCACCGGAGTTCGAGATAATCTGAACGCCGGCCACCTTTCCCTGAAGGGCGGCGGCGGCATCGGAAGTCGAACGGTTCTTGAGGTCATCCTCCCGCACGGAAGCAACAGCGCCAGTAAGGTCGGATTTCTTCTGAACACCGTAACCGATGACCACGGTCTCATCCAGGTACGTTACATCCTCCTCGAGCGTAATCGTGATGACAGACAGATTGCCAACCTGAACCTGCTTGTCTGCAAAACCCAGGCAGCTTACGATAAGCGTTGCATTTGCGGGGACCGTCATCTTGAACTGTCCCTCCATGTCCGTGACGGTACCGTTGCTGGAATTGCCAGCAAGCATGACGGCTGCTCCGACAACAGGAGCGCCCGTGCCGTCAACAACCTTTCCGCTCAAAGAGCGGTTTTGTGCAAAGGCATTGCCTGAACACAACACGAATGCTGCCGCCACCATAATGGAGGAAACAACCTTTAAAAAGTGTTTTAACATAGGCCTAATAGTAAAAAAATAGATTAAGGTATTGCTTTTTTTACAAATTTATCGGTTAAGCAAAAAAGTGAATAAAAAGAATCCGTCATTCTATTTCAATCTTCGGTCTTTCGACAAAACAGTGATGGATGATCACCCAAAGAAGCTACTGTTCCTTCCCCTCCAGGAACCCATAAATGACAATTCAGGGCTGAAAGATTCGGTATTTGCCCAGGGATGCCGGGGAAAATGGGATTCCGGAAATTATTCTTATCTTTGTAGGTTGATGAAAAATCTGTGGTCCGAAATACTGGTCCCGGCGGTCATCGCAGGGCTCACGGTCATCGGGACGGT
>CACZDC010000090.1 GCA_902779785.1 uncultured Bacteroidia bacterium
TTGACGGTCAGCAGGAAGGACTCCTCGGAAAGCTTCAGGAATTCGGGCTGATGGACATCACCCGCAGCGCAAAGCCTGTCGACAGCCATTCCGGGGAGATAATGGCAGAGGTCGAACTCGTAAACGGACTGATTGACGGCCTGAACAAGGCTGAAATTCCCGCAGGAACCGTCCCGGAAAGAATTGACGGAGACATCATCCGTCTTGCCGGCGGGATGATAATGCGCTACAATAAAGACCGCGACGGCATCAAGAGGCTTGAAAAAGAGATTGCCGCGGTTAAAGTCTGGGGCAAGTTCGACCCGGAACTTCTCGCCAAACTCAAAGAGGCCGGCGTCCCTGTCCATTTCCACGTCATTGGGAAAAAGCTCTTCAAGCCTGAATGGGCGGAGAGCTCTGCCCTGACGGTCATCGCCGAGGACAAGAACAGTGTATGGTTCACCGTTGCAGGAGAGGATACGCTTCCCGGAGAGATTCCTGCGCCGACGGAGGACGTCAGCCTCAAGGAAAAAGAGCTCGAGGACATACGGCTTCACTTCGACAAGGACATCTCCCGCCTTCTGGGCGCCAGGGAAAGAATCGGCGAGCTGGAAGCCTACAAGGCAGAGAAACTGTCCGAACTTGACCTTCATCTCGCGTCAGTCGCCGCAGTCCCCGCTGCAGAAGGCACTATCGTAACCCTCGTAGGCTATGCCCCGACGGAAAGCGACGCCGCGATCTGCAAGGCCATTGACGAGCTCGGCGTATTCTATCTCAAGGAAAAGGCGACCTCCGCCGACAATCCTCCTGTTAAACTCAGGAACAACTGGTTCACCCGCCAGTTCGAAGTCCTCACTGATATGTACGGCCGGCCGGTCTATGACGAATTTGACCCTACGCCTATCCTGGGGCCATTCTTCCTGCTTTTCTTCGCGATGTGTATGGGCGATGCGGGCTATGGCATACTGCTGCTTATAATAGGATGGTTCCTTAAGAAGAAAGTCCCTTCGATGGCGGATATGGCTCCGCTGGTAATGATACTCGGGGTCGGGACCTTCGTGGTAGGCATTGTCCTGCATACTTTCTTCGGAATCAACCTGTATGAAGCCGCCTGGGTGCCCGAATGGCTAAAGAAAGTTATGATAAGCGGAACCGTGGCAGGCTATGACGCCCAGATGGTCCTCGCCGTAGGCGTCGGAGTTTTCCACATCTGCCTTGCAATGATTGTGAAGTGCATCTGCTACACCAAGCGCTTCGGCTTTGCCAAGACGATCAGCAGCTGGGGATGGACACTGCTTATAGTCGGGGCCATAGTCACGGGCGGTCTAGCTCTGCTCGGAGTCATAGACACTCCGGCCGTCAAAATCATCCTCATAGTCCTCGGCATAGTGTCGGGCCTCGCCATCTATTTCCTCAACGACCTGCACCGCAATCCGCTGCTCAACATCGGCTCCGGCCTATGGGACACCTACAACACCGCGACGGGCCTTATGGGTGATGTCCTGAGCTACCTCAGGCTATACGCCCTGGGACTTGCAGGCGGTATGCTGGGCAGTACTTTCAATATGCTCGCCGGAATGACGCTCGGAATCAGCATTCCCGGAGTCAACTGGCTGCTCTTCGCCTTCATCATCATTATAGGCCACGTCCTTAACCTTGCACTCTCCTGTCTCGGAGCATTTGTCCATCCTCTGCGTCTTACCTTCGTGGAGTATTTCAAGAACAGCGGTTTCGAGGGCAGCGGGAGATTCTACAGACCATTGAACAAATAACAAACAAAATAAAACAGATTACTATGAACGAAATTTTAGGCTATCTCGGACTGGGGCTGATGCTCGGCCTCTCGGGTATCGGCAGCGCAATCGGCACCACAATCGCCGGAAATGCAGCTGAGGGCGCGATGAAACAGGCTCCGGAGAAATTCTCAAGTTATATGATTCTCTCGGCGATGCCTGCCACGCAGGGCCTCTACGGCTTCCTCGCTTTCATCCTCTGGGTGCTTGGAAAGGATGTTACGTCAAACGGTCCCCTCTTCTTCGGCGTGGGACTGGGTGTAGGTCTAGTTTGCCTGCTTTCCGGTATCCGCCAGGGCCAGGTCTGCGCCAATGGTATCGTCGGTATCGGTCAGGGTCACAATCTCCAGACCAATACAATGATTCTTGCCGCTTATCCTGAACTTTACGCGATTCTCGCCCTGGTTGCCACCTTCCTGGTGTAGGGGAATCACTGTTCCTCAATTACTTCAAGGAATTGAGGAGGAATATAGGAAACTGCCACCGCAACGAAACCTTCGATTGCGACGAGCAGTTTCCTATCTTTTCTTATGCGTTTGATATAGCCTTCCGCACCGGCGAGGGGGCCTTCTTTCACGCGGACTCTGGCACCGCTGCGATAACGTGTGATATCATCATCTGAAAAGAACAGCAAACCGTCCGCGCCCTTTGATACAACCATCCGGAACATCTCCATTTCCTTGTCAGGAATAATGGCAGGCTTTCGGTCTACCCTTTTGTAGACAAAGCCGCAACCGCTTATCTTAGCTTCAATCTCCAAAAGTTTCTGCGCATCGCAGCGGACAAAGAGAAGAGATGAGACTATCGGCTTGCGCTTGTAGATGACGGGGCCTTCCTTGACATACTGATTGTCATTTCGGGTATCATCAGGAGTCGCCAGGCGGCGGGCCGCCCTCATATGGTCAAGCCCCTTCAGACGTACCAGCTCCACCGGGATATAGCTCTCCAGATCCATCTTCTCAAGCTCGTTCTCAAAATCGAAAACTTTGTTGTAAAAGACTTTCAATGCATACCAATGGAGTTCGTTCTCTTTCATCCCGGGATATTACACTTGCAGGCTGCAAATATACGATTAATTTTGGATAATAGCTTGAAAAAACGTACCTTTGGGAGATATGAAAAGAATACTGTCACTACTTGCACTCATTGTAAGTGTAGCCGTCTACTCACAAAACGTTCCCGACAATGTCATCTCCAGGCGAATGAGAGAATTGCCGCAGAGGGCAAACACCAACGTACACAATTACGAATTCCCTCCCCTGTATGACACCCCTGCGCCAAAAGGATACAAGCCTTTCTACATAAGCCACTACGGCCGTCACGGCGCCCGTACCAACAGCGACGGGCACGAGCTTGTCCGTTTTGAAAATAGCCTCTTTGCAGCAGATGCGGCAGGAGCCCTTACCGAGGACGGGCAGTATATTCTCGGCGTCACACGCGAACTGGTCAAAAGACATCGCGGGATGAACGGGCGCCTTACGGATCACGGCCGTCTGGAGCATTCCAAACTTGCCGAAAGGATGTACAAACGCTATCCTGCCGTATTCCGGAAAGGAAGCAGGAAGATAAATGTCGTTTCCAGCACCGTTCCCCGCTGCCTGGTCAGTATGGCTGCTTTCACCAACAAACTTGTCTCTCTCCAGAAAGACCTGGATTTCGACATCGACACCGGTGAAAATTATATGAAATACATAAGCAGAGCCGCAGACAGCACAGTAAAAGAGGCTGGACGCAAAATCTCCGACTCCCTTAGAAGGCATACGAAGATTGACAGTCTGGCCGTCCTGACTACCATCCTTAAGAATCCGGCAGACTGCCGAAAGTACTTCCAATCCGGCAATAAAGCCTTTCTTGACCTTTATTCCGCCGCAAAATCCGCAGATGCTCTGGACATCGAGGACAATCTTTACCGCTTCCTTCCCGAAGATTTTGTATATAGCCGAATGGAAGCGACCTGTATGTACATATACATCAGCCAGAGCAACTCTGAACTGTTTGGCGACAGGCGCCTTCCGAGAGCGAAACGGCTGGTGGATGACATAATCACCCGCGCCGACAAGGCAATTGAAGGAGGCGAGCCCTGCGCCGACCTCCGCTTCAGCGGCCGGTAACAGCTGGTCCCTCCGTCCGGGCGGCGTGTGCCGCCTCCCTCCTTGCGGGAGAACATGCTCATCACTTTGTCTTTCCAGTCATTCAGCACCATGTTGATCCACTCCTGTCTGATTTCAGCCTCGCGGCCCGAATATCGCGCTTCCCACCCGGACCATGGTGGCCCCGTGCCGGGCCGCAATCCGGTAATCCCCGGACATGCCCATGCTCAGTTCCTCCATCCGGATTCCGGGAATACCTGTCTCCCGGATCTGTTCAAACAGCTGCCGCATTCCGGAAAACAGCCTGTCCAGCAGTTCTTCGTCTTCCGTGAGCGGCATCACCGCCATCAGTCCCTCTACCTGGATTCCGTCCAGCGGTGCGATCTGCCGCAGGAAACGTTCCGTTTCCCCGATGGGAACACCGCCCTTCTGGGCTTCTCCCGCCGGGCTGATCTCCACCAGTACAGGCATCCGGATACCGGCGGCGGACGCCCGGCTGTGGATTTCCTCCGCCAGCGGGAACGAATCCAGCGACTGGATCATGCAGACATCCTGTACGATCTGGCGGACCTTGTTCCGCTGCAGCCGCCCGATCAGGTGGATCCGGAAACTGCCGGCCAGCTGCGGCAGCTTTTCCCGCAGCTCCTGTACCCGGTTTTCCCCGATATCGGTAATCCCCGCCGCCTTCAGCGGCAGGATCATTTCCGGCGGATGCGTCTTCGTGACGGCAATCAGTTTCGGTGCCGGATACCGTCCGTCCGACGCCTCCGCCAGTTCGCGCCGGATCC
>CACZDC010000091.1 GCA_902779785.1 uncultured Bacteroidia bacterium
CAGGCTTTCTTGAGGCTGTCGGCGAGGATGGGATAGGTCCAGCGGCCATCGTCTCGGTCGCGGTATTCCATAGGGTTATACCAGTACATCGGCGCAATCCCCTTGCGGAGCGCATTGATCGTGTAGTAATAACCGTGGGCGCCGCGGCCCTCCTCGTTGCGCTTGCCGTTGGCGTCCTTCTTGTGGAAGGCTCCGTATTCGCCCATTATGCAGGGCCACCCTTTGTCGAGGATTTTGGCCTGCACCCGGTCGAACATTTCATCGATTTCAGGCTTGTCCGACTCATAGAACTCCATCCGGCTCCGGTCGCCGACCTCGCGGGCGGTGATGAATTCATTCGGACGGTAGGAGTGGATCTGAACGATCAGATGCCCTTCTACGATATCCTGCGGCAGGACGAAGCCGTCCAGCGCTTCAGAATGCTCGCTGGCGGTGTATGTGCTTACGACAAGGTTGCGGATGGAATTGTTGCCGCCCGTGGCGCGCACTGCATTCACGAAATCTTGATTGAGGGCATTGGCCGCTTTGAAGCCGTCCGGACCCCTCGGCGCCCACCAGCTCTTATATTCGTCGCAGATTTCGTTATAGCCTTCGAACAGAAGATGATAATCATAGTCCTTGAAGTGATTGGCAATCTGTGTCCAGATATTCTTGAGCTGAGTACTGACTGAATTGTATTTGGACCAGTCGGCGCTGAGCCAGCAGTAATCGTAAGTGCCGGCGTCGTGGTGGATGTTGATTACCACATACATCCCGGCATTGCGGGCCAGGTCCACTACAGAGCGGATATGATTAAGCCATACTTCATCAATGATTCCCTCTCCACTCACAGGGGGCCCTATATGGTTGAACCAAGTAACAGGGATGCGGATAGAGTGGAAGCCGGCCTCATAGAGCGCATCCATCGTTTTCTGGGTGATGCGGTCCTTGGCACCGTTGGTCTCGTAGGTTACGGGATCGTTGCGGTCGAGTATATGCATCCCGTTGGCATCCGCCCGGTCCGCGATGGCTTCCGTCGTGGGCGATACGCTATCAAGGCCACCGACGTTGATGCCCATTCCCATATTCTTGACGGTCTGGCTGGCGAACTCTTCGTTGGTCCATTCATTGAGGTCGATGGTGTTCAGCTCGCTGACCTTTCCACTTCCGCAGTCGGCAGGAACGATGATTGAGCGGGATGCCTGGGTCCCGTCCATTGACGTAAAGGTGAAGGAGAGCGTTCGGCCTTTGGGGATGTGGCAACAGGCGAATAAAATCTCGCCGGGAAGCGGATTCCCGCCGTTTTCGATGTTGATGGAATAAGTCTCGCACCCTGTTGCAATGTTCTTCTGATTGGTATGCAACGTGAATGCGTCGGCAAGGCCGGGAAGTGAGTGTTCTTCCTGCTCGACCACAATCTTTTTGATATCTTTGCCGGAAACGTAATGGAAGCGAATGAGGGCGTTGACCAGGGAGAATGTGGGCGCGGCGGTGATTTGCCGCTCAGCGGTGGAGATGGTGCCGTCATTGGATATGAACCAGCAGTAGCGCCATCCGCTGCCATCCTGCCGCTGGGCGATGGAGGGGCCGGTAATCTGGTAATAGGCGCCGTCCGGCTCCTGCCGGTAGGACTGGGCCGAAACCGTCAGGTTGCACCCCGGGGAAATGATGTATAGCGACTGGTCCCCTTGAGGAAGCGTGCCGTCCAGCGCGGGAATTTTTCCGGAGAACGTGGTGGATGCGCCGCCACCTTCGGCAGTGAAACGGTTTCCGGAGAAATTTACAACGTTGTTTTGGGAAAGGAGACCAGCCGAAGATGGTTGCTTAAAGGCGAGCATCGAGACTTTGTCTCCGGTCGTCCATTCGCGGACCTGAGGCGTTCCGTCAACTACGACGGATGGGGCGCTGAAGGTGAATTTAAACTTGGTGCCCGAAACATCCTTGTCTCCGCCTTCGCCTTCTTTTTGGCAGGAGAAGATAACGATGGCAAACGCAATCAGCGTCAGGCTGCGGGCTATCAGTTTCATCGCTAAAAGATTAGCAGGTTATTCAACTACAAAATTAGGAATTATTCAGACCGGTTTGCACTGGTCTGAATTTTTTTTTATATTTGCATACCGGAATATGCAAAGGGATCCGAAATATAAAGAGATAGTTCGCTTCGTGGAGGAGCGTATCCGTTGTGGTGAACTGGGAATCGGCGACAGGATTCCCTCTGTGAATGCCTTCCGGATCCGCTTCAAGATTTCTCGCAGTTCGATTTTCCTTGCGATGGATGAACTCAAGTCCCGCGGAATCATTGAGTCGGAACCTGCTGTCGGGTATTATGTCCGAAGCACGAATATCGAAGTTCAGGAGAAAATCCTGCTGCTGTTTAACGAGTTTAATGCGTTCAAGGAAGAACTCTATCTGTCGTTTCTGGATGCCATCGGCAGTGACGCCTCGGTGGATATTATGTTTCACCATTATGATCGCAGGGTATTCGAGACGCTTCTTCGGGAGGTGGATGGCCGATATACTTCCTATGTATTGATGCCCGGGAAATTCCGCGGCCTGGCTCCGATGCTTGACCGGCTCCGGGGGCGCGTATTTCTGCTGGACCATTTTCAGGATGATCTCCGTGGCCGCTATCCGGCTGTCGGTCAGGATTTTGATTGCGACACCTACGACGCTTTGGTTAAAGGCTTACCACAGATACGCAAATACGATACTCTCATTCTCGTTCAGCACGAAGCCAAAGAGCCGGAAGAACGCTATGATGGCCTCCGCCGATTTGCCGATGAATTCGGCTTCAACTCCCTGCTGGTTCCTACGGTAGGCGAGGATGATCTCCATCGTGGCGTAGTCTATCTGACGGCCAACGACCGCGAACTGGTGAATCTGATCAAGATGGCCGACCGGAAACATATGCAGATTGGTCAGGACTTCGGTATCCTTTCCTATAATGATACACCTTTGAAGGAGGTTCTCTGCGGGGGCATTGCGACGCTTTCGACGGACTTCCGTCAGATGGGCCGCACGATGGCCTCGCTGATTCTGGATACGTCGCCCTCCTTGACAATTCCAACCCTTCGCAACCGCTGGCTTTTCCTTCCGCGCAAGTCACTGTAAGTATCTGGTAGGACTGGTACGATTACAGCGCCGCGATTTCTTCGGGGGAGAGGCCGGAGTACCCGTAGAGGTATGCAAATACTGGTGATTAAACAAAATGGACAGCCATCAAACTATGCGCAAAGGTTTCGACCCCCTTTTGTATCTTGTCGATTGTTTTCAAGGAGGGTTTTCGCCGTCCGTGAAGATAGTGCCCCAGTTGGGTTTGACTGACTCCGGTAATGCGTTCCAAGCCTGACAAGCTGAAAGCCTTGCTGAACTCCTGAAGGAAACTGGCCGTATCATAATAGAACGCATATTCAACCTCTTCAAATCCCTTTCCGTGGCGCTCGTGATAATCACGCATCCCGGCATACGATTGATTGAAATCATCCATTGCTTCTTCTACGGTCTTACCTTCACCGATGACGCTGTAACCCAACGGCGTATCATCCATATAGGCGGAGTAGCCGTAGGAAGACTTTTCAATAAACACTTTCACTTGTTTCATTGCGTTTTTTATTAGGAATAAGCTGGGCTATTTGAGTCCCGCTACCTTCATTATTTTATTCAATGTGCCGGGGGCGACTTCCTCGCTACGATGATTACTCATTCGGAATACGATAGCCGTAATGGGACTGTACCATAATGGATGACCATTCGCCTGTTCCCCGGTGTCGAAGCAACCGGCTTTTCTCAGTCGCTTCTCAAGTTCTGTGTACTTCATTGTACCACGGTGCAAAGGTAGGAAAATTCCTACTAATTTCAAATATATTATTGAACTTTGACTTGCAATCAAGTCGATCGCAAAGATTACACAACTTATCCGTTTTATTCGAAAAATAAACGTTTAATTGAAAAAGATGCCCCTGAGTACCGTCAGAGGCCGTTTTCTGTCGCGCGCGATATGAAAAAACTGTCGATTTTACACAGTTTTTGATTTCAGAAGGTGGTCAAATCTGCCACACGGTATACTGAGAGGCCGATTTTAAATTGTTTGCTTTTTGTGGAATTTTTGTAAACACATAGTAGTGTTGTATGTAAAAATAAGCAATATTTTCACAAAATGCGATATTTTGCGGAAAACAGATTCTTTGAATGCGGTCAATTGATCTCCGGGCGGCGTCCTGCTTGAAGAAGGCTCCGTATTCGCCATCTTTGACAATTCCAACCCTTCGCAACCGCTGGCTTTTCCTGCCGCGTAAGTCCTTGTAGGTATCTGGTTGGGGAGGGGGGTGATTACAGCGCCGCAATTTCTTCGACGGTGAGGCCGGTAAGTTCCTGAATCGTGGCCGGGTCGTAGCCCTTAGCGAGCATCGTCTTGGCAATCTCGGCCTTGCTTTGGGCAACTCCTTGCGCGATACCCTGTTCAATACCCTGTTCAAAGCCATACTCGAAGCCGCCTTCGATCAGGTCCTTTTTTTCGCTTTCCGATATCATAGCCCGTAAATACTTTGTTTGCTCCGCCCCAGGGAGCATCGTCATCCGTGCCGCCTTCACAACACGCGCATATCGCTTA
>CACZDC010000092.1 GCA_902779785.1 uncultured Bacteroidia bacterium
TTCGTGCACTTTTGTTATTCGCCAGCAAAGATAATACATGCCGTAGGGTACGAGTCAAGAGAAAAGTTAAAAAACTTGCTTCGTTCTGATATAATGCCCCTCCTGGACGGCGGCAAAAGTAGCCAAAGCAGCAACTATGGAAATCGGAATCATTGACCAGAACATCCATCCGGCAACATCGCAAAACAGCAGGCCGATGGAGCCTGCTATCCTTAGTATGGATATGACATTCGGCAAATGCGTTTCATCACTCATTCTATCACAAAACTGCGCGGATAGAAATCGCTGTAGAACCGGCCGTCGGTGGCAGTGAATTTCAGGACGCAGTAGCCAGGGTCGGTGACGCCGCCGGGGTAATACTGCTCGTCGCCGTCGCGCCAGATCCTCTCCTTCGAGGCAGCATCCGTCAGCACCTCCATCGTACCGCGCAGCATCATTCCTTTAAAGCCTTCCGCGTCGCAAAAATAGATACTGGCTTTAGGGTTGACTTTGTAGTGGGCCACACGGAGGGAGAAGGTATTGGTGGTGAAATAGAACACTTTAACGCCCTCACGCACACGGGGCGAAAGCATGGCCTTTGTGCAGGGGTAGCCTTCTTCATCCACGGAAGAAATGAAGGCAATCGGAAGCGTATCGGCCATCGGGCCGATGAGTGCCTTCACGCCGGAGAGAGCGGGATTCTCCGGCATGGAATCCGTAAGTGTCAGCTCCTTGCGCCAACGTTTCAGATGGGGAAAAAACATCTTCATCTGGCCGATGTACTCTTCCCTCGTGATGGGCTGCGGCAGCCCTTTGTTCACCTCGTCCACAAACTGGGCGCAGTGCTCGATCATCTCTTCCATCGTGCAGTCCTGCAGGAACTTCCCGTCCTTATAGCAGTATATGCAATAGTCTTCGTTCTTGCTTCCGTCGGCATTCGTGCCGAGGACTTCCTGGGAGAGCGGCATCCCGCAGCTCTGACAAAACTTTTGTTCCATATAACTAATTTTACATTCTGTTCTTTGCGTCCCGACCGGCGCCAGCGTAGCGGACAGAGAACCCTGCAAAGATAGTGTATTTTTGTAATGAGCTGAAACGGAACAGCCGAAAATGATTATCTTGCAGTCCGAAATAAGGTAAGTGATGGCAGAATTCATCATACGCCCGGCCGAGCCCCGGGACCTGGAGGCAGTGAATACACTCCTGAGGCAGGTATTGGCCGTGCATCATGCCGCCAGGCCGGACCTGTTCCGCCCGGTAGGGAAAAAGTACACGGACGAAGAGATTCTGGCCATCTTTGAGAATCCGGATACCCCGGTCTTTGTATATGAAAGGGCAGGAGCCGTCCTGGGATACGCCTTCTGCGCCCTCCAGCATGAGGATAGCGGAGCGCTGATGCCGATCAAGACGCTATATCTGGATGACTTATGCGTCCTGGAATCGGCCCGCGGCCTTCACATCGGCACCGCATTGTTCGAGTATGTGAAGGCGTTTGCAAAGGAGAAAGGCTGCCACAACATCACCCTTCATGTCTGGGAGGGTAATCCCGGTGCGAAAGCATTCTATGAGGCACAGGGGATGGTGCCGCAGTATACGTCGATGGAGCTGGTATGTAAATAATGCGTACTATTACCGCCCAAAACGCAGTTCAAAACGGTCGGCGCTCTTGGAGCCGCCATATTTTGATGCGGAACAGTTGACGAGGGCTCCCTTGTACTCGTAAACCCACTGGAAGCTGTTCAGGTCGTCGAAACTCTTGATGGGATCGCCCTTGTGGATGCCCTGCTCGGCATTGGACTCCAGCTTGTAAATGGCTCCGCCGTCGGCCGCCGCCTGGCAGCGCTCGAAAATGATCTTCTGGAGGTCACGTTCCTCGATGCCTTTCGCGCCCTTGAAGGTCAGGTTGGCGTTGCCGGGGCTGCCGGATGCGCTGTAGAATACCAGGTCTCCTCCCGGATTGGGGTCGACGCCGCAGCGGTCTTTGATCAGTTCGGCATAGTTCTCATTATTGATGTCGCCCAGGGTCAGCACTTTTTCTGCAGCGGCAGTAGTGGCAACGGCGGGTTCGGTCTGTTTCGCCTCACTCTTTTTGTTGCCGTTATTCGCGCAGGAAATCAGCATGACAGTGCAGGCGACAAGTGCCAGTGTAAAGAATGTCTTTTTCATTTGAATGGATGTTTAGTGGTTTATTAATCTTTTCTCGGATTCCGTCTGTTTGCCTATCGATTGCTGTTTCTCCGGAGTGCTCCCATCGCCTTGGTTAAATCGATGGTTTTCATCGTATATCCTTCCGGCAGTTCGAACAGCTCCGGATAGAACAGACCGATGCGGATACCACGGAGGAAATTCTTATTCCCGCCAACCTTGCGGATAAGGATGCCGGTTTCCAGGTCGAAATACTCGTAGGTCTTGATTTCCCTCGTTACACCCCGCTTGTCCGTAGATGTCGTGACATGCTCCCTGCGGTAGCACCACCTTCCGTCAGTGGCTTCAATCTCGCTGCCGACAACCCCTCTCTCGGACTTCTGATCGAACATGTCATCAATCCCGCCCAGCAGTTCCTCGGCATTGCTGACGGAATACTTCAGGATCATCTTTTTATCGGGATCGATTCTGTAGAAGGCAAGGCTGTCCGGAATGGTCAGCGCCCGGGATACCTTCCCTTTGTCGTTATACGTGATCACGTATTTACGACGGTTGCCGGCATTGTAGAAGACCTTCTTCCACGAACCGTCCAAATCTTCTGCAACCGGGTCGAACTCATACGCACAATAGGAGACGCAGTCCGCAGGAAGGCTGGTCGGGGCAGGGGCATCATCATTCTGCGGAAGACCGAGAGGGATAGAATGGAGGGGCCTGCCCGTGACGGTATAGGGATCGAGATTTTGTGCGTTTGCGCTCGCACACGCTAGCGCGATGGCAGTAAAGAGTAATGCGATCTTTTTCATATACAATAAAGATGATTGGTTTCCGTTTTGCACATACAAAGTTCGACCTTTCAAAAGAGAAAAACACTAAACTAAAGTTTAGAAATGACCTTGTTTCAGGCAATTTTTACCCCGGAATTCGTTGATTCGCTGCGATTTTGCTACTTTTGCGATATGAAAAAAGCGGCTCTCGTACTCTCCGTATTCCTGCTCTCCGGAGCAATCTCCTACGGTCAATATACCGACCATCGGGACCACGAACTTGACTCTTTGGAGAACGCCGTGGCTCCCTGGACGGAGGCCCGGATGGCCAAGGCAACTGAGGAAGAGAAAAGTATGATTGCCGATGCCTGGCACGATCTGATGTGGGGCTATTCCAACATCAATCCCGGCAGGTCGATGTACTTCGCCAGAAGAAACATGGAACTCTGCCTTCATGAATCATGGCTGAATCAGGCTCTCCAGTCCGCCAGGATGATCGGCCAGCATCACTGGGCCGCCGGGCAGACGGACAGTGCGATGACCTATTTCAACAAGGCCCTTGCCATAGCCGACAGGATGGCCCAGAAAGCGCCCCTTCCCGGCAAGCCGGACGGCTACAGGCAGTCCACCATCGATGATGCTTATTCCGGCGTGTACGGAGCAATCGGGAACCTCTATGCCAGCCTGGACTCCATCCCTCAGGCCATGGAGTATTACCGGAAATGCGGAGACCTTCTGGAAAAGAATGGATGGAATGAGAGCTGTTCCGTACTTTATCAGAATATGGGCGAGACTTGGCTGGAGGCCGGAAATCTCAAAGAAGCCGAGACCAGCTACAACAAAGCCCTCCAGTTTGGAGTGGCAGCAGAAGATTCCCTCCTGATTGCCAATGCCCAGGCTGGCTTGGGCGCCCTGTATCTGGAGCAAGGCAAAGCTGCCAAAGCCTTGAAGCAACTGAAAGCCGCTGACGAATATTTCTGCTCCCACGAGGATCAGGAATACCGCAGCCGCCTCTATACGCTGGATGTAACAGGCAAGGTGCTGGAAGCCCAGAAGCGCCAGACACGCACCATGGCTGTTGGAGCCGTTGTCCTAGCCGCCCTCTTGCTTTGCCTGGCACTTCTGCTCCTCCGAGCCCTGCGCCTGGGCAAAGAAAAGAACGCCGCAGATGAAGTGATCGGTGAAATCATTTCCGCGTCAGAAGAAAAGGCCCCTGCGAATGGAGACCGGCCCAAACTCACCGACCGTGAACGCGACATTCTCGCTCTCGTGGCCAAAGGCTTCACGAACAAGGAAATTGCCTCCAGACTCTATCTCACCGAACAGACCATCAAATGGTACCGAATGCGCCTGACCGCCAAGTTTGAGGCCAGGAACGCCGCTGAACTCATCGTCAAGGCGAAGGAACTTGGTATCGTCTGAAGGACAAAGACACAAAACAATTTACATCCTGGCCTTGCTGTCGGCACCGGCGCCGGTGCCGCGGTACTTGCTCTGGGCCGTGTTGAAATTGTAGCGGATGGAAAGCTTCACCTTCTGCGTGTCCATCAGGTTGGTCTGGCTGATGGTATGGCTGCCGAAGTCGGAAGCGGTATTGAAATGTGCAGTACGTGTAAGGTCCTCTCCTTCAAGGTGCAACACAAGCGAACCGTCACGGAGCAGAGTCTTCTGCAC
>CACZDC010000093.1 GCA_902779785.1 uncultured Bacteroidia bacterium
AGCAGGCGATCACAATCGATCCTATCATGCCGGAAGTCGACAAAGAGGACATGGAAGCGGGTGAAAAGCTCGTCAGGAGAGAGTCCGCTGCGTTTAAGCGGAACGAAGGTGGTGTCACGTTCGATGGCCTTCACCGCCTCGCGGCTGACAATATAATTATTATTGAACGAGTCGTGACGGATAATGACGCCAACTTCCTCCATCTCACGGATGGCGGAGTGGAAGTCGAAGAACTCGATGTTCGAGCATCCGATATAATGAGAGAGGTCCTCATCGTCGCATCCATGTTTGCCTGTAAAATTCAATATTGCAGCGAGAAGCACGGAAGCCCTGGTACAGATGCCGAAGTGGTCCGAGACTACCTTGATGTCGTTTTCAAGGTCCCGTACGCTCTCTTCGCATAACCCTGCGGCGTTCACGACCGTATAAATGCGGTTAAGGCTTGCCACGAGACCCTTCAGTTCCAATGTGCCGGAGGCAGTTTGCTTTTCAGTATGATTCTCTGCTGTTCTCATAGATGACAGTTCTTCTTATATCTACTCTTCTTCACTAAAATCCTTACGCGGATTACGAAACAATATCGTACGTGATGCGGGTCTTTTTGCAGCCGCTCGTGCCCCTGTCCGGGACATGGAACATGATTTCCATCATAACCTTCTCCATAATGCCCTGAGGCACCTCCCGTCCCGCTGGTAAGCGCTTCCCATGCCAACGCCTTAATGGGATGGCGAGGTAGGAACTCACAAAGGAAGGGTGAATGCCTCGGCGCAGTCGAGGCAGAAGCCGTGATTTCGCACGTTGATCGGGCCGCCATTGTGCAGGGTATGGCCGAAAAGGTGCAGGAAACCGCCGAGCAGGCGGTCGCCGTCCAGATAATCGTCGACATCGGCCCAGACAGGACTGCCGAAGTCATCCAGCCCACCGCGTGACCAAGAGACGCAGGAAAGACTGCGGAAGAGCTCCGGGCGGGCCTTTTCATCGTGGAGAGCCCGGTTCAGGGCCAGCGGATCGAACTGGCCCTCGCAGAAGAGGTTCCCGTATTCACGCACCCATTTTTCCGAGATGCCCGCGTGGGAAAAGAGCAGGGCCAGGTTGCCGTCCTGTTCGATGTGGACCAGGTCGAAGAGGTCCAGGTTCTCCAGCAGCACGTCGTGGATGTCGGTCCTCCGACGCCAATCCATCCGACAAGTGCAGATGGACTGATCCAGGTAGCCCAGGTCATGGTTTCCCAGGAGGAGGGTCACATTGTCCGGATGCGCTCTCTTGAGTGCGATGATATCCATCAGCGCCATGAAAGCTTCTTCCGGGGTGATCCCTTCCCAGGCGTATGGATCGAGATAGTCTCCCAGGAAGACGATCCCGTCTTCCTCGTGGCCTTTTACGGCATCTCTCCAAAAGGGACGTCCGTGGACGTCAGGTATGATGATCAATTCTGACATAATAGTATGAAATAAAAGCCCGGTAAAAAGGAATCTAATCCAGAGGGCTCCTTTCTTAATACTTCAAGCCCCTCGAGTTATTGCAACGAACCGTAAAAAATACAACATCAACATCCCCCGCCTCCAACTCCATGGTGTTCGACACCCGTGGGAACTGGCACATGTGGTTTTTCGAAAAGGGGAGTGAAAGTTTTCACTGTTTGCTGCGTATTAGTACTGTATGAGACAGAATCAACTGAAAAGACCCGACCAGATCAAAGCCTACCTAGACAAGCACGTGGTCGGGCAGGAGGAGGCCAAGCGGACTCTTTCCGTGGCGGTATACAACCATTACAAGCGGATTCTCCACAAGGCCGACCCCGAGCGCGGGGCGGACGTGGAGAAGAGCAATATCCTGCTGTTGGGCCCTACCGGCTGCGGCAAGACAATGCTTGTCAAGACCATTGCGAAAATGCTCGGCGTTCCTTATTATATCGGGAGCGCGACCTCGATTACGGCGTCGGGGTATGTGGGCGACGACGTGGAGAGCCTGCTTTCGGGCTTGCTTATGAACTGTGACTATGACGTTGAAAAGGCGAAGACAGGGATTGTCTTTATCGACGAGGTGGACAAGATTGCCAAGCGGGAGGCGGGCGTGTCGGTCACACGTGACGTGTCGGGCGAATGTGTCCAGCAGGGACTCTTGAAAATGGTCGAGGGGCACCGTATGGGCGTACAGCCCCAAGGCGGCCGTAAGCACCCGGAGCAGCCGCTCATTTACTTAGACACTACTGATATCCTGTTTATCGGTTCCGGTGCTTTCGTGGGCCTGGACGGGATTGTGGAGCGGAGGACCGGCCGCGATAAGAACCGGATTGGCTTTGGCAATGCGGCTGCCGCGCAGGACGGCGGCAACCCTTATGCGGACGTGACGGCTCAGGACCTGCGCGAGTTCGGACTTATTCCAGAGTTCGTGGGTCGGTTCCCGGTTGTCACGTACGTTGACCCGCTCGATCCGGCGGCGCTGGAGAATATCCTTACCAAGCCCAAGAACAATTTGGTGAGCCAGTACACGGAGCTTTTCCGCGAAGACGGGATTACCCTGACCTTTGAACCGGAGGCGATTTCGGCGGCTGCGCAGCTCGCGACGGACCTGGGCACGGGCGCGCGTGGACTGAGAAGCATTATGGAAAAGGCTATGCGCGACGTTATGTTCGCGGCCCCGAAAGCCGCTTTTATGAGTGGCGAACGGGAGATTGTCGTGACCCGTGAAATGATTCTCGGCGCTAGCCCGGCCGGCCCGGCCCGGGCCATTTGACGAGCGGTGCAATTTGTACAAGGTGTGATTGTAAAAATCGCACCTTGTACACTACATTTATACGTGAATCGTACAACCCTGCCCTGTCCAGGATAAAGACTCATTCTCTTCAACGCTGGCGCCATGTCACGCACCAAAAGACATGATTACCCTGATTGGCAGCATACTTGAAACTCTAACCTGAAACCGCAGACAGTTCGGAATAGCAGTACCTGCGGTAGAAGAGGGGATTGTCAACTTGCCTCCTGAATCGCTTCCTGCCATGTCTGATTGCAGCGATTGCCTCTCGTTCCGTATCATAGATGAAATCCGCCTGCGAAAAGATCCGAATCAAAGGATTCTGCTTCAATGACACCTTATATGCCCTTGCTCCCCACTTGCCGTCCAGACGCTGGGCAATGACATAGGAAGATCGGTAATCAGGGTAGACGGAAATATAGACTGTCACATCGCGGTAGCCGAAACACGCCCTGTCGGACTTGGAGACGGTCGGCATCCCGAAACCGCTGAGGTATGAAGTGGACAGGATCGCAATGTGGTCGTTGTCATCTTTTACAAGCGTGAGGTCCGCTTCCAACGGGGCACTCCTCATCCAAGCGTAGAGACAGACTGTACCGGGAACGTGGGCCATGTCATCGGTCCTGACAGTGCTGCCATCGGCGCGTTTGAAGGCGCTCATGCCGACATCATCCAGCCAAAGCCGGTGTTCTACCCTGTCCAGCAGAAGGGAACAGGGAGAGGAAACACACTCTGGATCAAGAGGGATGGAAGGCCTTGTTGTAAAAGGGATACCGTTGGCATACTCAATGCTCTTGTGGTCTGCCTTACGCAGGATGGCATGAAGGAGCGTTCCTGGATCATTCGATTTCAGGTCACTGTCCGGTACGCCTTTCATGAGGCTGTCGTGCATGTGACTGTTGACAGCAGACAGCTCCTCGTTCGAAAACAGAGGGGCATAGTAGGACATGATGCGGCGTGAGTAGGCGCCATGTCTTCTGTCCGGGTTCTTCACCTTCTGGTAATTCCTCATGTCGCACAGGTCATGAAGAAGACAGACGACAGTGATACTGTCTCTAAGACCTTCGGCGACAGGATTAGGGCCCATGTCTTCGACAATCTGACGGGCGATCCTGAGAGTCCAAAGGCAATGATTGACGGTGCCTCCCGGCTCCCTGTCGTGACCGCTACATCTTGCTTCGAAGTAACCGCCAGCCTCGATGTCATGAATGAACTCTACCATGCCACTGCGGCCGATGGCAAGCAATTCCTGGGTAAGGATCTTCTTGTTCTGATCAAGTTCCTGTCTGGTCATTGTTATAGTAATATGATGTGGTCAGTCCATCAAAGTTACAGATTCTTTATACGACATCCAAAGATGAATCTTTCAAAGTCGAAAATTTTATGTAAATAATACGCATTTAAATTTTGAAATGTCGATTTTTATTACATATTAGACGGGGGGTCTTAGGGGGGTGATGGATTGCCAAAAACGGCCTTCCAGCGCACTCAGTGGCCGATTTTCATTTGGAAATCTCGATTTTTTTACATACCTTTGCACACAGAATCTGAGATAGCAAATGACCATTATCAAATAAGCTTCTTCTAGTCGCTCCAGCCTGGCTGACGACTGTCTTCTTCCCAGCAAGTGCCGTCGGTACCAGGCACCAGCAGAACTCTCAACAACCCCATTATCCCCGACTTCGGATAGTATCCGACTGGGCTTTCTGCGCCCTGTCCAGGGGATTCCTGTGCCTTAAATAACACTTAATATTTACACTAATATGCTGAATATCAGT
>CACZDC010000094.1 GCA_902779785.1 uncultured Bacteroidia bacterium
TATGGAGATTGATTCCTCATCGGTATCGATATTGACTGTGGACGCATCCGTAATGCCCTCGTTGGTCTGGGCGTAGCCAAGAAGCGGCATAATGCGGATTCTGGAAAAGATTGGAATCTGGTAGCCCAGGTTTATGTTGAAGAACTCATCGTCATCCCACAGGGTGTCGCTGACCTCTCTGTCAAACTTGTGCTGGGCGGCTGTCATGTTGATGTCCAGGTAAACGCCCCAGGCAAGCATGTTCATTCCCATTCCAAAGCGGGCATACTCGGGGTTGAAGGCCATCTGGCCAAAATTCAAACCCGCCTCATAACGGTTGTTGTTGCTGGAAAAATCGAATAACTGAGCGTGGGCACATACGGTGACAGACAGGAGCACCAGGGAGATGATATATCTTTTCATAGCATGCGTGTTTTCATAACTTATTGGGCTTCAAGTAAAATGCCAATATTATGCGATTCTATCCAGGCGATGGCGTCTTCCAGCGGGGTCTCCGTATTGACATCGGGATTGATGGGGTCTTCGCAGAAGAGTTCACCGGTGCGGGATAATTCGGCGGATCTCGTGATAGCGAATAAATAACCGTCGGAAAGGGTGTGGGTTACATTCCCGCTGGGATACCCGGCCGTGGGATGGCCAAAGGTCTTTACATTGTCCAGTCCCAGGAAACAGATCAGCGTCGCTTCTCCGGAACTGCCGGTCTTTTCATCTGTCAAAACAGCAACGGGGGTGGAAGCCGGAAATTTGCGGATATCATCCGCCGCTATTTCGTAGGATCTCGTCACATAATCGAGAGAAACCGGTGTAGTCTGCTTACGGCTCTTGAACTGGAGGACGATACCCTCCGGCAGCAGCGGGGAGATGGAGGCGATCATCGGATACATGTTTCCGCCCGTATTATTCCTTAAGTCGACAATGACGCCCCTGGCATCCAGGTGGTCCTGCAAATAATCGAACACCATATGGATGTACAGCGAGTCGCTGACCTTTACGCCCGTGTGCCCCGGCAAGACGGCATGGATGATACCTCCTTCCAGCATTTTCACTTCCGGTGCAAACTCCGGATAGGAGGCCGTATCCTTGACCGGCTCCCAAAGGAAGGAATGCTTGCCTCCGGCCACATCGGCGGCCTCCTGTACCAGGCGATGGGCTTCATCGAGATCGGTTATGGACTTGGCCGCCTTAAGCACTTCCTTCCGCTTCTGTGCCCATTCCGTCCCGTCGGCATACAGACCGTCCCGGTCCAAAAGATAAACGGCGTAGCGTACATACCCTTTAGGCGTATTGTGGTTGATAAAGAGTGTGCACGAAACGGCCGACGAAGCCAGGATCAGCAGCATTAGATATCCGACAAACTTTTTCATCATTTAATATTCTGATTTACAGGAGTAAAGACAGGTACCCAGACTTTCATCTTGCCCGCATTGCGGTTGTCCCAGGCGTAATACGGGATGAATTTGAGTTTGCCGCTCGAGTTCTCCGTGGAGATGGAGACCACGCCGCGCAGGAGTTCAGGTTCAAATGCCGTTTCGAACTGCGCTTCCTCCGTAAGCATCAGAGAATCAAAGCCTTCCGCATTATCAACTTCCTCGATGCAATAGACGATAGGGCCCCGCTGCACGGCGCGCTTGCCGAGGTCCTCCTTGACCATAGGGCCGGCATCCACCAAGTACACAGGCATCTCGAAATCGAGCGATACCGTGTCGCCGTCCTTCCATTTGCGTGCGATGACGGCATAGCCCTTGTCCACCGGAGCTTCCAATTCCTCACCATTGACTGCAAGGGTATATGACGTGCACCATCCGGGGATCCTCAGGCGGATTTCCCTGTCCAGCGAGGACTTGGTGCCGACGGTCAGTTTTACGCCTCCGCTCCACGGATATTCAGTCTCCTGAGTAAGTGTGATGGACTTTCTGCCGAGCTTGAGCTCGGCGGTATTGCCCATATAGAGGTTGACCCATACCGCGTTGTCGGACACGCCATAGATATAGTTGCCAATGGACGGGAGGAAGCGGCATATCTGGCTCGGGCAGCAGGCGCAGCCGTACCAGGCCTGGCGGTGATGGTTGCCCTCCGACTCAAGCGGATTGACGTAGAAGAAGCGGTCTCCATCCAGTGAAATACCGGCCAGAGCGCCGTTGTAGAGCGAGCGCTCGAGTATGTCCACATACTTGCCATCGCCGGTGAACTGGTTCATCCTCCAGTTCCACAACACCATACCAACGGAAGCGCAGGTCTCGCAATAGGCTTCCAGGTTCGGGAGGTCGTAGTCCTCGGTGAAGCCCTCGTTGTGACGGGATGAGCCGATGCCTCCGGTGATGTACATATTCCGTAGCACCACATCGTCCCACAGCCGGTGCAAGGCGTCGATATATCCCTGGTCACCGGTGAATGCAGCCACGTCCGCCATTCCGCAGAACAGGTACATCGCACGCACGGCATGTCCCCCGATATTGGTCAGTTCGCGAACGGGAACGGCATCCTGACAATGGTCGGCGTTCCAGACTCGGTCGGCGATTCCGTTGTCGCCGTATCCGTGGCCGCGCTCGTCAAGCAGCCACTGCGCGAAATCCAAATACTTCTTCTCGCCGGTCGTCACATAGAGCTTGACCAGAGCGAGTTCTATCTCCTCGTGGCCAGGCACCCAATGGCGCTTCCCGGGACCGAATACGCTCATCATATGGTCTGCCATACGGATGCATACATCCAGGAGCTTCCTCTTCCCGGTCACGTTGTAATATGCCACGGCGGCCTCTATCATATGGCCGGCGCAGTACATTTCGTGATAGTCCATATTGGTCCAGCGCCTGTCCAGCCCCGTCAGGATATAATATGTGTTGATATATCCATCCTCCATCTGGGCGGCGGCGAACTTGTCTATCCACTCGTCGCACTTGGCCTCCAGGACAGGATCGGGATTATTCCGGAGCGAATATGCCATACCTTCCAGCGCCTTGTAAACGTCGGAATCGTCGAAGAATATTCCTGAATGGTTCCCTTCCCTCTTCGCCGCATTCTCGAAATTGCGGATGCGGCCGGTCTGGTTCTCGATCTGGTCAATGCAGACGCCCAGGGTAACGTCCTTGTGGCTCTGCAGCCGTGGTGTCCAGAAGCCGTCTTCTATGTTGACCTCGGAGAAGCCAACAGGGGTTATCAGCTTCTGCGGAGCCGCCTGCCTGCTGCAGGAAGCGAGCACGAAGACCAGCGGGATGAGTCTGAATAATGCTTTCACTTACCTTTCGATTTCTACGTGTGAAGATAAGCATTATTTACGAGATTCCGGCAAGCGATTATTTCTTCCCGAAGAGAATGGCCGACCCTGACTTTGTTCATTTTACGGCTGTTACGCATAGCCAGTGCTTGGATTCGTCGCGGTGGACTGCGATGTCCCTGAATCCGGCAGCCGTGAGATGTGTCTCCAGTTCATCGGGGGTGTAGGTGTGCATACCCTCGATCATCTTCTCCCATTTTTCGTTATTGCCGGAGAGGCCATCGCCGCATGGGAACCGCCGTTCATGTTCCCGAGGGGAATCCATGGCTATTCTTTTCCATAACTTTGACAATCTTAAGTCCCACGACTGCAAAGTTACGTCTCCTCGCGCACGCGAGAAATCCCCATTTATTGCGATTTTTGGTTGTCCCGGATGAACTGCTCCCGGTCATCGGATTGCAGGGGAAGGAGTGTAACCTCTGGTAGTTTCATAACTCTCAAAGGTAATGTTTTTCGACCACTTCATAAGTATAATGGTCTGTCATAATCTGAAAACGAGCAGAAAAATGAGTAAATTTGGGCCATGGAATACCTGTCAAAGCAACGATACGACGAGATTGCTGCCGAGTTGAAGCATCTTATCGACGAGGTTTACCCCAAGGTGACTGAGGACCTGGCGGAAGCTAGCGCCCAAGGGGACCGAAGCGACAATGCTGGATACCGTGAAGCAAGGCGTATCCAAGGGAAGACCATCAGCCGTATCCGTTTCCTGCAGAAGGTCCTGGAGCATTCACGCGTGATCGATCCCGACGTACTCCCAAAAGACAGGGTTTGTCTCCTGAGCCGGGTCGTATTCACGAACCTCGCGACAAATACCCGCATGGAATTCGAAATCGTCAGCCCCCACGAGATGGACCTCGAGGCCGGCAAGATTTCGCTGAATTCCCCAATCGGCGCCGCCCTGATGGGCAAGAAGGTCGGCGAAATCGCCGAGGCCCAGGTTCCCTCCGGCACCCTTCGCCTGAGAATTGAAAGTATCACGCTCGACTGAGGGCGAGGGTTGGATCTGGTGGGCCTGAAGAATTCCACCAGACAGCCATTATGCGGGAACAACTCCGCAACTTTTTGTTAAAATCGCGGGAAAGTTCCCGCAATTTTATTATAATTGGACGAAGGCGAAGTGCACATAGAGAGTTTCTATTTACAAACTCTTAGATAAGACTTGCGTGATCTTTTCTTTCTCCTGCG
>CACZDC010000095.1 GCA_902779785.1 uncultured Bacteroidia bacterium
TGCAGAAAGTGGGAAAGAGTGGAGTGATGAACAGATTGACCAGCTCATTGGCGAGTATAGAAAGGGGAAGAAATGATTTACGCAGTAATTGACACCAATGTCCTTGTTGCCGCCGTTAAAACGACAAAACCAGACTCTGCCACTTCCCAGATCCTTTCATTGGTATTTACAGGCGTTATCAGGCCGCTGGTGAGCGAAGAGATTCTGACGGAGTACCACGACATCCTGAATTTACCGGTCCTGGAATTGGATGCGGAAAAAGTGCCCGATGTCTTGGAAAAGTTCTCCGAGGACGGTTTGTATCCCGGACGAACTCCTTCTAATGAGATATTCCCGGACGAAACGGATAGAGTGTTCTATGAAATTTCCCTCTCCGTGGAAGACGCTTATGTTGTGACAAACAATGTGAAACACTTCCCTAAAGTAACTCGTGTAGTGACTCCGAGCGAAATGCTGATGCTACTTCACGAGTCAGGCGAAATATGATTTTGCTTGCAGAGGCACGCCTGGAAAGCGTGTATACTCCAAAAGGGTATCCCGAAAACAGATTCTTCTCTCCATTTATATTCACTTGAATATAGCTGGTTTGTCCCCTAATGATAATCGAAAATTTCCCGGAGCTCGGCGTCGGAAAGTTTTCCAATCCAGCTTTCCCCTGAAGCTACAGTAAGGTCGGCAAGGGCTTTCTTTTCCGTTATCATTCTATCTATCTTCTCTTCGAATGTCCCGGCGGTGACAAAGCGGGTGACCATGACGTTTTTATGCTGGCCTATGCGATAGGCGCGGTCTGTGGCCTGGGCCTCCACGGCCGGGTTCCACCAGAGGTCGAAGTGGATGACATGTGATGCGGCCGTAAGGTTGAGTCCGGTTCCGGCGGCCTTCAGGGACAAGATAAATACTTGCTCGCTACGGATGTTCTGGAAACGCTCTACCATTTCCGTGCGCTGTTTGAGGGGGCAGCCTCCATGATAGAACAAGGGCTCGAAACCCAGTTCTTGCTTGAGGACTTGGGAGAGCAGGTCCCCCATTTCCTTGAACTGCGTGAAAATGAGAACTTTCTCGCCGCTTTCCACGATACTTCTGACTAAATCCACAAGCATGCCACATTTCCCGGAGAGTTCTGTGTCGGCTTTTCCTTCTTTGAAGAAAAGGGAGGGATGGTCGCAAATCTGCTTTAGGGCAAGAATCATCTGAAGGACAATTCCTTGGCGCTTGAAAAGCGACTTGTCCTCTGCCTCGTCCAGCGCGGTCATGTATTCCTGAACCACTTGCTCGTATAGGGCAGCCTGCGAAGGAGTGAGCACCGGTGTGAAGTTGCGCGTGATCTTGTCCGGAAGGTCAGAGATGATACTTTTGTCCGTTTTCAGGCGGCGCATCATAAAAGGGGCGGTAACCCGGCGGAACCTTTCGGCGCACGCCTTGTCGCCTTCCTGTTCGATGGGCACCGCGTATTGCTCCCGGAAGCGCTTGGCGGTGTCCAGATAACCCTTGTTGGCAAAGTCCATGATGCTCCAGTACTCGCTCAGCCGATTTTCTACGGGCGTGCCGCTCATCGCAATCCTTACCTCGGCGGGGATAGATTTGACGGCTGATGTCTGCGCCGTGGAGGTGTTCTTGATATTCTGCGCTTCATCGATGATTTCCACCTCCCATTTGAGACGGCTGATGGACTCGGAATCGCTGCGGAGAACGCCATAGGAAGTAAGGAGGATGTCTGCGCCAAAATCATTGAGATTCCGTCCGGGGCCGTGGTACCGGAAGTGCGAAAGCGATGGCGCAAACCGGTCCAGCTCGGCCTCCCAGTTGGCAAGGAGTCCGGTAGGCACCACGACAAGGGCTTTCTTGCTTTCCAGCGCTCCCCCTTCCTTCAACTTCTGCAAGAGCGATATGACCTGCAGGGTTTTGCCGAGGCCCATATCGTCGGCAATGATGCTTCCGAAGCCCAGGCGGAAGTTCTTGTACATCCAGGAATACCCTCTGGTCTGGTAGGGTCTCAGTTGTGCGTTTATGCCCGCCGGAACGGGAATATCCTCTATTGCCGTAAGTTCCCGTATAAGTTCCCGCACTTCGTCTGAGAGAGAAACCTGCGCTCCCTCATACTCCCCGGAGAGGGCTGCCTGAAGAAGCCGCATCTTGCCCGGCCCCTTGGACGATGAAAAAGCCTTCTCCAGGCGCAGGAGATCGCCCTCGTCTACGCAGAAATACCTGGACTTGAAGCGGATAAGACCCTTCGCGCCTTTGATGAGCCTTGAGAATTCGGCTTCATCTACAAGTTCGTCTCCAAGGGCAACTGCCCAGTTGAATTCCAGCAGATCATCGGCCCGGAAGAAGGATTTTCCGCCAGAGGCCTTCTTTGTGATGCGAAGGCTTGGCCTCGGATGAATCAGGGTTTCAAGTCCCTTTGGCAGAATCACCCGCACGGAAAGAAGCCGCACGACGGGAACAATGTCCCTGAGGAAGTCGAAGAAACGCCTGTCCGTCATATCCATCGGCTCTTTTGCTCCGCCGTCCACCCATGCCGATGCCCCTGGAACGTGCCTCAGGACCAGACTCAGTTGCTGGAGCATCTTGAAACGGTCTGTCTCATAAGTTTTCCGTGAAAGGATATTGCGCAGCGCGACCTCCCGCCCTTTTATTTCAAAGCCGAAGTCGAGGATAAAACCTTCATTGGTGTCATCGGCTTTGAGAAAGGGTTTGTGTCCGCTACCCGCAATCCTGAAAGGCGACAGCCAGGCCTTGATGCTGCCCGGTATCCCTTTTTCGCCGACGCCGTCAAATCTACAAAGATTCCCGCAGAAAAACATATCGACCAGGTCCTTGTCTTGTGGGAGCACACTTTCCTGGACAAGGATGGTGATGAATGCTTCAAGGATAAGAGGGCCGGCATTATGTAGCGCCTTCCCTTTTGCATTGACTGCAATCCCGTCTCCAGAAGCTTCTGAAAGTTCTTTTACAAGTGCGGAAACCGTATTATCCATCATGGCTGGCTCCCAGATGATTTTGTAATTCTGGTCATCCGTGATTAGAATCTTTGGCACAATGCAGCCTTTCAGCACTAGGGAGGTCGCCGTCCGGTAAATGTTGTAAAGGAGCAGGGCCGATGGCTGCATCATGCTGCGGTCCTTGTCCTCCCATTCCCGGAGCGCCTCTATGAGGATGCCGGATTGCAGCCTCCCGGATTTTTTACCAGCATCAAAGACTTCGGCTATGATTTCAAGATCCGGATAGAAGACAATCCTGATGTCTGCCGATGTACGGACCGGGTTAAGTTGTAGGCCCTGCGCCCCTGCTTTGCCAAGCGCGCGCTGCGCTCTGTGAAGGAGTTTCCGATACTTTTCCCTGAACCCTTTTTCAAAGGGCGAATCTTCGTCCAGAATGTCTGTGAGTTTGTCGGTAAGGTCCGGCAGTAACGATAAATCCGGAGCCAAGGGTTTGATATCCGTTGTTTTATCGGCAAGGATAAGCCTGTCCGACGTCTTCTCAACGGACAGGGCCTTGCCGCTGTCCAGTTTTATGCCGAGGAATTCTATTTCCGAGGGGATATCCAGTCCGTGCATCCGGAATATAAGGAATGGGTCGTTGTCTATCTCCTGGCTCACCTTGTAGATAACGGCGGCCAGGTGCTTGCAGGGGACGGCCCAGTCCGGACAGCTGCACTTCATCCCAAGGTCTTTCCAACTTGACGGGAACACCTTGAGACCGCATTTTACCGCCATCGGCAACACCTCTTCCGGGAGTTCGTGATTCATAAGGCGCGACAGGATGGCAGGATGGGCCGACAATTCCTTCACCAGCTTCCTCTTCCCGTCTTCCGGAAACAGCGGCACTTTTATTTCTATCTTGTAGGGAGAAGGCCTGGAACCCTTTACCCTTGCCTTTATGGTTCCGTTTTTATCAAACATCACTTCCCGCACACTGCCATTAAGGGCGTAACGGGCGCCGCGCGGTATACGGTTGGCAAAATCTATATGCGTGAGCGAGTCCAGCCAACGCTTTCCCCACCAGGTAAGTCCGAAGTCCTTGGGCATAGGCGTAATCTTTCAGTAGTAGTCAAGGCAAAGATACCGCTTATCTTTGAATTATCACGTTTTATGGGTATTTTCGCGGAAAATTATATCATATGCATCGACAGTTCACATTATATTTTTTAATTCCCATCATCATTCTTGGCTCATGTGGGACGAACCGGACGAAAGA
>CACZDC010000096.1 GCA_902779785.1 uncultured Bacteroidia bacterium
AGCCTGTCCCATCACCCGAATGAATCTTTCCTTGTACGCCTCTTCGTATTCGTGCGCAACCAAGAGAAAGAAAAGGCCAATCACCAGTTTCTGCACCAGGCAGAGTGAGGCCCAATGAAGGCAAGCCCAGATGGCCCAACCCAGGAAAAAAAGGCCCAGAATATGTGTCGTGTTCTTGGCCCAGAACAGTCCGAGTTTATTCATCCCACTAAATTGGAATTTACTTGATGCCTTTCTTCTGAGAAAATAACCATTGGAGTCTTTCGGCTGAGCAAGCATTGTCGCAGGCTCGGCCATGTGTCATTCCTTCGAATTCCTCAAATACTACATTTCCTCCGGCATTTTTGATTTGCAGGGCGAAACTCTTGAGCGCTTCATAACTGCGCTCTTCCGTTCCTGCCGTAATATATAGAGGAAGATAGGTGTACAGTGACGGTGTGGCAAATTGGGCCTGCCCGGATGAGACGATGCCAGCGGTGAAAAGCTTCGGGTACTCCTTGAGCATTCTCCATGCGCCCATAGCCCCCATCGATGTGCCGCAGATATAGACTCGGCTCTCATCGATATCCTTCTCCTTCATGAAGTAATCAAGCAGTTCCTTGGCCTTTACATAATAGCCAGCAGTGCTTCCTCTGCTGTCCCATTCATGATCGGTCGGGCACTGCGGCACAAGGAAATACGCAGGGATCTTATTATCCTTGATGTATTTCTCAATATTGCCTGCGGACACCTGCGTCATCTGCTTTTTGTTGTCCGTTCCGCTGCCGCTGTTGCTGTGCAGGTAGATAATGAGTGCTGGCTTCAAGTCTGAGCCGATGAGGTTTTCAATTACCTGATAAGGGATGTCCGGAACGACAGATGTCTGTTCTTCCTTCTGCGGATCTGAAGATGACTTGTCCAGATGCTTCGTAGCGCTGCATCCGGTAAGAAGGCTAAGGAGTAGTAAGAGGATAATTTTCATATTTTGATCAAACAGATTTCGATTTATCTAACTGTCAAAGATAACGTTTTTTTCAATGTGACTTCTCAAAAGCATCCTTTACTAGTCACAAAATCTGCAAGTTTTTGGATAGACATATTTTGGGCTCAGATTGCGGATTATCATAGAGATTTTCGTATATTTGCCATTGCCGCCAAAGTATAACACATCAAATATGACCAAAACAACTATTAGCTACGCCCCGCCTAGATGCGAATATGATGAATCCTCCCTGGTGGACTTATTATGTGCCAGCCCGACGGAGGGTGGACTTGAAGGTATTACTGAAGAAGATTGGGTTGTTTAATGGACTTGCAGTATGAAAAGTTATAAATCCATTTTTATAGCACTCCTGGCCGTATTGGCGACTGGATGCAATGACTTTAAAGAGTCGCCTGAATCTTTGAATTTCACCGAGGAGGAGATTATACTTACGGCAACCCGGGAAGGCCTTAACCCCGGCACCCGTTCCGTCCGCCAGGATGACGGATCTGTTTATTGGGGCCCTTCCGAAGAAGTCAGCGTCTTTTACGGCAGTGGCTCTAATGGTGGCAGCAAGTTCGTATCGACGAACACAGCCATTGCAAAGACTGTCGAACTCCAAGGCACCATTGATACTACAGAACCTGGCAAGGAATATTGGGCCGTGTATCCCTATTCAGAGGATAATTCTTGCGACGGCAACTCAATCACAACCGTCATACCTGCCAGACAGACAGGTGTTGAAGGCAATTTCTCAGACAACGCCTTCCCGGCGATAGCAAAAGGAAACTCAACCAGTTTAGCTTTCTGGAACATCTGCGGTGGTATCAAGTTCTCCGTTTCAAGGTCGGATATCAAGTCTGTGACATTCAGGTCCAACAGCTATCAGCCATTGTGGGGGGAGGCTCGTATTGCCTTTGACTCCAACGGTGAGCCGGAAGTCAAAAGTGTAGTAGGCGCTAGCTTCTATGATGGAGATGTTTATGAAGTTACGTTGATAGCCCCCGATAATGGCACATTCAAGGCTGGAAAGTATTACTATATAACCATGATTCCAGCCTTTCTATCCGGCGGTTTCACAATGACATTCACGACAGAAACAAAAACAGGATCATTTAGAAGTGAGGGCGTGCAGAAGATCAAGCGTTCAACTTTCGGCGTGTTGAAATACATTGATTCCAAAGTTACTAACTGGGAGAGTAATGTACCCGTCCCCGAATATGTGGACCTTGGCCTTTCGGTCAAGTGGGCGACCTTCAATGTCGGAGCATCAAAGCCCGAGGAGTACGGCGGCTACTACGCCTGGGGCGAGACCACCACAAAGAATTCTTACCTCGAATCCAATTACCTGTGGCTCGACGGCGGCACCATGACCAAATACAACGGCGAGACCTATGTCCTGGAGCTGGCTGACGATGCCGCCTACGCCGCTCTCAGCGGTAGCTGGCGCATGCCCACCGAGGAGGAGATGGAAGAACTCCTCACAGGCTGCAACTGGACCTGGACCACAAAGAACGGAGTGGACGGATACACCGTGTCCGGCAAAGGAGCCTACTCCGGCAATTCCATCTTCCTTCCTGCCGCAGGCCGCTTGAGCGGAAAGAGCAACCCCGAAGAAGGCTGGGCCGGAAGCTACTGGACATCAACACTTTACCCTAACAACAAGTTCCACGCCATCCAACTTGATTTCACCTCCAAAGACACCAGCCGGCGTACGACCGACACCAGTCGCGAATACGGACTCCCCGTCCGTCCCGTCTTCTGCGAAAGCGTAACCGGCGTTTCCCTGAATAAGACGACGATGGAGCTGCAGCTTGACAAAACGGAAAAGCTCACCGCCACCGTCTATCCCAGTGACGCCACCAACAAGGCGCTGGAATGGAGCAGCACCAACCCGTCCGTTGCAGTCGTGGACCAGGATGGCAATGTGACCGGCCTCGCAATAGGATCTGCCGACATCATCGTCACCACCGTCAACGGCGGCAAGACCGCAAAATGCGAAGTAACGGTGGTTGCACCCGGCTACGAATACGTAGACCTTGGACTATCGGTCAAATGGGCCACCTTCAATGTGGGAGCCCTGAGGCCGGAGGAATACGGCAACTACCTCGCCTGGGGCGAGACAACACCAAAGTCGGCATATAATTGGAAAACCTACGCCTGGTGCAACGGAAGCGACCAGACGCTGTCCAAATACAACTTCAGCGAAGAGTACGGCGTGTTTGACAACCTGTACATGCTGACAGCCAAAGACGACGCAGCCCATTTCATGTGGAGCGGAAACTGGCGCATGCCGACGGGCGATGAGTGGTCCGCACTGAAGAATTTCTGCACCTGGACCTGGGAGAAACGGAACGGCGTCTGGGGATACAAAGTCAGCGGCAAAGGTTCATATTCAGGCAATTCGATATTCCTCCCGGCCGGCGGCTTCATGTCCGGGAGCGAGCGCAGCCTTGCCGGCAGCGATGGCTATTACTGGGCGTCCGACCTCTATGAAAAAGGCGTCCCGTCCCAAGCCCTCGCATTCGGATTCGATTCTTCTGACAAGAAACTCTACGTATTGCCCCGACAGACAGGCTACCTGGTCCGTCCCGTCTATTCTGAACCCACGAGCGTTTCCTGGGTGTCCCTGGACTGCAGAGTGGATTGTATATACTTCGGGGAAAGCCGGCAGCTCACCGCAAGCGTATATCCCGAAACTGCGACTGACCAGAGGGTCACATGGTCTTCCGACAATCCGGAAATCGTCAGCGTGACCCAGGAAGGAAGGGTCACTGCCGCAACGAAACCCGGCGTGGCAACCATAACAGCAACCACCGTGGATGGAGAAAGGAAGGCCAGATGCACGCTCAGCACTATGAAGGCAGTCACTCTGGCCGACATGGGCCTCTCTGTCAATTGGGCCTCCTGCAACGTCGGAGCCTCCTTTAGTGATGAGTACGGCGATTACTTCGCCTGGGGCGAGCCCCAGCCCAAGAGCGGATACTTCCCCGGCAACTACTTATGGTACGACCATCCCAGCACCATGCTCACCAAGTATAACGGAGATGCCTCCTGCGGCAACGTGGACAACAAGGTCATACTCGACAAGGATGACGACGCCGCACACGCCATCTGGGGCGGTAAGTGGCGTACACCCACAGCGGAAGAATGGCTGGAACTGCTTGACAGCTGCTTCGGTGTTCTTGCCA
>CACZDC010000097.1 GCA_902779785.1 uncultured Bacteroidia bacterium
CACGTTCAGCGCAAAAGCGGAACCCACCGTCTCAAAATGCAGCTCAGCCGCTTCCTGCACAATCGCAGCCTCCGCGACAAGAGGATAGCAGCTGCCGTTCAGCACTCCTGCCGCCGGCTGCTCCTGAACTTCAGGAAAAACAAATCCGGGAGCATCATAACTGCCGGTAGTCTCGGGATAAGTGGCTTTGACGGACGTAGCATCAACGGGGACTAAAACATTGATGGACGAGCCGGAGGAGTAGGTCGCAGTGGCAATTGAAGCGTCGTAATTGTTATAGACGGAAATGGCATCGCCCTCGCTCCACTGAAGGGAAGTACGGCCGGGATTCAGGGAGGTTTTCACCGCCGTCTCACAGACCGACAGACTGATCTGACGGCACTCCGATGGCTCCTCGTGCTTGCAGGATGAAAACAGTAAACAGGCTGCCGCAATCGCCCAAATGCTATCGTTTGTTCTCATTTTGAATAAACGTTTTCTATAAGCCGAACGTGGAATCATCTGTTTCAAGACCACCCCAGGAAGAGCCTGTACCCTGAATACTGTCTTCCCAAGAGTTGCCGCTGGAGACAAGCATTGAGCTTTTCAAAGACAACTGATGCGCCACACAGGCGGGCGACAGATAAGTCTTTTTCATACCCTATTCAAAATAAAGTTCAATGCTCTCGATCTGCGTATTCACGGAATGAGTGCACAGGTATAGGGGCGAATCCACCGTTCCATAGGCGACCGAGGAAGTCAGCTCTCCGCTCACGAAATCCGTACGCGGCACGACGTCGCCGACGGTGGAACCCTTCGTCGAAGCGACGGACATGGGTTTGGAGCCTGAATTCGTCAGGATTCTCGCCTTCATACTTCTCAGCCTCATTCCCGGGATGGATGGCAGCAGCAAACAACTTCCAGACTCATTGAAACGGAAGCACTTCTGCCCGCTTACCGTGAGCAGATAGTATTTCGAGTAAGCGGTGATGTTATATTGTCCGCCGGACGAGGCCGCATTCGTGAAAGTATGGGTGGCGCCGGACTCAGCGGGCGTCGTCGCGCTGGCAGGAAGGGCCGGGCTGAAGCTCGTGTCGAAATCGATGATAATGGCTACTGAGGAAGAAATGCTACAATCGATACCCAGCAGGCCAGCCATATCAAGCTGCTTCGCCGCGGTATTCCGGACACGGACGGTTTCATCGCCGGAAAGGTGGACATCGAAGAAATAGCCCTGCGCAAGAGCTACAGGAGCGGCGCAGAAATAGAATTTTGCACTGTTTCCCGCGGCTATGGTGCACAGATTAGGCTCCGAAGCGGCGGGACGCAGTTCGATGGAACTGCTGCCCACCCCGTCAAGCGAAAGCACCGGCTGCGAAGGATTATGCATATCCACGGCTACGTTTCCGGCAATCGCCTCACCCGCCGCCGACGAGAGCGTAATGGAATTGATGGTCAGCGGCAGGGAGCCTCCCGCCTTCACCTCCAGGCAGAGCACTGAACAGGCATAACGGAAGGTCAGGCTGGTGGAAGGCGTCGATGCGACGAGCAGGACGGCCTCAGGGTCATAAGAAGCGTTCCTGTAGTATTGGACGGCGGGAATGGAACCATGCAGCTGCTCCCCGGACAAATAGTTCGTCTCCCGGTAAGGAATGGCAGCGTAGGTGGTTCCCGAGATTTCTCCGACTTCGCTGCCGGACCTGTCCTGGAAGGAGATGGCTCCGCTTGCCGCGCCGTCGTTCCCCGTAAAGAGCGCCTTTGAATTCACGTTGGTTCCATTATAGAAAACGCTGACTTGATCCCCATTGTTCCATACGGTCTGAAGGAGAGAATTCAACATCACTTTGGCTTCTGGCGCATCGCAATTGACCGACAGGGTCACCATACGGCCGGACGGTTCGGAAGACGGGCCGCCCTTTTTGGCACAGGACAGGACCAAGGCCACGATACAAAAGGCGAAAATGATTCTTTTCATCGTCAAACTATTGTATTTAATATATTCATAACAAAACAATATCCGATATGCGTTTCCCGGAGGCCTGCCTTTCCTGGAGCTGGGCTTCGTAGAGCGAGCTCCCTTCTCCAGGTCCCAGGGCCCGGAGTTCCCCGAGGATACGGGTGCCGTTCACGTCACTGTCATTGACCAGGTTCCCGGATGGGCCATATCCGGGGTTGGGATAATTTCTGGCCTTGGAGAACGATGTCAGTGATGCTCCGCCCGTAAGCATACAGCCAATGGCGTAATTCTTTCCCGTCACCCAGGGCGTCTGGAGGGAGAACTTGGGCGCCGTACAGCACCAGAAAACCTGGTTGGTCCCCTGCCAGCCGTGCCCTGTGCCGGAGTTGCCGGCATCGATAGCCTTGACAGGAGAATTGGTGGAAACGTTGTCGTAAAGCGTACCCGTCGCCCAGCGCTGGTGCGGCCCCACATCCGCATGGCCATTGGTGCCGGAGCAGCGCAGGAACACATTCGGCCCCGGAATCCGGGCTCCGGTCACGAACTGGTGACGGTCGTCGTCGCTCGTGCAGTCCCGGACCAGGCACTGCTGCCCGCCGCTGATATGGAAGGCATAGCGCAGGCCGCCCATCAGGTAGCCGGCCGGCTCACGCTGGTCGCAGCCCTGGACAGTTATATTTTTTGACTCCCGGCCAAGATCCACAGCAGAATTGCTGAAAAAGTGCGTCTCAATGTTCCTGACCCAGCAATGCTCCGCGCCGTAAAAGGCGACGGCGGTAGTTGCGTGATAGATATCCCCCACCCCGTACTTTTCGGAATTGCGGGCGGGATTGTAATCGGAAGTCAGCTTCAGGTTTTCTATGCCGCACTCGCGGATGCGCGTCCGGGAATAATGCCGGAGTTCCCCGCCTCCATACTTTTGCGTAATGCTCATCACCAGGGGCACATCCAGATAGATACGATTCCCGACAATATCCGTAATGGTTCTTTCCCAGCTCATCGAATACTCCTCCGGCGACCATTGGGCAATCGTTCCTATATCGTCCAACGCCTTGATGATACTGTCCATCTTCAGGTCGTGAATCCACTCCGCAGTTCCGGGACGATACACTACGACTTTGTCCCCACGGGCAAAGAAAGAGGCGTCCGAGACCGTAACAAAACGGCTGCCGCAAAAAGCATCTTCGGTAATCGAAGATCCACCACCCATTATTTCCCTGGATCCGGAATACATACCACGGCCACGTATCTTCCAGGCATCGGTATGCTGTTCGATGACTCGGTTTTCAAGATTTGTCACGGTGAGGGCGGCGATGGAATAGACCGTCTGCGCCGTCCTTTCCTCCTGCGCATTCAACTTGCTGACTCCCACATTGATAAGTGGCCTGACACAAGGATAGGAGACTCCGCTTGCCGAGGGATCCACCTCATCCAGGCTCAGCGTTCCGCGGGCAAAGATCTCCGTCTGCCTGTTGCCACTTCCACGCAGGATGATGCCGCTTTTGTCCAGGATAATCAACCCGTCCACAATGTAGCGGCCAGGCTGGAACAAGATGACGGTACCCTCGGAAGCCGCGTCGATGGCAGACTGAATCATTGCAGTGTCATCATCCCCACTTGGAGCGGCCAGCTCCACGACACTTCCGTAATCCGGAAATTCCGCTTCACCCCAGTGATAACCCACCGTGCTGAAGTCCGGAATGATGTCCTCCGTCAACTGATCGTCGGAATAATAATGCTGCGTCAGTTCGACAAAGCCGGAGCCGGGAAGGGTCACGTCCACCGCTTCCTCCTGATCCTCGCTGAAACTCTCCGTCCCAACACCAAGGTAGATATATGCCTTCAGATGAGTCAGGTCCAGGTCCACCGCAAAAAAGTCGTGACTCTCCAAATCCATCATCGTATCGTTCGACGTTATACTGTACTGATAACGGTCCGTCACCACCGTGAATTCAATCCCGTTGTACTGACCCTTCTCCAGGCAGGCATACACCTGGCCCTCGTATGTCCTTTTGTCCGATGGCTTATCCGAGCCCAGGACAAACGGCTCCGCCATCTGAACCTTCACCG
>CACZDC010000098.1 GCA_902779785.1 uncultured Bacteroidia bacterium
GCTGATCTGTCTTTCGCTGGTCTCTTGCCGGCGGGACAGGATTGACGTGGTGCCGGGGCCGATCGGACGCGTGACGCTTGCGGCATCGGCGGTGGACCTTCCGGTTGGGGGCAGCGCCGTGATCGAGTTCCAATTGGCTGGTGCGGAGCCGGGGGAAGTGTCGCTGCGGCTGCGGGACGGAGGAGAGCCGCAGGAGTTCCGCCTGACTGGGGTCAGCGAGGGGGTTTCTCAGGGGGTATTTTTTGCAAACATTTCTGATTCAGGAGTTTCCGGGGCTTATTCCCGGGAGGTCTGCCTTGTTGCTGGCGGGGCGGCTTCCGATTATATCTGTGTGAATTGCGGGCAGCCGGGCTTCCCCCGGGCGGTCGATACGGGCCTGCCTGTCGTGTTTGTGACGACGGACGGAGGGCGGACGCCGGAGTCGAAGGGTATGGCTGTGGATGCTGTCTTTAGCGTGCGGGGGGGCGGAGGCTACGGAGACATGAGTCCGCACAGCTGCAGTTTGCGGGGGCGCGGCAACACCAGCTGGCGGTGGGAGAAAAAGCCCTACCGGGTGGAGTTCCGGGACCGTGTGCCGGTGCTGGGTATGCCCTCGCATGGGCACTGGGTGCTCCTGGCTGGTTTTCCGGACCGTACGATGATGCGTAACCTCGTGGCTATGAGGGTGTCGTCGCTGACTTCGTTGCGGTGGACGCCGCGCTGCGTGCCGGTGGAACTGGTGCTGAACGGCAGGCACGTGGGGAATTATCTGCTGACGGAGCAGGTGGAGGTGGATCCTTGCCGGGTGGACGTCTCTGCGGAGGGATTCCTGCTGGAGCTGGATTTCCACTTCGACAATGAGCGGCAGTGGATGGACCCGCACGGGCTCAGCCGCTACTCTGTGGGAATCCCGTTTGCGGTGCGGTATCCGGCTCCGGATGAGCTTTCTGCCGAGGCTTTTGAATCTGTGAAACAGTATGTTGCGGCCGCAGCGGACGCGCTTTATTCGGAGGGGTTCGCGGATCCGGATTCAGGTTACGCAAGGTGGTTGGATGTGGATTCGTTCGTGGATTACTGGCTGGTGTTCGAGATCCTGGGGAATCCGGAACTGAGCAATCCGGCGAGCGTGTTTTTCCATAAGGATGCCGGCGGGAAGCTGGTGGCGGGGCCCTGCTGGGACTTTGACTGCTGTCTCAGGCAGCTGGGGACGTCGATGCAGAAGAAGGCGGGGATTCTGAACCGTTATGGCATCTGGTACATGCGCCTTTTCAGGGATCCTGCCTTCGGGAGGAGGGTCCGGGAGCGCTTCCTCGAGCTGCTGCCGGCGCTTGAGAGTGTGCCGGATTATATCGAGCAGTGCCGGCAGCTGCTGGCCGCTTCCGCGGAGCTGAATTTTGCCATGTGGAATCCTGCGGAGGACCGCTGGCAGAACAAGGGCCTGCTGATCAACGGCGACGAGTTGCTGGGCTTCGGAGATGCCGTGGCGCGGCTTCGGGAAGTGTATCTTCAGCGCCTCGAACTGCTGAAAAAAAATATTTAATTGCATTTTCACCAGAATGACCTTATCTTTGTACCCCCAACCCATCGCCTTGGTGGTGAAATGGTAGACACGAGGGACTTAAAATCCCTTGGCCCGAAACGGCCGTGCGGGTTCGATTCCCGCCCGAGGCACGAGCGTAACCGCTTGATTATCAAGCGGTTACGCTGTTTTTAACCGAGAGGGGAGCTGCTCTGGGCGGCACCGGCGATTGTCATTCTGAGCGTAAGCGAAGAATCTATCTGCTGTCGGGTGACCATACAGGTCCATCGAGTTGGCAGGGTGTGAGCATTTCTGGCCGTTTTCAGCCATACCGGTCCACTTATGAAGCAGGGTATCGTCATTTCCGTATCGCTATGTATCCGTTCTCATCAATCATATCCGCACCCTTCTTGGTGAAAAGGAACTGGTATAGCTTGTACGCCATACTTTCGTGATCTTCAGTATAGCGGACCGCAGCATAGATGCTCGACACAAACGGATACTTGTTCGACCTCAAAGACTCTTTGCTTGGTGCCACGCCGTCAATGGAAAGCATAGAAACCCTTTTTAAATCGCGGACCATCGCCGTGCAGTAGAAGAAAGGCGTATATCCGATACCGTATTCATCGATTTCAAGTTGCAGGTATGGCGAGGCCATCTGTGAGCCTATTATTTCAACCATATAGGTATCTTCGGTTCCGTCGATCATGGTCAAGCCATTCATAACGAGCGTCTCCATCTTCTCCTTGCAGCCAGAGTCAGCATTGCTGTTCGTGTCCTGTGTCCAGAAAACCGGCCCCGAAGGCGTTCTCGGCAACTATTCCGTGACTTGCGACAAAACCGTGTCCGCATATACCGGCCCCGGGAATTCTGAGCGCAGATATTATGTTTGGAATACGGTTCATTCCGTTATGCAACCGCACAACACCTGTTAATTAGATTGATGTTCAAGGTTATCCTTTGCATGCGAATATCACCCGAATCCTATAAATGTCTTTGGTAGTCCATCTTTTCGTGAAGGATACGATCCACTCGGATGGAGCCATCCTTGTGCTTTTTATAGAAAACAATATGATGTCCCACCTTAAAACCAAATAGCCCAGGCTTAATGACATCATATTCCTTTTCAAGGAAGACAGGCAGATTGTTCAATCCTTGAATTGCAGCATAAATCTGCCGATAATATATGATTGCCTGGTCTTCCGTCCAGGTCTCAACCGTATAGTCCCAGATGCCGTCCAAATCGGCAATGGCTTTTTGAGATAAAATGATCTTAGCCATTGTTCCTCAGATTTGCCTTCAACTCCTCCAAGTGGGACTCGAAGTCAAAGTCTTCGACGTACCCACTAGCTTCACCCTCTTCAATGGCAGCACGGAGAGCAGCTATCTTTTGCTCATCCTCCTCCAGCTTTCGGAGCCCCGCACGAATCACCTCACTGGCATTCGTATATCGGCCACCAAGGACGCTGGCCTGGATAAATGCGTCAAAATGAGCCCCTAATGCAACAGTTGTCGTTTTCATTTAAATCTGTATTTGCCACAAATATAAGAAATATTCTTATATGATGAGTCTTTCCCCTCAGTCAATCGTGATGCTTTCGATTCGCAGGCGAAGAGTGCCGGAGGGGACCTGAGCCTCGGCGATTTCGCCGACCTTCTTGCCCATCAGGGCGGCGCCAATAGGGGATTTCAGCGAAATTTTGCCGGCCTCCAGGTTCATTTCGTGGGGGCTGACAATCTCGAATTTCATCCGGGTATTTGTGGCGAGGTTCGTGAATTCGACCTTGCTCAGAAGGCAAACCCTGTCTTTGGGGAGGGCATCGGGGTCAATCACGCGGGAATGCTCCAGGACCTTCTGCAGGAAACGGATACGGCTGATGGTCTTCGCCTGGTTCCGCCTTGCTTCACGGTAGCCCGCATTCTCGCTCAGGTCCCCCTGGGCGCGAGTCTCCGCGAGGTCCTCCTTCACCTTGGGATAGACCACGTCGATAAGGTGCTTCAACTCGGCCGCAATCTCGTCGTATCGTTGTTTTGACAGGTATTCCATGGCTCAAACTTTTTTCTCTGTCACTTTCGGTTGCCTTGAAGCGCCTTGTAGGCTTCAACGGCATCTCCGTAGGTTTTTCCGGCGTTTTCTTTCAGCCACTTCTGGAATTCCACCTTGAAGTGGAAGTCGGAGCCCAAATGCTGCTGGAAGAAGGCGCGTAGCTCCTGCGAGCAGACCAGGTTGGGAGGAATAACTTCATCCAAAAAAGAGGGAACGTGCTTGTTGCTCTCGAGCATCGGATTCTTCTTGGCCGTGATTTCCCCGGCCCCGGAGCATTGGTCCACGATAAATTGTACGAAATCAGCAGTACTTCCCATAATAGATTCAATTACTATTTACAAATCATAACGCCAACAACTGACTC
>CACZDC010000099.1 GCA_902779785.1 uncultured Bacteroidia bacterium
CTCCTTTTAACTCCGAGTACACCTCTTTCGAGCACAAATCAGTCAGTTTTGTGCTTCCCGTGCTCCAAAATGCCTTCTCTGAGCACAAATTGCCTTGTTTTGTGCTTCTGGTGCTCAGATTTGCCTCTTTCGAGCACAATTCAACCTGTTTTGTGCTCACCGTGCTCCGGAATGCCTTCTCTGAGCACAAATAGCCCATTTTTGTCGCTTTTTTTTGTAAATTAGCTATCCAGAAACCTGTCCACGGCATATGACGTTCCTGATTGAATCCCTTATCGCCTGCGCGGTATTCACGCTGTTCGTGTTCCTGATGTCAAGGGACCCGGTGAAGACCGTTTTCAACTATCCCCCGGCCATCATCGAGCGCTGTAAACAGCTCGGGCTGGTGGATGAGAGCAACCGTCCGGGCGGAGCGGGTTTCTATGCGAAGAAGGTCACTGCCCTGCTCGTCTTCGGCGTACTGCTGGGCCTGCTGGTGCGGTATGTGAACGGCTGCACGGCCTTCTGGTGCGGAGCTCTGACAGCCTACGCTCTTTGGTGCGTGGTGAACTGGTTTGACGCTATAGTTTTGGACTGTATCTGGTTCTGCCATGACCCCCATTTCGTGATCAAGGGCACGGAGGATATGGCGAGGGACTACCATGACTACTGGTTCCACATCAAAGGAGCGCTGATTGGGATGGTTCTTGCAGTACCCGCAGCTTTGATCGCCGGACTTATAGTGATACTTTGATTATGGAAGAACCTGTTCTCAACGCCCACAACAAGGAGGAATATCCTCCGATGCACACTGCCGAGCACATCCTGAACGCAACGATGGTCAGGATGTTCGGCTGTCCGCGTTCGCGCAACGCCCATATCGAACGCAAGAAATCCAAGTGCGACTACGAGCTCGCCACCTGCCCTGACGATGCGCAGGTGGCAACCATCGAGGCCGCAGTCAACGAGGTCATAGCGCGTCATCTTGATGTCACGGTCGAGTATCTCCCCAAGGCCGAAGCTGCAGGTATCGTGGACCTGAGCAAGTTGCCGGAGGATGTCTCCGAGACTCTCCGGATAGTCCGCGTGGGTGATTACGACGCCTGCGCCTGCGCGGGAGCCCATGTGAAAAACACCTCCGAGATCGGAACATTCAAGGTCCTGAGCCACGACTTCGAGAATGGCCGGTGGCGTGTGAGATGGAAGGTCATCCCTCCGCAGGAACAGTCATGAAGCCCAAAAAGAAAATGAAGAAACTGCGCATCACCGAGGCGGACTACATGCTCGCCCAGCGCAGGGCGGCCAGGCTCGAAGAGATCGCCGCGCACGGAAAGCCGGTTTCAATGCGCTCGGCAATTCACAAGTCCAAGAAAATCTACGACCGTAAACGTCTGAAAAAGGCAGGCATCACCCCCGACAACTAGCCTCCGGACTCCTAATGACGCTTTGTTCCCATTCCCTCAGGAACGATAGCTGTTCCGGAGTGTGGAACCAGTGTTCCCCTTCTCTCATCACGGTAAGGCGGCAGTTGTGCTGCCGGATGAAATCTCTTGTTGATTCCTCGCTCACGACCGAGTCCACCTCCGGCCGAAGGATAAATGTGGGAGCATTCCATCGAGTAACTGGATGCTCCAGAACCCAACTGTAATAATCTTCCTCCCGTGTCGGTTGCTCCTCTATAAACCTCCGCATGTCAAGGAGCGGAGAGACGAAGAGTGCCTGATCCACCTTCCGTTCCTGGAAAGAAAGCAGCGAGAACCACGCACCGATGCTGTTCGCCCGGATGGAAACATTCCTCCAGTTCCCGTAAAGGTAATCACGGACTTCGCACAGCAGCGGCAGCACCTCCCAGGGCTTCCGATCCAGAGGGAGGTCGATTCCGAGCACCTGGTACCCCAACGGGACAGCCACTTCAGCGAACGGAATGGACTCCTCCTTGTTCCCGTGAAGCCCGTGGACGAACAGGAATACGGACTCGCTTTCAGGACCGGAGAGCAACGCCGAAGTGGATCCTATCTCAAGGCTCACCATCATCACTTTCTTATGCAAAGAACTGCCAGGACGGCCTCGGCAAGGCCAAGGACGAAGAAGATGTTGCTCATGGCATTGAACCCCCAGACCCACCATTCCAGAACTATCCATAGCATGAGAAGGATTCCGCAGGCAAGGGATACCCGGCAAGCCAGACAATGTCTCTTGAAAAGCATGACCGCAGCAAGTATCTGCGGCAGGCCGTTGACTGCCAGAAGGGCATAGCCCGACGGGATGAAATCGCGGAAGAGGATGTCCGGCCATGGCATCTTGTCCCGGAGCATCTGCAAGAGGGGTTCCCCGCCCCAGCCCGCGCCGGATGGATCCGCCCACATCATCACGGATCCTCCGATTGCACCTATGGCGATGAAAATGGTAAGTATTTTCAGGAGTGTTTTCATATCACAAAGATAGAAGAAATAACTCGCAATCATTCTTCCGAGCATAAAACCTCCCATTCTGTTCTTCCCGTGCTCCGATAAGCCGTCTCCGAGCACAAAGGAGCCTGTTTTGTGCTTTCTGTGCTCCAAATAGTCGTTTCTGAGCACAGAACCTCCCACTTTGTTCTTTCCGTGCTCCGATAAACAGTCCCTGAGCACAAATGAGGTTGTTTTGTGCTTTCTGTGCCCCAAATAGTCGCTTCCGAGCACAAAACCTCCCATTTTGTTCTTCCCGTGCCCTATATTTCCGCAAAAGATCGCCGTCCTGACTAGAATCCCAGCTGCGTCAGGAAGTGGTGTAGAATGTCCGGGCGGAAGAGCAGCGGAAAGGCAAGGCCGTACACGGCTCCCCAGAAATGGGCGGTGTGGCCGATGTTGTCAATGTTCTTCCTTGCCATGTACCAGCAGTAAAGAAGGTATAGTGGAGCGAAGATATACCCCGGGACGGGGATGGGTATCAGGTAGATATAGATGCCCATCTTAGGTTCGAAAAGGATGGAGGCGAAGAGCACTGCAGACACGGCTCCCGATGCGCCGACGGCGCTGTAGCCGGGTGTATCCCTGTATTTGACCAAGTCACCGATGGTAGATACCACAATGGCGCTCACATACAGGATCAGATATAGGATGATCCCGTTCGAGTGCCCGAATGCCGCCTGGAAATATCGCTCCACCACCGTACCGAAGAAGTACAGGGTGAGCATATTGAAGAACAGATGTCCCCAGCTGCCGTGTACCAGGCCGTAGCTCAGCATCCGGTACCACTGGTTCCTGTGCAAAGTATCATAGGCATTGAACTTCAGGGCATTGATGTTTAGCATCCCCCTGAAACAGAGGATGCTGACCGCAGATGTGATGATGATAATGATCAGCGTTATCATATCCGGAAAACTTCCTTTTATGCAAATATAAGTCTTTTTGCTATCTTTACATTGAATCGGACAGACGTTGGATTGTCATGGACAAAATCATTAAAAGATATGAGCACAAACGTAACATTCAATGAAGTGGCGGGGCGCAAGAATTTCGGTCCCGACCATGCCCTCGTGACCACGCCTCAACCATGCGTGATGATCGCTACCTGGAACAAGGACCATACTCCCGACGTGATGATGGCCGCCTGGGCGGGACAATACGACTACAAGCAGATCGTAGTCAGCATGTCCAAGCACAAGACTACTGAGAACCTTGAACAGACCGGCGCGTTCACCGTGAGTTTCGCGGACATACGCACCATAGCCGAGTCGGATTTCTTCGGCCTCGTAAGCGGCCGCTGGAATGCAAGGTTGTGAGCTGGTCCGGTGGCATACTCATCGGCGAGGTCGTGAACATGAGTGCGGATGAGAGCATACTCACCAACGGCAAGGTCGACCTGGATAAGCTTCAGCCCGTCGTTTTCGATGCAGCATCCATGACCTACCGGGCGATCGGAAAGGTCGTCGGAAAGGCGTGGGGTGAAGGGAAGAAGTTTACGGAATAGCCGACTCCTGCTAGATAAGAAGTTCCGAAACGGCGATCTTCGGAACGTGGTGGGTGCCGTCTGCGTCGCGGTAATAGCGAAGGTCGGAACCGGTATGGACCTCATCCAGAACGATCCTTTCCGTACCCTTGCCAATGGCGAGGACGGCGAGAGGATCGAGCGGAAGGCCTAGGGCTTCCTTGATCTCCTGACGATTGAAAGCTTTGACAATGAGGGCGTTGAGACCTATCTCGACGGCCTTGAGAGCCATGCTCTGCAGCGAGATCCCCAGGTCTATATTCACAATGGGTGATTCGGCTTCGGTACTGCAAACGATGATGAAGGCCTTCGGCTCAGTGCCCGGTACGGGAAGGTGAAGCTCGGGAAGATAGCCGCCTAGATGAAGGAAACGGCAGAAATCCTCTCCCCCGCCCGGCGCGTCGAGGAGCCTGAAACGGAGCGTCTGGGCATTGCGGCCAGAAGGTAATTTGTCGTTGACGGAAACGATGGCCTCCAGCTGACGCTTGGCGACGGTGTAGGAAGTGTCGAAAGCCCTGTGGCTGCGATTCTTGCGGAGCAGGGTATCCAACGAAGGGGTATTTCTGCGCAGTACAGTGCGTCCTCCGGAACGGAGAGCGTCCTCACGTCTCTCTAGATAATTGTCAGCCATTTTATGTCTTTTTTATAACTTTGCAACAATGAAAACACGATATCAAATGCGCCAGGATGGGTTTAAAAAAATAAGTAGTCGACGCTCACGCGTGGACCACTCATACTAACCACATAATTAATAACACTAAAACTAATAACCAATAAGCTGAGTAAGCAGAACTGCTTAATAAGAGCCTCAACTCGAATGCAAAGGTACAACTAAATTTTGAATCTGCAAATTTTTTTGAAAAAATTTTGAAAAAAATTTAATATCTATATCATGACATTGATTTTCAATGATATAAATCGTTATTAAAATCGTATATCCTAGAAGACTGCCTAAGTCAGAAAACGCCCCCTCAGCGCACTGGAAGGCTTATTTAAATAACTTAAAAACGTTTAATGCTCTTTTTTGTGACAATTTGAAAGCAAAAAACGAATGTTTGGGAAAAGATTCACATATCCCTTTTGCTATACCCCTGACGACGAAATAATTAGGGCTTCGGAGCGATTGATTGCACATATCGTGACAAGCACGGAATTGCACGGAATCTTTGCCGAAGGGAAGATGATGGGGGTGCTGATGGTCAGGGACGCGGAAGGCAACGAATCATTTCTATATGGATTCTCGGGACTTGCAGGTGGCAAGAGTATCGTCGATGGTTTCGTACCTCCGATCTTTGACCTGACCGAGCCTGACGGCTACTTCAAGCGCGAGGAGGCGGCTATCTCCGCGCTCAACGGCCGGATCCGGCGTCTCGAAGAGACGGATCCGGCCGCTGCAGCAGCATTGAAGACGGAGCGTAAGAGCCGTTCAACAGCCCTTCAGGAGTGGCTGTTCAATCAGTATGTCGTGCTGAATGCACTTGGAGAGAGGAAGAGCATACTGGAAATCTTTGCCGAGCGCGGCCTCGTCCCTCCCGGAGGGACTGGGGACTGCGCCGCGCCCAAGCTCCTGCAATACGCCTATCTCCATGGCCTCAAACCGCTGGCAATGGGCGAATTCTGGTACGGCGCCTCCCCAGAGAAAGAAGTCAGGCATCAAGGATGCTTCTATCCTTCCTGCACGGGCAAATGCGGCCCGTTGCTCGCCTTCATGCTGCAGGGGCTCGATGTTGAGCCCAATCCGCTGGAGCAGGACTCCCCTGCCGGTGAACAGAACTACAGTATTCTTTATGAGGACGATAGCATCATAGTGGCCGACAAGCCGTCGGGGATGCTTGCAGTGCCGGGGCGTACGCTGAAGGTCTCCCTTCAGGAGCGCCTTCAGCGCCGCAGCCCCGGCACGGACATCCGCGCCTGCCACCGCCTGGACATGGACACTTCCGGCATCATCGTCTTTGCAAAAGGGACGGACAACCTGGCAATCCTGCAACAGCAGTTCGAGAAGCACGAAGTAGACAAGAGCTACATCGCGAAACTCATCCCCGGACCGCATCTGGATGTCAAGGGACGCATCTCGCTGCCACTGCTCCTGGACTTTGACGACAGGCCCCGGCAAATGGTCGATTTCGAGGACGGCAAGCAGGCAGTCACTGACTGGGAGCTGCTGGAGGAACTGCCCGACGGCTCGGCGCTGGTGCGCTTCACTCCCCTGACGGGGCGCACGCACCAGCTGCGGGTACATGCGGCGCATCCGCTCGGCCTCGGAAGGCCGATCGCTGGCGACCGCCTGTACGGGGGCGGCTCCGGCAGGCTCTGCCTGCACGCCGCCACCCTCACATTCACGCATCCCCGCACCGGGGAGCGCATGTCTTTTACCTCTGAAATACCCTGGAACTGAACTTTATGACACTGCTACGAAAGCATTATATGACTGCCTGCCTGCTGGCGATAATGCCTGCCTTGGCGGCAAACGCACAAAACCAAACAGAAACCATTGACAGCGTGAGGGTTACGGCCACACGCATCCCCATAGCGCTGCAAAGCACAGCCCGCATCGTCACGCTGCTGGACAGCGTCACGATAGCATCGACACCCGCCGAGACCGTCAACGACCTGCTCAAGTATGCGCTTGGCGTCGATGTGCGTCAGCGTGGAGCCATGGGCATGCAGACAGACATCAGCATACGCGGCGGCACCTACAACCAGGTTGCCGTCCTTCTCGACGGGATCAACATCACCGATCCGCAGACGGGGCACAATTCCTTCGATTTCCCCGTGAATATCTGTGATATAGAGCGCATCGAGGTCCTCGAAGGCCCCGCCTCCAGGGTTTACGGCACATCCTCCCTGTTGGGTGCCGTCAATATCGTTACGCGCAAGGTCAGCGGAAACGAGGCTACCGCCAGCGTGGAGGGCGGATCATTCCGCTCTCTGGGCACGACCGCTTCCGTAAGCATGATGCACCGTGGCGGCTTTAACAGCGTTTCTGCCGGCTATCAGCGCAGCGACGGCTTCAGCCGCAATGCCGCCGGCGGCCTGAACGGCGATTTCGGAGCCT
>CACZDC010000100.1 GCA_902779785.1 uncultured Bacteroidia bacterium
GGAGCGGAATTAAATAGAGTTTATTCTTCCGGTTTTGAAGGATCGAAGGCACGGGGGCATGAGAACACGCTCTCGTGTTTTATCTTTCTGGCAGCATCGCAAATACGCGCTCATTTTGTGCCTTTAACATGTTCACGGTCCAAAATGTCGTGTTCACCAACAAAAATTTGCTATATAATTTAATTCGAAATACCTTTGCTCCGGGATAAGCAGTTTATTAGAAATGTTACATCTTGCTATGAAAAAAAGTTATTCTTTTGCAGCTCTTCTACTTTTAATAGCACTATCGTTTCTTTTGGTTTCATGTGAGAAGCCTGTGAAAGATGTTATCGGGCTATCTCAAAATGAAATTACTCTAGGTGCAGAAGGCGGAGTCGTAGTTATTGATGCTACTGGAGCTTTTACCCTTGAGGGATTATACACATACGATTCATCCGGAAAGGCTGTTCCTATGGACAATTCTTGCGGAAGGGTCATAAATGGTTCAGAAATGTTTCTCAAGGGTGACTGGATAGAAGCTCATAAAACTTCTACTTCTGATCACCTGGAGGCTGTCAACATTCAAGTAAGTCCGAATTCGGGATCATTCCGAAAATGCAGAATAAATGTAATGCTAGGAGACTACTTCGATTGCATTATTGTAAAACAAAATTCCGCTCCCGGGAAATAAGTCAGGGAGCGGAATTAAATAGAGTTTATTCTTCCGGTTTTGAAGGATCGAAGGCACGGGGGCGTGAGAACACGCTCTCGTGTTTCAGTTTTCCGTCGGAGCCATAGATGCGAACGGTGATGTCTGTCTTGGGCGAGGACGTCTTGGCCACGAACATGTGGTAAGTAATGTCTTTGCTGGCCTTGCGGCTATGCTTGTACGGGCTCATAACCCGATTCAGTTCGTATGCGAAATTCTTGGCGGGATCTTCGTACCGAGTGGCCTCAACCTTAAGCTTGCGGCCCTTTTCGTACATCTCTACCCAGTCGCCGGGCTCCCAGCCCCAGTAGTTCACAAACACATAGTTGCGCCACTTGCGCTGGCCGTAATCGAGACGGGTAGAGCTGAACAACTCCTGCTGTTTCTTGACGCCCTCGCTGGCGCGATATGCCTCGCCGACGGAGTTCATATCATAGAAGCGGAAGTATTTTTCGCCGTACTGATAAGTTTCGAGCCTGAACCGGGGCTCCTGCCCGGAGGCAAACTCCCCAATCCATATTCCCGCATCGGCGCCGTCGCTGGAATACAGAGGCCAGCCCACGGTGGTAGTCCACATTATGCCCGAAGTAGCGGGCAGAGTACGCTGATGCAATTTCGGGAAATCAGGATGGTCGCAAATGTCGTTACGATGGGTATGGCCGGAAAAAATGACCACGTCGTGATTGAAGGAGGACACCAGGTCGGACAGGCGTTGCACCTGTTCACGGGGCATCAGAAGTCCGCTTGAGTTACCGCTGTAAAGGACAGGGGCGTGGGTACAGATGTACACCCTTGTATCTTCATCAACAAGCGAAAGATCCTGCTCAAGCCAGGCAAACTGCCCGTCGGTCAGGATGGTTTGGTAGGAGCGGTCACCGGCAACTCCGGGAGCTTTCTTTCCCTTGCCCTCTACGTTGATATAGAAGATGTTGTCCAGGAAAATCCAATGGTCGTCTCCTATATTCACCGAGTACTGCCCGGGGCCCCAGCAGTCCCTCTCCCTCCAGCCTGAGCGGCGGTCCACATCCTCGCCCACTATGGACGGATCGTGGTCGTGGTTGCCCATTATACTGTACATGGGCGTGGGATAGCATAGGTCCTGAAGCAATCGGAGTGCATCCGACTCGTTGAAATTGAATTCTCCCCAGTAAATATCATGGGTAGTATCTCCAAGATTGGCGGTGTACACGTGTCCGCGGGACGCTGCCGCCTCTCGGCGTATTACCGGCATCACGATATTGCGGAAGCGCTTGAGGTCCTGCCTGGCAGGGTCGTTTGTCAAGTGCATATCGGCCAGAAGCAGCATCGTATAGCGGTTCTGGCTCTGCTTTTCCAGCACAAAGTCGTGAATCTCTTCTTTATCGGCGTCCAGGTACAGCGGCTGCCAGAATCCGGGACGCAGACCGTCCAGGGTACGGACGATGTAGCCCGATGGCGTTATAACGAACACAGCCCCGTCGCTCTTGTCGGAGTCGATGCTGTAGCGCCCGTCACGGTCGGTCAGCACTATTGTGCGCCCGTCCGAAACAGGCACACCGTTGACAGGCTGCCCGTTACAAATCACGCGTCCGACAATGTTGCCACCCAGGGCAACGGCGCAGCACAAGCAGAGCGCCGCCGAGAGTATTATCTTTTTCATTTCTTAGGTTTACCGAGCATGCAGATTATTGTTGAAACCAAACCGCCGATGGGACACCACCAGCTCCATGCGATGTAGCTGCGGCCGAAGAATTCTTTCTGGAACATCAGCGGGATGATGATGAGGGCGCCTACCACCAGGGCCGCCACCACGCTGCGGGCATTGCCCCGTTTGGTGAAGATGGCGGTAAGGAATACGCCTATCATACCGGCGTATGCGAAGCACATAATACCGGTGGCGAAGTCCACAAGGTTGAGACCGCTGCTCTGCTGCATTACGCAAGTGACAATGGCAAAGGCGGTAAGCATCATGCCCATAAGGCCCACCATCCAGCGGGACGAGGCTATCTGGTCTTTATCGCTCTTTACCGCCTTGCCTCTCTTGGCGCGCAGGGGCAGGTAAAGGTCGGCCACGAAGCTGGAGGCCATGGAGTTGATGGCAGAATTGAAGCTTGACAGGGCGGCTGCTAGCAGGCCGGTTATCATCAGGCCCCTGACGCCTACGGGGATGTGGTTCTTGATGTACTGGGGGAACACGTCGCGGGCATCGCTGAAGAATGCGGCGCTAAGGGCTCCGTCCGCCTGCGGATTATGTATGTACTTGACATAGAGCAGCAGACCTATGCTCAGGAAGATAAGGACCACCGGGAGGGCAAGCAGCTGCGAGGCAACCAGAGAGCGCCCTGCCCTGCGCACGTCCTTGCAGGCGAGCTGGCGCTGGACGAACTCCTGGTCGGTGGTGTACTGGGCTATCTTGAAGAATGCTACGCCAATAAGGCCGCCCAGGATCGTATATGGTTTGCTGAAATCGATGCTGGGATCGAACATCTGGACTTTATTGCCCGGGACCCAGCCGTTGAGTGTACCTTCGGCGGTAAGACCGGGTGCAACCCCTGCAGCCGCCGGCGACTTGACCATACCGTTGGTGGTGAGGGTCTCCCAAACTTCCTTGAAGCTCAGGCCGCCAAGATCACACGCCACCAGCACCAGGCCTACGATGCCGGTGAAGATCATCAGCAGGGTCTGGAAAGTATCGATGTACAGCAGTCCCTTGATGCCTCCCATCATGGTATAGAAGGTGGAAACGATGCCAAGGATGATAATGCTCCATACCATAAACTGGAACTGTATGCTTCCGAAGGCGATGACGCTTATGGCGATGGCAGCTATGAACAGGCGGCTGCCGCTGGTAAGCAGCTGGCCGATGA
>CACZDC010000101.1 GCA_902779785.1 uncultured Bacteroidia bacterium
CATCCGGCTGCCTATGTCGCTTGGAACTATGGTGCCGAGCGGCCTGAAGGCGCCAGCCACTGGTTCTTGCCGGCTTGTATGCAGTTCAAGCGCTTGGTGGGAGGGGAGGGCACCTCTATCACCAACAAATATGATTTTTTCGACAAAATGGACTTTAACTTGAAGCACGATAACCTTCATAATGATGATGGTTACTGGACAAGTTCAGAATCTGTCTCTGATAATAGTCTCACTTACCGGGGTTATGCTTTCTATTTATCTACATCTACATCTATATACTGGGATGTTTATGAGGGACCTAAGGATCAAACATCGGCATATCGCTTTGTGCGTGCTGCTTTTGTGTACTAGACTGCAGTTCCATTGAAACCTCGGCGCTCACTTCGGTGAGCGTTTTTGTTTTTTGAGTGTCAAACTTGTTTGCCTTTTCGATTTAACGATCCGGCGCTCCGCTATGAGGCTATCGCTACGGAGTGATCCAGCCCGTCTCGGTGACGCTCCAGCCCGCTAGGATGCCGAAGCCTCCTTCGACGTTGGAAAAAGGTATTGCCATTGGGGCGAGGCCCATTTCGGTAAACTCGTTGCCGCGCAGGGCTTCCCGCGACTTTACATAGCGGAAAAACTCTTCCGACAGGCTGTAGATGCGTATTTTATGCCTGTAGGACGCTCCGTCAGGCGTTTCTTCCTCCTCGTCTTCTTCCCGTTCGTCCTTGAACTTGAATGTCATATCGAAGCGTCCGTCCTTTGTGGAGTATTTATCCGGCCAGGCTTCGATGTTGAGGTCTGTCATTTTCTTGTATGAAAGATACTTGCCGTTGAATCCTATTGTGGCATAGGGCGTGTCGGTGGAAATCATCCCTCCGAGCGGCTGCATATTCTCGTGGTACGGCGCAACCGTGTATTGGCTCGTTTCGCCTTCCAGGGTCTTTTCTTCAAGTACCTGGACTCCGTAGAAGTCACGCGTGGCCGGATCGTCGGGGAAAGACAATTCCAGGGATTCCAGGCCGTTTTTCACCTTCGTTTCCGCATTGATGTCTTCCGCGGAGCGCGGAATGACGGTAGAGGCTTTCACGGGGGGCATCCCTTCTGCGGAAGCGCGTATTTCCACGACATCTCCGGGAAGCATCTCCCCGGTCACGAACCAGCACCCGGCAGGCACGGAGCCGAGACCGTAGTAGGCGTGGGAGACTTCTTTGGGCGTCCCGTTGACGGTGAAACTGATGTCTGCGGACTCCAGAAACGGCAGGCTCTTGACCGGCTCTCCGACGGGCAGGCCCTTGAACAACTGCACCACGGTGGTGTCGGACGCTCCGGGGAAGCACATAAGNCACATAAGCATCAGTCTTGGCTCGGTGGCCACGATAATGTCAAGCGGCTTACGGCAGGAGCCGAGCAGCGGGAGTACGGCGAGCAGGGTGTATAGTATTCTTGATGTTTTCATATTAGAATTTTAGACAGTAACTGAAAGACGGGATAATAGGTATCATTGAAGACTGCATACCCTGGAATTCCACATATCCGGGGTTGTAGTTGAAGCGGTTCAGGTCAAATCCGTTTACGGTCATAGAGACAAACAGCGGATTCAGGCGGCAATAGACATTGTAGATGCTGAAGTTCCACACATATTCGTGACCGCGGCGGGTCTTGCCGTGCAGGTTGGCGCCAATGTCCATCCTGTGGTAGTCCGGTATCTGGGCGCAGTTCGGCTCGGTGAAGCAAAACTCCGGGCTCAGTGAGCCGATGTAGGCGCCTTGCACGAGATGGGACGGAAGGGTCATCCTGTTGCCGCTGTGATAGTTCCAAGCGCAGTAGAGCTCCCATTTGCCGTTGACGCGCCAGTTGGCCTGGACGGTGATTTTGTGGCGGTTGTCGTTGCGGTCGGGATACCACTCCGGCCAATAATCCCCGAAGAAGCGCTCGCTCTTGGAGAGAGTATAGTAAGCGTTGACCTGGAGGGACTTGGTCTCATATCCTAAATCCAGCTCCATTCCGTAGGAGCGCCCTTCTCCGAGGCGGAAATGCCTCCTGCTTTCGTCAAGTCTGGGGAAGATGGAGTTGGATTCTTTGTAGTCCACCAGGTTGTCCATAGTCTTGTACCACCCCTCAACGGTCACGTGGAGATTATAGGGAAGCTTGGCGTACAGGCCTGCGGCGAGCTGACCCGAGCGCAAGGGAGGGAATCCGCCCCCGGAAGGAAGCCAGCAGTCGGTGGGCAAATCCAGGTAGGTTGCCGACAGACGGTGGGCAAACTGGCTCATAACGGAATAAGAGGCTTTGAAATCAAGTCCGGGCAGGCACTGTATCTTGACGGCAAGCCTCGGCTCCAGAGAGTTCCAGAAGCCGTCGGAAGTGAAATACATCGTGTTCCTCAGGCCGGCATTCGCCCTTAGCCAGTCTGTGATTCTCATCTCGTCCTCCGCGTAGAGGCTGATTTCCCCGCCTGCTACCCGCACGGAATCATTCTGCGAAAATGCGTACATCCGCGTTTCTCCGTATTCGTCGTAGTCCGAGAAAGAGTAGTCGGGACGGAACGAGTGCATTATCCCGCTTCCACCGAAACGCAGCTTATGGCCGTCAACAGGCCTCCAGTTGCCGTCAAATGATAATCCTATATCGTCGAGGACTCCGTGGTCGGACAGGTCCTGGGCCGCTGAAAACGCTTTCTTTTTCTCTTCCCCGGAGAGGTCATAACCGCTGTAATCAAGTAAGAAACCTATCCTGGAACGGTTGCCGGCCCAGTAACCCAGCAGCCTGAAGTCCATATCTGGAGACAGGCTTTTCTGCCAGTTCAGGGATGCGAGCGTATTGCCCCAGTTCAGACCCTGCTTTCTGGTTTCTTCGGTGCGGAAGCTGTCCTCAGACGATGTGTTTATGACGTCCCACCGGAAGTCGTCGTTGCCAAGATAGAAGTTGGCGGTAATCTTGCTTTCGGGAGAAAACTTATGTACTACTTTGGCGTTGAAGTCAGTGAAAGAGTAAAGCGCCATCATTGAGGATTCATCGGTCCTGTCTCCGGAGTAGTATTTACCGGCCGTAGCATTTCTTATCGAGAAGATGGGAAACAGCAGGGCGTCGGCCCAGGAGCGGCGTAAAGCCACGTTGAAAGAAGTTTTTTCCTTGATGATGGGGCCCTCGAACTGCAGGCGGCCCTCAAGCAGCCCTATGGAGAACTTGCCTTTGTAGTTGTTGAAGTCCCCGTCTTTTGTCTGTATGTCCACGACGGATGAGGTGCGGCCGCCATACCGGGCGGGGAAGCCGCTCTTGTAAAAATCCATATTATCGATGACGTCCGTGTTGAAAGACGAGAAGATGCCGCCCAAGTGGCAGATTTGGTAGAGGGGCACTCCGTCAAGCAGGAAAAGGTTGTCCGAACCGTCACCTCCGTGGACATAAAGGCTGGAGAGGAGTTCCGTGCCGGAGGCTACGCCGGGAAGGGTCTGGAGGGTCTTCAGGACGTCCGGGCTGCTCAGGGTCGCATAGGCGCGGTTGAATGCGGCTCCGTCGATCTTGGTGAGGCCGGTCTGGGTGAAATTAGTGTTCCGGTCGATCTTTCCGGTGACGGACGCGGCTTTTATCGTGTCAATCTGTATTTCGACCGGGCCCTGCGGCTTGACGGGGTGGAGCATTACATATCTTCCTTTCACGCTCCAGCGGATTTCGGTGTCCGCAAAAAGTACCGTCAGGCTTTGCTTCAGGTTCTTGCCCTTGAAGGACTGGCCTTCGAACGGGGTGTCGAGCGGCAGGCTTGAATCAAAGGCGAAATAGACGCCGTAATGGTCGCTTACGGCTTTCATTCCGTCCATTATCGTGCCTCCGCCCTGGGCGAAGGCCGGCAGGACGAGAAGCACCAGGCTAAATAATACTGTTATTGTCTTTTTCATTCTCTTCTTGTTCTTTCGTTTCGGACCGTGCTATGAAATGGTCTCCGAATGCTGTATAGATGTGGATTTCGATGTTGTCTAAATCAACGGTAGGGTTTCCTGTAGGTTCTAACACAAAAGAATATTGTGCCAAGCCTACATCCTTCGTATCTTTTGTTGGAAATGATTTGTCGACCCAATGTTTCTGTAGCATAGCATCGCCATAACGTATTTCCGAAAGCTTTATGGGATCTCTTGACCAGTTTTCTCTTAAGTAAATCAGATCGCTGACAGAGGAGTTGACAGGGTGAGATTTATCTAGTTCCACTAAAGTTATCGCTTCTATTTTTAAAATGCGCCAGTCTAATGCTACAAGATCGGGAATCCACGGATTCGCTCCGTTCGTCTCAACAATAAAGTGAAGTCTCGTACCAAGTGAATCATAGTATTTCAGACTCTCAAGGCTGAATCTTTTATCGGTGGTGAATTGAGGTTTCAAATAATATTTTCTATCGCTAACATTGTATCCTATGCTGGTACCTGAGACTTTGTAAATATCACGGCAGTTAACGGTGTATTCACTGACCCCCCAGCCATCGGGAAATAACAAATCCCCGATGAGGCTGCAAGAGGACAGCAAAAGTATAATGGGTAGCAACTTGAGGTGTTTCATAGTCCTGCGGAAATAATCAATCATAAAACTAGTTGTTCAAATAATGCGTTTTAAAGGTGTTTGCCTTAATAGACGCACGAATCCGGAAAAGTAACACTCGGATTGGTGAACATCATTGTTATTCTTGTTCTTTCGTTTCGGACCTTGCTATGAAATGGTCTCCGAATGCTGTATAGATGTGGATTTCGATGTTGTTGAAATCCACGGGGCCTCCCGCTCTGCACAATTCA
>CACZDC010000102.1 GCA_902779785.1 uncultured Bacteroidia bacterium
TATATAATTTTCGTTTGATTCGATATACAGCACGGAGGATGCTTCGGTGATGAATTTCAGTTGGTGCCTGTTGTCGTAGAACTTCAGTCTCATGCCGTCTTCGACGGGCTCTGCTTTGTAGTTTTCGGTCGCCACGGCGAAAAGGGTGAGCACAAGATAGGGGACTATCGACACCGATCCTATGGAGGAGATGCAGCCGCCGAACCAGCTGAACCACCCGCCTCCTCCCTGGTCCATCAGCACGAGGTACAGGCCCGTGAATGCACTGCACACAAGTATTTCCCCGATACACCAGATGCTGAACCGGTAGAGGTCCAGGTTGAGGTGCTTTCGAAGGAGCCAGAACAGCACTCGCGAAAGCAGCATCACAAGCAGAATGATGGCAAAGCAGATGATTATGTTGAAAGTGTACAAATTGCCTATCGTGGACGTGCCTTCCCCGGCCCTCATCAGGCGGCACAGGGCGGCCGGTTCATACAGGAACACGCTGATCAGAAAACAGGCCGGAATAGCCAGCGCGAACACGAAGTTCGGGAAAAACCGGGTTAGGGACTTTGGAAACTTCTTCATTTCGTCACAAATTTTGTTGTGACAAAAATAGCAATAATATTTTTTCGTCACAAAAAATATGGGGTTTTGTCACAAAAACAAGCTTTTCGTCACAAAAACAAGCTTTTCATGGCAAATGTTTCCATGCCTCTTGCACGTGTGGTACTTTTGCATTGCCAAACAGAAACAAAACGATAATGACTATCCCTGAATGGACACGGCTTGAGAATTCAGCCATCATATATCCCTCCTGCCAGACCCGGAAATATGCAGCGGTCTACAGAATGTCACTCACCCTTTCGTCCGACGTGATACCCTCCCGCCTCGACGATGCGCTCAAAGCGGTCATGCACCGCTTCCCGAGCTTCCGCTTCACGGTGCGCAAGGGCCTGTTCTGGTGGTTCCTCCGCCGCCTCGAGAACGATCCGGCCGTCAGCGCCCCCTCCGGACTCGAGATATTCGATCCAAAAGACAATGCGGGCTATATGTTCAAGCTCTCCTGCAGCGGATGCAGGGTCAACCTCGACGTGTTCCACGCCCTGACCGACGGCACCGGCGCAATGACCTTCCTGCTCAGCGTCGTGGCCGAGTACATCAGGATGACTACCGGGACGTCCATTTCTTATGGAAAATGGGTATACAACCCTGCAGAGGAGCCCACCGAAGGCGAAATGGAAGACGGATTCGACCAGTTCTCCGGCACCAAGGGTTCGCTGGACAGCGAGAAGAGTGCATATCACGTGAAAGGCCGTGCCGAGCGGGCGGGCGTGCTCAATTCCCTGGGCGTCTCAGTGCCTGAAGACCAGTTGCTCTCGAAGGCCCGCGAACTCGGCTGCACCGTCACCGAGCTCGTCAGCGCCCACATGCTCTACTCCCTGCAGGAGGTCCGCTCCGCCGATACTTCCCGCAGGAAGAGCCCGCACCTCCGCATGGAGGTCCCTGTGAACCTCCGTCCCATATTTGGAAGCAAGACACTGAGGAACTTCTCATCATATGTCTATCTTGGCATCGACGTGACCAACGGCGACCTCAGCCTGGAAGATACTCTCCGTGAGGTCAAGTGCCAGAAGAACCTTTACATGCAGCGCGGACGCCTGACAAAGCGCATCGCTGCCAACGTGGCACTCGAAGACAGTCTCGCAATCAGGTGCATTCCTCTCTTCATCAAGCGTCCGGTGATCAACATCATCAACCATCTGAAGGGCGACAACTACAGCACCTACACGTTCTCCAACCTTGGCAGAATCGAGCTTCCCGAAGAAATGCGGGAGTATGTCAAGGACATTCATTTCATCCTCGGCCGTACCCGCCAGAGATTCGGCTCATGCGCCTGCGTGAGCTATGGCGGGCGCCTTAACCTCGACTTCTCCAGAAAGATAGCCGGGGATGAATTTGAACGGGTGTTCGTGAAGAACCTTCGCGGCCTCGGGATCTGGGCCACCGTTTCCGTGCCGTCGGAACCGCTCCGCCCCGAGCACGGGAAAAATGTGCCCTCAAAGGCCGTGTTCAGCGGAAAAGGCTTGGTCCCTAAGTTCTTACTTTCTTTTTAATTTACTATATTTGCAACCTGTATTAGAGGATGCAAATGGATACTTGGGGAAAATTCTGCGGATTTATGCTCAAGACGCTGGGTTGGACGAAAGTCAACGACTCCGTCGAAGAAGACAAGTGTATCTTGCTCGGTGTGCCGCACACCAGCGTTTGGGATTTCTTGATTTCCTATCTCTACTACCGCTCCTGCGGAGAGAAGGCCAAGTGCATGGTGAAGAAGGAGTTCTTCTTTCCTCCTGTGGGCTGGCTGCTCCGTGCCATGGGCGGCATTCCCGTTGACCGCAGCAACCCCACCAACCTGCTCCGCAGCGTGATCAAGGAGATGGAGGCCCCCGGCCGTTTCCACCTTGCAATAGCCCCCGAGGGCACCCGCAAGCCCGTGAAAAACTGGAAAACCGGATTCCATCTGATTGCCCGCGCCACGGGGATTCCTGTGTATCTCGGATTCTTCGACTGGGGCACCAAGCGTATCGGCAGGGGAGAGAAGGTGGAACTGACCGACGACGCCCGCGCCGACATGAAACGTATCCAGGAAATCTATGAGAATATGCATCTGACCGGCAAGCATCCGGAAAAGTATATAACACATTAGAATGAGACACACTTTCCAATCTCTTTCCGACGTCCTGAACTATTGCTCCGCGAAGTACGCCAGACGCACGGCGTTCTCGCTGATTGACGGCTCACAGTCATATACTTATGCCTCTTTCAGCGAAACCTGCCTACGCATTTCGCGGGAACTTTCGAACTTCGGCATCAATGCCGGCGACAAGGTGGCCATACTTTCGCAGAACTCGCCCAACTGGCCCGTCGCCCTGTTCTCCGTGACCGCTTTCGGCCGCATCGCCGTGCCCATGCTCACGGAACTGACGGTCAACGAAATCACCAACATACTTGTGCATTCCGATTCGAAGGCGCTCTTCGTGAGCCGGCGCCTGCTGTCGAAAGTCCCCGAAGACATACTCGCTAAAATGCACATCGTCATCTGCACGGACGACCTTTCCGTCATCCGGGCCGAAGACACCGCCTACACCTGCGACGGCTACATTTCCAGCCCGCTGCCCGACGATCTGGCGTGCATCATCTACACCTCCGGCACCACCGGCGCCGCCAAGGGCGTGATGCTCACCCACAAGAACTTCTGCGCCAACATCTACGCGTCCTGGGTGGCCGCTCCCGCCTACCGCCGTGACGTGTTCCTGTCCATACTTCCGCTTGCGCATACCTATGAACTCAGCATAGGGATGCTCTATCCCTTCGCCGTCGGTGCGATGGTGTGTTATCTTCCGAAGCCTCCGACCCC
>CACZDC010000103.1 GCA_902779785.1 uncultured Bacteroidia bacterium
ATCCCCGTACGGCAATAGGCCTTTCCAAAGATGGTAAAACCATAACCCAGGTTGCCGTAGATGGCCGCTGGTACAAGAGCGGCTGGCCTGCCGAGCAGACCGCCATCGGAATGTCCACTCCCATCCTCGCCAAATTGATGAGGGGCCTGGGCTGCTACAAAGCAATGAACTTCGACGGCGGCGGCGGAACCGCTATGTGGGTCCACGGCCAGGGTAATTCCCGCCACATCGTGAACCACGTCTGCGAGAACCGCTGGGATTGGGACGGTACCACCCTCCGCGCCACCGGCAATGCCGTTTACATCAAAAGCGATCTGAAGTGAGACATCATCTGACCGCCTTCTTTCTCCCGCTCGTCCTTGTTCTGTCCGTATGTTCTTCGTGCAAAACCCGGGACGAGCGGGCTGCTTGTGCCCTTGCCCGCAGGGTTCTCGGCGATAAAGCATCCGTCATCCGTTTCGAGCAGACAGACGCTCCCACGGACTGTTACGAACTGACAAGCAAAGGGACAAAGGTGCTCATCAGGGGCAACAATGCCAATTCAATGGCCGTGGGGCTCAACCGTTATATCCAAGAGTATTGCCTTGCCAACGTGAGTTGGTACGACTTCAATCCCGTGGAGCTGCCGGAGACCTTGCCCCTTGTGGAGGGCAGCATTTCGGCCAGCGCGGAAATGCCTGTCCGCTTTTTCCTGAACTATTGCACCTTCGGCTACACTATGCCCTGGTGGGGATGGAAGCAGTGGGAGCGCTTCATCGACTGGATGGCCCTTAACGGAGTGAATATGCCGCTCGCCATCACCGGAGAGGAGGCCGTATGGCAGAAGGTCTGGCGCAAATATGGCTTGACGGATGAGCAGATACGGTCATTCTTCACCGGCCCTGCCCATCTTCCTTGGCAGAGGATGTGCAATATCGACCGTTGGCAGGGGCCGCTTCCCCAGAGTTGGATAGACGGTCAGGCCAAGCTTCAGAAACGTATACTGCGCCGCGAGCGCTCGCTGAACATGACTCCGGTGCTGCCGGCCTTTTCCGGGCACATTCCTGCGGAGTTTAATGAGGCAGTCCCCGATAGCCTCGATTGCAGCCCCGTGCGCCGTTGGTGCGGATTTGCGGAGCAATACCGCTGCACTTTCCTGAGCCCGACCGATCCCCTTTTCGCCCGTATTCAGAAAGATTATCTTGAGGAGCAGACGCGTATGTACGGCACCGACCACATCTATGGAGTGGACTGTTTCAACGAAGTGCCGCCGCCTTCCTGGGATCCCGAGTATCTGGCGTGGCTCTTTATAAGCAGCCGTCGTAATTGGACGCCGGAAAGGATAAAGGCCTATCTGACCGCTGTGCCTCAGGGCCGTATGATGCTGCTGGATTATGAAAGCGACTATCTGGAGATTTGGAGGCAGACAGAGTCGTTCTACGGACAACCGTTCATCTGGTGCTACCTGGGCAATTTTGGGAACATGACCGAAATCGAAGGCGATTATTACCACAATGACAGGCTGATCGCCGGAGCCAAAGAGGAAGGCGGCCCTGGCTTTGTCGGCCTTGGTTGCACTCTGGAAGGCTTCGGTGTGAATGAATCGGTGTACGAAGCCGTGTTGTCCCGCGCGTGGAGCAATTCATTGCCTAGCTGCAAATACATCGATAACATCGCAGACAGGCATCTGGGCCGTGTGGACAGCGTTTACCGGAAGTATTGGCATGCACTCGCCGACAATGTCTGCGTCACTCATACCAGCACGTCGGCATCCAGCCTCATCTGCGCCCGTCCAAGCCTGGAAGGTGTACGCAACTCGAATACCTTGTATGACAGAGGGTACGACATCAGGTATCTGGATGAGGCTATGGAACTGCTTGATCAGGTTGAAGGTACTTCGGACTATTATCGCTTCGACGTTGCCAATGCCCGCAGGCAGGCAATCAGCAATAGGGCCCCTGCCCTCCGCGAAAAATTTGCCGCGGCCTACAAGGCCGGCGACAGGACCGGAATGCTTGCGGCCAGGGACGAGTTCCTGGCCCTCTGCGACGAGCTTATTGCCGTGGTAGGCACGCGACCGGAGTTCTCCCTCGATGATTGGATCCGGGATGCCCGTAGTTGGGGAAAGACGGAGGAGGAGAAGGATTATTTCGAGATGAACGCCCGCACGATAATTTCCGTATGGGGCGACAGTTTCAGGCTTTGCGACTATGCTAACAGGGATTGGGACGGTCTGATCGAGACCTACTACAAACCCCGGTGGCAAATGTTTTTCGATGCCGTGATCGCGGCTTTCGATGCCGGAGAAGAATACATTGACCGCAAGAGCCCCAGGGCTCTGCAGTTCGACAGGGATTGTTGGGATTTCGAATGTCGCTGGGCACATATACCAACTTGTCCCTCCATTGACAGGAACTCTCTCAAGACTGCGGGCAGCTTCTATGTGTACGACAGCAATGCGCTGACACCCACTACGGCAGCTCCTGAAGGTTATGAGCCTTTCTATGTCAGTCATTTCGCCCGGCACGGGGCGCGTTGGTGCACCTCGGAATACGAGAACCTTCACGCTTGCTTGCTGCGGGCGTCCGAGGCCGGTGTGCTCACCGATTCCGGAAAGGAGTTTTTCTCCCGTTACGAGAGCTTTTACCAGAAAGCCAGGCTTTGCAGCGGGAATCTTACCAAAAGGGGGCAGAAGCAGCACCGGGGTATAGCAGAACGTCTGTTCGAGCGCTTCCCGGAAGTATTCGACGGACCCACCCATGTCGAGGCGGTATCTACCGAATCCCCAAGGGTAATAATGAGCATGTGGTCCTGCCTTTCCGGCCTGCAGGCAAGGGATAAGGATATCGACTTCGTGGTGGATGCATCGTCCAAGCATGCATCTTGGCTCCAGCCCAGCCTGAGGTTGAATCCTTATTTGAAAAAGGGGAGTTTAAGCGTCGGCGAGGCAGTCGAGAAAGCACACGGAGCATATTTCGATAAAACCGTACCTTGGAGGCAGATTGCACTCCGCTTCTTTACCAGCGAGGATGTCATTTCGGACAGCCTGAAGACGACCCCCATGCGCTTCATTGAGGATCTGCATGCTGTCGTGTCCGACACCAAGTGCTGCCTGGATGCTGACCGGGACTATTTCGACGGAGTCCTCTCCGCCGACGAGATGTACAGTATATGGAAGGCTGTTTCCGCCAAGTACTTCTATAAGGTTGCGAGGTTCGAGGGCTCGGAGAGTCTGGCTCTGGATTACGCCGCGTTTACGCTCGAGCAGATAATCGAAAGCGCTGATGCCGACATTGCATCGGGAGACACCCAGCTCAGACTTCGTTTCGGGCACGATTCGGGCATTGCACCGCTTCTGGTGGTCCTTGATGCAAACGGATACGGCCGCGCAACCTCATCCTTCGAAGAGAGTCTGGAGATATTCCCTGACTATAATCTCCCTATGGGAGCCTCCGCACAGTTCGTATTCTATAGGAATGATGCAGGCGACATCCTTTTCAAGCTGCTGGTCAACGAACAGGAAGCCACCCTTCCGCTCCGTCCGGTGCAAGGCCCGTACTATAGCTGGAGCGGCTTCAAGAAGCACTATCTTCCGATTATACGTGCGTCCAAGCGCAAGATTGCAAATTCCTGATATCAAATCCTGCATAATGATATCATTTTTGCTATATTTGCAAAAAACGATGTCATGGAAAGAGTACAGTTCATTACCCGCCTCAGCCCTGAATTGATGAATCGCGTCAAGCGGGCCGCAAAGCGTCAGAACCGTTCGGTGAACAGTTTCATCGAGCACACCTTGGAGAAGGCCACAGGCCCAGAATTCCCCAAACTCCCCGCTGACTTCAAAGTTTCGGATGAAATACTGAATATGGCATGCTTCAAATTGCCGACACCTACTCAGGAAGAACTGGACGATGATGCTAAATACGCTTACTTGTATGAAAAGTACATCAAAAACCAGGACTAGGGTCTTTCTGGATACCAATATAATTCTGGACGTTCTCAGTTCCGGCACTAGATTGCACCGTGAGGCCTCGAGAAAGATTATTCAGGCTGTGTGCAATGGTGAAATGGAAGCATTCATCACGACTCAGAGCATACTGGATACACAGTATGTCTTATCAAAGGAAGGCAGTTTTTCATTCAGTAAGTTCTCCCAAGTGATGCTGTTCATCATGTCTTTCGTGAATGTCATCCAGATCGACGGACTGTCCATACGCGAAGCGCTGAAGAATCCCACCGGGGATTTCGAAGACGACGCGCAATTCATCCAGGCGGATTCCGAAGGTTTCGACGTGATAGTAACCTCCGACCGGCGCTTCCTTCTTTCAGTCTACATCTCTGCATAATACGCGGCATCCGCAGGCGTCTTTTCCGCCCTGGCTTTGCC
>CACZDC010000104.1 GCA_902779785.1 uncultured Bacteroidia bacterium
AGCCCATTTACTACTCGTCCTGGACCACGGAGCGGAAGATCCCCGCGACCAATAATGCCAGCGCATATATTACCGTGACGCGGGCGGCGGCAAACGCTTCCGCCGCGTGGAATATCGGCGTGGCATCCAACGGTGTCCCGCAGGTAGCCACGCTCGCGGAAGGCGATGCCTGGGTATGGTGTATGCCGCTGGAGTCGGCCATCCCCGCAGGATCATACATCGACTTTAACGCAACTATGGTCAGTTATGCCACGTCGGCAAAGAACTGGGTGGTGGAAATCCTGGACGGAGACAGCTGGAAGAGCGGTGTCAGCTACATTTGTTCCGGGGTCCCGACCGGGGATGATTACCAGCATTCGACTGTGATGCACACGTTCAAGCTGACGAAGTCCATCTCCGGGGAGCTTCAGGTCCGCTGCCGTGTGGAAGGCAGCGAAGCCTGCGACGGCAGCACGCTTTCGGCTACCTCCAGTGGCGGATACAGCCGCTTCGCTCCGTTCGGTTTTACCGGAGCGTACGTGCAGAATTTCGGCACGCAGACACCGACCGACACCAAGCGCGTCCTCTGTCTCGGCAATTCCTTCTCCTATTACAACAACCCTGTTGGGATGCTGAAGGAAATCGCCTTTGCAGAAGGGCACCATGGTGGCCAATTTCAAGGGGTCGCAGACCTTCGCCTCCCTCTGCAACCTGTCGCTCGCCAAGGATGCCATCGCCCGCGGTCCTTTCGATTATGCATTTATTCAAGGAGAGAGCTACGAAGAGGCCCGTTATGCGGAGAATCCCTCAGGGAATACCGCTATCCTCACGGCCGTCCGTGCGCTTTCGGACCAGATCCGGGCAGCATCCCCTTCCTGCAAGGTAGTCCTGGAGGCGACCTGGGCATCCACCCACGACAACTACGAGGGATTCGGCAACTTCGAGAACTACGCCAACCTGCTTGCAGCGGGAACCATCTCTCTGGCGGAAGCCGCTGGTGACATCGTTTCGCCAATCGGGACGGCCTTCAAGGATGTTCGCAATGGTTCTTCCGGCATCAATCTGTATCATACCGATGATTATCATCAAGGCCCTTACGGTGCCTACCTGAAGGCCTGTGTCAACTACCTGGTGCTGTACAAGACGCGCTTCGGCGCCCATCCTGCCGACTGCGGGCTCGACCCGGCAAAGACCGCGGTCCTTCGCGCCGCAGCGGAAAAAGCATATTTCGGCAATTAGGTGAAGTAAAGAGTATAATTATTTCCAATATAAATCAACTTAGGTCTAATGAAAAAGAACATCTTGAAAGCCGCTTTTGCGGTAGCAGCAATCGCTGCAATGACTTTCGCCTGTAAAAAGGCGGATGAGCCCGGAACCGAACCGGACGATGGAACAGTCGCCATCAAAGCCTCTATTCCCGCCAGCGAAATGGGCTGGAAATGGCAGGAAGGTGACAAACTGACCGTCATTGGAACTACGACCGAAACCTTTGATCTCACCTCCGGCGCCTCTACTGCGTCGGCCGAGTTCAAGGGAAACAAAGTGGAAGGAACCGCCTTCACCATCTTGTATCCCGGCACCTGCGCCACGCTATCCGATGCTGAAGCCATCGACTGGACGAAGCAAAAGCAGGTGGGCAACAATTCGCAGGCACACCTTAAGTATGTTGCCGCGCTCAAGGATGTCGATGCTTACACAGAGGTTGCGTTTGCAAACGATTGGGCCACGGCCCACGGAGGCGCGTTCAGGCAGAGCGGTATCGTCAAGTTTGAACTGACGCTCCCAGCTGCCGTTCCCGGCGTGTCCCGCGTACAATTGGCCGACTCGGGCGAAATCATCAGCGTTGGGCTGGACCTTGAGAATGTAGAACTTGGAGACGACAAAGTCCTTACTGCTTATGCCGGCTTCCCCTGGGTGGACCTGGACATTCCGGCCGGCGGGCAAGTTACGGTTACCCTGAACGCTTCGGACGGCGGCGTATGGACCAATATCATCACGTATGATAATGCTGGCTCCTTCAAGAGCGGAATGGTCAATACCGTTAAACTCGATGCTTCCAATTGGACGGCCGCCGAGCAGGGAACCGGAACGGAAGCGGATCCTTATGTCATCCGCACGGTGGACCAGTTCAAGGACTTCGGCAACAAACTCGTTGAGGGCGAAACCCTTTATTTCAAGCTTGGCGCGGATATCGATCTCGGAGCCGAGACCTCATGGGAACGACTCCATCCGGATGCAGACACCAAGCGCTTTGTGTTTGACGGACAGGACCACACGATAAAGGATCTGACGGCCTCCTTCGACTCCGGATATCCCTCTATTTTCGGCGCTATCAACGGTACGGTCAAGAATCTGAATCTCGAAAATTGTTCTATAACCTATACCGGCACCGGTGGCGGGCCGCTCGGCATTCTGGCAAGCTGGGCCGGCATCAGCAATGCATCCTTCGACGCAACTATCGAGAATGTCCATGCCAAGAACTGCACGGTAACTAGCGAAAGCCCCTCCAATACGGTCGGAGGCCTTGTAGGACGCGCCCATAACGCAACATTCATAAACTGCTCGTTCGACGGAACGGTGGAACGCACCGCGACCAACGCCAGTGGCTACAAGTACATCGGAGGTCTGGTTGGAGCCGATGAATGGGCAGGCGAATACCTCACCACCTTCAAGAACTGCAGCACATCCGGAACCCTGACGTCCAAGAGCGGCAACTCTACCGCAGGCATCCTTGGCGGCGCCAATGCCGGAGCCTATATCAAGATGGAGGACTGCAGCTCGACGATGACTATTACCACCGCAGGGACCGTGACGGGCGGTATACAGGGTTATACCGGCGGCGGCATCTATACGAACTGCTCCTACGAGGGCACCATCACCAATGCAGGCGTTACCGGAAGTGCTTATGTGGGTGGCCTCATTCCGTACTTGACCCATTGGGTCCAACTTTCAAAATGCCATACTTCTGGTGAGCTTTCCTCCGAGGGCGAACGTGTGGGTGGCCTCATCGGCGACCTCAACCCGAACTCTGCCGACACCGAGGGTACGTCAATCACCGACTGCTACAGTACTATGAAGGTGACCGGAAAGGCCAAAGTGGGCGGTATCCTTGGAAACAGTGCCAACAACGACAACGGTGGAAGGAAACATATCGCCCGCAGCTATGCCACCGGAGAGGTCTCAGGAGGCGACTGGACAGGTGGTCTCATAGGTTACTGCCGTCATGGCGAGGTGGAAGATTGTGCCTTCTACGGCAACGTTAATGGAAATGGCCAGCGTACTGGCGGATTCATAGGGAATGCGGCCGGAGGCAACCTGACGGTGCGTCATTGCTTTACCGGGGCTTCAGTCAAGACTTCCTCACTTGGCGCCGGCGGTTTCATCGGTCTGGGTCAGGGGGCGAATACTGTAGAAGGAACGCACGCCGACATTGACCTGACGGTAGAGTATTGCATTGCCTGGGGAACCAGCGTGATTGCGGATTCAGGGGAAACGAATCAGTGGGGCTCCGGCGCCTTTATAGGCTCGGTTGCAGGCGGAAGCACCCTTACTGACAACTTCCGCAACCCGGCGATGACCGTCTCCTACAACTGCGCCAATACGGAGTGGCCTCTGGTTTATGACCAGGAGAATTCCACCAAGGACAAACCGCTCGTATAC
>CACZDC010000105.1 GCA_902779785.1 uncultured Bacteroidia bacterium
GTGGAAAGTATGCCGTCGACAGCAGCACTACTCGATGATCACCTTTTCGCGGGAATCGTTGCTACGCACGATACCACGCTTGGAATTCCGTATGAAACTCAGTATCTCCTCCTTCTCGGCGCTGTCCGGGAAACCCTGCTGTATGCGCGCGCAGGCATCCGAAATATTATAGCCCTGGAAGTAGAGGGTATCGTAGATGTCCTTGATGTTGCGGATGGTGTCGCTGTCGAATCCGCGGCGGCGCAGCCCAACGAGGTTCACGCCGGCATAGCACAGAGGCTCGCGTCCGCAGAGGGCATAAGGAGGAACGTCCTTGTTCACCTTGCTGCCGCCACCCACCATTGCATGCTTGCCGATGTGGGAGAACTGATGCACCACGGTGCTGCCTCCGAGTATGGCCCAATCGTCGACATCGGTCTCGCCTGCGATACCTACGTAGCTGACGAGGATGCAGTGGTTGCCGACGGTGCAGTCGTGCGCGACGTGCACATAGGACATTATGAGAGTATGGTCACCGATACGGGTCACGCCCTTGCCGCTGGCCTTGGTGCCACGGTTGATGGTAGCGCACTCGCGGATGGTGACGTAATCACCTATTTCCACATAGGTAACCTCGCCGTCAAACTTGAGGTCCTGGGGGATGGCGCCGACTACGGCACCGGGGAAAATCTCGCAATTCTCTCCTATTCTGGTATAAGGAAAGATGGTGGCGTGCGGATAGATTTTGGTGTTGTTTCCGATCTCGACATCGGCATCAACGAAAGCATAAGGCCCGATTTCAACGTTTTCGCCAAGTTTGGCAAGGGGGCTTACGCACGCCAGAGGGTGAATTTTTGCCATGATCAAATAGATTTTATCGCAGCTAGGGCTGCCTTAGTATTTATAGAATGCCCGGGTTTGTATGCGCTGATATGAGCGCGGAGATATCCGCCTGCAAGACGGATGTCACCTATGAGGTCCAGCAGCTTGTGGCGGCCGCACTCATCGGGGAAGTTCAGCACGAGATTGCTGAGATATCCCTGGGGAGTGACCGACAGCCTGGGCTGCTTGAAAATCTCCGCCATGCTGTCCAGGCTGAAGGCGGTCCACACGGCGCCGGGGCTGTGCATCACCGCCAGGAAGACGATCAGGACGGTGCAGCCCCCCGCCACAAGAGTGACGAGATACCGGGGAAACCGCTCCCGGACAATTTCCACAAACATGATGACAAAGATGATGACTGCTATGATCTGGGCCAAAAGCATGGCCGATCCCTCCTTATTCTCTCGTCTCGTTTCAGGTCTGTCGTCGCTGTGTCAGTCTGTGTAATCGTTTTATCCCCGCTTTTCCGTAGATTGTCCACTATCTTCCCTTCCGAAAGGGATGAAAAAAGAGGGGGCTTCTGCGGGGCCCTCTCCCCACATGATACTTCCGATGAATATGGTTACAGAATGTTTCTGTGAATAGTATACCATAACGCCTACCTTCCGTAAAGGGATTTTTTCTCATTTCCCACAGAAAAGTCCGTGAAAAATCTCTTCGTCTGTGCTATAATTATGGACCGTATTATGGGGGTATGACACCCACCGCCCAAAGGAGGCCGTACCATGTCCGCCAAAGAGGAATTCATCGAGATCTATCGGGAGAACATCACCCGGGAGGGCGCCGACGCCCTGCTGGATTTCCTGGAGAACAAGAGCGACTTTTTCACCGCACCCGCCTCCGCCCGGTATCACGGAGCCTATGCGGGAGGCCTCTGCGAGCACAGCCTCAACGTCTACCACTGCCTGGTGGACTACCTGGCCCGGGAGCGGGTCACGGACCTCTACGGCCTGGAGTACAGCCCGGAGTCCATTGCCCTGGTGGCCCTGCTCCACGACGTATGCAAGGTAGGCTGCTACAAGCCCTCCACCCGGAACGTGAAGGGGCCCGACGGCAAGTGGACCCAGGTGCCCTCCTTCACCTATGAGGACCCCCTCCCCTACGGCCACGGGGAGAAGTCCGTCTATGTTGTCAACGGCTACCTCCGCCTGACCCGGGCCGAGGCCATGGCCATCCGCTGGCACATGGGCTTTTCCGGCACCGAGGACAACCGGCTGGTGGGCCGGGCCTTCGTCAAGTACCCCCTCGCCTTCGCCCTGTCCGTGGCCGACATGGAGGCGACCTATTTTCTTGAGGAGGAGAGCAAATATTGACCGCTCTCCGGTACCATTTCGCTGTCATCATTTCGCAAAATGTCATAAGAAAATGAAAAAACCTTCCCCTTTGGGGAAGGTTGCGCTGTGAAGCCGTGACGGAAGAGGTTGCTATATTTGTCCTTCCATTTGCGAAAAAAGGCGAGTCGCACCAAAGCGGCTCCGGGAGTTGTTTCCCTTCACATTTGGGCGATTCGCCTTTCACTGAAAGAATACGCCAAACGGACGAAGCGCGCAAGTACATTTCCGGTTTTTCACCCTATAATAACAATGGAAAGGGGGTATAATCTTTGAATCGGGAGATGTATGATGAACTGGTTCACGGGCTGTTGACTATTCTGCCTGCGCAAACGGTTCAAATCGTTCTGTATGGTTCTACAGCCAGGGGAATGGCGGATTCGGAATCCGACATAGATATTGCCCTCTTTGTCAGCGATAGGCTGTCTCCCCGGCAGGAAGATCAGTTGTCTGACCTGATTGTTGATCTGAACCTGAAGTATGACAAGGTGTTCTCTGTTGTGGATATTGATCATGAGACTTACCTGAAGTGGCGCAGTGTTACCCCGTTCTATCAGAATGTGGACAGGGAAGGAATAATTTTATGGAAGGCAGCGTAATGGACCTTTCCGAATACCGGCTGGATAAGGCGAAAGAAGACCTGGAAACGGCGGAAGAGAACCTGAATGCCGGTAAATTCCGTGCGTCAGTCAACCGTTCATATTATGCTGTTTTCCATGCTCTGAGAGCTGTAACAGCATTGGATCATTTCGATTCAGGCAAGCATAATCTGCCCCGCCATCCACAAAATGAACTCTTCCAGCGTCGGCTCGTCCCCGGCATACTCAAAACCGTCCCACTTCGCCTGGACAGCCGGATCGGGATTGCTCCTTCCCGC
>CACZDC010000106.1:0-714 GCA_902779785.1 uncultured Bacteroidia bacterium
ATCGACGTCGGCACCTTTCTCCTTGCAGGAGACGGCGAGCATAGACAGGGCAGCCATTGCATAAAGAAAAACTTTCTTCATAATTTGTTTTTGATGTTTAATTGTTGATGTTTAAATATGGTTGTAGGATTTTAGTGCGCTATAAACTGGTCGCATAACCGGGATTCTGAGTCCATACGGCTTTGCCGTTTTCATCACGGACCGACTTCTCCAGTATTTTATACGGGATGGGGAACCACTTGCGGTAGTTGTCCGTAGCTGTAACGAACTGTACATAATCGGATTTATTGAACTTATCAAATCGGATAAGGTCGCGGCGACGCATATTCTCCCAGGCAAACTCCCGACCCCTCTCGTCTAGAATTCCGTTGAGGGTCAAGACATTCGGATAGGCTGCCGCATAGGCAGCTGCAGGATCCGAATCATAGGCGAAAGCACGCTTGCGAAGCGTCTTGAAGTCATCGCTGTTGTAGCCGGAGGTTCCGCTGCCACCGCGGAGGATGGCCTCCTCTTTCATCCAAAGGACGTCGGCATAACGGAAAAGAACAAAATCGTTCTCTGAATATTTATACTTTCCACTCTTGTCAATCTCGTACTTGATACTGCGGGCCCCTTCCAAGTCAGATGCCGCTGCCAAATCCGAAACGTCCTTCACGATAATTGCATCGGACTCTTCTTCATCCTTATCCTTGCAGAGCTTCCCGGTGGCATCGT
>CACZDC010000106.1:767-3774 GCA_902779785.1 uncultured Bacteroidia bacterium
CTGGGCCGCGGACATCGCTTGCCGCATAACGGTCTATGAAGGAAGGACGTGCGCAGAAGCCATTCCAGGGCGTTTCCAACATGCCATAGGTCTTCTGATGGTTGTAATTGAGAGTAAGCAGCGAAATGCGAAGTTTGTTGAGCATCATGCCGTCGGAGCCGGCGCGCTCATCAATATTGGCCTCGCCATTCTCCACAATCACGAAAATGTTCTCCTTGCTGCCGGTATTATCTATCTTGAAATTGGTGAAATAGTCTGGTTCAATAGTGTAAGAACCGGCATTGATAATCGCATCGCAGCAGCGGACACAGTTGGTATAGAAGTCTGCGCTGGACGAGATTGGCGTAGTATGCTCATTGTCAATCTTAATGTTCGCCGGAGTGCAGTCAAAGGACTCCGCATTGAGATAGAGGCGGGCCAGGAGGGCATAAGCCAGCCCCTGAGTGGCACGTCCATAATTCAAAGCACGGTTCCCGTCGTTCACACAGGGAAGATTGGGAGCGTTCTTTTCGAGGCAGTTCACAAGATGCGACCAGACAAGGCAAGGCTCCATCAGGGGATCGCCGGCTTTATCGACGAACTCCTCCAGGTATGGAATCCGGCCGAAGCAGTCGAAGAGCATATAATAGTAGTAGGAACGCATCACCTCCAGTTCTCCGACATACTGGGCATACACCTTGTCGCTCATTGAACTCTTGTAATCGTTGAGCGTCTTTATAAGCTTGTTGCAAAGCACCGCACCGGCAATGGTGGTATTCCAGATGTTACGGAATGCACCGCCCATCTCGTTCCAGTTGTGGGTGTTGAGGTTGCGCCTATAACCACCGTCAGCCCAGTCTTTGTCAGGCATACGGGTCGGACAGAGCCCTTCATCGGCCGTCAGTGTCACAACGCCCCAATATCCCCAGTGGTCATGCAGCCACTTGACCTCAGCATAACATTGTCCTACAAGGAGAGCCACATTGGACTCATTGGTCATCAAGTCCGCGGTCGTAGGATTGCCATAATTCTTCTCTTCGAGCATCCTGTCGCAGGAAGTCAGAAGCGGAAGGGCCAGTACGGCCGCCATCAATGCGATAAATATCTTTTTCATAACGCAGTCATTTAGAAGAGCTTGAGATTAAGCCCGAATAGTATGGTAGCCACAGTCGGATAGAAGGAAGGATAATCGATTCCGCTGTCCCAGACCGAGGTAGTGTTAACCTCCGGATCCATGCCGCTGTAGGAGGTGAGAGTCAGGAGGTTCTGCCCGGTCAGATAGAGGCGGAGCGACTGGATATGCTTATTCTCCTTGAACGGAATGGTGTAACCCACCGTCAGGTTGTCCACCTTCAGGTACGAACCGTCCTCGAGATAGAAATCCGAGAACTGGGCCTTCTGGGTAAGAGTCATACTGGCGCCTTTGATGTCCTTCATAAAGACATTCTTGTTGTTGGCCGACATCGGGCCATAAGCCCAGCGGGTCACATTGAGAATCTTATTGCCAACCACGCCGCGGAGGAAGAGGGTGAAGTCCCAATTCTTGAAGCGGACGGTATTGTTCCAGCCATAAGTGAAGATAGGCTGGGCGTTGCCGATGACCTGACGGTCTCCCTCGATTGCGGTACTTTCATCGCAATACCGGGGAATGCCATCACCCTGGTCGGGCTTGTTGTAAACCCAAAGGCCGGTTGTCGGGTTGATACCGAAGAACTTGTAACCATAGAATGAGCCGACAGCCTGCCCTTCGACGAGAATCTGAGTGTCGGTATTCATGATTCCGTTCTCACCGACTCCGCCGGAGGTGGTCTCGGTGTAGTTGAAGCCGAGAGAAGGATCCGACAGGGAGGTAATCTTGTTCCGGTTGAAAGAAATCGTCGGAGTTGTCGTCCAAGTCAGGGTCTTGGTCTCGACCGGGACAAAACTCATGCTGAGTTCGACGCCGAAGCTGTCCATCTTGCCGGCATTCGCCAACAGAGTGCTGTACTGGTACGGAGGAGTAGGAACCTCATAGTCCCAGAGCAAGTCTTTGGTGTGACGGTAATAAACGTCTATGCTTCCGTAAATCCTGTTCTTGAGAAAAGCATAATCGACACCAAGGTTGTACTCAAATTTCTTCTCCCAGCGGAGCTCGGGATTGACGTTCTGGGAAACGGTGTAAGTATAAACATACGCGCCATTGTACCAGAAAGTACCGCCGTTGGAGAGGAGTTCGACAGAGCGCAGGTCGCTGCCAAGGTCGTTTCCGGTGACACCGAACCCAAGCCGGAGCTTGAGATCATCCACCCAGCCGGCCTTCTGCATAAAGTCCTCACCGCTGATGCGCCAGCCTGCACTGACGGCCGGGAACCAGCCCCACTTGTGATTGGCACCGAAGCGGGACGATCCCTCACGGCGAAGGGAAGCGGACAGCAGATATTTTTCCTTGTAGTTGTAGTTGATACGGGAGAACATGGCGACAAGCGTATGTGAATTGCGCTCGGAGGAAATATCGATATATTTCTTGGACGCATCTCCATTGCCCAACTGATAGTATTTCATCACGTCCGGAGCCGCGAATCCTTTGTTGGACATGCTGCTTCCGTCATAGAGGAAATTCTGGTAGGAGAAGCCCGCAACGGCTGCGACGCTGTGCCCGCTGAAATTGCGGTTCCAGTCAGCCGTGAGTTCGAAAAGCTTGTTGAAGGAGGTGTTGGAGCTCCGGCCGGCCTTCTCGGAACCGGTGGCATCTGTGTTGATGACGCCGTTGTACCAATAGCTTTTGTTATCGCCTTCTTCCAGGGCAGCAAAACCGCTGACCTTAAGTCCCTCAACCGGCAGGATATTGACCGTAGCTTTGATGCTGCCACGGAAATAGTTGCCGTCACCGTATGACTCTTTCTGCTTCATGTTCTCTACCGGGTTCACAAAGCCCGTCTCCTCGGAACGCCAGAAGTAGCCATTGGCTGTAGCCTTGTCATAGACGGGATAAGTCGGGTTGAGAAGGGCGGCATTCTTGGAGTCTCCGCAGAAGAAATCATTGCGGTAG
>CACZDC010000107.1 GCA_902779785.1 uncultured Bacteroidia bacterium
GGCCTCCGGGGGCACGTCCTCATAGGCCATGGGCGCCATGTAGATCTTTTTGCAGACGAAGGTCTCCGACGCCTCCTCGAAGGTGATGCCTTCGGGCAGAAACTTCGGCGTGAGCCCGGCGGCGGCGACCTTGTCCCCGTCCCGGCCGGACAGGGTGCCCATCAGGGTCAGGGCTTTGCGGCAGCGCTCGGGGAAGAAGGCCACGGTGAAGTGGTCGTTCCGCTCCATGAACTCATAGGTGTAGCGGCTGCTGGAGACATAGACCGTCACTACGGGCTTGTTCCATAGCTCCCCGAGCGCCCCCCAGGAGATGGTCATCGTGTTTACCTCCCCGGGGACGCCCGCCGTCACAAGGGCCCATTCCTGGTCGAAGAGTTCAATCGCGTTCTCCTTGATTGCCTCTGGCTTGATTTCAACTGTCTTTTTCATGTCCGATTCCTGTTGTGCACCCTGTCCGCAGGAGACCAGCATCACAGCAGCGAGTGCGAGGATTAAAGTCCGTTTCATCATCCAAATGTTTTTCTTTTCTAACGAGGCTGCGTTGCTGTCAACGCTTCGGTAACCTTTTCCGGGGTATGAACCCGCCTATCGAGTCTTTCCCCTTACAGAAGAGTTAGGCTGCTGACAAATTTACTCATTTTTGGGTCAAGAACCTGCATTTTTGCTGGAACTGCGAGAACTTGCTATAGGGCTCTGTTCTTGACCCTGCGGGCAGTCCGTCATGTCAGTTCACTTTCAAGTCAAGAAGAATATCGCGAACCCATTCCGGACAGAGCCGGATGTCCGCCTCGAAATCCTCCATGGGGACCCCGTCGAGGTGCCACTTGAGGGTCTCCCGCTCGGCGGCCTTGATGTTCTCCCGGCCCAGTGCGCGGAGAGCATTGGAGATAAGCTGCATCTTGCGGCTCCGGAAAGCAAAGATGCGCATCTCCGAGGTGTGGCGGAACTCGATCGTCCGGCCGTTGGAGAGGCGGATGGTCCTCGGGGCCCCGTCAGTTAGATAGGTAAGGAGGAACTGCAGGGAACTCAGTCCCACCAGATAGGCCGCCTGGTCTCCGTATGGGACGATGCGGACATGGGATTTCTCGGCGATTGCCTGAGCGATCTGTTCGGCGTCGGGCAGAATCATCTTCATCCCATACTCGGTGAGTTCCGGGAAAACAAAGACGCCACGGGCCACGCGTGCGATTTTCCCGTCCCTGGAGAGGTTACTCAGCGCAAAGCGTACCGAACTCTCCGGCGCGAGGTCGTAGAACTCCTGCGCGAAAAAAATCCGGCCTCTCCCCCGGCCTGTCAACAGCCGGAAGATTTCGTCCTCTAATTTGGTGTCGTCTCTCATTTACCAACAAAAATATAATAAATTTGTTGGTATTCCAAACAAATAACAATAAAACACCTAAAAATTGTCCTGAAAAGTCGCCTGGCACCCGGGCGCGAAAAAAATCCGGCCGCAAAGGACCGGACTTAAACTAGATGTGACTGAATGATTACGATTCCTTAGGCTCCCCTCCCCCGAGTACATCCTTCAGGCTGGCCGGTTCCTTGCGGGAAGCAGCGGCCGGCTGGTTCGGGACGACGGAGGAAGAATCCCTGAGAACCATACTGCCATCGATGACGATGCCAAAACGCTCCTTGAGGTGCTTGCGGATGGCATTTACTACGTAACCCTGCACATTGGTAGCACGGAGAGCTGCCGGGGCGATCCCGTCCAGGAACTCCAGGATGTCGCACTCCTTCTGCGCCGTATCGAACAGGGTGATGTTCGCCTTGATACCCTGGGCGTCAAATTCGAACTTGTTCTTGAGCATCTGGTAGAACTGGTAGTCGAGCATAATGGAGGGGTCGACCTGCTTACGCATGGCATCGGCGCTCTCGTTCTTCAGGCGATGTCTCGGGAAGAATGTCACAGAGGTGATGGCCGGACGTCCCTTGCGCCCCTTGTTGACATCGGCGGACTTGGCAGCATTCAGGATGTAATCGAAGGAGTACGGACTCACACGGTCCAGCTCCTCCTTCGCGTTGACGATGGTGTTCTTCACGAAATCGTCTACCTTCTTGTATTTGTCCACCAGTCCCCACATCTGGCGGAGGTCCTGGATGGAGTACGTGATGGGGTCGGTCTGCTTACTGATGAGCTTGTAGATGCGGAGCGAGTACTTGCCGCGCAGCTTGACGGCCGTCTCGAGCTCGTACTTCCGGAATCCCTTCGAGAAGTCAAGCATGGCCCGCCAGACATTGCGGTTCACGCGGATGATCATCTTACCGGCAATCTTATCCACATCGACCTCATTGAGAATCTGGGTGGCGCGGTACTTCTCGTTGTCCTCATACTCGAGGAAACGACCCATGAGGTTACGGACGGCGGTCTTCGCCTTGGAGTAGTTCTTGTCATCCTCACCGGAGAGGATATCCTTGACGGAGATAATGACCTCCGCATCCCCCCACTCCCCTATCTCGACCTTGCCGATACTGGAGCCTCCCTTGAAGTCCAGGCCGCGGATCTCCCGCTGGGCCAGCTCGACAAGACGGAGCAGGAGACGCTCCGAATAGATACCGAAGTCATGCCGGACAGTTGAAAAAATATACGACTCGACAACCTCTTTCGAGATGACTTCCTTGTTTTCGCTCTTTTCTGCCATAATACCGAATAAAATAATCCCAGGGCTCACATTTTCCACTGGCAAAGGTAAGCCTTTTTCGGAAAAAAACTACTATCCCGTTGAATTTTTGCGAGAGAAAAAAGGCCATTTCAACAAGATTTAAGTATTCCAAAACTCGCACAAATGACAAGATAAACCCCGAAAAAACGCGTCACACATAGCTCTATGGCACATTTTGCAATTCGGCACTCCCCTACCGGGCCACGTTGAAAAAATAAAGTTCCACGCCTGCACCTCATCACGTCCGCTAGCGATTGGGAGCCGATATCAAAAA
>CACZDC010000108.1 GCA_902779785.1 uncultured Bacteroidia bacterium
ATTTTATTATGTTAACTAAACACTATCTTCGGCCTCCCCGCTTTCATTATTGAAATTTTTGTATATTTGCATACTATGAGCCGCAAAGGAAAACTCGACATCGTTATCCGCGACGTAGTCATCGAAAATGTAGCAGCCGAAGGTAAATCGCTGTCGCACGTGCATTTGGATGGCGACGACCCGGAGTCGGACGGTCGCATTCTCTTCGTGGAATTCGCCGTGCCCGGCGATGTTGTGGACGTGCGCGTCTTCCGCAAGAAAAAGAGCTTTCTGGAAGGCAGGATCATACGCGTCAAAACTCCTTCTCCGCAGCGTCTTGCACCGTTCTGCGAGCATTTCGGCACTTGCGGAGGTTGCCGCTGGCAGCCGCTTCCCTACGACATACAGCTGCGGGCCAAACAGCGCCAGGTCTATGACCAGCTCACCAGAATCGGGCATCTTCAGGTGCCTCCTTTCGAGCCGATCATCGGCTCCGAAAAGACGATCTTCTACCGTAACAAGCTGGAATACAGCGCATCCAACAAGCGCTGGATTCTTCCCGGAGAGGATCCCGACGCCCTCACGGACGAGCAGAAACAGGGCCTTGGCTTCCACGTGGGCAAGTTTTTCGACAAGGTGCTGGATATAGACCGCTGCTATCTCCAGAAGGAGCCCTCCAACGCAGTGAGGCTGTTCATAAAGGATTACGCAATTCGTAACGGATTGAGTTTCTACAACATACGCGAGAACCACGGAGTCCTTCGCAATATGTTCGTCCGCACCACGGACGACGGACAGGTGATGCTTATCGTATGCTTCGGGGAGGACTCTCCCGCCATCACTCCCCTGCTGGATGCCGTGAGGGACCGTTTTCCCGAGATCACATCCTTGTACTACGTGATCAACACCAAGGGCAACGACAGCATTTCCGACCAGGAATGCATACTCCACAGCGGTGTCCCGGCAATGTATGAAAGGATGGAGAACCTGCGGTTCCGCATAGGCCCGAAATCATTCTACCAGACCAACACCGGGCAGGCCCTGCAGCTCTACAAGAAGACCCTCGAATTTGCCGGTCTCGACGGCACACAGACCGTCTATGACCTCTACACAGGCACGGGCACAATTGCCCAGTTCGTCAGTTCTAAAGCCGCCAAAGTCATTGGTATTGAATATGTTCCGGATGCCATTGAGGATGCGCGGGCAAATGCCCTGGACAACGGCATCAGCAATTGCGAGTTCTTCGCCGGAGACATGAAGGAAGTCCTGAACGACGATTTCATTTCAGAACACGGCCGTCCGGACGTGATGATCGTGGACCCTCCACGCTCCGGTATGCATCCCGATGTCGTGGAGACTATCATGCGCGCTGAGCCCAAACGCATAGTGTATGTGAGCTGCAATCCAGCCACGCAGGCGCGCGACATCGCGATGATGACAGGCAAATACCGCATAACCGCCGTCCAGCCGGTGGATATGTTCCCTCATACTCAACACGTTGAGAATATTTGTAAATTGGAACTATGTTGACAGATTTGTTGTTGCTCGTTGCAGGCCTGCTCCTCATAGTCTTCGGAGCCGATTTTTTGGTGGACGGAGCCTCTGCAATAGCCAGAAAGTTGAAAATCAGCGAATTCGTTATCGGCCTGACCATTGTCGGATTCGGAACGTCCTGCCCCGAACTGGTTGTGAGCGTCACTGGAGCGATCGCCGGCAATCCAGACATTTCGATCGGCAACGTGATCGGATCCAACGTCTTCAATACCCTCCTAATACTCGGAGTGACAGCATTGATCATGCCTATCGCCGTCACTTCCAACAACAAGAAAAGGGACATTCCCATCGCTCTTCTGGTCACTTTCCTCCTGGTCTTCTGCGGGATGAGCAAAACCCTCTTCGGCCTCGGAGAGACAAACGGCTTATCGAGAATAGAAGGCATTGTGTTTCTGCTGCTTTTCATTGGTTATATATACCTTTGCTTTATGACGGACAAGGGCGAAGCCGACGATGTAGAAGCGCCCAAAAACATGAGTCTTTTCAAGGCCATCGTGCTCTCGATTGCCGGCATTGCCGGGCTGATTTTCGGAGGTGACTGGTTCGTGGACTCTGCCGTCAAAATCGCCCACAGGCTCAACGTCAGCGACAAGTTCATCGCCATCACACTCCTTGCCGGCGGCACTTCCCTGCCCGAGCTTGCAACCTGCATTGTGGCGGCCATCAAGAAAAGAGGCCAGCTCGCACTGGGTAACATACTGGGATCCAATATATTCAACATACTCCTCATCCTTGGCACATCTGCCACGATTATGCCTCTTGCCTTCGGCGGCGTGAACCTCGTGGACATGCTGGCGCTCACCCTCAGCATCGTGCTGGTGTGGCTTGCTTCCTACACGTTCAAGAGGAATGAAATCGACAGCTACGACGGCATCGTGATGCTGCTCGTCTTTGCGGCATACTATGTTTGGCTGTTTATGAACCATTGATATGCAACTACTTAGATTTAAACCCACGGGCTACCGCCTGGAAAACGTGAAAACCGGTCGCATCTTCGACGACGCCGGCTGGGCTCTTGGCGATCCGGAATGCAGTGATCCGGCCCTGATACGCGCCCTTTATGAACATACTCAGTTCAACCCGCGAAACGACCTGAAGGGCCTCTACCGCTATGCCGACTGGATGCCCGTAAAACGCACCCTGAAGCACTCCTGCGCCCCCGTGACATATAAGTCAAAGGGGCTTGCAAAATACCTGGGGCTCAATAATTTATACATAACTTTCTCCGGCTACAACCCCAAGATCGGAGCCAAGATGATTACCTGCTCCTTCAAGGAAACCGAGGCCTTCTCAGTATGTGCCCGCCTTGACCGGAAGGAGAAGCGCACCCTGGTCGTGCAGTCCGCAGGCAACAC
>CACZDC010000109.1 GCA_902779785.1 uncultured Bacteroidia bacterium
CATTGCGTTGAACTCTGCCACGGGAACGCCGGTGGAGAAGTCCACGTCCAACGAGGAGACGTGGCTTTCCTCGTTCGGATCGAGATTGTCCATCGTAGCCTTGACACGACGCTGGTAAGGAGATTCACCGGTAACGACGACAGTGTCGCGTGCTTCGATGCCAGCAAAGCCGGTAGACGTGTCGAGCCAGTAAGCCTGAACGAATACCTTTTCGCCCGGTACCGGTTCTACGCCTATGGTCTTGAGGTAAAGCCTGGTCACGTCAGCCTCGCCCCAATCGTCCTCCATTCCGGGAGTAATGATGACCGTTTTGCTCCATCCGTTTGAGATGCCGGCGCTCTGCGAACTCGACATCTTCACGACGAGTTTGAACGGATCGGGCTGGTGCTTTATACCTCCGATGACCATCAGCTCGGGGGTTACGACAACCTGCTCGTATTCCACGTTGGGAACGGCCACGGTATGAAGCGGAGCGTTCGTCATCAGCGGCTCCCCTGCCATCGCCCTGTTGGCGTTGAGGCGCACATAGAGGTTCATACCGGAGAGCTGTGCTGCCTGGCCGAAGACGGACTGTCCCGTGGCGGTTTCCGCCAGCCGGTCCCAATCGCGCATCTGGTCGGAGGTGAGTTCCTTCCAGCTCTTCGAAATCTTCTTCAGCGATGCCCGGCGGATAAGCTGCGCTCCGGTGGCTGCACCAGTCGGCCAGCATTTAACGGAAAGGATGCTACGGCCGCCAACCTGGCGAGCCGTAACACCCTTAGCCGACCCAGAAAATCCCCCGAAAGCGATGGAAGGAAGTGCAATCATAGTTTAAGTCTAAGTTAAGTTTTCGGGCTTTTTCAGTAGCCCTCCGACACAAATATACATAAACTTATTTAATTGCAAAACAAATAATTATACTATTTTATCTAAACCAAAACAAGAAGTAAACAACCCAAAACAAACGGATATGAGAGGAACGACCCGGGGACGTTCCGGGAACGATCCACGCCATACGTCCGGGCATAAAGACTTAGGGGGCCGCCCTTCAACTGGAGCAGTCCCCTATTCCGATTCCGGAGATTTTTTGCGATATTTGTCTTCGGCTTTTTGGCTCATTTTTCAGTCCGGTTTGTTACCAAATAAACGCCCTTTTTTCTGAACCATATTTGAACCACGGAGGCCGTAACCAATTGATTATCAATCAGTATTATAGTCTGCATCGGAAAATGGCAAGCCCGAGCAATCATTGCTGATTACCCGGGCAGGAGTTCTTTTCGACAAGTCCGAATATACCAGCTAAACGCTTTTCCCAAGTTCGTATGCCTCTTCCAGCTTGGCGCTGCTTGAGATTTCCCGCGGACCATTGACACCGCCGCAGAAGAGAAGGCCTTTGAGGCTTGCCTTCTCAAAACAATCTATCCAGCCCTGCAGGCCGCTCTCGGCACGCTTCGGCGTGGATTCTTCGTCCTCGGCCGCTGTGGTCAGCAGATATATGTCGCGGAAGCGGTAATCCTTGGGATACATGGCATTCATACGGTCTATGAGCGTCTTCATCTGGCCAGACATCTCATAGTAGTAGATGGGCGTCGCCCAGCAAACGACATCGGCATTCAGCACACTGTCCATAATGGTGGGGACATCGTCCTTGAATACACAGGCACCGGTTTTCTGGCAAGACAGGCAGCCGATGCAGAACTTAATTTCCTTGCCCCGGAGCGAAATGAACTCCACCTCGTTTCCGGCCTCTTTGGCGCCTTCGGCAAATCTCTCCGCCATGGCATTGCTGTTGGAGCCCGGCCGGAGGCTGGTTGAAATGACAACGACTTTTTTCATAATGAAAAAGTTACGGAAATATTTCCTTCTCCCGCTTTAAGGAATGACTTTAGTTCATCCAAGGAGCCGCATTGCATCTTGCCGATACGGGTATAGCTCCAGGAGTTGCTGCCGTAGAAGAGCACGATGTTGCTGCTGTTGTACAGCACGACATCTCCCGCCGATGTACTTATCTGCTTGTTGTCGGAGGGAAGCGTCCGTCCGAGAGCCCCTACTTTCTCGAAGCCGCCGTAATCGTCGGCTTCGTAAGTAATGGATGATCCTCTCAGGGCTTCTACCAGCGCCTTGGTGGCCACATTGTCTTCTATTTTCACCGGAAGCGTCTTTCCGGACACGGTGATCTTGATTTCACTTGGCATAGAATATTCTTTATTCTCCGTCGGATTCTCATTATTATGCTCTTGCGACTGCTCAGGAGCAAGCGGATTGATGGAATCAGGATTGCATCCTGCCTGGAAAAACAGGAGGGATGCAAATGTAAATAATTGCAGCAGAGCTCTCATTACTTTAGATTTTCCTTGAAGAAGGTTTCTATCTTGTCGTAGGGAATTACGCCGGCGACATCGTCGTAGAGGTCCACGTGGGAAGCTCCCGGGATGATCATGAGCTCCTTGTTGCTGCCGGTAAGGAGACCATAGGCATACTCGCTGAAATAGCGGCTGTGGGCCTTCTCACCGTGGATGAGCAGAACTGGATTCTCGATTTCTCCCGCCCAGGCCAGCAAGGGCTGGTTCAGGAAGCTCTGGCAGCCGATGACGTTCCAGCCGTCGTTGGAGTTGCCGCTGCGCTTGTGATAGCCGCGGGGTGTCTTGTAGTAAGCGTGATAGTCCTTGACGAACCAAGGAGCATCTTCGGGAAGTGGGTCGATGACACCGCCGGCGCGCTCGTAGGTGCCGGACGCATAGTCCTTCGTGCGCTGCGCGGCCAGGGCACGGCGCTTTTCCTGGCGCTGCGCAGGCGTGTCCTCGCTGGCGAAATAACCTTCCACGTTGACCTTGCTCATA
>CACZDC010000110.1 GCA_902779785.1 uncultured Bacteroidia bacterium
CGAAGTTGAAGACGTTCGGGAAGCGGCTTTCGATGCCCTCGTTGCTCTCCAGGAGCTTCTTCATGGGGGCGGTATATCCTGCCAGAATCACAACCATATCTAGGTTGTCTTTGCCCAGCTGGGTCAGGAGCGAATTCATCACAATTCGGCCATGATCCCTTTCACCGCCCTCTTCCAGCTGATATGCTTCGTCAATGAAGAGGATGTTGCCGCGGGCGCGGGACAGGAGGTTGGTCATCTTGAACTCTGTTTCGCCGATGTACTGGCCCACCATCTCGCTCTTTTCGGTGCGGATCACGCGGCCGCCGGAGAGGATGCCCCAGGAAGCGAAGACCTTGCCGATAATCTCTGCCACGGTGGTCTTACCCGTTCCCGGATTGCCCAGGAAAGCCATATGCAGGCGAGGCATATTGGTGGGAAGACCCATCTCCATGCGCCTTCGTGCAAGCAGGACGGCATTGAGGTAGTCCTTGACCTTGGTCTTGATTTTCGCCAGGCCGATGAGTTCGTCCAGCTCGTCCATAGCGTCCGTATGCTGTTCGCCCAAGGAAGGGATATCTTCCGGCTGGACAAGTTCCAGCTGAAGCTTGGAAGGGTTCTTGATGCCCTTGAGGCGAGTAAACATCGCCGGGATGATTTCATCGTCGAAGAGCGTCTGCACCAGCCAAGTGTTGGTAAAGCCTGGACCGCGGTGGTTGTACTTATGCAGGATGTACATCTCCAGCTTCTTCCTAGCCTCTTCCGAGAGCTTGATCTTGCGCTCATTGCAGCAGGCATCGAACATCCCGTAGAGTTCAGCTGGCTTGAAGTCCTCCATATAGATGGGCGCAGTGAGGCACTTCTTAAGGTCCGGATAGGCGGCAAGAAGAGACTCCATCCCTTCCGGTTCGCCCATAAGGACCAGCATCCAGCGCTTGTTGCGCGGGTCGTTCAGACAGTCCACCAAAGCGCCTACCACGCGGGCTTCCGTATCGTAATTACCCTTTGTGTCAGTTTTGAAAAGCTCGTGGGCGGCATCTATGACCAGCGTACCGCCCTGGGCGCTTTCCACTTGCCCTTCAGCCACCCTTTTCTCGCCGTTGACTCCTCCGCCAAGTAAATCCGATACGCGGATGGTCCAGACATGGTCCGTATCCAGCAGGCCCAGGCTTTTGTAAAGGCAGGCCATGAGGTCCGCTGCCGTGGTTTTCCCGGATCCGGGATTGCCGATGATAGCCGTGTGCAGGCGCGGGAGATTCTTGGAAAAACCCACGCGCTCGCGGGCCTTGCCCACCTCGCAGCGCGTGAGCATCTCTTCCATCCGGGCCTTGAAGTTGTCCCAGCCTTGCTTCTGGTCGATGACGGCCATAATCTCGGATATCTGCTCAATTTCGGCCTTGGCTTCGCTGCCCTGGATGGGCCAGGCGCCTTTTATTTCAATCTCGTGGCTGCCCAGCCTGTCTCCGTTTTTGAAAAGATGGATGGCGATGTAGTCATCTTCATCGGCAGCTTTCGTATACCCTTTCTCAAAGAGGTCCGTGATGAGGAACGGAGACATATGCAGCCGGTCGCCGTCCCGGAAAATCTCAATGCTATTACGGTCGAATGTAGCATGTTTGACGATATTGCCTTTACATGTGGAGACAGCGAGCCGGAGGTCGTTTCCCTCATCGATGTCGGGAAGTTCAATGTCAATGTGTATGTATTTATCTTCCGCAGGAACGATGAAGGGTATCATCCCCTCCACCGGGAGTTCTTTCGTGGAGTCGTTCACATCGCAATAGAGGGTGTAATCCCCTATTGCCACGCCTTCGTCGTCATCGTCTAAATCGCCGAATTCCAGTTCTTCTTCGCTCTTCACTTCCTCCGCATCAAAATCCTTGATGAAATCGTCCAGCAGTCTCTTGAACTCCTCATCGGACTCACTTTTATTGGTCTTTGGTTTTTTGCTTAGTGCCATAAAAATGCGTATTTTCGCGGTTAACCACAAATTTAACAAAATATCTACAACAAAGACAGTTTTTAAACAAAAATCTATCTATGTGATAGAAAAATCTTTCGTGGGCGTCTTTAAGGCAAAACACATTTACTTATGGCAAATTGTGACAATACCTTAAACCCCTGGATGCAGGACGCTCTGGAAGAATTCAAATCCCATTTCTCCGAGCAGGCACTGCGCAAGCGCTACTGGGAGGCCCACGAAAAGGATCCCAAGCTCTCCTGGCGTGACTTCGTTTATGAAGGAGCCTTGCGTGAGAAACTGACCGACCCCGTGCTTGGCACGCGAATCGCCGACACCGACCTGCCGGACAATATCAAGGAAGCGTTCTATGATGCATACATTGACTGGATTGCCAACCTGATGCAGTTCTCGGAGCAGAACCTCCGTCGCCTGAAAGGCCTGTCCGGAGACGATGTAGACCTTGTAGTCCACTTCCTTTCCGAGAGGCAGATATGTCTCCGTAGCTACAATTATAGTCCGATTATTGTTGTGCTGGAGGAGCAGATAAGAGAAAGACAAAGGAATACATATGATTGACAGGCCTTCTGATTGATTTTTACTCGGCCTTCAAAACTTTCAATGAGGAAGAGTTGTTCTCTGACGGCATCCATCCTAACCTATTATATCCCGTGATAGATTTGGCTTGCAGGTCCGTCTTTATTGTGTAACTTTGCAAGCCGAAGCCATTCTTATGACAAGCTGATCATACTTTAAGCCATAGCACGTATTTCAACAACCCGGACGAAGGTCCACTCCCAGGGAGTATTGTACCCTGACGCGAAGGACCGGGTGGCCGGGCAGTTCTTTGAAATACG
>CACZDC010000111.1 GCA_902779785.1 uncultured Bacteroidia bacterium
GCGAACAAAGTGAGCGGAGTCCTCGAAGAGGCAAGCTGCCGCCGCAGCGAAGCCCTGGCGAACAAAAAAGGAGGCCGACACTTTTTAGTCGACCTCTTTCATATCACTTATATTCAGCACCTAGAGGTTCGCGACTACGAAATCGACGGTCTTGAAGAAGATTTCCTCCATCTTGTCGGAGGATTTGCTGTTGAGACCGTGGTCGTAGTTGGGATAGACCTGGAGGTCGACTGTGGCCTTGTGACGGCGGAGTTCGGCGGCGAATTCCTCGCTCTGGCTGTACTCCACGGTGATGTCGGCAGTGCCGCAGAAAAGCTGGGCGGCAATCTTGGTCTTCTTCGGGATCAGATAGAGGGGAGAGGCTTCACGGAGACTCTTTTCCTCACGATTGTTGAAGTAAGCGATCCTCTGCTCGTCCTTTGTCTTCTGGACTATGGCCGCAGTGGTCAGGTCGTAGATGCCGCTGTAGCCGACATAGACCTTGGCGTCCTTGGTAAGCATAGCGGCGCAGGCCGAAAGATGCGCGCCGGCGGAAGTTCCGGCAAAGCCAATGCGTGAAGGGTCAACATTGAGTTCCTTTGCGTGATCCCTGACATACTGGACCGCATCGAGAACATCCTGAATGGAAACCTTGACATTGGCACCGGGCTCCGGAGCGAGGGTGTACTCGACACGGACACCTGTAATTCCGTGATTCTGGGCCAGATATTTGGTTAGGGAACGGGAGGCGTCGAAGTTGCCCCTGGCCCAGCCACCGCCGTGGCAGAAGAAGAGTACGGGAGAAGGTCCGTCGGAGATGGCCTTGTCAACTGCTATCTTGAGATTGCCCTTATAGACTATCTCCTGAGTCTCGACTTTGTTGTAGAGCTTACCGCTGAGACGGTCTTTTTCATAGACATAGGGGACATAGAGGTCGGGAATCGACTGGAGGTCGACAATCTTGGCATAGCGATTCTCCTTCTGGAGCTCATAGCTTCCGTCAGCCTTCTGCTGCAGTTTCATTGCATAGCGATTGGTAGGAGTCTGTGCGAAAGAGGGAATGGCAATCAAAGCCGATACGGCTGAAAGCACGAAAATTTTCCAAAGTTTCATACGCGGATTGGAATTATTTATTAAATTTGCGATATTGGTTAACCAAATATTATACCACTGCAAATTTAGAACAATTATTAAGATATGAAACTATTCCGCCTGTTTTTTTTAACCCTGGCACTTACGGCCGCCTGTTCTTCCGGCTTTGTGATTCCGGATCCGGTCCCCGGTAACAGGCAGAACCAGCCTTCCGACGAAGGAAATGGCGAGGAAGATGATAATAATGGCCCAGAGGAGGAGCCCTTCGTACTGAAAGACGGAATGCTCGTAGCAGACGGCAACGACGAAGGAACATACAGTCTTATCCTGGAACGCGGATATAATATGGAACCGCCGGATGAATCCGGTGATCATAAGGACTCCCCTTTCCGCCACATCCGCCAGAGCTACGACAATGTCCTCAAAAAGCCTGTCTTCGACTTCTATATCCATATCCAGAACGACGACGACCGCGGCCTGCCAAATATCAAGGACCGCCAGAGGAATGAGATCAAGACCGACGGCAAGTCCCCTGCAGCTATGGTCGCCCAGGAAGGCGAGACTTTGAGGATGAGCTGGAAATTCTGTCTTCCCGACGGGATGAAGACCACCACGAAGTTCTGCCATATCCATCAGCTGAAAGGCATAGACAACAAAGAAGGCACGGCCGACGTAGGCATCCCGCTGATCACCTTCACCTGCCGGAGCGTATCCGGAGGCAAACAGCAGCTCCAGGTCATCTACAACGGGCGGAGCCAGAACAATACCGGCAATGAATACCTTGCAAAAGTCAACCTGGCGGACTTCCTCGGAGAATGGGTATCGGTGGTCGAGACCGTAAAGTTCGCGGAAAAAGGAACCTACTCAGTGGTAATCCACAGGCTGAGAGACGGAAAGCAGCTGCTCAAAGTAGATGTAAAGGACAAGGATCTCTGGCGCGACGGCACCACGGGACTGCGCCCCAAATGGGGTATCTACCGTTCCTTCGGAGAGAATCGCTCCCTGGCTTCCGAACTCAGGGACGAAATCCTGCATTTTGCAGACTTCTATATTGAAAAGCTTTAACGATGGGAGCAAATAGCACAGCCATCTCTGAAGAGAGAAAGGTCGCGGAATATATACTGAAACTGCTTGAAGATGGCCGTCTGAACCCCGGCGACAGGATTCCGGCGGAAAGAAAGCTTGCCGAAAACACCGGAGTCAGCCGAGGTTATGTACGCGGGGCGATACAGCGTCTGGAACTCTACGGAATAGTAAAGACCTTCCCCCAGAGCGGCACTCTCCTTACCGACCACACCCCCTCGGTACTGAAAAACCAGATACGTAACCTCCTTGAAATCAACAGTTTCGATTTCTATTCCCTGGTCCAGGTACGTATTCTGCTTGAGAAGGAAGCCATCCGACTCTGCGCACTGAACAGGACAGACGAGGATATTGAAAGCA
>CACZDC010000112.1 GCA_902779785.1 uncultured Bacteroidia bacterium
ACAATCAGAAGAACGATGAGCAAAGCAAGTGATTACGTGGACAAGTATGCCGAGGCGGCGATGGATCAGATGCGCAAGTACGGCATCCCTGCTTCCGTCACCCTCGCGCAGGGCATACTGGAGAGCGCCAGCGGGCAGAGCGAGCTATCCCGCAAGGGGAACAACCATTTCGGCATCAAAGCCACTTCGACCTGGCTGGAGAACGGCGGACGGTATCTCGTCTATACGGACGACAAGCCGAATGAGAAGTTCTGCCAGTACGCATCCGTCGATGACAGCTACGAGCACCATTCGCTCTTCCTGCGGGGCAACAAGCGTTACTCTAACCTCTTCGAACTCTCCCCGGACGATTACGTCGGGTGGACCCGCGGCCTGCAGGAAGACGGTTATGCCACCAGCAAGCAGTACGCCTCCAGCCTGCAATCGCTCATCCGGCAGCACGGTCTCGACAAGTACGACCGCCAGGTGATGCAGGAGAAGGGCTGGAAGAGCACTATCGCGCAGGCCGCGAGCACGGCAGACCTCGCATCCAACTCCAGGGCTGCCGGGGAAGACAGCCCCCTGGTAGCTCCTGCAAAGGAATCTGCGGAGGAGAAGGACAATACGCAGACCGCACCCAAGGACCAGGACTACTTCAACACCATCCTGGCGGGAGAAAGCGCTCATGGAGAGGATGGTTTTGACGGCTGGAAGAACTTCTTCGGGACCATGGGCTCAAGCGGGTATCCTTCCGCCGATCCAATCGTCGAGATAGCCAGCGCCCTTTTCGCCGGACTCATGGCCATGGCCATCCAGATTGACAATATGGGCAACGCAGAGGCCGTGCAGCAGACTGTCTACCAGTCCCCTTCCGTATCTCAGGCGAATGCCCTCGCGTCGCAGAACTTCGAGGCTGCGATGGATACAATGAATAGCAATCCAATAAAAAGAACAAGATCATGATCAAGTGCAATGTGAATGTCATCGGGAAAGTCTATCGTCCCGTTGAACTCAAGGAAGACCGCAACGGCAACCCTTTCGTCACCTTCGGCATCAGCGTGGAGCTGAAGGATAAGCAGGAGTCCAAAAGCATCGACATCAGTGTCGCCAGCGACGGCGAGGACAATTCGGTCCTTTCGCTCAAGTCCGGCGACCGTGTGAAACTCACGGGCGTCCTCACGTTCCGGAAACGTGAGGATACCGTCTATTACAACTTCTCCGCCGAGAAAGTCCAAAAGATTGGACAGGAAGAAGATTCCATCTCAGGAAAGATCCAGTTCAAGGGTACTGTGGGCAATAAGGATATCCAGGAGTGCCAGGGCAAGAAAGGGGCCTTCCGTGTTTTCGACGCCTACAGCTCGGAGAAGGTCGACGCGGACAAGTTCGCTTTCATCTGGGTGCATTTCATCGATTTCAGCGAGGAGTGTCCCGAGTGGCTCGTCCCGCGTGCGAAGATCGAGGCGGAAGGAGCCCTGGAGTTCCAGGTGTTCAACGGTAAAGTGGGAATCAGCTGCCGAGTGGAGTCCCTCGCCCCGTGGAAGAAGGATAACGCAAAACAGTAGAACAGATGCCTTCCGATAAGAAATACAACAATGACGGTCCGTCGGCTGCCGACAAGGCCTTGGAGCGGTTCGCGGAGCTGATGATCGCGAAGATCGAGACTCTGCAGGGAGACTGGAAGAAGCCCTGGTTCACACCGGGCGCCACCCAGCCTCCCCGGAACCTCTCCGGCCGCCCCTATAACGGCGGGAATTCGTTGATGCTGATACTTCAGGCCGAGAAGATGGGCTACGACATTCCTGTCTGGGGGACCTTCGACCGGATCACAGGGCTGAACTACAACAAGGACAGCAAGGGCAATGTGCTTCTGGCCAGGGATAAATATGGCAACAAACTGCCGCAGGTCAGCGTCAACAAGGGCGAGAAATCGTTCCCGGTCTTTCTTACGACTTTCACTGTCGTGAATCAGGAAACCAAGGAGAAGATCCCGTATGACGATTATCGAAACCTCTCCCGGGAGGAGCAGGCAAAATACAAGGTCTTCCCGAAGTTGCAGGTCTTCAATGTGTTCAATGTCGCAGCCCAGACAAACCTGGAAGTAAGCCGCCCAGAGATGTTTGAGAAGCTCAAGGCGGAGGCCGCCGGGCAGATCCAGCATCAGGGCGACCTGAAGAGTCATCCGGCCATCGACAAGATGATTGACGATAACCTGTTCTTCTGTCCAATCAATCAGGTGCGGGGCGACAGGGCCTTCTACTCCCCTTCCAAAGATGAGATCGTAGTCCCGACCCGCGAACAATTCATCGATGGTGAAGCCTTCGCGACGAACACGCTGCACGAGTGCGCCCATGCCACGGGTGCCGAATCCCGTCTGAACCGCCCGGATATGGGGCATCCTTTCGGTTCAGAGCCATACGGACGGGAGGAACTCACTGCCGAGCTTTCAGCTGCCGTAGTGGCCAGCCAGTATGGCCTCTCCAAACACGTGAAGGATGATAGCGCCAAGTATCTCAAGTCGGAATTCCTGAAGACGATACTGTCCAACGTCAGACGCTGCTCCACGATGATCACGCAGCGTATCGAGGCGATCCGGCAGGAGATGGACAAGGGTGAGAAGGCGGACTATTCACAGTTCAAGGCCGGAAGCTCATCCTTGGCGAAAGAGGCTCTATCCATCGTAGTCCCGGCTGCAAAAGAGACAGAGGAAGAAGAACGACACTTTGGTCGTTCGAGGTAGCGCTTATGTAATGGCAGGTAAAAAAAAGAAAGACAAAGGTGTCTTGAAATATATCTCCCCGAAACTCAGGAAGAGGATCAAAGTCCTTATTCGCGAACTGGGCCTTGAATTCGTATCGGTCACAAAGGAATAGCCCCGACATTCGGGGCTATTCAGTTATACCACAAGCCACAGATAGCATCTGTATCATTTCGCTCTCATGTTCTTCGCAGACATTGTCTTTCCAGTTCAGGTTCGCCGAAATACCTTCGCCTTGAACTGTTAAATCGCTCATGCGTCTAAGCTTCAAGCTGCCCTTCTCTATCATTGTTCGATAGGAGGTCTTCTTTCCTTCAGGAGGTAGATTCGAGAACTTAGAATTTACATTTCTTTGAATAATGCACAGGTTGCCGAATCT
>CACZDC010000113.1 GCA_902779785.1 uncultured Bacteroidia bacterium
ATATCACCACACTGGGAACCGTCATAGACGGGCCTCTGATGGATTTCTACGTCCTCGGCAGTCAGATTCTGGCCGGGGACGCAGCTATTTCCCGCCGAGCTGCGGACCGCATGTTCGTGTACATCGACGAGATAGACGAGGAAGACGACCCGGCTGATCCTTCCTGCTGGCCAAAGGCGAACCCCTCGCTCGGCAGGCTGCTCGACATCGAGGATCTGAAGGACGAGTGGGACCGCGTGAAGACCATCCCGGCCGAACGGTCGAACTTCATCAACAAGCAGCTGAATGTCTTCACCAGCGTGGACGAATTGAGCTTTCTGGACGTCAAAACCATCCGGAAGAACAACAAAACCGTCCCCGTGGAGGGTCTGGAAGGCCGTATGTGCTACGGCGGCTTCGACCTTTCCAGCACGGAAGACTTCACATCTGCCTGTCTGGAGTTCCCGCTGCCGGACAACAACTTCTTCGTTCTGTCTCATTCTTGGACAACGGAGAAGAAACGGGAGCTGGACCACGAAAAGCTGGACTGGCAGCACCTGATCGATCAGGGATGCCTGACCATCTGCCCCGGAGAATACGTGGATTACAACTATGTGGTGCGCTGGTTCCTCGAACAGCGGCAGAAATACCGCATCGAGACTATCGGATATGACCCCGCGAAGGCGTTTATGATGATTCAGGAGATGAAGGAAAAGGGATTCATCCTCAACGAGGTCCGGCAGGGAGAGATCACCTTGACCGCGCCGCTGGACGATCTGAAGGAGCGGTTCCTTGACGGCAACATCATCCACAACAACAACCCCATGTTCAACTGGTATCTGGGCAATGTCAAGCTGACCAAACGGTCGGCAAACGGCACGTATCTGCCGACAAAGCAGTCCATTTACCGGAAAATAGACGGTTTCGCGGCCTTCTTGGACGCCCATACGGAGTACCTGCGGAAGCATCCGCTGTATATCCCGGAGGACAAGAAGCTGACGACCGTTATCAGTCTGCAGAGGTGACAACATGAGTATTCTTTCAAGATTTCGGGAATGGCGCAGAAGCCGGGCGCTCAAATATCTGAACTCCAACGGCACGGGGCTCACCGTGAGGCCTCGGCACACATGGATCCCGCACTGGCTGCGGGGCGATTACACCCTGAAGAACAGCGAGCTGATTGCCGTCAACCAGGATGCGCTTACCCTGCAGGCCTATCCGGTACAGACTTCTAATGGCACATACGTTTTGGTGAAGGACATTCTCAAGAAGCGGGGCGCAACCCGGGCCGTTGCCCTCTACAACCCCACCGATTCCCCACAAATAATCTCCATTGCACTCTCCGATTTGGAACTGGGCGGAAAGGTAAAGTTGCGCGACCTCTTGGCCCGGAAAGACATGAGAGCTGTAAGAGATTCCATTACCTTCAATGTGGCGGCTCACGATGTCATGATACTGAAAGCCAAAGCAGAAAGGCGACTGGAGCCAGTACGCTACGAGGCAGAATGGGCCTACCTGCCCCTCTATAACGACTTGGGCAAACGGAAGAAGGAGATACATTACGCCAGCGATGGCAAGGCTTCAGGCGGCATGGTAGTGCGCTATGCCGGCGGACGGAGGGAAAACAGTATCATCTGGGATAACGTCTGGTCTGACCAGGGCGGAGACTATGAGCTCACCATCTTTTATACTCCGGCCGAGAACAGGGGCATTGACATCTATGTGAACGGAGACAAAATCACGGGCAACAGAATCACTCTGCATCCGGGCTTTAATAAAGTGGAGATATCAAGCAATACTAGCTGGGTTCCAGACATTGATAAATTTGAGCTGAAGAAAATATGTTAACGTAAGCCAGTCATTTTGTCAGGAGAATGATTATTGCCTAGTGAAATGAAAGAGGGGAGCTTTGAAGCCCCCCTCTTTTTCTTCCGGCACAAACAGCACCTTAATCATACAATTCTACTGCTTCTGTCAGTCACCATTCAGCTCCAGTTCGCCGATTCGCAATACACTTGTACCCCAGAGATAATTGCCGGGAACAGCAAGCTCCGTGACCTCGAAGCGGAAATACTTCCACGTATCATTGTTTGACACTTGGTAGGTCTCACTAACAAGCAACGGCGTCGTAGGCAGTTGCTGGTCCGAGCGTTCGTCGATGAGAGTCCACTCGCCATCCTGGCTATTCCTGGCATAGAGTTTCCATGACTTCGGGTTATACTTGCCGTCCTCAAGGTTGACCACGCTCAGCGTGTATGATGCGACGTGGAGCGGATTCCGGGCATAGAACTCCACAAAGAATATTCCGCCAGCGTTAAGCGCCTGCCAGTAGGAGCCCGGATCCCCGTCAAAAAGACTTGAGTAGCGGTATTCGTCAAA
>CACZDC010000114.1 GCA_902779785.1 uncultured Bacteroidia bacterium
CCCGGTCCTTGTGGCATTGTCGCTTCCACTCGATTCCATCAAGATAGTTCTGCTCCTCTTCACTCGTGAACCATCCTGGACAATGGCCTTTTTCGTTGACGGCAAAGTGTTCTAGATAGATTCTTCGTTGACTACCGTCAGAAGTATCTATGTAAATAGAGAAATCAGGCTTATATTGCCGATGGTCGGCGTCTGAAGTATTGAACTCGTAACTTTCTTCATAGCGAAACTTAACTCCTCGCGCGCCCAAGAAATCACAGATTTGACTTTCTTCGTCTGATTTGCAGAAGACGGGTTTTCCATCCATGTCTTTGAAGAACGCTTGAATCCCATGCTTCTGGCGATCCTGCATATATTCTTCTCGAGAGGAATACTCGAATTGGTCCCTCATGGTGTAGCGGGCGCGGATGATGTAATCTGCAATTGCGCTATGAAAAGCCGGATTCTCCTCGGATAGCTTATAATAAACCTGCAAGGGAAAGTCTTCAGCCGTGATAGAAGGCTTTTCCCCCGTTGCGTCGCCAATAATATCCAATGCTAACCTATGGAAGGTGCGGCATTTCAAGTCTTTTTCTCCTAATCGCTCAGAAAGTGATTGCGCTGCTTTGCGGGTGAAAGTAATGAGAAGTATTTTATTGGCCGGGACGTGCTGTTTATCGATGAGATATCGAACCTTTCCGACAGTCGTCATCGTCTTTCCGCTGCCAGCGCTACTGATAACCAGAACATTATCTTCGAGAGAGACAACGGCTTCTCGTTGCTGAGCATCAAGAGGATATGCCAAGACAGTATCGAAATACTGCGAACAAGAGGAAAGCTGGTGCTCAATAAAACGACAGTTATTGGTCTTCTTGTGATCCTTCGTGTCCGACATGGCGTTGTGGAAACGTCGAAAGACATCCTTATACATGAACTCTTCGAGTTCTTTGCTTTTGAGAATAGGAAGGACCTCTTTGTCGAGATCTCGATAGTCCTCCAACAAGTTCAATCGTTCTGATTCAGTGATATAGTGATTGAAGTTGTAGAAGGTGCTGATTTCCGAGAAGGCTTTTTCTACTTCAGGCTTTAATCGGTTAAGAACAACAAGTCTCTCCTGGCGTTTCTTTTCTCTCGGCTGCCACCAAAATTGTTAAAAGAAGGTATAACATGGATTATATCTCCTTAGTTGCGACGGAATAGAAACATAGGTTCGGCATTCATGCCAAATAATTGTAGGAAAATGATTTGTAAAGATACCTCTTTTTTTGAAAACGAAAAGGCTCGAGGTAAGCGTGCTCGTCCTCAGAATTGGGCGTTTTTGAGGATGAGGAGGTGGTTTTGCCGGTCTCGTCCACGAAAACGGGGGTATTTGAGGACGAGATGGGCATTTGGACGGTTTCGTCCACGAAATTGCGGGATTTTGAGGACGAGGTGATCGATCGCACGCAAAAAAGGCCCGACGCGAAGGAGCGCCGGGCCAGTTGGTTTTAATGGAAAGGGTTTTGTTTGGGAAACCTTTGTTTAGGGAACAATGATTTGCTTGCCTAACACCAGCTTGTCGCCGGAGTCGTCGACAGTCCAGTACTGAGGCTTGCGGGGGCCGTTGCCTTCGACGTGGTGGACTACATAGCGGAGTTCGCCTTCGAAGGTGCGGAAGAGCATGCCGTGACCGGAGTTGTTGGCGAGGAACGGTTCAGGTTCCTGGACCCAGGGACCGTCGATGGTGCCGGACTCGGAGTAGCAGACGGCCTGGAGGTAGCGCTCCTTGCCCCAGGTGGACCAGAGCATGCCGAGCTTGCCGGTCTGGGTGCGGAACATCTGAGGACCGTCGGTCACCCAGCCGGGCATCTTGAGGCCGAAGGTGGCTTCACCGAGGCCGTTCATTTCGCCGCAGCAAGGCAGTTCGCTGGCGCGGAACAGGGTGACGGGCCACTCGGAGATGGTGTGGGTGAGATCCTTGGACAGCTCGATGTAGTCCATCGTACCGTCGATGATCTGCGTCCACTCATGGACAAAGATCATATAGATGTGTCCATTCTCCTCGTAGAGGGTTCCGTCGATGCAGTCCCACTCGCGCGGCTGGTAGTCATATCCGGGCGTCACGGAGAACGGGAGGAACGGGCCTTCCGGGCTCTCCGAACGGAGCAGATAAGTCTGGTTGTGGGGCACGTTGTAGCGGCGCGGGACCTGCTGGATGAGGTCGCTGTGGTCGCTGTAAGTGCCTGCGTAGTAGTAATAGTCGCCGATCTTGTGGATCTCGGCGGCCGCGGCGAAGCCGGCCTTTTCACACCAGGTTCCGCTCAGGTCCACGATGTTGTACGGGCCCTCCCACATGACCAGGTCCTTACTGCGGTACTGACGGCCGCCGGAGGAGGTGAGGTAGTAGGTCTTCGTGACCGGATCCGGATAGATGAACGGATCGCTCATGGAGAGGTCGTTGAAATGGACAGTGCGGATCTTGTTCATCTCGGCCATCCGGGCCCGCATGCGGGCGGCCATGCCGGTCGTGTCGCCGGTGGCCATGCCGCCGAAGTTCTTCTGGCCGGGGTCGGCCAGGGGAGCCTGCTCACCGGGTTCGATCTTGACCGGTTCGGCCTCGACCGTCTTCGTGGTGTTGTTGCCGCACGACGCGAGCGTGGCCGCGGCGAGGGCGATGAGGGGAAGTGCTTTGATTTTCATTTGTTAAGGATTAATTGGCATTTATGATTACCAGCCCGGGTTCTGCTTCAGGTTGGGGTTGGCGGAAGTCTGCTCATACGGGAACGGAAGAAGTTCATACTTATCCTGCCAGCCCTTGCCGTCTCCGGGCACGGCTTCTACATCCCACTCCGTGGTGCCCGGCTTGTAGCCGTGGAACTTGTAGTACGTCTTGCCCTTGTTCGCGAGCACTGTAGATGCTTCACCCCAGCGGACCAGGTCGAAGTAACGCTCCTGCTCACAGAAGAGCTCGGCGCGGCGCTCGTCCTTAATGTCCTGGTAGGTCATGGAAGCCAACTCGGGAATCTGGGCGCGGCGGCGCACCTCGTTGAGAGCCTTCAGACCCGTGCCATCGGCATCGTTGTCATAGAGGAACTTGGCCTCTGCGTAGAGCAGCAGTACCTCAGCATAGCGAAGCATAGGGGTATTGGCCTTATACCACTTCCAGAAGGGCGGGCTCGTCCCCTCGTACGCCTCGCTGAGCCAGCCAAGGCCCCGGAAGGTGAAATAGCCTGCATTGTGGTAAACGCCTGATTCTGCAGTGACACCGGGCGTAACGCCCTCGGCATAATCCATGGCCAGCACCTGGTCGTAGGTGTGGATGGTGGACTTGAAGCGCGGCTTCTCGGTACCGCCTTCATGCTTTGCCAGGAATTCGCC
>CACZDC010000115.1 GCA_902779785.1 uncultured Bacteroidia bacterium
ATCCACGGGGTCGGTCAGATATCTGGGATGGATGGGATTGAAGCGGTGCGAGTGCAACGGGTCATCGAAATTGACGATATAGAGCTTGGGCTTGATGTCGTAGCAGTCGTAGTTGTCCAGCAGCTCGTTCATCACCAAGCGGGTCAGGCTGGGATACTTGTAGTCATAGACAAACATCGCGTAGCCCTTCTGCATCATCTGCCGTATGAAAGCGGCGTAGATGCTGGCGGTCTTACCGGAGCCGGGCGTGCCGATAACCATACACCCGCGCTGCGGCGCCACGCAGTTGATGTATCCATTGCGAAGCTTCCCTTCGTACTGATAGGTCATGGGAATATTGACACTGTATTCATTCTCAATCAGTTCCTCGCACTGCTCGAAGGTATCCCAATACTCCGGAAGATGCGCATCGAAGCTCCTGACCATCCTTCCCAGCAGGATGGCTCCCACCAGATACATCACATAACCGGCCAGCGTCAGGAACACATAGAGCCAGCCGTTCCCGCATAGCTGTGCTCCGAAAAACAGCGCCAATCCGGCAAGCAGCGGCAGCATAATCTCCAGCCAACCCGACCTCTTCGAACTGCCGCTCCGGACCACCACAGACAGCGTGGTGAAAAACAGGCACACGAACTTTGCCGACAACTGCGACCGGAATACCCCGGCTCGATGCACGTCAAGCATCAGCGAATCCGTCATTCCGGAGCGCAGGCCCAGCGCAGCCCAGAAAGGATACGCATAGTAGTAAAGAATCAGCGCCAATATCCCGCCGGACAGCAGCAGGAACATCGAGTACATAGGTTTTGTCCTTGCATCCATATCAGTTGGGCCCCCTCCGCCCCTTTCTCATTATCTCCTCGTCCTCGTGACGGCGGCTCTTTTCCGCACCCAGCGCTGCCACGAAGAGGTCGGCGGTCTCCTCCGCCGCGTTTTTTTCTTTTTCAGCGTTTTCCTCTTTCTTCCCTTCCTCCGGCGGCCATTTCTCCAGACGGGCCTTCTCGAACTCTGCGGCGCTGATTCCGGGAAGTTCGCTCACCTTGAAGACGCAGCGCGTCTGGTGGTCAATGAGCGTCACCCCGAAGATCTTCCCCCCTTTGTTCTTGGAAAGCTTCAGTCCGATATTGAACTTCCGCAGGATCCTGCGGGTGTGTAGCTCCGACGTTCCGTGTTCCAGGGCAACACGGGTAAGATTGGCCGCACGCTTTCCCTCCTTCGCACGCAAAACTTTCTTGCAATCCATCGCGTGCTGGCGCACCTCCTCCAGCGAAGCGGTATCCAGGTCCTTGCCGATAATTGGAGCCGTGCATTTGTGCTGTGTCTTGGGGTCGATGCCGGTAAAGGTCAGATAGATTTGCCGCCCTACCTTCGCATGTCCTACTTCCACTCCGAACTCGCGCATCAGCATCTTGAATTGCTCCGTGGTGGTGAAATAGTACTTCATAGCCTGGGCCACCAGTTCCTCCATCTGCTTCATATACTCGCCACGGGCCGGGTCAAAACGTTGGTAGTCCACTTTCTTGGGACCGTCATCCTTCTCCTTGGCTTCGCCCAGGTCATTGGGCTCCTCCGGCTTAGCCCCTTCCGCTTTCGTTTCTTTCTCCGGTTTGTCCGCCAGGCCGACTGTAAATCCATACTTCTGCTCCAGTGCCTTCATGATTTCATTGCAGCGCCGCCCTTCCTGCCGGTCAGGTATCTTCCGCCCCTCTTTATCCACGCGGACGGATACAAGGTGATAATGCACCCGCCCGATATCATCGTGCCTGTATATTATATAAGGTTGGTCGCCATACCCCAGCCGCTCCATCAATTCCTTCGTGAAAGCGATGACCTTATCCTGCGTCATATTGTCCGCCTTGGCTGGATTGATGGATGCGTGAAACGACATCTTCTCACAGCGACGGCTCCCACGCTCATACTCGGAAAAAGTCTCCATCGGCTTCTTCGGGTCCGCAATCTTAGAGGAGAAGACCGCCTCGGCTTTACCCTCGGCGACCTTCCTCTCATTGTACTGCACGGCGGAGCTGCAACTCAGTGCCGGCGGTTTGATCTTGACTACCATTGCAGGCCCCGAAAGTCGATGGTGAATTCCCGGAGGATTCAGTCCTTGCCCGCGGGCGCCAGGTCGATGTTTGCCACCCACACGTCCAGGTTCACAAAAGTCTTGTCATCCTTTACGTTGGTTGACACCTTGAGCCTTCCGCTCACGGACACATAGCGTCCCTTCTTGAGATAGTCGGCCAAGCCGGTCTTGGCCATACGGCAGTTGTAGTACGTGGGCTTTTCATCGTTGCCT
>CACZDC010000116.1 GCA_902779785.1 uncultured Bacteroidia bacterium
TGCAAATATATATAAAAACTGTCGATTTTAGGCCAGTTGTATAAAAATCAAGACCGCTGTCTTATCTTTGTAGGCGAGCGGTCGTCGCCTCCCGGCGCGCCGCAAATGATCATATGTTTAACGGGCATGGTGTCCCAAAATTTGTTATGCCTATGCGACAAGTATGCGGTCTTGACGTTCACAAAGATAGTGTGTTCGTCTGTATTCTCAATGAGTGTGGTGTTGTTTTTCAAGAGAAATTTGGTGTACTGACTCCTGAGCTGGAGCAGCTGGCAGCAAAACTACAGGAATTGGATGTCAGCGAGGTGTGTATGGAGAGCACAAGCGTGTATTGGATGCCAGTATGGCGCGTGCTGGAACCTTATGTTGCTGAGATGAAGTTGGTCAATCCGTACTTCATCAAACAATTGCCTGGCAAGAAGAGTGATGTGAAAGATGCAGAGTGGATAGCTACATGTTTGCTCAAAGACCTTATTCGGGGCAGTTACGTTCCCGCTGACATTATCCAGCAACTCCGTCAATATGACCGGCGTATCTCCGATTTGAATGCTGAATGTGTCCGTAAACTTGGCAAACTTGATGCTGCCATCCAGCGATGCAATATCCGGATCAGTAATTATTTATCCACGACAGACAGTAAAAGTTATAAGGACGTTATACGCCTTATCTCCGAAGGTGTCAAAGATCCGGAGGAGTTGATTAAAGTGGTTCATGGCCGCATTGTAAAGAAGGCAGGGAGAGATGTCTTAATGGCATCACTTAGCGGTGTGTTCTCAAATACGGACATCGATATTATCCGTCAATTGCGTGAAGAGGTTGAACTCGCAGAACGCCACAAGGATGAATGCCAGTCGAGAATGGATGCCATTTGCCAGCAACACTTTTCGGAGCAACTTAAGAATCTTCAAACCATACCCGGAATCAAAGGCCGTTCGGCTACAGCCATCATTGCAGAAGTGGGCTCGGACGTATCATCATTCCAAGATGCTGCCCACCTTGTCTCCTGGTGTGGGTTGAAACCACGTAATGAGGAAAGTGCCGGAAAAATCAAGGCGAGAAGCATTACGCATGGGAACAAGTACTTGCGAAAAACGATGATTGAATGTGCCTGGGCTGCCTCCAAAACGCAGGGCTGTTTCCTAAACAGGTTCAGTTATTATCAGATCGTCGTTCGTCATAAGAACAAGATGAAAGTTCTAGTGGCAGTAGCCAGAAAAATACTTGTTGCTATCTGGCATGTGCTTCACGACAATGTCGCATATCGCGACTATACTCCAGATATTGTCCCGGCTGCTTAAACGGTCGGTTCAATATATACCGCACACTGTAAGGTCAATACCTTTGTGGTGGTTCGTCCCCGTTTCAGCAAATTGACTCATGCTTTGTGCGGCTTAGGAGGCCTGTTTGAGACCTTGATCTCGTAGAGGAAAGTTATTTATTATCGATAATCTGTTCACCAGATAATAATTGCTGGTGTGCACAACTATACTCCCTCGCGCATGCGACGACCACTCGCCTACATAGGACAACTGTCTTTCTTCGATTTATAGAGGAAAGGTATGGAGCCGTTGGCGAGGACTTCGACGGGGGTAACGAGGCGCATGGTGCCGTCGCCTTGCTTTGCCATCAGGATCATTCCCTTGGACTCGATGCCGCGGATGGTGCGGGGCTCGAGATTGGCGAGGATGCAGATCTGCTTCCCGAGCATATCTTCGGGGCTGTAGAATTCGGCGATGCCGGAGACGATGGTGCGGGTATCGAGGCCGGTATCGATGGTCAGTTTCAGGAGCTTGTCGGTCTTGGGGACGCGCTCGGCCTCAAGCACGGTTGCGGTGCGGATGTCCATTGCGCCGAACTGTTCGAAGCTGACGGGAGCCTTCTGCGGCTCGATCTTTTTCGCAGCCTCGGCAGCCTCGCGGGCATTTTCGGCCGCTTCCCTCTCTGCCTTTATCTTCTCCAGACGGTCTGTCTGGACCTTGATCTCGGCATCCTCTATCTTCCTGAACAGCAGCACCGCTTCACCGAGTTCGTGGCCCGGAGAGAGCAGCTCAGCCGCTCCAAGATCCTCCCAGCGCAGCACACACTCCGCGGAGAAGTGGGCTCCATCCTGCGGAACTCCGCATTCTTCGGATGCTCCGGCCCCTCCCACTGTCTCCGTCGTCCCTGCTTTGCAGGAACTTGTATCCAGCGGGCCCCTCCCCCTACCCGTGTCCGGGGGTGGACACGTCCGCCGGACGGAGCCCACTTCTTCCGCTGCGCGCGTATGCAAAGCGAGACCCTCGCCGGGAGCGTAGAAATTCTCGCTTGGAGCGCCCTCGCCGCAGCGGTAGTCCCAACCCGCGTCAAAGCCCACGCGGAGCATACGGCGAAGCTTTTCGGCCGCGAAAGGAGTGAAGGGCTCGAAGGCGATGGCCAAGTCCGCGCAGATCTGCAGGCAGGTGTAAAGGATGGACGCGGTACGGTCCATATCGGTCTTCGCGACCTTCCAGGGCTCCATATCGGAGATATACTTGTTGCCGATTCTAGCAATGTTCATCGCCTCTTTCAGGGCCTCGCGGAAATGGAAGGTCTCGAGGAGTTTCTCAAGGGCCTCACGGCAGGGCTTGATAGACTCAAGAGTCTCTGCGTCAATCGCTTCCGGCTTGAGATTGGCCGGGACCTTGCCGCCGAAATACTTGTGCGTCAGCACCACGGCCCTGTTCACGAAATTGCCGAAAACAGCGACCAGTTCGGAATTATTCCTCTGCTGGAAATCCTTCCAGGTGAAGTCATTGTCCTTGGTCTCGGGAGCATTGGCCGTAAGCACATAGCGGAGCACATCCTGGTCTCCCGGGAAATCACGCTCATATTCGTGGACCCAGACGGCCCAGTTCCGGGAGGTCGAAATCTTGTCGCCTTCGAGGTTCAGGAACTCGTTGGACGGGACATTGTCCGGAAGGATATAGTCGCCATAGGCCTTCAGCATAGACGGGAAGACTATGCAGTGGAAGACAATATTGTCCTTGCCGATGAAATGGACAAGTCGGGTTTCAGGGTCCTTCCACCACTTCTCCCAGCTCTCGGGCAGCAATTCCTTGGTATTGGAGATATAGCCTATGGGCGCGTCGAACCAGACATAGAGCACCTTGCCTTCGGCCCCTTCGACGGGAACCGGCACGCCCCAGTCGAGGTCGCGGGTGACGGCACGAGGCATCAGTCCGCCGTCCAGCCAGCTCTTGCACTGCCCATAGACATTGGTCTTCCACTCCTTGTGCCGCTCCAGTATCCACTCGCGGAGCCAGGGCTCGTAACGGTCCAGCGGAAGATACCAGTGCTTTGTCTTTTTCTTCACCGGGGCCGAACCGCTGAGTTTGGAACGCGGGTCTATGAGCTCTTCCGGGCTGAGGGTGGAGCCGCACTTCTCACACTGGTCACCATAGGCCCGGGGATTGCCGCACTTGGGGCAGGTACCCTCAATCAGCCTGTCAGTGAGGAACATACCGACCTCCTCGTCGTAAAGCTGCTCAGACTCTTGGGTGATGAAGCTGTCGCTGTCATAGAGTTTGCGGAACAACTCCGAGGCATTTTCAGAGTGCACTTCGGAAGAAGTACGCGAATAAATGTCGAAATTCATCCCCAGGCCGCT
>CACZDC010000117.1 GCA_902779785.1 uncultured Bacteroidia bacterium
CTACTGCGAGCGGCAGGAAGCCGGTAGAAGATGCCGACATATCGCCTCCCACTACGTCCAGGAACGCCTCTCCGAGGATGGGTACGAGTACCATAAGGAAGGAGAACTGGGCCATGTTGCTGCGTTTGACTCCGCAGATCAGACCTGTGCTGATTGTGGTTCCGGAACGGGACAGGCCCGGGATGACTGCGAATGCCTGGCCTATGCCTACAACCAGCGCCTGCCAGAAGCTGATGCCGTTACGGTACCGGTCAGTGCCGCTCTGTCCGGAGTCTCCCGAAACCTTGGCACAAAGGTCGCCGCCGGACTCCCGGCACTGACCTTCGGGGGCTTCTGCTTCGGAGCCCTTTTCCCCGGTTTTATGGGCTCCGGAGCAGAAGCCACCGAAGCCCCTCTTGGTCTTCCAGTCGGAGAAAACCAGGAGCATGGCAGTCACGATGAGCGCCAGGCCAACTATGAGCATAGAATTAAACGCCGACTCTACCTTATCTTTAAAAAACATCCCCACAATGAACACGGGAACCATGGACAGGCAGATTTTGGCTATATAGTCCGTCTCGTCGTTATACTTGAACTTGAAAAGACCGCAGAGCAGCTTCCAGATTTCCTTGCGGAAAACCACAATGGTGGCAAGAACCGTAGCAGCGTGCACCGTGACCTCGAAAACCAGGTCTTCGGATGGCTCGACGCCAAGCAGCGCCTTGCCTATTGCCAGGTGTCCGCTGCTGCTGACGGGCAAAAACTCGGTCAGTCCCTGGACCAGTCCGAGCAAAAGAGCTTGCAACCAGTCCATAGCTATTTCTTACCCTCTTTTTTGTCTTCGAAACGACCCATGATGGCCACTATCACCACCACGATTCCCGCCAGAATCACCAGCGGAGCAGCAACCAGGCGGCGGGCGTCGAACATGGCGTAGTTAAAAACGTTAGGGTCGGGACTGAATCCGCCCATCATGAGAACATAACCTGCTACCATCACGAGCAGGCCGGCGAGCATTATACGGATCCCCTTGCGGGACATTGCCATTTTATCCATATATTAATAATATAAGCGGTCCTTGTCGAGGGACACTAACTTGTTGACCACAAAGAATGTACTTATCATGCATATAGCCACTCCGCACACCACCACCGTGCCGGCCACGATGAGCAGGCTCTTAAGCTCGATGGCCGCAAATAGCTGCGGGAACGAGCGGTGGAGGAAGTACAGCGCTCCGGCCAGGGCGGCAAGTGCCAGGAGCGACGAAATGAGCCCCTGCAGCACAGCGCCGCGCATGAACGGCTTGCGGATGAAACGCCTCGTCGCGCCCACCAGCTGCATGGTATGGATGGTGAATCGGCGCGAGAATACGTTGAGCCGCACGGTATTGTTGATGAGCACGAAGGAGATAAAGAGCATCAGGAGGATGAAGATGCCCAGAACCATCGAGATCTTGGTGAGGTTGGAGCTCAGCGTCTCGACCAGCGACTGCTGGTATTCCACCTCTTCCACTACCGGCGAGGCACTCAGGGCGCGCCGCACGAATGCTACGCTGTCCGGCGAGACATAATCCCCTTTGAGCTTGATTTCCAAAGAAATGGGCACGGGAGAGGTCTCGAACACCGACAGGAAATCGTCTCCCAGCATCTTGCTCAGTTCAGCGGTGCCTTCCTCGCGGGTCACCAGCCTGGTGCCCTTGATGAAAGGCATGGTCTCAACGGATTTCTGGTAGCCCAGGGCCTCGTCTTCGGAGGCGTCCTGCTTGAGAAGAACCGAAAGCTGAAGATTTTCTTTGAAATAATTCGAAACTGCACGGGCGTTGACTATCAGCAGGGCGGCAATCCCTATCAAAAGCAGCACGAGGCTGATGCTTATGATGCTGGAGGCGTATGCGTTACGCAGCCGGCGGCGGATAATCTTGTTCTCTTCTTTTGACATAATCTCCCAAATTGACTTCAAATATAAGCATTTATCAATATTTCAAAAAAAATTCTTACCTTTGTGCTGTGGCAGATAATATTAAAAGAGTCCTTTTTGTCAGTTCCGGGATGTGTCCTTACCGCCCGGAAGCGCCTGTTTCAAGCATAGCGCGCTATCTACCCCAGGGGATTCAGGAGCGTAAGAGGGAAATCCGTTCATTCATGCCGCGCTACGGATTCATCAACGAGCGCAAGAATCAGCTGCACGAAGTGATACGTCTGTCCGGAATGAACATAATT
>CACZDC010000118.1 GCA_902779785.1 uncultured Bacteroidia bacterium
AAAATGACATCCTGCCCACCGTATATCCGGTGCGCCAGCGTGCCCGGCTCAAGCTTGCAGGCATAGGCGCCCAGCCGCATGGTGCCTCCCTTGATCGTGGTGCTTTTCTGCTCTTCCATAAGGTCGATGACCGGATTGCCGCTTTCGGGATTCATTTCCGTGGAGGCAGCATCTGACAGGCCCAGTACGTTGCGGGCAAACTCCACCACCGCCATCTGCATGCCCAGGCAAATCCCGAAGAAGGGTATTCCATTCTCACGGGCATGCCGCACCGCGGCAATCTTTCCGGGTATGCCCCTCTCGCCGAAGCCGGGAGCGACAAGGATACCGTCCATGCCTGCCAGCATTTCTGCCACGTTGTCTTCGCAAACCTGTTCCGAATGAACTGTCTTGACATTCACCCTGCATTCATTTGCAGCACCGGCATGGACTAATGATTCCTGGATGGACTTGTAGGCGTCCTGCAATTCGACGTATTTACCGACCAGGGCGATGTTTACTTCCCGCTTCGGGTTCTTCAAACGCTCAAGGAACGCTTTCAGGGCTGAAAGGTTCGGCTCCGGAGCACAGCCCTCGATCTCCAACTTATTGACAACCAGCGTGTCCAGGCCTTCTTCCTCCATATTCAAGGGGACCTGGTAGATGCTCCAGGCATCCAGGGACTGGATGACGTGCCCAGGACGGACATTGCAGAAAAGCGCAATCTTTTTCTTCAACTCAGCGGTAAGCGGCATCTCAGTGCGGCATACTATGATGTCGGGGTGGACGCCGGCAGACTGCAGTTCCTGTACGGAATGCTGCGTGGGCTTTGTCTTAAGTTCTTTGGCGGCTTTGAGGTAGGGAATCAGCGTGAGGTGTATGCTCAGGAAGTCCTCCTCCGGCATTTCCCACTGCAGCTGGCGCATAGCCTCCACGAAAGGCTGGGATTCCATGTCGCCGACGGTGCCTCCGACTTCCGTGATGACGACGTCGAACTTTCCCGTCTTGCCGAGAAGCAGCATGCGTCGCTTGATTTCGTCGGTGATGTGCGGAACAATCTGGACGGTCTTTCCGAGGTAGGCGCCTTCACGTTCTTTGGTGATGACAGTATTGTAAATCTTGCCGGTGGTCACATTATTGGCCTTGGATGTATGCACACCGAGGAAACGCTCGTAGTGGCCGAGGTCAAGGTCTGTCTCCGCGCCGTCTTCGGTTACATAGCATTCGCCGTGCTCATAGGGATTCAGTGTCCCGGGGTCGATGTTGATATATGGATCGAATTTCTGGATGGTGACGCGAAGCCCGCGGGCCTGCAGGAGTTTGGCCAGGGATGCCGCCACAATGCCCTTCCCGAGGGATGAAGCAACGCCGCCCGTTACAAATACATATTTTGTGTTCATCGTTCAACCGATTTATTTATAACGGGATACAAATGTAATCATTTTTCAGTTTTCACAATCTTGTCGCCCCACTTTTTCATCGGCCTCAAGTATATACCAGGCATTCCGGAGCATTTCTTTGCCTGGTTCTATCAGGGACAATGGTATTTGTTTGGAATATTATGAAATATTGGTAACTTTGCAATGAAAACACCGTTGCTTATGAAAACAACATCAGTTGCGCTTGGTGCGCATTTCGAAGAATTCATTCAGGCCAGTATACTGAGCGGACGTTACAATAACGCCAGTGAAGTGGTTCGTTCCGGTCTTCGCCTTCTGGAAGATCAGGAACAGAGGATGGCTGCGCTCCGATCTGCTATTGAAGAAGGGTTGAAAAGTGGCATTGTCGAGGATTTTGATTCGCAGGATTTCCTGCAGCAGATGAAGGAGCGAAAGCATGGCAAAGTATGATATTTCAAGAGAGGCGGCTGAAGACCTCTACAATATCTGGGAATACACCGTAGATACGTGGTCTGAAGATCAGGCAGATAAGTATTACGCTATTCTTGATTCCGCTTTTGCCGAAATCGCCAAGGCTCCGGGCAAAACAGGCAAACCCTGCGATGAAATAATGCCTGGCTTACGGGCATATCACGTAAGGAGACATATGGTTTTTTATACAATTCAAGATAATGGCCGCGCTCTGATCGTCCGTATCCTCCACGAGAAGATGGATTACCTCCGCCATTTTCATCTATAGAGCATATTCAATTCTGGCTCATTATTTTCCTATACTCTGCCACTTTCGTGGACCCGTATGGCCGCTTGGCGTACTCTTCAGTGTGCCTGCAAAAGAGGATGACCCGAAGGGCGATCAGCACACAAGCAAATCACGGAGAATTTGTCGTATTATTCCATGGGCGTGATATGGAGCACCAGATACTCTGAACGGGAGCCAATGCGGATCTTCGGGCCCCAGATGCCCAGGCCGGAGGAGATGTAATACTGCGTGTGGCCCTTCTCGTACGGGCCCCAGGACTTTTCGAAAATGGCGTCGGTCACCCAGGAGATGGGCCAGGCCTGTCCGCGGTGCGTGTGGCCGCTGAACTGGAAGTCGATGCCCGACTGCTGCGCTTCCTCGAGGTGTACGGGCTGATGGTCAAGAACGAGCGTGAAATGACGGCCCAGTGAGCCTGCGAGCTGCGGGAGCGGAGCGCGGTGCGGGTTGCTGTAGTCGTCCCTTCCGATGATATCGACCCCCTCAAAATGCGCCACGGAGTCTCTCAGGACGGTGATATCGGCATCGGCCAAAAACCTCTCGGAGTCTTCGCGTCCGCCTATGTACTCGTGGTTGCCGAGGACCGCATAGGCCGGCGCCTTGAGCCGATGGAACTCCGCGGCGAAGTCCTTCTCCTCCAGCGGCAGGGTGGAGATATCCACGATGTCTCCGCCGAAGAGAACGAGGTCCGGGGTCTCTGCATTGATAAGGTCTATCCAGCGGGCAAGCTCGGCCCGCCGATTGCTGTAGCCGATGTGAAGGTCGCTCGCAAGTACCACCGTGAGCGGTTTCTCCAGCGGCTTTTCCGTCTCAATGGAGATTTCCCCGCGCCGGGGGAGCACTTTGCAACAAATTACTTATATTTGTGCTATGAATAAAAACACACTAAAACTCAGCAGCCTCGCGCTTGCGTCATGTATGATGATGCTGGCCGGTTGCCAGAACAACACTCAAAACTCTCAGGAAATGAAAGAATCCGCCCCTCTGCAGGAAGTCGCCGGCCGCAAAAACTTCGGCTCCGCCCACGCTCTCGTCACAACTCCTCAGCCTTGCGTAATGATTGCGACCTGGGACAAAGACAAGAATCCGGATGTAATGATGGCTGCCTGGGCGGGTCAGTATGACTCCAAGGAGATCGTCATCAGCCTGTCCAAGCACAAGACGACCGACAACCTCGAACTCACCAAGGCGTTTACCGTCAGCTTTGCCGACGAGCGCAC
>CACZDC010000119.1 GCA_902779785.1 uncultured Bacteroidia bacterium
GAAAGGCCACGAGTCTATCGTGGTTTTTTTCATCCTTGACATCCTCGCCGGCTTCGTATATGTCCATCAGTAAGTCAATCGATTCCTGTTGCCAGGCATTGAAACGGCTTTGAACTCCGTCTTGATCGGATGATGTAACTTTCTGCGTTTCCACATCGATAGTCAGCGTGGAACCATCGGCAATGAACTTTATAATATCTCTCGAATTATTTTCCGGAATGAACACGAACGCGAAATCCGTGGCGTCGCAGGGGATTTCCCCCTCAAAGCGGCCATCGATCACGGGGATCTTCTTTATATCGACCGTGTGGGTGGTATCCGTCGGAGTCCAGTATTGGACTTGGACGGAATCGGGAACGGGTCCATCAGGGAACGCACCCGAAAAGCGAGTCGTCGGCTCTTGTTTCGGAGCGGAGGAACAGGACAGCAGGACAAACGCTGCCGCCAGAAAAACAGCGGGCTTGTTCATTGTTGCGTAGTATTAAGCAGCCCGAAATCGCGGAGTTCCCGCATCAACTGGTCCGATGCGCCGGCCGGAGCCTCCGGGGAGGTAAAGACTTGAATCTTTCGCGGCGGGTAAACCTGGTTACCTCCGACTGCTCCGCGAAGGTATCGACCCACCCCTTCAATTTCGATCCCATAATTAGAGCCATTGACATAGACGAGCCCGTCCGCGTTCAAGTTCACGACGACCGCACCCATAGGTCTGATAGGCAAATCGTCATAGACAGTTTGCGTTTGCAGGCCTACGCACATACACAAGAGCGGAATAAGCCATAGCACCCGCAACCCTCTCATGAGGGTGGATTTGGTTTTTGACATCATAGTAATACGGTTTTTAAGGATACTGTGGTTGAAGCTGTTAGCAACTGAGTAGCCGCTCTTGCTGACAGCTTTTTTGACTAGCAGGTATTGATAATCCTTGAGATTGGCGCCGCTCCGCAGAACAGCATCATCCGCTTCGTACTCATGGAGTTCCTGGAGATCCATGCGGAGCACCCAAATGGCCGGATTGAACCACTGGAATGCTGTGAGGATGTCCACCAGGAGCAGTTCGACGGAGTGTTTATAATGGATATGCGCTTTTTCGTGCGTGAGAATGGATTCATGAGGGCATTCCCAGTCTTGCCTGGACAGAACGATGTATCTCATCCAGCTGAAGGGGCCGACGTCCCGGTTCGTGACGACGATCCTGCATCCGTCTTCCTCCCGTACGAATTCGCCCTGCCGGATGATGCGGAGGACGGAGAGGACGGACACCAGTTCGCGCGTGAGCATAAAGGCGACGCCGGCAAAGAACAAGATGGTCAATGCCATCGGCCACCATGGTCCGGATGCGGCTCCCGGGACTCCCGCTATCCATGAGCCCTCATCAATCACATCGAGCGGAGTCACTTCCATGGGCTTATGGATGGTGATGACGCACATCGGCAGCAGGAAACTGACCAACACCGCCCCCACAAGCACCATCCGGTTCATCCGATGGAAAGACTCCCTCTTCAGCAGGAGCCGGTAGAACAGGGAGAAGACAGCCAGGGCGATGGCGACCTTGCCTTGATAAATGAGGAAAGAAAGCATGGCTACTTCTCCTTCTCAATCAGGTCGATGAGCTCCTTCAGCTCATCCACCGAAACCTTGTCTTCTTTCACCAAAGCGGAAATGGCATTGATGAAGGAGTTGTCGAAATACTTGTCGATAAGCCCGATGAGCGAACGCTGTTTGTACTCTTCCTTGGTAACCTTTGCGAAATACTGATAGGTGGGGCCGTAATCTTTGTGATCGATGAAACCTTCTCCCTCCAGATTGCGCACCTGCGTGGAAAGCGTGGTGAAATGCGGCTTGGGTTCCGGGTAGAGTTCGCGTAACTCCCTGACAAACAAGGGCCCTTTCTCCCAGAAGTGATTCATGATGATCTCTTCTTTCTTCGTGAGTCGTTTCATAATCGGCAAATCTTTTTCACAAATATAACTATATTTTTTAGTTGTGCAACAATTTTATATAGTTTTACGCCGATTCGTTTTAGTTGTTCCAACGGAAGGCGCTTGGATTTGTACGCTGCCGATGTGTACAAAGAAGAAGGTTTCTAAGAAGGGATTCGTGTACACTGCTCGGCAGAACG
>CACZDC010000120.1 GCA_902779785.1 uncultured Bacteroidia bacterium
GATGGTAAGGGATGTACTAACTGGAGGACAGGAGGAGACGACACCGGCTGCCGAAGAATCCCCTGCCCCCCAGTCTATCGACCTTTCGGCCGTAGGCTCCTCGGATGGGATTATCTCATCGCTCGACGATGACTTTGAGGATGCAGCCGTGCAGTATGAGGGCTCCAAGAGGCCTTTCCGCTGTATGTTTGTGCGGGACCAGAAACTTACCAGCGGCCAGCGCGTGACGCTGCGCCTGCTGGAGGACTATAACCAGGACGGCGTGAGGATACCGGCCAATACACACCTTGCTGCCATCTGCAAAATCGGCGACCGGCTGGAGCTGCAGGTGCGTTCCTTGGAAATGAACGGGCGCATCATTCCGCTGGCGCTGGACGCCTACGATACCGATGGTCTGCAGGGCATATACTGTCCGGAGACATCGGCCGGAAAGAATGCCAAGAAAGCCTCCGACGATGCCATTTCCACCGCTGGACAGACCTTCGGCGGCCTGGTGGGAGACATCGCTTCCACCGTCATCCGCACCGGAGCTTCCATCGCCAAATCGGCCAGCGGCGAGCTGTCCGTGAGCGTTGTGAGCGGCTATGAGTTTTACCTTGTCAAATCCGAAAGAAAATGAAAGCACAAACCTTCTTTTTCATCGCTGTGCTCGGGTGTTTTCTCGGGGCCTTTTCGGCGCGTGCCCAGGCCCCGGACACCCTTTTTATCTCCACTACGCAGGTGGTTCACTTGCGCTTTGGGAGCGAGCTGAAGTACGTGAATCTGGGCAACAAGGCTATCGTTGCTAAGATTGTTGACGGATCCAAGGACTACGTGGCCGTCAAGGCCCGCGAGCCATTCGACATCTGCACCTCTATGAGCTGCCTGGAGAGCACTGGCGCTATGCACACCTTCCTGGTGGCCTACCGGGAAAGCCCTGCGCGGCTGGACATCGACACCCGCCTTCCCGTCCGCACCGGCGGTTCCCCGGAGGTATCGGCCGCCGCTCCGGCGGACACCTCTTCTTTTTCACCCCAATCTTTTGCAGATTATGCAGCTATGAGCCAGGAACTATACCATCTGGGCACGAAGGGCTACGGGATAGAGATCCTGTGCGAAAATATCTTCTACAAGGACGACGTACTGTTCCTACTGATATCCCTTCATAACTCTTCCTCCGTAAGCTATGCGCTTGCATCCCCCCGCTTTGCCGTGGAGAGCAAGAAACGCACGAAGCGCGGGCTCCAGTACGAGAAAGCCGTCTTCCCCAAGCAGAGCTACGGGCTGGGCACCGTCCCGCCCGACGGCGTGGGAAAACTGGTTTTCACCCTGGACAAACTTTCCCTCACTCGCGGACAAGTGTTCCGCGTATACTTCTATGAGAACGGCGGCAGCAGGAACTTTGTTCTTACCCTGAGTGGGAAGGATGTGAATGAGGCGAAGAGGCTATGAAACCATAATTATGAAACCGGCCCAGTCTCTTGACTGCTGTACCGCATCTAGGGCAATGTACAGGGTACGGATATACCGTGCAATTATCTTCCATCTGGAAATAAAGGAACGAGTGTCCGCAGTGAGAGCACCGAACTCTTTTTACATCTGTCACCATGGCCCTGCTATTTCTCAATCTCGATGCTCCCATCGGGATTGAACTTTACCTTACCATACCCTTTAAGAATCGAAGTCATTCCCAGGGTAAAACCACATATGATGGCAAGCTCTACTGTACTTATGGTAAGCGTTCCTGCCGTTAACCCGGCCACAGACAGTCCCATCACTGGAATTGTCGCACCACCAGTGAACGGCGCCGCGGCTGCTGCGGCTACAGCCGTGCAAAGTAATCCGACCTTGCCGGCTGTTTTTGCTTTTTTTCTAGTTCTAATCGTTTCAGCCAGCGAACCTTTGATCAGAATCCGCTGTTCCTTGGCCTTCATAGCCTCACGCATTTCTTGCTCTGTATATACTGTCTTCATAGTTTGTATTGGTTAAGCTGCACAGCAATAGACGAAGCCGGTTGGGACACAACCATAG
>CACZDC010000121.1 GCA_902779785.1 uncultured Bacteroidia bacterium
TCCGAATCCGACCGCTCCGGAAAGCAGGCCTGCTAACAAGCCGACCAATATGAGAATCAAGTATGTCACCTGAAAATCAAATTTATAATATCCTTTTCCTAAACATATAGTAGGTGTAATCTTCTTTATCCGTGCTGAATTCCGGGGCAACCCCCGCACCAATCTGCTCGAAGCCGTGCTTGACGTAGTACTGCCAGTTACAGGTGCAGTCCGTCCAAAAATACAGCCACTCCACTCCGCGCGATCTGAGCCGTTCAATGAGGGCATTGAGAACAGGAGTTCCGCAGCCTTTCTTCCGGCTGATGAAAAAGGATAGTTTGGCAGAGTTCGGAACCATCTTTTCGAGAATCTCAGCATCTATCCGTTTCAAGTAATTCTCGTTGGTCAGAAGCGTATTCCGCTCCTCTTCCGAAAGGGTTGCAAACTGATTTCGCATCCACACATCAGCATCATTCGTATCTCCGGGCATCCACGCGAAAGCAATCGCCTGAAGCCCGTCTTCATCCACCGCCTGCAAGGCAAGTTCCGAAGAATAGAGACTGTACCGGGACAGGTGTCCACAGAATACACGGGCGACCTCTGCCCCGTGTGCACCCTGCTCCTTCCCCATACGGAAGCTGCCATCCGGGCTACTTCATCAATTTGTTCAGGGTTAAACTGACTGATTTCCATAAATTACGATTTATCGACCTAAATATAGCGACTATCTCCCAATAAACGTATACTGCTCGATCACCTTCCCTTCCCGATACACCGCGAATCCCCGCCTCCCGGACCGCAGGGTAACGCCGCCGAAGTAACAACCGGGATACGCCACTTTCACCGCCCTCTTCACACGGCGGAGCGCTTCTTCGATGGTGGAGCAGTAATAGGTGGTCATATCCGCAAAGGTCGATAGGGATATGGCCAAAGTGAGGTACAAGAGCGGACTCGACAAAAAACAGGATGGCTTTGGACACGATCAGAATATTTCTTATGTTTGTCGTCAGACAGAACACGAAATGAAAATAACCATCATCTCCCTCCTTTCCGCCCTTGCCGTGGTGGCCGGGTGCTCGAAATCGAACGTGGAACACTCCAAGGATTTCACGCATACAGGCTGCGCCGAGACGAGAGCGGCCATCCCCGACGACGAACCGTCCCTGCTCGTACTCCAATACGAAGACGGCAATTTGCGGGTGACCCGCACGAATGCGGCCGTGAACTGCTCCGTCAAGGACCGCGGACTCGCCTGCCGGGTACAGGTCGATGGAAACGTCATCCAGTATGTGATGGACTATGAAAAAGACGGTCCGGATCTCAAGTGCATGTGTGCGGTCAAAAAGATGACCTCGCTCGTAACGGGCCTTGAAGAGGGCAAGAAATACGACTTCAAGTATTCGGGTATCGACCGCAACGCCCATTATTCCTTCACCTTCAACAAGGACCTGCTTCAAATCATCGACCTGGACTCCCTCATTTCCTTGGAAGAATAAGTCCATCATCGACCCCATGAAGAAATTGTGTTATATCCTGCTGGCCGCCCTTCTGGCTTCCTGCGCCGGCAATCAGGTCTGGGAGCAGACGGAGTCATTGTACGAAAACTCTTCGCTCAGCGTCACCAGCGTTGAACTGCAAAAAGACCGTACCGTCTTGCACATGACTGTTTCGGGACAGCCGGAATCGAAATTCAGAATCGCGCCGAATGCATATCTTGTCGGAGACAACGGACAGAGATGCGCTTTGACCGGAGGGGAAGGCCTGACACCCGGCAATTGGACTCCTTTTTTAGAGGGAGGAAACTCATTTGACCTGTATTTCGAGCCCATGAAAGGCCGCAGATGCACCATCGATTTCATCGAGCCGGACGGCTGGATGATCTATGGAATCCACGAAGCAGGCAAACCCCTGAAGATCAAGCCTGCCAAGGAAGAGAAAGCCGCTGTCCGGGACGAAGCCGCCTTCTTTCAAAAGGGTGTCGGCACTAACGCCTTTCAGGAGGTTAATAATCAATCCGTTGCGATTGCCGAGGATGGGAGTTTTTCCTTGGAAATCCCGCTTGAACACCCCATTTTATCGGCTGTTCGGGACGAACATGGGACGTATTACTATTTCTTCCTCCAGCCCGACGGGCAGACTCGGATGCGGATTGATTCCCACGGCCTTGTTCACTTTCCTGCCGGCACCCGGTGCGGAAAACTGGCGGAATGGCTCTCCAATGTGGCGCCGGGATTTTACCATGTGTACTTGACGCCCGAGGAATGGCAAACCACCAGTTTCAGTGATTATGCCGCTCTCGTCGAATCGCATTATGAGTCATTACAAACATTTGCGGACTATATCTGTGACCGGGAGCGTTTCTCTCAGGAGGAAGCGCATCTGCTGAAGCAACAGATCCGAATTCAGGCGGCAACAGATGAGTTGGGCGCTTCGATCTATATGCCGCAAAGATCGATGACTGAGCCGGAAGATTCTTTGGCCGACATCCGTGAAAAGGAACTGGCCGATCCTGCCATGTACATCTCCTTGCCCCGGCTGGATCCGATGGACTGGACCGCTTTTTCCATCAATAATGACATCTATTTTCTCTCCAATCGCTACGGGTATTCCGAACTTGGGAAGATTTATAATAATATCCCCCGGATGGTTGCAGCAGATTCCGCCGTCTTCCATCAATCGGAACCTTCCATTTTCCTGCAGGCAGCCTTAATGAACCAAGGGCAGCTCTCTTCGGAGATCAAGATTCGGAGAGCCCGCCTTGAGTGGTACGAAGCGAATCATCAGGAACCGGATTCTTCCGTTGATGATTACCAGGAGCTATGGGATGCCCGTCTCTCCGCCCTGACCTCCCCCTATCTTCATGCGCGATATCAAGCCACGCTGGAAGAACTCCTTGCCGAACAGGCTGGCCGTTATGACCTTCCGGAAGGCGAGGCCACGGACATTTTCCGGAAACTGGTCGAGCCCTTCCGCGGGAAATGGGTTTATATCGATTTCTGGGCTACTTCTTGCGGTCCCTGCCGGAGCGGCATCGAGTCATCGGCCGATGTGCGGAAAAAGCTGGCGGGCCGTGACGACATCGAACTGGTCTTTATCACGGGCGACAGAAGCTCACCGCAGGAAGCCTATCGGGAGTATGTCGACAAAAACCTGGAGGGAGAAGTGAGCTATCTCCTCCCGGAGACGCAATACATTCTGTTGAGCGGCTTATTCAACTTCACCGGTATCCCGCATAACGAACTGGTCGATCCCGACGGGCGCATCGTGTGCGGAAAGG
>CACZDC010000122.1 GCA_902779785.1 uncultured Bacteroidia bacterium
TAATTTCGAAAAACTTATTACCTTTGCCCCCGAAAGGAAAGATGCTCGAGTGGCTGAAGAGGCACGTCTGGAAAGCGTGTGACCGCCCAAAGCGGTTCCAGGGTTCGAATCCCTGTCTTTCCGCGCAATGGAATGACACCGCAGGCGCTGCACGCAAGTGCAGCGTTTGTTTTTAGGGGCCCCAGGTCGCAAGCCAGTTTGTGACCTGGGACCCTCCGTACACATCACGCCATCCTGCTTCCCTGCCCGACCCTCCCATAGCTAGATGGTTCACAAGGGGCTTGCGGCAAAGAGATAAATCATTATCTTTGCAAAAACCCTGTTACTATGAGCATTAAGACCACTTTGCAAGCACTGGCGGCCATAGCGCTGCTGTGCGGGAGTACTGCCTGCATAAACGACATTAAGCCTGAGACTGCCGTCAAGGCGGCAGACTGGCAGAATGTCTCCTCCTCCGAAGGCATTATCCAGAAGGACGACCTGAGTATAGAATTCCCTTCCGGCACCTTCCCCGACGGAGCCGGAAGCAAGCGCAGACAAGATGGTGGTGGCCCGCACCCCATCGTGGAACCGGCACAAGGGCAAGAACGAATATATGACTGCCGCCATCCTTGCCATGTTCAATTCAGACAAGGGATATATGAAGGTCACTCTCCCCGAGGTGGACCCTTGCGAAGAAGAGAATCCTTACTTCAGCATCGGCATAATCCAGGGCTATACCGAGGAGGATACAAAAGCGGGAGAGCCGTCCAGATTCGCTTATGTCTCCGACCCCGAAGACATGCCGCAGACCAAGGCCGCCTCTTATAACTTCAGGTACACCTGGGCAATGGACACCTTCTCCCACGCGGCCTTTCTGGTCTATTCCCAAAAGTATTCATACATAAACAATTTCCTCAGCACCAACATACCCGCGGCGCATAAGGTCCTGGAAGACCTCAAATTCCGGCTCCCCTCCAATACTATCATCTACAAGATTGAAGAATTCCCCAAGGACGACAACGCCTGGGGGTTTATGCAGAGTAGTAAATTCATTACCAGCTGGGGATATATCCGCTTGAATGCCAAGATGTTATACGAATTTGCCAATTCTGCCGAAACCGATTCTTTCACCACTATGCAGGGGCAGATCCAGCAGACACTCGTACACGAGACCAGCCACGCCGTCCACGAATTCTCCTACGACCCCAGGACCGCCCCTGTCAGGAATGCCCAAGGCCTGTTGGGAGACGAGTGGGCTATGATGTCGGAGGCCATAGGATGCTGGACGGAAAAATTCACCGGCGACAGGAGGATAAGCGAGAACACCCCCTTCTTCTGCCTGCCCTTCACCAAGGAGTTCTGGCCTCACGAGAAGAGTTGGAGTACTTACCAGAGTCACGGCTACGGCATGGGATTCTTCATCGACCACCTGGCAACCAAACTCGGAAACAGCGTAGTTGCAAAACTCTACCAAAACCAGCACGACGGTACTGCGACAAGTGTCCTTGAGGACTTTGACAAAGTTATGGCCGGCACCAAGATGGCAACATTCCTGACAGACGCGACCGAGTACAGAGAGTTCCTTCAGGACATATACACCGGAAAGAAAGACAACCGCACGGAAATCCAGACTTTGGTGGACACACGTAAATTCGCCGGAAGCTCAATGACGCTGGAAGGCGGCGTATTCCAGCGCGGGGTTCTCCTGCACAAAATAAGCATCACCAAAGATGCCTTGGAGAAGAATATCGACTACGACCTGTCTATCAACCAGCCAAGCGGCGATTTCATCACTTTTGTTTACGTCCGCAACGGACCGGCGGATTACTCCATAGTAGGCGTAACTTCCGATGATATGCCCGACGAGATTCCCGTCAAGGACATCCAGAAATTCGGCGGCATTCTATATTTTGCAACGTTCGTAAACGCTGTCAACAGCATCGACTTCAATTATGACCTGAACAAGCGGAACGGCGCACACACTAACATAGAGATCGAATTTACCAAACCAGAAGCCGTTCCAAAAATCAAGTCCATCAGTTTTACCGGCGACTACCACGAAAAGAGCAGTTACACAGGCGAAACCGGCGTATCCTTCTTCAATGCCGGCTGGTGGGACGGTGTAGGCACGATCAAGACAACTAAATCGGGTAACAACTATAAGGTCTCCGCAACGACTTCAGATGATCTTCAGCATCTGGAACTCACGATAGAGGCCAAAGGTAAAGCGTTCGGAGACATCCTTGACCTGAAATACTGGGTACTGACAAAAGATGTTGACGAAGTCTTTACCGCCTCCCCCCTGAAGCGCAAGTCTTATTCGTCCGAGTCAGCACGCTGGGAAGCGACGCCAGCAGACTCGGAGTTCTACCTAAAGAACGAGCAGAAATGGATAGGT
>CACZDC010000123.1 GCA_902779785.1 uncultured Bacteroidia bacterium
TCTTGATCTGATCCGACTTGATGGAAGCCTGCGAACCGACGACCGAAATCTTTCGCTGGGTACCATAACCCACGACGACGATTTCGTCCAGTTCATTGATGACCGTCACAAGCGCCACATCTATAAGAGTACGCTTGCCCACCAGAATCTCCTGCTCCTCGTAACCGAGGGCCGAGAAAACAAGAACAGGATCGACGCCCGCCACGGTAATGCTGTACTGACCGTTGTCGTCGGTGAGGGTACCATTGGTGGTTCCCTTCTCGTACACTGCAATACCTGCAAGCATTTCACCCTTTTCATCGGAAACACGACCGGATACATTCAATGTCTGTGCGGACATCATGATACCCGAGGTGATGAACATCACCACTGCAAGCCAGATCTTACCGGCAAGAGGTTTGTTTTTAGAAAAATCCATAAATCGGTGTTTTTGGAGCTATGAAGGAAAAACAACAAAGATTTCCTCGTGCGTGACAAAAGAAAGGGGTGTCCGTCAAGAGGACACCCCCAGTCAAAATTGAGCACAATTTAAAGGCTTGTATTTCAGACAGTTCTATAGGCAGCGTGTCATTTGGCGCACAACTCTTCAGCTCTACCGCCATGCGCGGCTTTCCAGGCGCCGGGCGTCATCCCGAAGCGCGCGGTGAACTCCTTGTAGAAGTAGGAGCGGCTCGAAATACCCACTTCGGCAAGAACGTCCAGGATTTGCTTGGAGTCATCCAGCAGGAGGCGCGAAGCCATCTCCAGTCGGTAGAATTTAATGAGGGCACCGGGCGTAATGCGGGAGATGCTGCGGAAGCGGCGGTAGAAGGAGCGTGGCGTCATGGCCAGGCGGTCGGCGATGAGGGCCGTACCCAGGTCTTCCCGGGTGATATTCTCGGAAAGAACTTTGATGGTTTTGCGCACAAAGGCCATATCGTCTTCGTTGGAGCAGCCGATATCATTGGCCAGGGACCCCAGTTCCTCCATCTCGATGCGGTCTTTCTTGCCGTCTATCGCGAGGGAGATGGCTTCGGCCAGTCCCTTCAGCACTTCGTCAGAAGAGGTCCGGGCGGCGGTGCTCTCTTCCCGCGCTTCGCGGATTTTGCGGTACAAGCTCAGACTATAGAGGAGGAGGGCGAGGAAAGCGAGGCCGACGAGTCCGAAGAAGAACGGAGACTTGAAGAAGCTCCTGCGGATGCGCACCTTTATATGAAACTCCTCCGGCGAGGAATCGTATACGTCTTTCTTGTAGCGAAGGCGGAGCGTATAGGTGCCGGCGGGCACGTCCGTATAGGAAACCTGATTCCCCAACGTGAAGGCCGACCATTCTTTGTCATAGCCTTCCAGGAAGGCGGAATACTCCACCAGGCCCGAGGCCTGATAATCCGGGACGGCGAAAGTGACGGCGAAAGAGACGGGGCTGCCCTTGAAGATCAGATTCCCGTCTTTGTCCGTGTAGTCCGACATCCGTACCTCTTCGTGGGCCACCTCCAAGCGGCGGAGCTGGATGTGGGTGAAGTACTGCACCATCTCCGGGGTATGCGGCTCCAGCGCGATGAGACCGCCGTTTCCGCCCAGGAAGAGCTGGCCCGTACGGGGGTCCTTGTAGTAGGCGTCGTCACTGAACTCGCCCAGTTCGATGCCGGCCGAGAAAAGATAGGTCTGTGCCAGGGAATTGGCCGGATTGTACTTCACCAGTCCCCGGTCGGTACCCAGCCAGATCATGCCGTCGCTGTCCTCCAGGATGCCGTGAATCATGTCGTTGACGAGGCCGTTCTTCCGGCCGATATGCTCGGCCAGGATGTCTTTGTCGGAGTTGTGCAGCCGAAGGAGGCCGGAAACCGTGCCGACATAGAGGCTGCCGTCCGACGCCGGGCAAAGGCTCAGGATATCGTCGATGGCTTCGTTGAAGAGGTAACGCATGGAGATGACGCTGTATTCGTCGGTCTTCAGGTCCAGCCTGATGAGGCCATCCCCGCGGCTGCCAGCATATATGACCGAGTCCCCCACCGCTTTCATGGCATAGAAGCTGTCCACTTCCCTGCCCTCGAAATAAAAAGCGTATTTCTTATCCGAGACTACGCTGTCCCCGTCCAGGACGAGCCTATGGATGCCACTGCCGGAACTGCTTATATACAGCGTGTTCGCGTCCTTTTCGTAGATGTCGTGGACGTCCACCGTGGCCTCAGGGCCTACCTGCTGCGGCACGCCGCCGTATGGGCAGAACATCAGGCCTTCA
>CACZDC010000124.1 GCA_902779785.1 uncultured Bacteroidia bacterium
GCAATGGATATATCCAGGATAGAACAAGTGTTTCCATATACGAGCACTGCAACACTTCAAAGGCTTGGTTATCTTTTAGAATTTGTTTTGGAAGAAAAGGACAAGGCCGATGAATTGTACGGCCTGCTAAAGGCCGCCTGTTCCAATATGAAAAAGGTCTTGCTAAGCAATTCAGCAATGGTTAATAACGACGCTGAACCCAACAGGTGGCATGTGAACGGAAATATTGAAATAGAGATTGACGAATTATGATAGACAGAGCATCCATAATGGCCTGGAACGAGCGGGCAACCTGGACTGAGCCTGCCATGGTTGAGCAGGATTTGATTATCTGTAAGGCGTTGGTATGCATCTTCAGTGATGAGTTCCTTGCCCAAAACCTGGCGTTCCGGGGTGGAACCGCCCTTCACAAACTTTATCTTCAGCCGCAGATCCGATATAGTGAGGATATAGACCTTGTGCAGATTCACCCCGGGCCTATCAAGCCCATCATGTTCCGGTTGGGAGAGGTGCTTTCCTGGATGCCTGATAAGGTGACCAAGCAGAAGCGTTACAACAATACGCTGCTCTTCAGGATGGAATCCGAAGTCCCTCCAGTGCAGCCAATTCGGCTGAAAGTCGAAATCAACTGTTATGAGCATTTTAACGTGCTCGGCCTGCAGAAGGTGCCGTTCGCAGTGGATAATCCCTGGTTCAAGGGCCAATGCGAGCTGACTACCTATGCTTTGGACGAACTTGTAGGTACGAAACTGAGGGCCCTCTATCAGCGGAAGAAAGGCCGTGACCTGCTGGATCTGCAAGTAGCCTTGAATAGCGGAAAAATCGATGTGGACCGAGTGCTTGATTGTTATCGCCGTTATATTGAGTTTGTCGCTGACAAGCAGCCCACTTACAAGCAGTTTCTCCAGAACATGGAGTTGAAGATGCAGGATCCGGAATTTCTTGGAGATTCAGACATTCTGCTCCGCGTCGGGGCAGAGCCATTCGATCCTATCGCCGCGTACACACTCGTCAAGGAGCAGTTTATTGAGAAGATGCCAGGGAAGAGAGAATAGCGAAAACATTCTCTCGGAAGAATTCTTCTTGCGTGAACCGCGTAAAAATGTGTAAATTATAGTTCACTGAGTATTGTCCCAAACTGCAAGATCCGGTCTGCATTTGCCTCATTGAAAAGAAGGTGTGCGAAGTCTTGTTTTTTCTTGTTAAGGTCGACTTTCTTCAGGCATTCCGTTACTGCGTCGCGGAGATCATCAAGGGTGGTCACGCTGGTCAGCTGAATCACTTCTTCCGGAATCATCCCGTAGAAAGAAAGGGCGCTTTGGAGACTGACATAGGAATCTCTATACGATGTCATTCACGTCCGAAGGACAGCAATTGCCGGGTCATCCGCTTGGGTTCGCACTCGGAGCTTACTGTAGAAGCAAGTGATTCTATTTCTTGTAGCCGTCTTTGGTAATGATGGGCTTGCCGTGTGCCGGGACGTAAAACTGCAGGCTTTGGTTACAACCCCAATTGAGCCAGGAAATGCCCGAAGATGTCCGGCCTGCAGATTAGCGGAAAAACTATCCCGTAGACCGCGCCCCAGAAGTGAGCGCTGTGGCCGATATTGTCCATGTTCCGCTTGGCCATATACCAGCAATACAGCAGATAGAGCGGCGCAAAGATATAGCCTGGTACCGGAATGGGAATCAGGTAAATATAGATGCCCATCTTTGGCTCGAACAGGATGCTGGCAAAGAGTATCGCAGACACGGCTCCTGACGCTCCCACAGCATTGTAGTTCCAATCGTCCTTGAACTTCATGAGAACGCGTGCATCGAACCACGGCTTGTCGCCCGTCTTGAGCACGACCCTTCCGAAGAAGTAGAGTGTGAGCATATTGAAGAAAAGATGTCCCCAGCCTCCGTGGACCAGGCCATGGGTCAGTATCCGGTGCCACTCTTTCCTGTGCCACACCGAATATGCATTGAACATCAGTTTGTTTCCGTTCAGGGTGCCGGTGAAACAAAGAATGCTAACCAGGCAGGTGATGGCTATGAGGATAATGGTAATCATATCGAGGGCAAATTAACGCATTTTCCGTGAGACGGGAGCCGTGCAGGCGGACTTGACCGGAGCGTACTCTGCGGGAGCGGAGGGCGCGGCCTGGCGGGCAGTACTGGTGGATTGATCCTACCTGAAATCCTTGAAGAGCGCCTGCAACTGCTCCGACATGGTGCCATGGTCTAGGGGATTCTTGTCGTACCTGCGGGGCCGTGATCCATACCAGACCACTTTCCCCGTCGTGTTGTCGAATATCAGGCCATAGACACCGTTGAGAGAGTCCTTTAGATCCGATCCTATTTCGATTCTGTTGTACATGAGGGCGTCCATCACCTTCCTGCTGGTGTCGAACACCTGCTCAAAAGCGTATATGTCCGGATTCTTGATAAAACCCAAATCGCTGATCAGCAGTCCGTAGCGGCAGCCGCTCCTCGATACGGCATCACGAATGTCGTCCGGAATCACAAGATTCCTGGCGGTTCCGGCGCCAAGGTCGCTCAGCCTTCGCAGCCACTCGTCCGTCTGGGCCGAAGCCTTGGTGTGATGCTCCATCGGAACTGTCTTCTCGATCGGCAGTCCCATGGAAGTGACTATTTCAGCGACCAGCATCTGATTGGCCTTGGAGGCGTCGTCAAGATATTTGGTGGACCAGTCTCCGATAGCATCGGTGATGTATGCAAAAGGCTCGACGAGCGCTATCTGGCTTAGGTCGGATGCACGCTGCTGGGAGAAAAATCTGGAACTCGCGCAGGATGAAAGAAGGAGAGGAAGAGAGACGAGAATGATGATGATGCTCTTTTTCATAGGTGTGTATTTTTTTGAATTGATTGCGCAATGTAATGTTCCCACGTCCGCTTGGAGTCGTCTACTGTTCGTCCGGCTTGTCTGTTTCAGATTTCTTGGCCCGGGCTTCCTCGATCATAGCCGACACCGTGGGATTTCCTTTTGTGAGTTTCTTGATGGTCAGTGCTTCGACCTTGTTCTCGGCGGCATCCAGGTGGCCGCACCGGCCAAAGTATCGGTCGGGGCGGGAAAAGCGCTGAAGCATGTTATTGCACCAGCAGTGCCGCGCCGATGAACCCGGCCCGCTCGCCCAGCTGGTCGGTGGCGCCCTTCAGCGCGTCGTGAATCGGGCCGATGTTGATCACGCGCCTGTGGATGCCCAGCGCCGCGCACACGCGGACGCTGTCGGCGATGTCCTTCTGCTCGCCGTCCGGCAGCATCACGCCGTAGACGTTTTCAGCGCCCAGCGCCCTGGCGCAAAGCGCCGCGCAGACCGTGGAATCCTTGCCGCCGGAGATGCCCAGCACCACCTTCGTGAAGCCCTGGTTTTTCGCCAGCGCACGAATGGCCTCCACCAGGCCGTCCCGGGCCCGGACCGCGTCAAAACGATACTCCTTCATGCTCATACCTCCTCGCCCTGGGGCTCAAATCACGTCGATCTGGCAGCTGCGCATGGTCTCCAGCGCGGCCTC
>CACZDC010000125.1 GCA_902779785.1 uncultured Bacteroidia bacterium
CCCCAGTGGCATCCCGAATGGATGGACGATAAATGAGCAATAGTACACACCCGAGTTTACCTCGGCAGCATTTTCTAAAAAATAAAACGTAAAAAGGGGAACCTGAGAAGATTCCCCTTTTTACGTTGTTAATCCATACCCTGCTTTATTTCCTGACTTCGTCGATTTTTGTCAACTAAAATTTTGCATACTGATTATCAGTTAGTTGCGAGTTTAAATTTGGGTGATTTGGGTGACGCATCGACGAAGTCAGGAGTGCAGACAGCGACCTTGTCCCACCACTAGAGTTTAATATGGATTACAAATTCACTATCTCTTCAACAGTCAGGCCTGTAGCTGCGGAAATATCGTCCTCTGGCAACCCCATCTGCTTTAGATTTCTAGCAACATTTAAGATTCCTTCCGCACGGCCTTCCGCACGACCTTCCGCACGACCTTCTTCTCGACCATCTGCATACCCATCTTCCTGGCCGTCTGCATACCCTTTATCAAGGGCTGTCTTCATCGTGCTATAAAAGTCCCAGTAGTTCTTGATACTCTCGCCATACTCACAACGCTCCTGGGCTGTGAAACGGGCTATCTCTGCCTGTTCAAACAATCGGGTAAAGATGCGCTCTTGAAGCGCTTTGGGGCGTTCAAGCAGTCGGGAGAGATTTTTCAAAGCAAACATCCATTTGTCGAGCATCGTCACCAGTTCTTCCTCTGTCTTGTTAAACTTCGGCATCTCCAGATAGAAGAAAGTCAACTTGTCGTAGAATACATGGTTGTCTTCCACGTCCTTCAGCTTGACTTCATGGATATAGCTATCCTCAGGATATTCGTGGTTGGGGAACACAAAGTTCAGAATCCCTACGGTATAGACATCTTTGAGGCGATAGTCCCAGTTGCCCTTGACGGCCTGATCACGGATGGGGAAGGTGGAGTAGTAGATACTGCGGTCCTTGAAATAAGCCTCCACAGCTCCTTGCATCTCTACGATGAGTTTCTGACCGTCAGTCAACTCACAATAGACATCGAACACGGCTCTGCGAGCAACGTAGTCATCACCCAGCTGTTCACTGTTCAAGTAGGTCAGGTCTGTTATCTCCTTCTCACCACCGAAGAGGGCGTTGAGAAAACTGATTAGCAGATCCTTGTTCAACTCCGTGCCGAACAGTTTCGCGGCACCGGAGTTGCGGTAGATGACGGCATCCTGGCCACCCAGGACTTCAAGCACGGACGGAAAATCCGGAGCGTCGAGGATCGATGATTCGGAAGCGATATGCCTGCCGGCAACCGTGACCACAGTGGCTGACGGGCTGAGCAGCAATGCGTTATGGGTCTCGAGCGCGACGAAAGCGGCACTGATGCGAAGCGAATCCGCCTGCGAAAGGAGAGAGTGTACGGGAGCAAGGGTGTCGCCATCGCACCTGCCCGCCTCCACCACAAGGAGCGGGGAAAGCGAACCTACGTAGCACATGGCGACGGCCGTCCGGGCCTTGGAAAGCTTTCCGAAATCCAGCGACCTCAACACGGAGGCGGAATCCACCATACGCTCAAGTCCTTTGTCCAGCCGGCTGAAAACCCCCACCGACAGGGCGTCGGAAGGAACCGCCCTCAGCAATTCAGGGGCTTCACGGGAAGCCACGGAAGGGCCGCCGGCGCAGGAAAACGCGCTCAGCGCTGCTGCAATGAAGGTCAGGACAAGTACACACTTACGCATAACCCACAAATATAGCAATGCCCCGGACCTGTCCGGCGCAGCACGGCAGATGCGAGCCCGTGGAAAGCATCCACGGAGGGGCTGCAGAACGGGGCGTGGCTGGTCGGATCGCCGGCGTCGGTGGCAAGAATCTCCGCGGGACCGCTGACCGAAAACGCAATGTGATCATTTGCGTCCGGCACCAGCCTGCCCTTTGCGTCCTGCACTTCGGCCCTGACATAGATCAGCTCCGCGCCCACATAATCCTGGCTCAGTTTCACGCTCTCCGCAGCACGCCTCCTCATAGGGGATATGGGCGTGGAACGCTCCTATCAGTTAGAGCGGCGCTGGAACGGACAGCCACGCACAAGCAATATATACCAGTCTGACATCGTGAGGCTTTTTGTCCTCTATAAGGTCCATTATAAGGTGGTGAATGGTAGGATATCTTTTATGGTACTCTTTATCAGTAAAGCCGGAGTCATTGAACAAACAGTAAGGCTCGGTGCTGTCTTCCCGGCAGATGACGGACGGGA
>CACZDC010000126.1 GCA_902779785.1 uncultured Bacteroidia bacterium
ATAATCAATCCAGCACCTCCCAATAACCATTTTTATTGGCTCCTACACGCCGGATAATTCCTTTCTTTTTCAGATCGGCAAGCATCCTTTCCACCTGCCTGGCGCTCATTCCAAGATCTGCGGCTATTGCAGCTGCCGAAATATGCCTGTCGAAGCGAAGATATCCCAGCACCTTTTCTTGCTGATGATTGAGTCCTTTTTCATCGGCAATTTCTGCATTGGATTTCCCCTTATGGCCGACAAGTGCATTCTGGATTTCCTCCAGCATAAAGTCGATAAAGGGGCCGCTATTGCCAATATCAGAACTCTTGTTGATAGCATCATAATAGGACTGTTGGTTAGCATAGACCATGTTCTCAACAGGTAGATGCTCGAAAATGGGGTTCAACCGGCCGAGGGCGCTATATGTATGGACTTCTCTCCCTCGAATACACCAACGCCACTACGTCTGAACATTCCGGCTTCATCAATGGCCAGGGAGGAGTGGATGGTCTTGATACGATTGACATTTCTTAATCGCAGGGTATCCCCGTTCTCCATCTTGATAGCGTACCGCTCAATCTGGCTGGAGATATTCGCAATCAGATTAATCCCGACATTCTCCAAAACAAAAGGTACGGATATCAGTCAACTGACGGATAAGATGATTGAGGAGATAGAGTGGAAATAGAACAACGAACCACGCAAGTCTGTCGAAAAATGCTTAATTTTGGAAGCCGGAGCACTTCTTATGAGAATTCACTATATCGTAATTGATTGGATATGAAAAGGTTATTGCTTTCCTTAGCCGCCATGGCACTGCTGCTCCCTGCCGGTGCGAAGATCGACCTCTCCAAGTATGTCATCGTCTATCCCGCCGCTGCGGAGGCGGAGGAAGGCGCTGAGATCGCCACTGCCGTCCGTCTATCCCGCCGCTGCGGAGGCGGAGGAAGGCGCTGAGATCGCCACTGCCGTCGCCGCGGAGGTGGCGCTGCAGACGGGCGTGACGATTCCCGTGGTCACGGACGAGACGCCCGCCGTCAAAAAGGAGATCCTCGTCGGGCGGACCAACCGCCCGGAGTCCGCTGCCTTCTATGTCGGCAAGCCCGACACCTTTGACTATTACCTCGGTCTCCGTGGCGGCAAGCTTGTCATCGCCGGCGGCGGCTGCTGGGCGCTGACGCGGGCCGTCGAGCGCCTCGGCAAGGGTATCCCCCGGAAACCGGAGACGGGCAACATTTACGGCGAATTCCTCTTCAAGCGCGAGGAAGGCACCAACCTCCGGATTCTGGACGACAACATCTGGGACTACGGCAAAGACGTGAACGCCCCCGGATGGGCGGCGCTGGGGGCCGACTGCTCCGACCCCGTCCGTGCCCACGGCCTGCTGGAAGTGGTCTGGGCCTTCCTGCCGGACATCGTGACACTGCAGGAGTACGGCCCGAATATGGACCAGTACTTCCGTCCCGACATGGAAGCCCGCGGCTACCGGATGGCCTATATCCCCGGCGAGGTCTGGAACCATACGCCGATCTTCTACAACCCCGAGTCCGTGACCCTTCAGGAAACCAGATACCACAAGTACGAACCCGCCGCCTGGAGCAACAAGGGCTCCAAGTCCTACAATTCGGCGATTTTCACCCTGAATGAGAACGGAAAGGAATTCATGGTCATCAACACCCACCTCTGGTGGAAGAGTGAAAAGGCCCAGCCCGGAAGCAACGAGGCCCGTGTCGCCCAGGTCCGCAAGATGATGACCGAGGCGGACGACGCCGTCTTCACCCGCGGCTGCCCTGTCTTCATGGTGGGCGACATGAACTGCAAGCTGGATTCCAAGCCCATGAAACAACTCCTTGCTGCCGGCTACAAGCCGCTCCACCGCCTCGCCCGCGTCAGCAGCGACCCGCGCTGCGGCCACCACCAGTGCAACTCCAAAGCCTTCTCCCGCAAGGAGAACAAGACCAACGAGGACGGCATGGGCTGCATCGACCAGTTCCTCCTCTACAACGGCAACGGGGAAATCCGCGGCAAAAGCGCCACGGAAATCCTTGTCTTCCAGCGCATTTATGCTTACTTCACCGTCGAACTGACCGACCACTACCCGAATTACGCGGACATCAATATC